>CAJOIZ010000001.1 GCA_905234835.1 Paludibacteraceae bacterium
TTTGTTTGGCGACGACAAAGTAAATCTAAAGGGCTGACTCCAAAAAGGAATCAGCCCCATTTTTTACATCTTAAAAAGTTTTATCGGACAGTAATAATTATTTATGATTCTGTGCACGACACTATTGTGCGCGTGCGGAGAATCAAAACCTCAACCGACAGAGGAGTCCAAAACACTGCTGGCATCCAGCCTTGTGCTCAAAGGGAAACATGCCAAGCTATTCAAATTGGCACAAGACACCTACACCGTCAAGTTGGTTCAAAACGGTGAAGATTGGCAAGTGCGTGTCAAACTGAAAATGGCTCTCCAGACACCGTTTAACCAAATCAAAGACAACAAGAACTATGAGCGGGAGATAAAAGGCCCGTACGGCGAACTGCTCAATAGCAACGATGTGGAGTTGGAATCTCTGGATATGAGCGGAAACGATTTGGAAAATCTGTTGCAAGACGACGAGGAAGACTCCGAGGTTACCTTGAGCGGTAAGACATGGTCTTACAAGAGTATGGATTATGCTACAGCCAAAGACATCTTCGACAAAACGGTTGCCGTACAGATATCCGGTCTTGAGTTGGAGCCGGCAAAAAATGCCACATCGTCAAAACTGATTGATAAAGAAACGCAAGATGCAATGGATGATGTGAAAGACTTGATTGAACTTGAGAAAGATCTGCTTGATGCTTTGTTCTAAATGCCCATAAATAATGTGGACTGTAAATAACCTTTTTGTTTAATTAAAAAATTCTTAAAATTATGTTACAAATTTTATGGTGGTGCTTTGTAGCACTGTTGTTATGTTTGGGTTTTCTGGGGTGCTTTATCAACAAAGTTCCCGGACCGATTGCAGTAGTAATTGCGACATTGCTTGCTATCTTGTGCTTGGATATTCCCATTGGATGGGGTACCTTTGCAATCATCACGGCATTGGCTATTATCAGTATGATTGCATCCAAGTTACTCGTCAAACTGGCAAAGAAATTGCAGGAGTACAGCAAACGTGCTACGTGGGGAACAACTATCGGCTCTATTATCGGTCTATTGCTGTTATTGGGTATTACTGGTTCTGATTCCGCAGCATTACTCATAATCATGCTTATCGTAGGCCTCATCGTTTTGCCGTTTGTTTTTGCATTCTTGCTGGAGTTGACCAACAAACAAGGAGCACCGATGGCACTCAAATGCGCTACTTCGGCTACTTGCGCGTATTTATCGGACACACTCCTCAAACTGGCGGTATTCGTTTATGCGATATATGTAATCTTCCAACTCGGTTAAAAATTGTACTATTATGAAACTGAAACACATTGTTATTGTAGCGTTAGTGGCATTGCTTGCCGCTTGCACCAATCAGGAATCTCTGCTCAAGGATTATGAGAAAGCCTGCCAAAAAGGGAACTCTCTGAAAGCTGCCAAAGTGCTGGAACAGATGGAGAAGAAGTATCCCAATGATGCGGATTGGACCGAAGAACAACAAGAACGCATATTGAATGCAACAGAAGTTCTTTCTGAGAAAACGGTCGAAAAAGCCGGTGATGCTCTTAATGCATTAGGAGACATTTTCGAATAATTGGAATCAGGCAGGCAGTTTGCCCTGCCTGCCTGATATTTTTGGTTTCACAGATTGCCTGATTATGCAAGAAGCATAAACTTTTCCCGTCCCAATCTTGCGCATACGGATTTGTTGCAGTAATTTTGTAACCTGTTTTGTTGAATATGAACAAGAACGCACCTGAAATATTGTCTCTCCGGATGGATATTGAGCGCGAAGTGAAGCGCCGCATCCGGACACCCTATGATTTTGAATTCCTCGTTGGCGTTATCTGGGAGCGTCTGCATGAGAACATCTCGCCCACCACGCTCAAGCGCATGTGGGGTTACATTGACGGTGCTGACACCACGCGCCGCTCCACCCTATGCATGCTCTCCCGTTTTCTCGGTTATACCGATTGGGAAGCCTATATGGCGAACCTCGCCAAGCGGACAGACGTGGAGAGTGACATGTTTGCCGGAGAAGGACTGAGTATCGATGACCTGCAGGCAGGGGACTATGTGGAAGTAACATGGCTGCCTAATCGCCGCTGTGTGTTCCGCTACGAAGGAAACGCACGTTTTCTCGTCACGGAAGCGGAAAACGCCAAACTGCATGTCAACGACCGCTTTGAGACAGCATGTTTCATCCTCGGTAAACCGATGTACATCGACCGGCTCATACGCGGCGATGAGCCTCCCACCGCTTACGTGGCAGGTGCCAAAAGCGGTCTGCTCACCGTCCGCAGGCTCTGACATCCGTAACTCTCTTGTAACCAAGAGACCAATTCGTCCATTAGAAATACTCGTACATTATCATTGCTATCTATAATTGATAAGCAAATGATTGTGTATGGCATTTTCTAATGACCGTCATTAGAGAAACGTGTTTGTATAAAACTGAATTATAGCATATTACAAAGACTACTAAAGATTTCTTGATGTCTAATGACCGATTTGGGCAGCAAAGGGCAGTTTTTTACAAGTTTTTTTTCAAAATTAGCGGCGATCCTGTTCATTCGTTGTTCATTCGTCGTTCATTCGTCGTTCATTCGTCGTTCATTGCCTGTTCAAAAAGTGCCTTCAGCCCTTTATACATCGGTTACGCGAGTGCTTTTTTTTCAGAAGTATCCGAGCAGTAAAAGCGATATTCTTACATTAAACCCAATCAGTCATTAGACCGAATATGGGTGTTACTTTGCGTCAATCCTCAACAACCCGAACTTAGCGTACTGCTAAACCGAGTGTGATATGTATGTTCTTTGTATGTCTGTTATTCGCGGCGAAGGCGTCGCAATACATTCAGTCAAGCAGGTTTATTCCAGTACGAGAACTTGTGCGGATTTGTTGTCCATCCCTCTCATCGTGCGCCCTACGGGTGCACCTATGTAGGTGGGGTCGCAGACGATGAAGCGCGAGCCGTCGATAGTCAGGTGGTCACCTTTGATGGAAGCGGGGGCTTCTACAGCAGTAGCGAGATGTCCGGGGTAATAGACCAGCGCCACCCGCAAACCGATAAGGTCACGTACAAGGCGAGAAAAGAGTATGCTACGGTCCTCACAGTCAGCGTAGGGGTAATAGAGGGTCTCATCGGCAAAGAAAGCGCGGTCATGTCCCCAAACCTTGTCATCGTACTCATAAACCAGCGATTTCTGCACCCAGCGGAGAAGGAGGTTGAGTTTCGCGAGTACGGGCAGTCCGTCCATCTGCCCTTCCAACTGTGGGTAGAGCGTTTCCCGCACCTGCGCGCTGAGCGGCATATTGGCGTATAACGCCCACCGTGTGACAGGATTGGAACCGATCTGCGAGGACGGATAGGTTTCTAACATACGGAGGAGGTTCATATCCTCCGATACAGTGACGGTCAGGCCTTTGTCCTCCGCCACGGACAGGGTACGGGCAGAGGTCGGAGACTGTTCAAGCTGCGGTTCGCCAAAGATGGTCATTGTGAAGGACTGCTCTTCCGGGAAAGCGAAATTGCATATCTGCAGACCTCCTTTGGTTTCGCCGTCCGCATAGTAATAGGTGCCATCAATGGTCCAGTAGGGTTTGCCATATAGGATATTGCCCGAACCGAAGAGCATCACCAAGTGCTTGTTCGCATCGAGGGCGAGTCGTGTCTTGTAGCCCGACTGGGACAGAACGAAGGCCTTGAGCAGTTCCGCTTCATCAGGAGAGTCCTCCAAATGTGCCTTGACAGCGGCATCCACCAGACGGAGAAAGAAATAGTCGGTCAACTGATGTTTGCGGCTCAAGTCCTGACAATCCTCCACAAAGGCGGTATAATGTCCTTGGGCGAGGTTTTCGACGGCTTGCGAGATGGTTGTGCGGTCAGTACTGCCAAGATGAAGTTTCTCATCGGGGATGCGCACTTCCATCTGCGTGCCGAATATTTGGAAACGGACGATGTTCTTGGGTACGACTTCGGGCTGGGGCTGCGGGGCAGGTTTGGGTGCAGGCTGCGGTTCGGGAATCACTATCACCTCCTCGATGATAACGGGGCGATCCTCCTGCTGCTTGACAGGAAGTGTCCGCTTCTCTTCCTGCTGCTGTTCCTGTTGTTCTTGTTGTTGCTCTTCTTGCTGTTGATCTTCTTTCTGTTGCAGTTCATCTTGCTGGTGCTCTTCCTGCTTTATTTCTTTCTGCTCTTGTTCCTTTTGATTTTCTTCCTGTTGCAGTTGCTTTTCCTGTTGCTGCTCTTGTTGGTCATCCTGTTTTTCCTCCTGCTCCTGTTGATCTTCTTTCTGCTGCAATTCTTCTTGCTGTTGCTCCTCCTGATTTAATTCTTTCTGCTCTTGTTCCTGTTGATTTTCTTTCTGCTGCAGCTCTTCTTGCTGTTGTTCCTCCTGATTTAATTCTTTATGGTCTGGTTCCTGTTGATCTTCGTTCTGTTGCAGTTCTTCTTGCTGTTGTTCCTCCTGATTTAATTCTTTCTGCTCTTGTTCCTGTTGATTTTCTTCCTTTCGTGGTAACTGGCTGTCTTCGTTTTGATATATCTGCCTATGTTCGGACTTTTGTTCCAGCTCTACAACCTCCTCTTCATAAGGCACGGGCGGTAGCGGGTCGTCCTGTGGCATCGGCACAGGGCTACTGGCTTCAAAAGTCTCCCAAGCCTGTTTGACAAACTCGGCGTAGTTGAGCAGGACGCGGACGGTGAAGTCGATGTAAGTCTGCCTCGCGTTCCGATCGAACTCTTCAAACTGCTCGCGGTACGTCTGCGCTTGAATGGTGGCACAGCCCGCAGCGGCAAAAAGGAATAATAGAATCAGTCGTTTCATAGTTTGCGGAGTTTTTTATTATTTGAGCATCCAGTTCTGCCAGTCAATGGCATCGTCGGACGCGCTGACAGTGGGACGCTGGGGTTTGTCTTTGTCAATGATGGACTGCTGCAGCACTTTGCTCGTTACATAGTCGCCCAGTTCTTCAAGCGTCACGTCCCCTGCGGTGGACTGCAGTTTGTCAAGCAGATAGAAGGTGAATAGTCCGTGCCCTTCCTTGTCGTAGGGGAGTGCGGTCTGTTCGTCGGTGGCAGCGGAGAAGACGACCATCTGTCCCTGCGGGGCCTCCTTTTTCGGGCGGAGTGCCACCCCACGTGCGGAGGCTAACATACGGCCGTCATCGGAGCGTGCGGCACCGCTGAAACAGGCATCAAGAAAGACGGTGGTCTTGCGAATGTTCATTCCCCCCAGACTTTGATAGAGGTCGGAAAGCGATATGCATATTTCCGGATCGACGTTATAGACATCCACAGGCAACAGATACGCCTGCTTGGTGGCATCATCAGGCGCACCGTGACCGGCATAGTAGAAGATGACATTGATATCGCCGTTGAAAGCGGAGGCAAGGCTCTGTATCCGCCTGATTGCCTTTTTCATATTGCCGTATGATGCGTTTTTCCACACGTTAATATGGTTGGCGGGCAGCCCGAGCGTCTTTTCGCAGTACTTGGCAAATATCTCGCCATCGTGTATGGCGTAGGGTACCGAAGCAAGGCTCTCATAATTCTCATTACAGATGATAAAGGCGAACGTGCTGTCGTTAATCATATCTGTTTGAGGGATGTTCTGATCAACGTGGGAGATAATGACAGGATGAATTTTCTCTTTTTCGGGGACTTCCTTCCGGATTTCCTCTTTTCGGACTTCTTCTTTCTGCACCTCTTTTTCCTGCACAGTCTCTACCGTCACGGCAACAGGTTTGCGCACAGTGGCTCTGACTGTATTCGATACAGCTTCGGTCTGTGCATTCAATGCCAACGAAACGGCAAAAGCAAAAACAAAAAGAATCGTTTTCTTCATATCGCTACTATTTTTATAATCTGGTACTTGAAACAGGTAATGTAAGGCGGAATCCGGTGTGTGTCAGTCGACATTCGGGCGTATTAGCGGAGCGTGTGGTAACACGACAATAGACGGCTCGGCTGTAGTAACTTCCGCCTCTCACCACGCGGTGCGTTCCCTCTTTCGGTCCGGTGGGGTTGGTCTGCTGACCTGTGGGATAATCGCCGTAAAAATCGCGGCACCATTCCCACAGATTGCCGGACATGTCGTACAGTCCGAGTTCGTTGGGCTGTTTGGTGGCAACCATGTGCGACCGCGCTCCGCTGTTGCCATTGTCGTAGGTTTCGTTTTCTTTCTGCCCGAACCAGGCAACAGCACGGATGTTGTCGCTGCCGGAATACTTATATCCCTTGCTTTTCTTCCCTCCACGAGCGGCATACTCCCATTCGGCTTCAGTAGGAAGGTTGAAACTCAATCCTGTAATCAAGTTCAGACGACTGATGAAGGATACTATGTCCTGATAAGAAACAAGGTTGACAGGCTGGTTGACACCGACAAAGAACGAACGGTTCTCGCCCATCACAGCATTCCACAACTCCTGTGTCACTTCGGTCTGCGAGATGTAATAGGAAGAGAGCTTTACATGGTATTGCTTCGTTTTTGGATCGGCATTTGTACCTTGTGGAAGCGTGTCACCCATTACGAAAGAACCGCCCTGCACATAGACCATCGTAAAGTTTACACCATTGGCTTGAATCACCTTTGACAGGGGTATCAGACTCACCTTTACCATCACATCATGTGTGAACTCACCCCACTCTGCCAAAGCATCCCAATAAGCGACGTTATGTCCTTGCACGGCATCCGCTCCGACATTGCCACTCAGTTGGTAAAGCGGACGGAATGTGAAAGTACTGTCGGTTGAAACGGATACGGAGGTTTCTATCTGCTCACTCAGATCGTACTCAATGCGGAACCGCGTCCCCTCCTGCACCAGCACCACATTTGATACGGTCTGCGACCAAACAGACATACCGGCGAGCAGAAGAAAAGATAGAAGAACAAAACGTTTCATAGGTATCGGGGTTGAAAAGCAAATGATTTATTTTCGTATTTCAAGAAGGACGGATGTAACTTGCATTTCGCCGTCACGTGTCCGGTTTTTGGCGAGCCATTCCTGATAGACCCCATAGTCCAATAGGCGCAGACCGTCCACATCCTCATCAAGAGGTATAGTGAAGGGATTGGGCGAGAAGATAAAATGGAGCCGGTTGAACTCAACGGATCGTAAGGCAATCAGTTCGATAAAGTTGTTTCTGATTTGGTCGAACATGTTCTCATACAGCCTGTTGGCGCGTATTTCCTGTATGCCTTTCGGATTGATAACCGATGGCAACAGACGGAACATATTGTTATCCTCATCCTGCAGATAGAGGGCAAGGAAGCCCGCCTTGGGCGAAAGAAAGTCGATATTGAGTATATCCCCATTGTCGAAAGAGGTAGTTGCAATACACTCTCCTTTTTCGGTGCAGCGTTTAGTGGTGATTTTCAAGTTCACTTCCTGCCGTTTGATTTCCTGCGCTTTTCCCCATACCTGCACAAAGATGGCTGTTTCGCCGGTGATGGAGTCTATACGGTAGCGTATGCGGGGTTCCTTCGTGTCCTTGAGCCATGTGCCGTTGAGTTCGGTTCCGCCATAGATGGTCATTTTGTCATTGACATGACCGCTGGTCTGCGTCACCGATTCGCCAAAGGCCTTCCTTATCGCCTCCGCCCGGGCTCCTTCAACCGCCTTGTCCAAAGCCTCTTTCCTTGACTCTGTTTCGGGAATGTAATAAGTAAATTCGGCACGGACGGTTTTCACCGTCTGTGCCTGAAGGATGCCTGCGCTGGTGAGAAGCAGTATGAGAATGTACTTCTTCATCGCTGTGAACAGTCAGAATAGATTATTGGTTACCCCAGATTCGGTCAAGTTCCTCATGCAATCTCTGACCGTTCTTTTCCAGTTCCTGTTTGACAACCTGCTTGGCGGCCTGAAGAGCGATGTTGCGGTCGTAAAAGATGCGGGTCTGCACTTCATAGAGTTTGCCGTCCATGCGATAAACCTCCACTACGGGGATGATGTTGGTCAGGCGTTGCGCAATCAGTTGCTTGCCTGACTGCACGGTCTTGGCAATGGAAGCTGCATCAGTAGCAGAGATCTGCTCGTTGGCACGTGTGTTCTCCACGAGGGCGGTAACTTCGGTAGCAATCATTCCCGCGAGGTCCTCCTTGGCGAAAGCGAGAGCCTGTGCCTTGGCGGCTGCATATGACTCTGCCTTTGCGGTCATCTCACCCATAAAGTACTTGGGCGTATTGTCATCGTTGTACTCGTACTGCATCCGCTGGGACTTCTCGATCTGCTTTTCAAGCGAGAGTGCGCCCACGTTCACCTGCCAGCCCTGTTTCTTGAACTCCTTGGCCTGCTTCTTGACATCGCGGCTCACTTTGGCTTTCAGTTCCTTGTCCGACATTTTCGTGATGGCTGCGCGCTCCTTGCGCTGTTCCTTCGTGTTCTGGGCATAGCCTGCTCCTGCTATCATAAGAAGACTGAGGCTGATTAAAACAAGTTTTTTCATAGTTGTAATGTATTTAGGTGTTTAGACATTTAGGATTATTTCTGCTCTAACAGTTGTTCCGCCTGCTGGGCGAACGTGCCATTTTCACGGGCAATTTGCTTGAGCATCTTTTTTGCCTTGCGGTACTTGCCCTGTCCGAGAAGGCTGAGTGCGTGCAGCCACTGCTGCTCGTCACGCTGTACTTTCAGAATCTGCTCCTCCTCTTCAGTGGCAGGTTTTGTACTATTAATAGTTTGGGTGAGGTCTTTGAGGACGCGGTCGGATTCACGGAACTGACCGGCGAACATCAGTTGGTAGGCGTTCTGCAGTTCGCTGTCCACCTTGTTGTCTCCACGTGAGACAAAAATCTGTGTACCGTCGATTCCCTGGCGGAATGCGGTCTCGGCCCAGTTGGTTCGGTTGATGTGGAGACCGATTACCAGTGCGCAGCATGCGGCTGCCGCAACGGAAATGAAAGCAATGGTTTTCTTTTTCATAGTTGTTATAGTTTTAGAGTTGATTTGATGGTTAGATCTGTCCGCCGTGTTCCACCATAAGGGTCTTTTGCCCTCTTGAACGGTCTGTTCCTCTTCGCGCAGGGAGGTTTCCAATGCCTGCAGATCCTGCTTGATGAACTTGGCACCAACGGCTAATCGTATTTCATTTTCGGTTTTCATTTTCCAGTCATTTCACCTCTTTATATCTCGAACAAAGGAAAGGTAACGGATTTTTTTCAAAAAAAGTGATTTTTTATTCCGATATCTTCTCAAAGACGGCTCTCAGTTTCTGCATACATCTGTGTTTCTGCATTTTGGCGGCATCTACCGAAGGGAAGTCCATCGTTTTCGCAATGGTTTCCATACCCTTGTCCTCGTAGTAGAAAAGTCGCAGCATCGAGTTGCAGGGTTCGGTCATCCGCTGCAAGGCGCGAGCGATACGGTCCTCTCTTTCCGTATCATAGATATCCTCGTCAGGCATATCCTGCAGACCGGCATACTGCACGCTGTCAATGGGGACATTGCGGTCGTTCTGACGACTGAGCGCCAGATGGCGGTAGATGCCGATGGAGATGACGTAAGTGGAGAGGCGGCAGGTAAGGCTGTCAGGGGTGAGCGCACCGCGCTGCACGTTTTTCCACGTCCCGATAACGGCTTCCTGCAACAGGTCCGCCGTCGTGTCGCGATCAAGCCGGTAGTGGTTCTCAAAGTACCGAAAGAATGGCTCGCGCAGTTCGCTGTAGAGCGAACGGATAGCGGCATTGCCGCCATCAGCAAGGGCTTCTATGTACTCTCTGTCAGTCATCATGGAAGGACTTTGCCTGTCAGCAGGTTTTCGGGGCCGTCCAGTTGCGGCACTTGGAGGAAAGGTATAAGTTTCTTGACCGTTGCACGTACCTGTTCCAGCAGTCCGACAGCAGTATAGGCGGACAAAGGCTCTGGCAGATGGCACAGCGACCAGGTCAGCGATCCGTTGCCGCGATACTCGTAGTTGGTCTGTGTGGAGAGGCACGCGCTGAAGAAGATCCAGTCCTCCGTATTGGCGCAATCAACTGCCACTTCGACGGAAGGCGGCACGATGAAATAGTCGGACGAACCGCGTTCGATCCACATATCTTCGGATATGGTATCGCCATGCGCCCGCGTCCCGCCGCTGCTATGGCACGCGTCCGCCACCACCACAATCACACCCTCTTTGCCCACCTTGCGGCGCAAACGGGTCAGGTAGGTGTTGAGTTCGTCGTCTATGAGATGGTTCTGCCCCCAATAGACATTCTCCTCATATATCTTGGCGGCATCGTAGGGAATCCACGCCTCATCCCAGCCTTGGTCCGGACCTTTCTCGTCGCCGTTGAGGTCAGTGATGCGCTGCCCGTGACCGGAGAAATGGATATAGATGACATCGCCCTTCGCAGCATCGCGGGTCAGAAGATGGAACGTACGCAAGATATTGGTCTTGGTCGCCTGCTCATTGACGAGTGTCAAGATGTTCTTTCGATCAAATCCGTTGCGCAGGAGCATATCGGTGACGAGCGGCACATCCTTGTCGCCGTTGATCTTGTGCCATCCGCCCGAAGCTGGATAGTCGCCTATGCCTATCACCATCGCACGCGGGGTAGCGCAAACGGACAGGACAGAGAGAACAAAAAAGGTCAGAAAAAGGGCGACACGGCTCATAGCTTTTTTACGGGTTTCTATGGTTGGTCGTTATAGTATGTCTTGAGGCTGTCGCAGACACCCAACGGGTTTTTGAGTAAATGGGAGGCAGAGAAGAAAACCTGTCCCCGTATCTGCGGTATCTGTTCGTGGAGGCGTAACTGGCGGCATATCTCGTTAGGTTTTGCCCACGTCGTCTTGCATTTCTTCTTCCACTCGTCGGCGGAGACCTGTCTGCGGTCCACTAACTGGTAGGGAGCCATACCTATATATAGTTTCGTATTAAAACAGTTCTCCGCCCACCAGTAAGCCAGTTTCTTGTGGTCAGCAGCGCTACTTCCGATAGCCCAATAAAGCTGGGGAACCACATAGTCAATCCACCCTTCCTCCATCCACAGGCGGACATCTGCATAGAGCTCGTCGTAGTTCTGCAGACCCCGTGTGTCGCTGCCACGGGGGTCAGACGAGAGGTTGCGCCAGATGCCAAAAGGCGAGATACCGAACTGCACATCGGGCTTGATGCTCTTGATAAGATCGTGCAACTCGCAGATGATGAGGTTGGTGTTGTTGCGCCGCCAGTCCTCTATGTTATCAAAACCACGTGGGTTGGCACGAAAGCACTTGGCATCGGGCAGAGCGGTCTTGTGGTCGGGATAGGGGTAGAAATAGTCGTCCATGTGCACGCCCTGAATGTCATAGGCTGTAATCAGCTCCTTGACGATGTTCTTCAGCCACTCGCGTGTCTCGTCTAATCCCGGTTCGAAGTACCACTGACCGTTGTATTTCCAGAACATCTCCCTGTGCCGGTAGAATATATGGTTAGGATCCAGTTCGCTGATGGGTGTGCGTGCCAGATTGACGCGGTATGGGTTGATCCACACGTGTACGTCAAGGTTGCGCTTGTGCGCCTCGTCAATAACGAATTGCAGCGGGTCGTAGGGGATGTCGTTGTTCTGTCCCTGCTTGCCTGTGAGCCAGTGGCTCCACGGCTCGTAGGACGAGGGATAGAGCGCGTCGGCGGTGGGACGCACCTGGAAGATGATGGTGTTGAAGTGCAGCGCGGCTATCTTGTCGAGCAACTCGCGCATCTGCCGCTGCTGCAACAGAGTGTTGCCTATCGCCTCGCCCGTAGGCCAGTCGATATTGGCGACCGTGGAGATCCACACGGCGCGGAAAGGGCGTTCGTCCCGCGCCTGTCTGTTTTGCGCCCGGGCGGGCAGGAACAGCAGGAGCAGCAGAAAGAGGACGGTTGTATGCTTCGGCGTTTTCATCAGCAGCTGACAAACTGGTTGAGGAATCGGATGTCGTTTTCGGAGAAGAGACGGAGGTCTTTGACACGGTACTTGAGATTGGTGATGCGCTCGATGCCGAGACCGAAGGCGTAACCGCTGAACTCCTTGCTGTCAATGCCACAGGCCTCAAGCACGTTGGGATCCACCATACCGCAGCCGAGAATCTCGACCCAGCCGGTCTGTTTGCAGAAGCCGCAGCCCTTGCCGCCACAGATGTGGCACGAGATGTCCATCTCAGCACTCGGCTCAGTAAAGGGGAAATACGAAGGGCGAAGGCGTATCTGCGTCTTGTCACCGAACATCTCTTTGGCGAAGTAGAGGAGTGTCTGCCTCAGGTCAGCGTAACTGACTTTGCGGGCTATGTAGAGTCCCTCCACCTGGTGGAAGAAGCAGTGTGCGCGCGCGGAGATGGCCTCGTTGCGATAGACACGTCCCGGACAGAGCACGCGGATGCTGTCCTGCTGTCCGTTGCGCAGCCACTCCGCCGCCTCAAGCATGACACGTGTCTGCACACTGCTGGTGTGCGTGCGGAGTAGCACATCCGTCGGACGCTGTTCGCCTTCCTCCTTCTCGACGAAGAAGGTGTCCTGCATGTCGCGTGCGGGGTGTTCAGGCGCGAAATTGAGCAGTCCAAACACGTGGCGGTCGTCCTCGATCTCCGGCCCGTCCGCCACGGTGAAACCGATACGGGAGAAAATATCAATAATCTGTTCGCGCACAAGCGAGAGGGGATGGCGCGTGCCGAGGGCGATGGGGTCGGGAGTGCGCGTCAGGTCTTCGCGCACCTCGGCTTTCGCCACAGTCTGCTCAACGGTCTGACGCAATTGCGCCATACGCTCTTCGGCGGTCTGGCGAAGACGGTTCATCGCCTGGCCAAACTGCGCCTTCTGTTCCTTGCTCAGTGCGCGGAACTCATCAAAGAGTCCGCTCACCTCGCCTTTCTTCGACAGGTACTTGATACGCAGTGCCTCCACTTCCTCGGCGGAGGAAGCCTGCATCTGCTGTACACGGGTCTGGAGTTCTTCTATACGTTCTTGGAGAGACATTTTCAGTATAAAGTTTTGAGTTGAAAGTTAAGAGTTTATGTTTAGAATCCGAAGGAGAAGCCGACCATGGCGGTCAGGTTCTTTCCTTGCAGGTAAACGGGCGCGAAAGCATTAAGGTTGCCCTGCGCTGTACGCAGTACCTCGCCTATCTCCTTGTTGGTTACGGGTTTGTTGTTCACCGTCTTGCCGGGAATGGTATATTCGTCGGTATTGTCATACCCTTTGGCGTTGTTGTAGGTCAGCTCGGCACGCAGGTACATATTGGGATGAACCTCGTATGCCAGTCTGGCGGCGAACTCCGTGTTGCGGAAGATCTTCTTGTCAAAAGGTTTCTGCTCGAGAGCCGTACCAATGCCCTTACGCAGGTAGCGGTACTGGTTAAAGCGGATGTCGTCAGTGAAAGAGAGGGCAATCCACATCCCGCGTATGGGGCGGTAAGACAGCTCGATGCTCGTACTCTGCGCGTTGTCACCCATATAGTGTCCCATCAAGTAGGAATTGGAGGTGTACTCAAGGGCGTCAATGGAGTTGGTGTAGCAGGCTATGTACGAGCGCATGAACTCGCCTTTGAGCGACAGGCCTTTCAACGGCCATCCGCTCCAGTCGAAGCCTACAAGGTAGGATATGGGGTTGTTGACGGGATTGGAGGCTTTGAAACGCTCCCACTTGACCTCGTCGGCATAGAGCGAGGTGTAGAGTTTGAGGTGGTCCACTGGCCGCACGGTGATGGTGCCGAAAACCTGCGAGTTCTGGTTTTGAGTACCCGTTCCCTTGGTCATCAGGTGGTCGAGCGACTTGAAGAAGGCGATGGGGATGAAATAGGCCGCCTGCGGGTTGTTCTCGGCATAGACAATCGAGTTACCGAAGGAGAAATGCACCCACTTGCAGGGCATGAAGGTGAACATATTCGCAGCCATATACTTACCCTGCGGACGGTAAGCGGTGTCCGTCACCATCGTGCCGTTCTTGTCAAGGACGTTCTCCACGTAATAGTCGTTGGGGTTGAGGACGTTCGACACGAGCCACGAATGGAAGTAGTCGAACTGGAACCACCACACGGGGGTCAGTTGCAAGCTGAGCTGCGGCACAGCGGGATTGCGTCCGCTCAGTATGTTAGATGCGTGCCAGGCGTCACCCCAGCGCACGTTCTCGCGGCTCAGGCTGATGCTGCCCCACCACGCGTAGAGGCTCAGACCGCCCTTGGAGTCGGAGAAGTCGCCTCCGTAGTTCGCCTCCTTGTACTCCACCCCGCTGAGGTTGTTGAGGAAACCCGGACGGGTGATCTGCGCGCCGTTACGCTTGTCAGCAGCCGTGGGGAAGTACTTGTCGCTCAAGCCGATGCTGCCATTGTAGGACACGTCGCGGAGCGACCCCCAAATACTGACGTGATGCGCGATGTCCATATTCAGTTCCGCACCCCACCATCGCTTGATGATCGCGCCTTTCTTGGAGGCGTAAATATCCATGCCGAGGATGGGACGCAGTTGCATCTTGAACACCTTGTTGCGCGTCATATAGGAGAACTGCGGGTCGGCAAGCGAGAGGTTGAACGTGTTATGGTCGGTCCACTGGACGAAATTGTCGGGCATCGTGTCACGTTCGAGGGCGAACTTGTTGAGGTAGAAGTCAAGGTCCGCTTTCTGACGGTTGTTAAGGAACTGGTCACGGTCCTGCGCCGCCACCAGCATCTCTGACACCTGACGGCGGGTGTAGGGGCGCGTTGCCTCGTTCAGTTCGATGATGCCGTCCGTGGCGAGCTCGTCAAGGAAGTCGTAGAGACGGATGTCGGTCAGAGGAACAGGAATAGCCTGCGCCGACAGACCCGCTGACAGGCACAGGAGCAAAAGCAAGGGGAGAAACCTGAACTTATTCATAGGAAAGCGGTTTTATTTGCGGCGGGCGTTCATACCGTCCACAATCTCATCGGTGATGTCGTAGATATCAGCCGCCATCAGGATATTGTCCTTGGCGTTGTTGCTCAGGATGATCTGGTAGCGTCCGTCGGCGTTGAAGTCCTTGAGGAAAGCCTGCAGCGAATCAGCTAACTGGATATTCAGTTTCTGGTTCTCCATCATAATGTCCTGTGCCAGTTTGTTCTCGAGGTCCTCGAGGTCCTGCTGTTTTTTCTGCAGCCGTTGGTACTCGCTCTGCGCACGCTCTGCGCTCAGGAACGCGTTGTTCTCGTACTTCTTCTGGAAGTCCGCCATCTCGTTCTGCAGGGTACGCAGGTTCTGGTTGAGTTTGAGGCGAGCATCCTCCTGCTTGCTCATCAGTTTCTCTTGCGCCTCCTGCGCGAAAGTGTAATGAGTCAGGAAACTGTCCACATTAAGGTATGCGACGGGCATACGGTTCTCGTCGCTGACGGGGATGACGGCTGTTTCGCCGGCTGCGGGACGGTTCGCACGGAAGGCGAACACCAAGATGCACAACACCACGATGGCGATGGCAAACACCGCATTGAGAATGGTTTGGGTCTTATTCATAGTTGTATTTTAATTTGGATTTTCACAGTTCATTGACATTCAGTTTCTTCTTTGCTTTCTGCCTTTCCTTCAGGTCTTCTGCCTGTATGCAGCCTATGCCTCGTTCGCGCATCGCAGGGCTTTGCGACAGGTGCTGCGACGAGAACCGTCCGTTCTTCTTCAATATCACACGGGCACACAGCAGAACCACCGCCGCAGCCACCAGGGCAAAAACAACTAAAAAAGAGGTTCGCATAAGCACATAAACATCAAGCCCGCAAAGATACACACTTTTCTCCGTATTGCCGCAAGAAAAAGCACTTATTTTGCATTTTGTGTTTTTTATTGTACTTTTGCGGCGCAAAACTCTTATCTGACACACACATTATGCGCAGCGAAAACGAACTGGAAGGCATCACCCTTCTGGGCAATCAGAAAACGGTTTACGGCAGCGGTTATGACCCGTCGCTCTTGGAAACGTTCATCAACAAGCATCCTGACAACGAATATGTTGTCACTCTGGACTGTCCCGAGTTCACCTCCCTGTGCCCTAAGACGGGGCAGCCGGATTTCGGACGGATTGTGATTACCTACATCCCGCGCGAAAGGATGGTGGAGTCCAAGTCGCTCAAGCTGTACCTGTTCTCGTTCCGCAACCACGGCGATTTCCATGAGGACTGCGTGAACATCATTATGAAGGACCTGGTCAAACTGATGGATCCCCGCTACATCGAGGTGACGGGCATCTTCAATCCACGCGGCGGCATCCGCATCCTGCCTTTCGCCTCCTATGCCGACGACGAGCACCAGTCTCTCCGTCACCAGCGTCTCCTCGCCCAACTGTCCCATACGCCCTCATAAACTATCAACTCTCAACTAAACAACTTCTTTCAACTCTCAACTCTCAACTATCAACTACCATGCGGGACTGTCTCTTAGTTCTTTCCGGCGGCTTGGACTCGACCACGATGCTCTATGAATACAAGGAGCGTATTGCCCTATGCGTGTCGTTCCACTACGGCAGCAACCACAACGACCGCGAACTGCACTTTGCTGCGCTGCATTGCGAGCGGCTGCACATCCCCCATCGGATTGTCCGCCTGCCTTTCATCAAAGACTTGTTCCGCTCATCGCTGCTGGCGGGTGACGACGCCGTCCCCGAGGGCAACTACGACGAGCAGAACATGCGCTCAACGGTGGTACCCTTCCGCAACGGCATCATGCTCAGCATAGCGGCGGGCCTGGCGGAGAACGAGGGGCTGCAGTACATCATGCTCGCCAACCACGCGGGCGACCACAGCATCTACCCCGACTGCCGTCCCGCTTTCGTCGAGGCGATGGACCGGGCGGTAGAGGCGGGCACCTACAACGGCGTGAGGCTGCTGACCCCATACACGATGCTGACCAAGACGGACATAGCCCGCAAAGGCATACTGCTGGGCATTGACTACAGCGAGACGTGGAGTTGCTACCGTGGCGGAGAGCACCACTGCGGCAAATGCGGCACATGTAGGGAACGCATTGAAGCGCTGCAACAGGCAGGTATCGAGGACAAGACAATCTACCAACTCTGACACAACCAAACCATAAAACCATCAACCCATCCACCATGTACTACGTAGAAAAAACAATCGAGATTTCGGCGGCGCACAACCTGATGCTCAGTTACGAGAGCAAGTGCGAGGCGCTGCACGGACACAACTGGGAAATCAAGGTCTTCTGCCGGGCCGCCGAGCTGAACCGCGACGGGATGGTGACCGATTTCACCCTCATCAAGCACATCGTCAAGGACGCGTTCGACCACAAGTACATCAACGACGTGATGGATGTCAATCCCAGCGCGGAGAACATGGCGCGGTGGATCTGCGACCGCGTCGAGAACTGCTACAAGGTGAGCGTCCAGGAAAGCCCCGGCAATGTGGCGGTCTATGAGCGCGACTGACACATATCGCGTCAAGGAGGTCTTCTTCTCCCTGCAGGGAGAGGGTTTCCACACAGGGAAAACCGCTGTTTTTGTGCGCTTTGCGGGCTGCAACCTGCGTTGTCCGTTCTGCGACACGGACTTCACCGGCGGCGAAACGGTGACGCGGGAGGCTATTGTCCGTCAGGCGCTGGCTGTTCTCCCGTCAGACGTGTCCGCTGAGCGTATGCTGCTGGTGCTGACAGGCGGCGAGCCGTCGCTGCAGGCGGATGACGCACTGGTGGACGCCCTTCACGAGAAAGGTTTCTATGTCGCCATCGAGACCAACGGCACGCATACCCTACCCGATGGCATCGACTGGATAACCTGTTCGCCGAAGGACGCGCCTGTCGTACTGACCCGTGCCGACGAACTGAAGGTGGTCTATCGCGGGCAGGACGTCGAGCCGCTGTACGATGTTGTGGAGGCGCAGCATCATTTCCTGCAGCCCTGCGACATGTCAATGATGCCCGGCGCACCGCAAAAAGACAACCTGCAGGAGACTATCGCCTACATCCTCACGCATCCCCGCTGGAGGCTCTCTATCCAGATGCACAAAACAGCGAATATCCGGTAACGAATCACTATAGGGATACTATAGGGATACTATAGGGATAGCGAAGAAATACATACTGCATGAATCTGATGAAACGTATCTTCTTTTCAGCCTTACTGACACTCTTCTTTTGTCTTTCCGCATCTGCCCAAAGCGGCGCCTGTGGCAACAACCTGACGTGGACATTCGATGGTCAAACCCTGTCCGTCTCCGGCACGGGAGCGATGACTGATTATACCGATTCGTCCAATGCACCGTGGTATGCCTATCGTACTGTTATCCTTGATGTTATTATCGAAGATGGCGTAACGACCGTCGGGGACTATGCTTTCTATTGTTGCACCACTCTGACCTCCATAGCCGTGCCGAAAAGCGTCACACGCATTGGAGGCTCGGCTTTCCTCGGATGTTACGGCTTGACCTCCGTAACCATTCCCGGCAGCATCACAAGCATTGGGGACAGGGCTTTCAACAATTGCCGCAATCTCACCGCAATGATAGTGGAAAGCGGCAACACAACCTATGACAGCCGCAACAACTGCAACGCTATTATAGAAACAGCGACAAACACCCTGATTGCCGGCTGTAAGAACACACTGATTCCCGACAACGTAACAACAATCGACAAGTGGGCTTTTCTTGGGCACACCGGTTTGACTTCTGTAACGATTCCCAAAAGCGTCACAAGCATAGGAGACAGGGCATTCAACAATTGCCGAAGCATTACCTCCATCGTAGTGGAAAGCGGGAATACTATATTTGACAGCCGCGATAACTGCAATGCCGTTATTGAAACGGCTACCAACACGTTGATTGCAGGCTGTCGGAAGACTGTTATTCCCAATAGCGTCACAACCATTGATAGATATGCTTTCTACGGTTGCAGCAATTTGACCGCCATTGTGATTCCTGACGGTGTCACCGACATCGAATACGGTGCTTTTTCCGGTTGCAGCAGCCTGACATCCCTGATAGTGGAAAGTGGCAACACGACCTATGACAGCCGCGACAACTGCAATGCCGTTATAGAGACGGCTACCAACACGCTCGTTGTCGGCTGCCCGGGCACAATCATACCCAACAGCGTGACAGCCATAGGAAGGAACGCTTTCAATAAATGCAGCACACTGACCGCCATAACGATTCCCGTCAGCGTGACAGAAATCAGAAACGAAGCTTTTCGCACATGCGCCAGACTGACATCCATTGTTATTCCTGACGGCGTAACAACCATCGGGAAAAGAGCTTTTAATAATTGCAGCGGGCTGGAAGATATCACCATCGGCAGCGGAATAGATGTGAGATACGGTATAGGTAACGACGCATTTGCCGGATGTCCGAATATTAAGAGAGTTAAATGCAAGGCGACAGAGCCTCCTGTTATCGCTCGGAATGTCTTTGCCAATTGTCCCGTATTAAGCGCGATTGACTTGTATGTTCCGACCAGATCGGTCCAACTGTATCAGGATGCCAACATCTGGTCAGAGTTCCATATTATTGCCGCCGACCTTGACAATGATATCCCTGACAATAACAACCCAGATGATGAAGACCTTGACGAAGTAGTTCCTACCGAAGCAGAAGTCATCTTCTTGAATAATAATACCCCGCAGCCCCCTGTTAAGTACATCTCCAACGGCATTCTCTACATTCTCCACAACGGCATTACCTACACCCCCCACGGCAGACAAGTGGAATAAACGGGCAATACGTTTTGAACGGAGTTAAGGACATAACCACTTGTGGCACCTGCGGATTCTAATCCGCGGCATATATGTGCAAACAATGCCGCAACGCAAATAAGCCCCAATAAGCCCGCAAAAAAACTTCAAAATGATTTGCGTATTCCGGATAGTTGCCGTACTTTTGCGACTGTAAATAGTGACAAACACATAGTCGGTCGATTTCGTCTTTGTTCCCGACTCTAAAGAATTGAACTAATGGCAACAATCCCTTATTGCCATTACGCAATAAGGATTTTTGTTTTAAGAGACGAGTTTGTATCAACCTTTAATTCCAAACAACAATGGAAATTATTGATGTCGCAACTCAAAAGAAGGCAAAGCCGATTATCGACATGCCTGCGTTCCAACAAAATGGAACAAGTTTTCAAATTCTTAACGGCAACTGGCTTGAGGGCTATCCTCTCCAAGAACCGAAAGAGAAGATTAACGGTAGTCTGCAATTTGACACAACGGGGGAATACCTAATCATCGGGAAACGCAAACCGAAAAAGACAGAGCAGCCAACCAAAGAGGAAACGGGCGAAACCTTTTACAAAAACGCCTTTCTGTTCTGGAATTGCCGTGACCTGATTTATTCCGATAGCCGCATGTTTCTCGCTCCGGTACCCGTGCGAAACGGCCTCGCTTACATCGGCGAAAACGGGTTCCGTCATCCCACACTGGGCGTCTATCTCGAGTGGTGGGAGCGATGCGAGCAGTCACATATATTGACTGAAAAAGGTGTGTTTCACAAGACGATAGAGGAACGGTTGGTATGGTTTATCTCGGGCAGCCCGCTGTCAGGATGCAATGCCTGTGCATCGGTTGACAAATCGGGTAAAACAAAAACGACACCTGTCGATCTGTTTTCTACGGTCTGGCGCAGCTTTGCGGAAATAAACAACCGCTATAATGAAATCAAACATCTGTATGAGGCATATTCATTGGAGCAGGTGGTCGAAATGCTGGATCACAAAGAGTCACACATCCGCTACAAAGTGCTGTCAGAATGGCAACAATCGCAAATCGCACAACTTGCCGATGAACGCGATTATTGGAAAGACAACTACTACCGGCAACTGACTGATCCGTATCGCGAACAACTTGCACCGATGCTTGGCAGATATCATCATCTGCTTTCAGAGGCAGACATAGAACCGCAGAAGAAAAAGAAAGAATTGCTCCTCTATTGGGCAGACACCTGCTTGTTTGATGTCTTGCATAATTGCTACCCAGATAAAATAACCATCCGCCGGGAAGCAAGAGAGTTCCTCCCTGTTGTTGAGAAATACATAAAACCTGCCCCATACGACCAACAAGACACCGGTTCCCTTGTCCCTTGAACCCGACAAAGTATCTGGTGAATTACCAATGTGTCTCGGTCGGCACTCCGCTTGCTAAAAGCCCGATAAACAAGCTTCATCGTCTGATTCCGTCTGCCGTGTGCAGACGGAACTCTTTGACATGTTATTTTTGGGTCTTCCATTACTTTTGATATTCGTGTCCGCAACATTGCCAAAGGGAACATATTCGCTCGGTTTTCAGAGAAAAAAGTATAAAAAATGCAAAAAAGAGTAAAAAATACGCAAAAAGTTTTGGAGGTATGAAAAAACACCGTACCTTTGCGTAAAATTTACACAAATAACGCACGAAGGATTATCTTTGTACAAGCAAGATTACGCGATAAAACAACATAAACACATTATAATTAAGCAAAATAAATTATGAACAAACAGGATTACATCAAGACAGCCGAAGGCTATGCTTACGACTATCCACGTGCCGCCGTAACGACCGACTGTGTCATTTTCGGTTTCGACGGCGCGCAAATGCAGGTGCTGCTGATTGAGCGCGGCGTTGAACCTTACAAGGGTCATTGGGCGTTGCCCGGAGGCTTCTTACGAATGGACGAGTCGGTGGAGGAGTGCGCCTTCCGCGAACTGCGGGAAGAGACATCCATCGAACCGGAGATGTTGGAACAGTTCGGAGTGTTCTCCGCCGTGGACCGCGACCCGCGTGGCAGAGTGATAACCATTGCCTTCTATGCCCTCGTCAGGAAAGAGGCGGTCAAAGGCGGCGATGATGCTATTGACGCCCGATGGTTCAGCATTGACAGCCTCCCTCCACTGGCCTTCGACCATAACGATATCCTTCAGGAGGCCAAGCAGGCTCTCAAACGGGACATTCACCACCAGCCGATAGCCTTCAAAATGCTGGCCGAACACTTCACGATGCCGCAACTCCAACGACTCTACGAGAGTATTCTCGGTGTGACGTTCGACCGCGGCAACTTCCGCAAGAAAATGATTGCTTCAGGGGTGGTACGTGAGGAGCAGACCAAGCCTGTCTATACGGGGCACCGGCCAGGGAAACTGTTCTCTTTCAATCTCTTCGGTTACGGCAAGATGAAAGAGGACGGCACGAATGCCCAGGAATTCTGACAACCGCATTTATTAACCTTTAATTCTTTACCATTATGTTATTCAAAAATTCCAAAAAACAACATCAGACGAACGAAGCCGAGCGTATCAACGACGGCAAGACCCACGTTTTCAACCTTATCGTTCTTGACGAGAGCGGCAGTATGTCGACTATAGAGAACGAGGCGCGGAGCGGCTGCAACGAAGTGCTTTCCGGCATCCGCAAGGCGCAGGAAGACCATCCCGAACTCATCCAGACCATCTCTCTTCTGCCGTTCAGCACGGGTGAGATGAAGTACATCTACGAGAACACCCCCATCGGCGACACCAAGGACATCGCCGGCGAGTACCGTCCGGGCGGCATGACAGCCCTTTATGATGCGATGGGGTACGCCTTGACGCGCCTTGAGAAAGAGACGGACAAGTATGCGGATGCTGTCGGACTGGTCACCGTTATCACCGACGGATATGAGAACTCGTCGCATGAATACAGCGGCAAAATGGTTTACGACCTTGTGGAACGGCTGCAGAAGAAAGGCTGGACGTTCGCGTTTATGGGTGCCAACCAGGATGTGATGGAGGTGGCTAAGTCGCTCCATATCAAGAACGCCCGCGAGTTTGAATACACCGGCAAGGGTATGACGCACGCATGGAGCACTGAGAAATTAGCCAGAGAGCGTTACTGGGAAAGGCTGAAAAAGATGCATGGCGAAACAGCCGGTATGTCAACGGAGGATAAACAGGCGCATTACGCCCAAATGGAGGCAGAGACGGACTACTTTGACGGCGTCTAAGTCTTTCCATCCTTGACGGGAAAAAAGCAACCCATCAACTCTGACTCATAGGGAATAATCCTATACTCATAGGGAATCACTTACCGACAACTATTTGGTTCTTGTCGGTAAGTGTCTTTTCTCTCCTGTTCATCCTCCGTGTTCATCCTCCGTGCTCTTCCCTCATCCCCTTCCTACTCTACTCTCACCCCTTCGTCTCTCCAACACGAAGTCACCAACACGCAGTCTAAACCATAAATTTGATATTTGAAATCATAAATCATAAATCATAAATCATAAACAGTCATCAACACGTAGTCATCAACACGCAGTAACCAACACGCAGTAACCAACAGCGAAGCTAACCAACACGCAATTGTCAATTCTCAATTATCAACTATCAATTATCAACTATCAACTACCCAGAGCGGGTGATTAGCGGGTGATTAGCGGGTGGTTAGCGGGTGATTAGCGGGTGATTCACGGAACGACTCAAAGACAATACAACGATAACGCAACGGTAATACAACGGTAACGCAACTGAAACTCAATAGAAAATCATCCGTCCCCCCGTCCCATCACCGTCCCCTTACCGTACCCTCACCGAACCCGCACCGTACCCTTTTGCTCCCGTTCCTGTCCGTGACTAAAACCGAAATAACTTGAAATCATAAACTTGAAATCATAAATTAACAGCTACCTTTGTAATCCCCATTTGGCACGAACAAATGCACGCCCGCAACTGCTGAAAAAGATGTAAAGGGCATAACACAATGCAATTGTCAGACATGAAAGCGACTTGCCCTTGAGCATTTGTTCTTTTCTTCCCAATCCTTGCACAGCTGTCACAATAGCAGATAAAAGCAGTCATCTGTTATGCGGATTGCCGCTTTTTGTCACAAAAAACGTTTGGCACTATGCCTGAATGCCTGATTAACTGCATTGAGTAAATCATGAGAAGATGATGCAATGCCCTTATGATAAGGATTTGCTTCTTTCCTTCATTCGGTTTGCGTGCGGACACTATCCACACAAAGAAACCACCATTGTACGAAGGCTGCTGTTCAGACTGTCACTCTGTTAGTTGCTCCCTATTGTGCGATAAAAAAGCAAAATAAATTTTGCTGATTTCAAAAACCGCCGTATCTTTGCCACGCAAAGGCAGCAATAACTGCGTGCCGTCGCTTGCCGACGTAAAATAGCAAGGACATAATAAGGCGTTTATTGACGCTTGTTTTGGTCTTATGGAAATCTGGTAAATTTCTTCCCCCGAAACAAGAAAGTGCAATAAATGTCCCGTGGTATGTTATATCCACTCACGCCCTTTTGGGTGGCAGGGGTAAGCATATCGGGGCGTGGGCATTGTTGTTTATTCTTGGGAAAAAGGTTTACCAGAGCCTCATAAGAGTAGAATAAGCTGAGATAAGGTTCCACGCTTACTTTTTATACTAACGGGTCGTTTGGAACCGGCTTCCCACAAAACTTTATAAAGTTATGGATAACAAAAAGAACGAAGAACTCCAGTCGCGACGCGAGTTCTTCAAAAAAGCGGCCAAAGCTGCTCTGCCAGTTCTCGGAGCGGTAGTATTATCAAGCCTGCCTGTCGCACAGACAGAAGCAATGGGATGTACACGTAACGGTCCCACCTATGGTGGGTGCAGAGGGGGATGTTCTGGTACATGTCAAAGCGGTTGTACAGGATCGTGCAGTGGAGGTTGTAATACATCATGTAAAGGATGTACAGGAAGATGTAGCACGGTATGTGGTTCAAGCTGCTCCGGTGGTTGTTCTGGTGGTTGTTCTGGTGGATGCTCAAGTAGTTGTACAGGTGGTTGTACAGGTGGTTGCTCAAGTAGTTGTACAGGTCGTTGTACTGGTGGTTGCTCCGGTGGTTGTAGTGGTCGTTGTACTGGTGGTTGCTCCGGTGGTTGTTCAACTTCGTGCTATGGCTGGAACTATTATGGATAATCATACATCTATGAAAACATGTCAGAAATAAAGCAAGAAGGCCATGCTTGGCAAGAGGGATTGGCAAAAGAAATCACTTTTATTGTCACAAAGGACTGTCAATTAGCCTGTAAGTATTGTTATCTTGTGGGTAAGAATGAGAAAGAGCGTATGCCGTGGGAAGTGGCAAAGGCGGCAATAGACTATGTACTTGACCATGAAAACGACTCATATTTTGCATACGATTCTATAATATGGAATTTTATCGGTGGTGAGCCATTTCTTGAGATAGACCTTATCGACAAGATATGCGACTACATCAAGATGCAACTCTTCGAGCGTAACCACCACTGGTTCAACTCCTACCGTTTCTCGTTCTCCACCAACGGTATCAACTACGACAGCGACAAGGTGCAGAGTTTCATAGCCAAAAACAAAGGGCACTTGTCAATAGGTATCACTATTGACGGCACACGCCGCAAACATGACCTCAACCGTGTGTATAAAATCACCGGAAAAGGTTCGTATGACGATGTGGTGCGCAACATACCCTTATGGCGACAACAATTACCTGGTGATGGGACCAAAGTGACCATATCATCGGCTGATATTCCGTATATATGCGAATCGGTATTACACCTTTATAACATTGGAATTCATGTTGTGAATATTAACTGCGTGTTTGAGGATGTTTGGCAGGAAGGTGATGACAAGCGTTTCGAGGAACAACTGATGCAACTCGCGGACGCTATCATTGACAACGATTTCTACAAAGACAATGAATGCTCGTTCTTCTCTGAAAATATAGGTAAGCCATTGGACTGTACACTGCAAAACCAGAACTGGTGTGGAGCCGGTAAAATGTTGGCAATAGATGCCGCTGGCAATTTCTATCCCTGCACCCGTTTCGCGCAATACTCCTTGCGTGACAAAGAAGCGTGGATAATCGGCAACATTCATGACGGAATAGACAAAAACAAACTGCGCCCGTTCTTGACACTTGACCGCTGCACGCAGTCCACGACCGAATGTGCCAACTGCGAAGTGGCAGAAGGTTGTGCATGGTGCCAGGGAGAGAACTTCGATGCCTCCAAGACGCATACCGTCTTTGAACGCTCTACCGCCATCTGCAAGATGCACAAAGCGCGGGTGCGTGCGAATAATTATTATTGGAATAAACTATATCGTAAATTAGAGTTGGAAGGCAAGCGCGAAGAGTTTGAAGCCAATAAAAAAGATGTGAAACCCGAAATATGTTAATGCCATGCTACAGTATTTAGTTATTTTATTGGATGATACGAGTGCGACATATTGCCATGCCGATAATCCCCTCAAAGAGCGCAATCTCATTCCGTTGGACACTCTCAAAAAGGCAATCCTTTTCGGCATGAAAGAGAACCTGATGATTCAGTACGTGCTGCCTGAATATGAATTGCCGAAGGAGTACTATGACGTAATGGAGACGATAGACAACGTGAAGATACTTGGAGCAGCGGTAGCGAAGCGGTCCTCGCCCACATCAACCGATGTAGTTGTCTATAACGAAGTACCCGATACCATTGCTGCCAAGAACGCTGTTTTGCGCCTCACGATTGCCAACTTTATAGCCAAGCAATACGACATCGCTGCCCTGCTGCCGCAAGTGACACGCCTGAACATCTGCCTGACGAACATCGAGACATTCAAAGACGAACAGACGGACGATTACAGAAAGGCATTGGCAACACTCAATGCGGTTATTCTCAATCAGTACAAATCGGGCAAACAGCCCCAGGTGAACATCCTCACCGACCGTCTACAACTGAGCGAAATGCACAACTGCGGAGCCGGAGACAGCAACATCACTGTTGCACCAAACGGAAAATTCTATCTGTGTCCTGCGTTCTATTATGACGAGAAAACGGGTGTTAGCAACCGCCTCAACCACCACAAACCGTCATCAGAACGCAGTATAGGCGATTTGGGAACGGGCTTACAGATACCTAATCCCCAGTTGCTCAAATTGGACCACGCACCGCTATGCCGTGTATGCGATGCCTATCACTGCAACCGCTGCATTTGGCTGAATCAGAAACTGACATGGGATGCCAACACTCCTTCACACCAACAGTGCGTGTTGGCACACTTGGAACGCAATACTTCACGCGACTTGCAACAACAATTCAAAGAGGCTGGTTTTGCATTCGAGAGTGACATAAAACAAATTGATTACCTTGACCCGTTTGATGTACGGGAACAATTTTAAAAACTATGAAGAAATTAGTAGGTCAGGTGACACCTGAAGAAAAAAACGAGATTCAGACTTTGTTTGAGAGAAGGAATGGTCTGAACGAACTGGCGAAAATCCTTACCGCCGACAATGCCGAACTGTACGAGAAACTAGTCCGCGACTTAGGTGAGACTGGCTCCAAGTTCCAAAACTGGTGGGATTGCATGTCACAAAAATACAACTGGGAGTCGGCGGAGAACGGCAACTGGGAAATCAAATTCGAGACATGTGAGATATATCTTGTAACCCCTGAACCATAAAGCTTATGTTGAACTTGGTACTGCTGTTTATCGGCACCACGGAACTTATCGTCATCGGCGGTGTCGCCCTGCTGATTTTCGGCGGAAAGAAGCTGCCGGAACTCATGCGCGGCTTGGGCAAAGGCGTGAAAGAATTCAAACAGGGCATGAATGCCCCCGAAGGGAACAACACGGACCAACCCGAAGAAGCCGGTAGGGACTTGCCAGAAAATCCGCAAAACGCTGATGAACCCCGACAATGAGATGATGACATTCGGCGGACACCTTGAGGTGCTCCGCCGGATGTTGTTCCGCATACTGATTGTGACCGTCATTCTTGCGGTCACCGTCTTTTGTTGCAAGGAACTGACCTTTGATCTCTTGCTTGCGCCAAGCAAACGCGATTTCTGCCTTTACAGGTGGATAGAGCGGCTCTTTGCAATGATTGATTATGACTTTCATTTCCGCCCTTTTGAAATACAACTGATTGCCACCGACCTCAGCAGCCAGTTTATGACCCATATCAGCACCTCGCTCTATTTGGGTTTGCTTGGCGCATCGCCGTATATCCTTTTTGAGCTGTTCCGCTTTGTGTCACCTGCATTGTATGACAACGAGAGGAAATACTCCGTACCCGTACTGCTGGTAATCTATCTGCTTTTTATAGTCGGCGTGCTGATGAGTTATTATGTCCTGTTTCCGATTTCATTCCGTTTCCTCGGCACATACTCGGTTGCGGAACAGGTACACAGCACAATTACATTAGACAGTTATATATCAACCTTTGTGACACTCACTCTTGTTATGGGTGTCATTTTCCAGTTACCGGTCATTGCATTCTTCTTGGCGAAATTAGGTGTAATCCAAGCTGATGTATTGGCAAGATACCGCCAATACGCCTTTCTCATCATTATGATAGTTGCCGCCGTCATCACTCCCCCTGATTTGATGACATTAGTCTTGGTGACCATTCCTTTGTATCTTCTCTACGAAGTCAGTATCCTTGTCGCTAAACGGGTGAATCACGCAGCATAATTGTCCCTCGTGGTTTTAGGTCTTGGCAGGTGGTTTACCGTGTTATGTAACACTTGCCCTTCAGTTATGTCCATTGCGTGCGGATATTATCCGAACCTCTATCACGACAGAAGGCACCCACTTATATAGACTTCTGTCTTTTTCTTTTATTGCCTGCGAATTTAATTCGCAGCCCTTTCGTCTATTGTAGCGGCTGGTAGCCGCCTTTTTCTTTGTATTCCGCCGTGAAGCGAATCAGGCGCACCGAGAATGTCCGGTGGATATCCGAGGGAGTAAGTGCGCCGCGCGAGTTTCGGAGAAACATAGAATTCCTTAAAGCGTTAGTAATCGGCATTGTTCGTCCTTTGCGTCTACATGAAAGCCCGGTGGGCTTTTATGGTTGCGGCATAGTGGGTGGATGATTCCGACCGGCTCCCCCGAGCCGCTTGTAAAAGACCCGCCGTCCTCTTTAGAATAACGGAGATACCGACATCCCGAAAGCACGGTATCCCGAAATTCCGACAGAACGATATCCTGCCTCTAAATTTGCAATTTGAAATTTGAAATTTGAAATCATAAATCAAAAGCCCCTTCTCATTTACAGCCCCTTACAAAGAAAATGCAAAAAAAGTAAAAAAACTTGCTTTTTAGGTGATAGATTTCGGCACTTTTTTGCCTTATATATGGAGGGGTATACTATTCCGCTGTGAAAGAAAATTTTTTGAATCATTTTTGATCATTTTGGACCAATTAGAAAGATGCGTCAGCATCATTAGTTAAATTCGTCTAATTTGTGAACAAAAAAGAGAAAGAAAAATTGTTGAAGAATTTTTGATAAATCACAAACATGAAATCACCAACATGCAATCATAAACATGAAATCATAAACCAGAATTGGGACGCAGTGGGACTTATTGGGACGCAGTGGGACAATGCATTTCCCCTCTATAGTATCTTTGCACGGCATGAAAGCCCTGTGCCCCTTTTGAAATCAAAAATTTGTAACTCTAAACTCTCAACTCCCCAACTTCTCTCAACTTTCAACTTTCAACTTTCAACTATAAAAAACTCTCAACTCTCCAACTTCACTCAACATTCAACTCTAAACTCCTAAACAAAAAAAATGCAATTTTTTTAAAGAATCTCTTGCATTTCGACCCAAAATGTATTATCTTTGCACGTCTTTTCAGTGGAAATGACCTCACGCCGTGAGGCGTATTACAAGTGGCAGTCAGACGTATTATCCGTCTTGTGCACAGGCGGATAAAGACGGGAAGGGACATCTATCGTACAGGATGTTTTCTTTTTTCTGTTTCTGTTCGTGTAGCAGAGTGCCATCACCGGTGTACGACGTTTGCCGCAACATTGCGCTGCGGAACGGCGGGATGGGATGCAGCTCCCCATTCACAAACTGCAAGTGACCTTTGACGTATTGGTTGCGGACTATTGGGCGGATTTGAAATCATAAACCATAAAACATAAATCATAAATCATAAACATGAAACTATAAACTCTCAACTATCCAACTTCACTCAACATTAAACATTCAACTCTAAACTAAAAAAACTATCAACTATCAATTGTCAAATATCAACTATAAAACAACTCTCCAACTTCACTCAACATTAAACATTCAACTCTAAACTATAATTTGGCAAGAAGTGGGTATTTAGAGCAAACAGGAATAGAACTATCTTTGCACAATATGATAATAACAAGATTTATGAAAAGAAGAATAGCCGGAACAGGGGTATTGATTGCACTGTTATTCATTACAAATCAGACGTTTGCGAGTTCAGACTCAATACGTGTAAGCCGTGAAGAATGGCAGTCACTACAACGTCGCGTGGAAGCTTTGGAGCAGGCTCAGGCAGCAGCAGACAATAAGCAGGATATACCTACAAATAATGAGGTGCCGGCTTGGATTCACAACCGTCTGCGCGTTGGGGGATATGGCGAGATAACCGCCAAACGGTGCTTCTACTCGAACAAGTACCTGCGGTATGTCACGCCCGAAAAGTACAAGAACGACGGTTACGGGGAGTTCGACCTGCCGCACTTCGTCATCAACCTCGGTTATGACTTCGGTCGCGGCTGGAGCTTCGGCACGGAGATTGAGTTCGAGCACGGCGGCGTAGAAGCCGCGATGGAGATTGAGGAGCAGGAAGGCGGTAGCGAAGTGGAACAGGAAGTGGAACGCGGAGGCGAAGTGGCATTAGAGCAGTTCTGGTTGGAAAAACGCTTCAACGACTACGCCGTCATCCGTGCGGGTATGCAGGTGATTCCCGTAGGAGCACTGAACGCCCACCACGAATCGACCGAGTACTTCGGCGTGTACCGACCCGAGGGAGAATACACGATACTTCCTTCGACATGGCATGAGGTGGCACTCACGTTTATGGGAAAGACCAAGTTCGGGCTGCACTATCAGGCAATGTTCCTGCCGGGTTTAGACTCGGACCGTTTCAGCCGCAAGAACTGGGTGAAGACAGGTGCAGGAAGTCCCTACGAGTTCAAACTGGCGAACGTGTATGCCGGTGCAGCGCGATTAGACTACACAGGAGTACAGGGACTCCGGTTGGGTCTGTCGGGCTACTGCGGGAGCAGTTTCCGCAACTCACTAAGCAACAACGTGAACGGAGAGCAGTACAAGAACGTGAAGGGAATAGTGACAATCGGTTCGTTCGACCTGAAATACAGCGGATACAACATCGTTCTTCGTGGTCAGATCACATACGGTCATTTGGGAGACGCGCAGATGATTACCAAATACAACAGCACGAGCCAGGTGGCGAATAAGACGCGTGTGGCTTCGGACGCGATAGCAGGGGGAATAGAAGCAGGGTATGACTTCTTCGGACTGAACGAGAAGTTGCGGACACAGAAACAACGTTTCTATGTATTCGCCCGCTACGAGTACTACGACTCGATGTTCCGCTACAACGGACAGCCGACTACGGTCAACGCGTGGTGCGGACGACATCGTATGGCGGCGGGACTGAACTACTACCCCATCCCGCAAATCGGAGTGAAAGCCGAATACGCCCACGCTATCCTGAAAAAAGGATCTAACATCACGTACAACGATGAACCGATGATAGCCGTAGGCATCGTGTTCGCAGGGATGTTCAGACCGTGACAACTGATAGTTGATAACTAACCATTAACAAATTATAAACCACTATGAAAAAAGCACTGAACTTAACGCTCATCGCCTTAATGGGGATAGCATTGACAGGCTGCAAAGACAGCCCCACCACAGATGTGGAGGAGACCTCGAAGAAAGAGGATGCCCTTCAGAAAGTAATGACCCCTTATGTGCATCACGCCGTAATACCTGTGTATGAGGGAATGGCGGATGCAGCTATGCAGTTGGCTGACGATATGGGCAAGATACTGGCCGCATCTACCGCCAATCCCGCTTCGGAAGACAGTATGCTGATTCACGAGGCTTGCGAACATTGGACGGCATCACGCATGTACTGGGAACGTTCGGAGGCATGGCTCTACGGTCCTGCGGACTTCGAGGGCATTGACCCGCACATTGACAGCTGGCCGTTCGACAAAACAGGCTTCGACGATGTGATTGCCGATGCCGCCGAGATGAAGAAATATGCGGAAGCACTTCAGAACAACACCACTTTGGACGAGGAAGAGTACGGACTACTTGGCTATCACGCACTCGAATATGTACTGTTTACTGAAGGAAAAGCACACAAAGTCAACGACTTTACAACCGACCAGTGGACTTTTATGGCAGTAGTAGCCAACGACCTGCGCAACCAAGCCATACTGCTTGAGGCGTGCTGGAGAGGTTTGAACAATGTGACATCTGCCAAACAGGCACTGCTCCGCTCTGCCGGTATAGACAATGCTGCAATGCGGTATTCTGCCAACGGATTCGGCGAATACATGACCAAACCGGATGAAGGACGCACCTTCGCCACTTATGAGGCCGCAGCCGCGCAACTGATTGAAGGGTGCATTGACATAGCGAATGAAGTGGGCAACATCAAGATCGGAACAGCATGCTTCGCTTCTGCCGACAACGATGCCGACCGCAACTATATCGAGTCACCCTATTCGCTCCACTCCATCCGCGACTTCGCCGACAACATCGTATCCATCGACTACGCCTGCTTCGGTGCCCAGAAAGACGATGCGAACCTGATTGACAACTATATCAAACAAGTGGACGAGAAAGCGGCAAACAACCTGCGCGATGCCATTGACAAGTCATACGCCGCCATCAAGGCCATTCCCGAACCGTTCTATGAGAACGCCCAAAGCGAAGCCGCACAGCAAGCCGTCGCTGCTGTAGGTACAGACCTTGTGAATGCCCTGAACGCCGTACACAAGGCGCTGACAGGTATCGAATACGAGATTGAAGAAGAATAACAAACATTAAACCGTCATACTATGAACAAGAATCTGATAATCGGAGGTCTGGCTGCCGTGCTTCTGGCTATGCCTTCTTGTAAGGATAAACCGGAGGATATTATTGACACGCCGACCCAATTGCCCGAATGGTACTACACGGGCGGCAAGATGGGGACAACCCCGCTGGCTACGATGAACTGTTTCCAGCAACCCTCACCGGCAACGGAGAAAGCAGGTCTGACAGGTGAGTTCGACCGAGGCGACCAATCGGCGGAACGTTCCTATACGACCAATCCCACGGGAACACGCGGCGGACTGGGCCCCGTCTATGTACGCTCATCATGCCAGCACTGCCATCCCAACTACTCGCACGGAACAACCGTTCCCGAAGGGCAGTACAGCACGTCGCGTATCGGCAACGGCACGCTGCTCGTAGTGTATAACCCCGAGACGGAAGCCTACGTAACATGGTTGGCAGGTATGCCACAACTGCACGCCGTCAAGCCCTTCAAGGCTCCGTTAGACGAGAAGTACATCCAAGTGAACTGGAAAACAGCCACCGACCAATGGGGCAACCGCTTCCCTGACGGAGAGACCTACGAACTGGTATATCCTGTCGTGACGATGGACAGACAGGCGGTCTATTCTGCCCGACCGGAGTTTGCGGAGGCATTGGAAGCACTCGGTCTGAAAGACTATGATGTGCTTGTCAACGGCACATGGGAAGTGCGCTTGGAGAACACCATCGGCATCTACGGCACAGGTCTGTTGGATGCTATTCCCGAAGACTCGATTGTAGCCCAGTGGGCGAAAGAAGAACAAGTAGGTGCCAAATTGAACACCGCATACTTTGAAGGCGGCCAGTGGAAGAGTTACTACAGCAACACCGCACAAGGCGACGGCACGCCCTACGTACGACGCTTCACCTATGCGATGAGCCGTGGTCCGTTGCAGGACGGAGCAGGAGCGAACGCCGTATGGAACATACCCAACGTCACTCGAAACAACCGCCGCTATCACTACCTCGACCTCAACGGCAAGGTGTATGCCACCTGCGCCTCCATCGACCCCGACGTGCAAGCAGGTTTTGCGGACTATATTGCCAAGATTGACCCCGATAAGACTCACAGCGAATGGTTCACAGAGGATGTGCAGAGCAACATCTTCAACTACCTGACATCGAAGAACCTGCCCGTGGAGATGACCGATGACGAGTTCATTGAGATGATGGTATGGCATCGCGGATTGGCTGTACCGGCTGCCCGCAACGTGAACGACAAGAAAGTGCTGCGAGGACGCGAAGTGTTCAAGGAAGTAGGCTGCGAAGCTTGCCACCGCCCGTCATGGACAACAGGCCAGGACGACATACAGGACCCCAACCTGTTCTTTACCAACGCCAACCAGCAACTCCCGCGTTACCAGAACCAGAAGATATGGCCCTACACCGACATGGTACAGCACAAACTCCACATGGAGAAGGATATCCGCACAGGATGGTGTCGCACCACACCGTTGTGGGGACGCGGACTGCACCGCTTGGCAACAGGTGAGGCATCCGACGCACGTATGCACGACACACGTGCACGGAACGTCATCGAAGCAATCATGTGGCACTTCTACTCCGAAGAGAGCGATGCCTATTGGTGCGCCGACAAGTTCCGCAACCTAAGCAAAGAGGACCGCGACGCCATTGTGGCATTCATCAACGCCATCTAAAGAATGAAACGGATACTCCGTCCTGCCGCCTTCTCCCTGATGGGAGTGATTGTTCTGCTACTCATCGTGGCATCCGTGTGCGGGAAACTGTACGGTGAGAATTTCGCCGTCAGGTATTTCTACACGGCACCGTGGACCATTGTCCTGTGGGCAGCGGCAGTCGTGACAGCGACGGGGTATATGCTGACTGTAAAAATGTACAGGCAGGTCGTCACTTGCCTGCTGCATTTTTCGTTCGTCGTCATCTTGGGCGGCGCGATGATAACACACCTGTTCGGCAAGAGCGGAGAAATCCATTTGAGACTTGGTGAGCCGTCTCAACAGGTCTTGCAGTCACCCGTGGAAGCCTCCTTGCAGGATTTCCGGCTCGAATACTACGCAGGGACACACGCCCCGATGGACTACACAAGCGAGATACAACTGACCGGATGGAACGACACGCTCAACGGACAGGTGTCCATGAACCACATCCTCACCTTTCATCACTATCGTTTCTACCAGTCACGTTACGACACGGACGGCGGAGGAACAACCCTATCGGTCAGTTATGACCCGTGGGGAATCGGGATAACCTATTGCGGCTATGCACTGCTGCTTGTCAGTATGCTTATGTTCTTCTTCCAGAAAGGTTCGCGTTTCCGTCAGTTGCTACGCTCACCGCTACTCAAAGTGCTTGTCGTTGCGCTCGCTATGACGGGCAATGCGTTTGGCGGACAGAACACGGAGCCTATGCCCCCTACCCTGCAACGCCCGGTGGCGAAGACGTTCGGCAATCTGTACGTGTACTACAACAACCGCATCTGCCCCGTCACCACGTTAGCCGACGACTTCTGTACCAAACTGTACGGCAAGCCCTCTTACCGCGGACTGACTGCCGAACAGGTGCTGACAGGGTGGCTGTTCTACTACGACGAGTGGAAGAACTGCCCGATGATTAAGATTAAGGGTGATGACATCCGTCAGACATTAGGTATAACAGGCAAGTACGCCTGCTTGAACGACTTTGCCGGCAACGGACGGTATAAGCTGGATTCGCTGCTTAAGGTTGGCAACCGCAACGCACAGGCGGCTGACGAGAAGTTCCGACTCGTCTCGATGGTCAGTACAGGCGCTTTGCTTCGGATATGGTGTGTTCCCGGACAGGAATCCGGAGGAGACACACCTGCTATGGAATGGCTGACACTGACCGAACCGACTCCTTCGTACCTGCCAATGGAAGACAGACAGTTCATCGCGGGAGGAATGAACTACGTAGCGCTGTGCTTGATGGAAGGACGCAACAAAGAGGCTGACAGAACGTTACGGGAGATACGTTCGTGGCAGAGGCGGCACCTTGTGGTTGACGGGCAACCTATCATACCGAATGCGCGTTTCCGCGCCGAACAACGGTACAACTCGTTCCGTTACACACGCCCGACGGCTATGGCATGTACTACAATCGGTCTGCTACTCTTCATCGTTGCCATAATGCTCACTGCGAGGGGAAAGACAATCAACAAGTACGTCTGTTACGGTTTGACGGGACTGATGGCGGCACTATGGTTGCTGCTCTCGTTTGCATTAGGATTGCGCTGGTATGTAAGCGGGCATGTACCTCTTTCCAACGGCTTCGAGACAATGCAGTTCCTCGCATGGATGACGTCGCTGATAACCTTCGTTCTGTGCCTACGACGCAGCAACAGCCTGATGCTCTCGTTTGGGTACCTGATATGCGGTATGACGCTGATGGTGAGTATGATGTCATCTGCCAATCCTCAGATTACGCTACTGATGCCCGTGCTGCAATCACCCTTGCTGACTATCCACGTGGCAGTGATCATGATAGCCTACTGCCTACTGGCGTTCACGATGCTCAATGGGGTCGCAGGGCTTATCCTTCACGCACGCAACCGGCGGAATGGCAGACAGACCGACTTTGCGGAAGAGCGTCTGCAACTGCTTTCGCAGTTACTGCTCTACCCTGCCGTGTTCTGTCTGACAGCGGGAATTTTTATCGGAGCTGTTTGGGCTAATCAGTCGTGGGGACGCTACTGGGGATGGGATCCGAAAGAGGTTTGGGCATTGATTACGATGCTTGTCTATGCAGCACCGCTACATACCCGGAGTCTGTCGTTTCTGGCACGTCCGCGTAACTTCCACCTGTATATGGTGCTGGCTTTTCTTACCGTATTATTCACCTATTTCGGTGTCAATTACCTGCTCGGCGGTATGCACGCGTATGCGTAATACAAGATTACAGGTGGTTGATATCCACCAAGTGGTTGGCTATCGCATAGACGGTCAAACCTGATGGGGAATGAATCCCCAGTTTGCGGGATATGTTCTTTCTGTGGGTGATAACGGTATGGACTGACAAGAACAGTTCGTCTGCTATTTCCTTGTTCTGCAAACCCTTGACTACACCCACAAGCACCTCTTTCTCGCGGTTGGATAGAACATCTGTGGGCGTATGCACGGGCAGTTTGGTGACATGCTTCACCGGTTTCTTTTCCAATTGGCGGATCAGGGGGAACAAGATGGCATCCTCCACATCACAATGCGTAGCGAAATCCCGCTCGGTGACAAACAAGTCATACAAGGCGGAATAAAGCAGGTTGTTCTCTTCAGGAGATGGATAATACTTGATGATCAGCGATTTCACTTCCGACAGTTTTTGCGCCGCGTTCTGGTCGTCCTCCGAATGGTGCTGCCGCGCAAACGCTGTCACATCCACTCCTTGGTTACGTTCGCCACGCAACAGAGCTTCCACATAGGGGAAAATCTGCTCGTCTTCGTGGGTCATGTGAGCAGCTATCTGCTCGCAGTAGCGGTCGAACGACTGGATGATGAGTACTGTGATTTTCGGGTCAGAATCCGAATAGTTCATCGCCTCTATGATTTTCTGACGCAGACGCGGAAGAAGAAAGGATAGGAAATAGTCGTGTGCGTTCCGCAGGTAACGGATAAGGCATTGGGGTTCAACGAGTGACAAGTCGGCGGTGCGTTCCGCTGACAACCTGTAATTAACGATGGTCAGGAAAGTATTTACATCAACTTGATGCTCGCCGCATACTTCAGCAATAGTCTTTCCTCCTACCCCAAGTGGGATATTGAAGCGGGCTATAATCTGCAATGCTTGCGGCTCAGAAGCCATCAAAGCCGCCATCTTGTCGTCTGCGCTGTACATATATCTGTGCCTCCTTGCGTTTCGCTGTTATGCTTCGGTATCAGAATTACCCCGCACCCGCAGATTTGTCCGGTTACAGGTATCTGTCACACCAAAGCACGCAGCAAAGGTAGTTTGCAATATGTATTCAGCCAACACCCGTCTCAAAAAATACCAACAATTAGGTAATACCTGTCATTACAACTCAATACGAAGCACTTTTTCAATGATGGGAGCCATATCATAGTACTTGTATTCGGCGAGGCGGCCTCCGAAGAGGACGTCCTTCTCTGCGGCGGCAAGGGCGCGGTACCGGTCGGCAAGGGCGTTGTTGCGGTCATCATTGACCGGATAGAACTGCTCCATACCCGGCTTGTATTCGGTGCTGTACTCCTCGCTGACCACCGTCCTGGGGCAGTCATACACCGCCTGCCCGAACATCTCGAAATGCTTGTGCTCGATGACGCGGGTGTAGGGCACATCGTGGGAGGTATAGTTGATGACAGCGTTTCCCTGGTAGTTAGGTGTGTCTTCAACGCGGGTCTTGAACGACACCGTACGCCAGTCCAAACGGCCGTACTGATAACCGAAGTACTCGTCTATCGGCCCTGTATAGACCAGCCTGTCCGCCGTCTCGCGCCACGAGTCACCGTACTCGGCGAAGAAGTTGCAATCCACGCGGGTGTCAGTTCCTTCAAGAAGTCTCTCTATCAGCACGTTGTAACCGCCGATAGGGATGCCTTGATAGGAGTCGTTGAAGTAGTTGTTGTCGAACACGAAGCGCACCGGCAGCCTGCGTATGATGAAGGCGGGCAGCTCCTTGCAGTCCCTGCCCCACTGCTTCTCGGTGTACTCCTTGATGAGTTTGCGGAAGATGTCCTTCCCGACAAGGCACAGCGCCTGTTCCTCGAGGTTCTGCGGCTCGCGTCCGTCTAATGCGGCGAGTGCCTCCGCCCGCTGCGCGTCTATCATGGCTTTCGCTTCAGCGGGTGTGCGCACGCCCCACAGCTGCGAGAAGGTGTTCATGTTGAACGGCAGGTTGTACAACTCGCCGTGATAGTTGGCGACGGGGCAGTTGGTGTAGCGGTTGAAGGGTACGAGGGAGTTGACGAAGTCCCACACCTCTTTGTTGTTGGTATGGAAGATGTGCGCGCCGTACTTGTGGACGTTGATGCCTTCGGTCAGTTCGCAATACACATTGCCGCCCAGATGCGGACGCTTGTCAATCACAAGGCATCTCCTGCCCGCCTTGCGGGCTTTCCAAGCGAATGCCGCCCCGAACAGTCCGGATCCGGCAATCAGATAGTCATAACGGGTCATTTCTGTTGTCTTTTGCGCAATCTGCGCAGTTTGATATAAAGATTGAACATCCACTCGTGCTGCGAACAAATCCGCTTGAACCAGCCTAAATCGGGATTCCCGCCCCCGTATTTCTTGGCAGCGGCAAAATCATTGACATCAAACGCCTTGGCGCACAGCCGCCCTGCGGCATACCTGTCCCACATCTCATCGGTAAACGGGAACTTATCGGGGAACAGTTCGCCCAGATAGCGGCACACCTCCTTGTCGCCTTGATAGCGTCTGGCGAGACGTTCCACCGAATCGGGGCGCGTAATGGACACCGTCTCTATTCCGAACGTGGCAGTAGAATCCGGCAGTTCGTCAATGTCCGTATAAGCGGTCAGGATCACCCACGCAGGCCAGTCCTGAAGCGACAGACGGCGGCGGATGAACTCATCAAGGTCCAGATGCGCTTTCATAAAGTCCGCACGGTACATGATGGTGGCATTGCAGAAACGGCATCCCCCCCACATGGATTTCTGGATGTCGGAATGGTCAATCTGCGCTTTGCATTCGCGTATCTCCCCTGTCGTCCTGTTATGCGTACGGTGATTAGTGATGCAGATGTTGCTTCTGGGATGGCTCTCCATATAATCCAGCTGAATCTGCAGCTTGCTCGGATTGTGCCAGTAGTCATCGTTGTCGCAGTTGCAGATGTACTTTCCGCGACATGCCTTCACGCATGTTGCCCAGTTAGCGCCTAATCCCATATTCTTATCATGGAACAGCAAACGTATCACATCAGGATGCTGCTCTTTGTACCGCGACAACACCGCACGCGCATTATCCGTTGAGCAATCATCTCCTATCACAATCTCCACATCGGCATCCACCTTCTGCGAGAGGATGCTGTCAATCGTCTGTCCCACCGTGTCCGCACGATTATACGACGGTATCACCACGGAGATTAATATTTTGTCTTCTTTCTTCATGCCAATACATCAAGCATACAATGATTTTCTATTCTCTGCCAATGCTTCTATAGAATATGAAGCGGCAATCCGCTTTTTCAAATTATAGCCCAACTTCACGCGTTTGTCCGCATCTTCTAATTCCGATATTAGTTCCACAAAATCTTTTGCCTCTTCCGCTAACAGGATATCCTCACTTTCTTCAATCATCAGCCCTTCCGCACCGATTCGCGTAGAGACCACCGGGATTCCGTATGCTCCTGCTTCCAGTATCTTCATCCTAATTCCGCTTCCCACACGCAACGGCACAATCATCACCGTCCTAGCTAAAGCAACGCCCAAATCATCTACAAACCCGGCGAACTCCACATTTTGATATATTTCCCGTAAACGCACCTTGGTTACTTCGCTCCATTTGCCGATAATCCGCAACCGATAGCCGCTATTTCTGGCAAGCAGAGCCGGCCAGCAATTTTTCAGAAACCACATCACTCCATCGTAGTTCGGATCATGTGCTTCTGGTCCAACAAATGTCAGCACGTGATTCCATTCACGTTTCTCGACCGACTCTGACTTATCCACAGAATTAACCACCGCAAATGAAGTCAATATCGGTTTCACCACACCGGCATCAATCAGTTTCTGCTTATCGATTGGCGACAGCACCACTATCTCGTCATACATATTCAGCAACCCGATCTCCTCGAACTTGTGTATCGTCACCTCATTGCGGAAACTCTGCGGAACATCCATATTCTTCAACCGCAACTCCTCTCGCACAAAACGCAGTTCATGATGCACAAACACCTTCTTCACATCCTTCGGCAGATCCAGCACAATACTCTGCTGAAAGCACATCTCCACCTGTACCACATCAATCTTCAGATTCCGAATCATCTGATTGACATATATCGCAAACTTATCAGGCTGCGGAGCAAATCCACTCGATCGATAGTCATTGATATCGACTCCGGATAAACCCAGGTTATCTTTAATCTTCGCCCACATCCGACGTATCCTACGCATCAACTTGAACCAAAACATCACCGGACTCTTCTCTGCTAAGCAAAAGTCATACGTCTTCACAAATGGGAACAACTCTTCCAACTGTCTTCGCTCTTGTGCATATGGATCTTTCCATGTCGTATGCGTATATACGAGATGTACATTCGCGATATCCTTCATAATCGCGATACCATTATATATCGCTTGATGCCCTCCCGATATCAAAGGATACGGGATAAACGGTTCTATTAATAAAACATTCTTTTTCATTTCAACTCTATTTATTTGTTCGTCCCAGCCATTGCCTACATTTATTCACTAAATAGAATAAAAAGAACGGCAATTCCTTATAGCGTCTATAACTTTTTGTAGGGATAGATCTATATTGGAAGATATGACTCATTTCTTTTTCTATACGCCTTACGTCTTTGTATGGAAGGACAAGCGCATCACTAAATATAAACCACGCATTATTTGCTATAGTTTTTTCTATTCCTTGTTTGACATTGGCTTCTACATCTTTAGGACAGTTCTCTCTCCAAAATTTGTCCATATACAGGCATTGTTTGCTACGCGCAATAATATTTTTTGGTGTTCTTTCTTGCACAACCGATTGCCCGACGCGACCAATAAAATAGTTATATACTACATAATCAAAACATACATAATTTTTCGCTCTAACGGCAGGGAGTACAAATAATATCGCATCGTCATACATCGTATGTTCCGCGAATATTTTTTCATTATATGTCAAGATACTCCTTTTATAAGTAGCAAACCAAAAATCCATTATATATGGTTGTCCGTTCTTTGTGAAATCGAATACGCTTAACGATTTAACAACATTGTATTCATCATCTATTCTCTCCAGCAGATTGCTATCTTTATCGGCATAGTATCTGTTGATATGTGTAAACACCAAATCCGCTTCACATGTCGCCAAATCCTCCATCAACTGATCCAGATTCGTCAGCCAATCATCTGAATCCAAGAATCGCAGATACTTGCCTGTAGCCTCTTTGAGACCGACATTCCACGCAGAGCCATGACCTCCGTTTTCTTTGTCTATTTGACGGAAGGTATGTGGGTAACGCTTCACATATTCACGAGACATCTCTGCAGAGTTATCCGGTGTACCATCGTTAACGATGATCACTTCCAATTGAGACATCAGTTTCTCATCTGCCAAGATACAAGAGTCAAGGCACTTGTTAATGTACGGTTCAACCTTATAAACCGGAACGACTATGGTTAATAATTTTTGCATATCATAATTATATTAATAAAATTCATCTTGTTTTCTGAACATACGATTCGTTCTACGTAATAGAAAATCAACAATATGCCAAAATAAATTATTCTCTATTATATATTTACAATGAACGTATTTTATGGTTGCTAAGTATAGACCCTTATATTTAATTGCTGGCTTATATTGATAATAAATATACATCAATGCCAAAGACCGCTGAAAAGACGCAGAATGTACAGTACCAGAACAAATTGACGAATCACTAATACGATATTTGACTAATTCTTTATCAATAAAATAAAAATGTACATCTTTTTCCAAACACTGAATCCACCTTGGCCAATCTTCAAGCATGGGTATACGTTCATCAAAAATAAGTCCAAGTTCTCTCGATTTCGTGTAATTATAAAATGCCGTTGCTGCAGGAATAGGCTGAAAGTTACGACAAATCAGCCATTCGTATTGTTGCTCTAACGGTAAAGCAAAATAGGAATAATTGAAAATAGTATCACTAAATCTATCAATCGTTTCTTGATTTGTCCCGAATAAAACTACTTTACTAAACACATACACTACATTTGGATTCTTATTTATGTATTCTATATACGTTTGTATACAATTGGGCATCAACATATCATCTCCTGCAATTCCTTTTATCCACTCACCATGACATGCTTTCTCCGAACGATTAACATTTGCACTCACTCCTGTATTCTGTGGCACAGTAAGTAGTGCTGTTCGAGCGAAACGTGACTTATTATTCTCCAACCACTCGCGACAAATTTCAACTGTTTTATCCTTTGAGCAATCATCCGAAATAATCAACTCAATGTTCGGATACGTCTGTGCCTTGATGCTTTCAAGTGTTTCAAGGACTGTCTTCGCAGAATTATATGTTATTACTCGCACTGATACTAATGGATTCATATCATCAGTTATTTTGATACATATTTATTTGTCGTTCCAATTAATTTCTCGTGTACTTAAGATAAATCGATACATTTTTAATGCATTTCATAACCCGAGTTTAAACTGCTTGCTATGATCTGTTCATGAATATTAACAATATGCTCTGCTAATAATTCGGAATTCGTTTTATTATAAGTTGTATCATAAAATGTGTCCATGTATCCTTTACGAACTGACGGAGAAATCTTAACAAACAATGGATCGCGTTTGTCAATCTTATCAATATTCACGACTGGTAAATGGAATACCTTTCCATAAACATTTATTTGCTCTAAAAAATTCGGAAGTTTTTCAATTTGTTCATTAGATACAATACTTACCGGTTTATCATATAAGACAGCAAAAGAGATGCTTGAACTACTATGCAAAATTACTGCTTCACAATCTCTAATAAGCTCCGCTGTTTTAAAATAAAATATTTCTCTGCCGTTAAATGGATTTGTTTTGTAGTTAGCTACTGGGTGTGCGGCAATTACCACCTTGCAATTTAACATTTTCTCAACTTTATCAAAATACGCGTTTAATGCACAAAAGAATGGTTCTCGAAGAGATGGGATATCCACATTTGGATTTACCAATGCTACCGTTGGGTGATATAAAAAATATTGATCTAAATATACCACATATTTATCGTGAGTCAACGGTTTCTCATTCATTTTCTCAATTTGTAAATATCTTTCGTAATCCGGTTGGTTTATATAATATTCGCTCCCAGGAAGTATACTGATACTATAATGGTTATACATATCTATTATACGCAAAATTTCATGATGCTTTTTCCAGGAATCAAATTGTCCATCCTTTCTATGCATGAGAAATTTCGCAACATATTGGAGGGGATATATTTGATACAATTTGGTTTTTACTCTGTAAAAAACGTTCTTTTCCCGAACACTTTTATTTTCAACCTTATCATCGATTACATTTCCCTTCTCTAAATCAATCTTCTGAGATGATGCATTATACCATATATTTAACCCTACTCTATTCGGGCAATAGGATGAAATAATCTTATGTAATTTGTAATTGCGCACATCATCTAAATGTACATGAGCCATGCATACAACATCCATAGGAAGTGATTTTAGAGCCTTCTTCAACATAGTAAAAGAAGATATTACTTTGACATAATCACGCTCTAAAATATCATTTGCTTCGAAAGGAAGGCTCGCAATTGGAGAAAAATCCCAATATTCCAAGTCGAAGATTTTTGATAAGTCATCCATGCAAAAATAATTCTCCCATCTAGAGGTTAAGGGGGAAGTTAACATAAATACGACTTTAATCTTATTACTCATATTAATTCACTTATTTAGTAAGATCCTTCGACTTTTGACATGCACAAAGCATCTTAAGTGGCGATATAAATACAAATACAGCTACAAATGGCGCCCCCTTCCGAAAATGTCAAATTTGCGTATCTATTAATCATTGTATATTGAACTGCTTTGCCTAAGCATTATATGATATATTCTTCAATTTTAAAATTGAATTAATTGCTTTTATGTTCATTGCGTGGTATACTGCGAGATTCACATTATCAAAAGATATTCTATCACTTCCATATTATTCCTCAAATATCGGAGATTTTTCTTCTTTGACTAAAACCTTATCTACTTTTGGAACTAGTCCCCGGCCTTTATTCTCAAAGAATTTATAAAGATTCCTTACAGGCTTAAGGATAGTGGAGAATCTCTTGTAAATATCTTTCATACGTATTAACAATAATGGTCTCTTTGCATCCAAACCAGAATATAAAACCATTTTCTTTGAATCATAACGAAGAAGTTGATGATGCGAAAAAACGGGGACTTCTAATATTGCGGGATATAAATCGTTTAAGATCCTTAACATAAATTTTGCTCCATTCATCTCACGATTAGGAATCCTACTACATTCTACAATATCGGATTCCATTAGTAGCATATTAGAATATCTTAAACAATTTAAAAAATTCATCGTTATTGAATCTGCAACTGCTCTATTCTCCATAAAGAAACATGATATATCTTCCGGTTTCAAATGCTCATAATCCAAATTGTATTGAATTGCTATTTTTACCAACTTTTCTTTTATATGTTGCCTGAGTTCATTATATTTTTCTAATTTTGCCTTTCCGAAACGCATATAATATTCATCTACTAGTTCATCAATTGTAATATCATCCACCCTATTTTCCGTTAGATTGACATTTCGGAATAATTCTCCTCCATAGCCACAAGTGCACAATGCTTCCGGCATATTTTCAAAAAAACTCATCACATCCTCAGCTGCACCCCATATATTTAAAAATCCATATTTACTCAAATATTTATTCCATTCCTTCTCAGGGAAACGAGTATCACAATCATATATATTATCCTTAAGGGAAAATTTTTCCGAAAATACACGTATAATCTCAATATCTTTTTGCTCCGGAGACGCAATCTGTGTATTTGAGACAGCGAATGAAAGAGTTGGTTTAGCTCCTGCTTTCAAATATGCAGCCAGAGACATTCGAGAGTCTAGACCTCCAGTCATACAGATGGACGGATTTCCAAAAACTTTGGCTATCACAGAAGCCTTATACGTCAACTTATCGGATAATTGTTGTGCTACTACTTTTGCGTCATCTCTAATTATACAGTCTGCTTTGTTTATACTCTTGATTTGCAGCTTATCTTCTTTGCTCTCAATATATATATTCTTTACCATTCAACCTTTTAATTTCATTAAATAATGTTTCATTACATAATATGGCTCTTTGTACCAAATATTCCAACAAATTCATTTCATTCAAGGTAATTTCATGTCTTAGTATAGATGCCATATCATATAGGAAATTGCTAATGTAGTAATATCCATCCTTCTGAAAATAGTAAATATTATACGCGCCAAAACTATCACCAAACACAGAGATATTTTTCGCTGATTTGATTATGTACGCATATTGACCTATGGTATTATTTCTTATTCCTTCTATTCCTAAAGATCCAAAATCAGATATGACCGAAGTGTAATCAAGAGACTCTTTATATATTGCTGTTCCTGTTGCAATAACAAAATCGCCCTCTAGGTTCTCATATGCATTAGTATTCTTTATCTTTAACTTATGGGTCGTAAGAGCATAGACTCCGTCTTTAGCATAATCAAAAGCTAAAGAAAAATCAGAATTTGTAACTCGTTCTTTTGTTTTTACATACCACTCTTTTTTATTTGTAAGAAAAAACTTTGCCATATATCATCGTTTATTTTTTATCATTTCATATGTTTTGCCAAATCTTTGGCTTTTTGGTATTCGGACAGGGTGCCGATGGCTGTTATATCATTAGTTACATAGCGTATAATTATATTATTGAGATTGCCTTATTACGCTATTATTCTTATAAATCAAATCTATTATCCTTAATTTGGCTGCCCTCCTATTCAATGAACTTGTAAATTTTCTATTAGTGTTTTAATTTTAATATCAAACAAAGTATCATCTCTCATATCTAGACCATTCCGACTTCCCAAATATAATGGGTATGATTGGTTGAAATCGCCTTTCCTTACTATTGGAATAAATTTAATATTGTGAGTATTGTAAATTTCAGCAGTAATAAGCTGAGCTTCATACCCCGCTCCTGCTACACGAGCATCTGCTTTTGACTTATATAAAGGGGTCAGTATTAGAAGAACTTTATCACTATCATTTACAGATTGCTCCATAAATCTAGTAAGTTCGACGCCTAATGGTACCTTGTAATCTATAATTACCTCAAATTCACTTTCTAAAGATTCTGCTAAATGTTTTACCCACTGATTGTGTGCTTCCTCTTCGTGTGTATATGAAATAAAGACCTTTTTCTTTGATTTAACTACGCTTGCAGGTTCCGCAGGAGTAGCAATAGCAGGGGAAGCAACCGTATCAATATCGAAATCAAAAGTTTCCTTTTCTATTAGTTTCCGAACCTCGTCTTTTATCAAATTGTCTATCTTTGCCGATAAATCTTTTGCAAAGTTCTCCCAGTCCTCTTTTGATAATTTTGTTATCAACTCTTTATACCATATCACACGAGAAGTTGAAAGACCATTATTGCGCCTCTCCGTAATATATTCAGTATACGACATCCCTAACGATAAGAAAGGAGCTATTGTATTGTAGAAGTCCGGTCCTTTGACATAAAATGGAGCAGTATCTTCTTTTCCTACCATCAACCAAGTATCATTATACAATTGATTGGAATCCTTGCTGTAGTCAACAACTAAGTATAAAAAAGCATTGAGATGGATATCTCTTGCACCTTGAGAATATTGATAGCCCTTTTCCGTTAATTTAAAGAAATAGTATTCGTCGTCTGTACTGATGAAATCATTGCATAATAGTATATGCACTACTCTATGTAATATGTTTATTGTTTCTTGGGTGTAGCCATCTCTACGTACTGACGCATCCATTGAACGGAGCAAGAATAAACCTTGACCTTCCTTGCAATTCATTTTTGTAAAGAAGGACATAATGTAATCTATATACTCATATACTTTCATAACAATAAATCTTTATTTCATATGTTTTGCTAAATCTTTGGCTTTTTGGTATTCGGACAGGGTGCCAATGTCAATCCAAGTGCCTTTGAGGGGATAACGGATGACTTTGCTGCCATTCTTCACTAATGCATCTATCAAATCGGTTGCATTATAGAACTCGTTCTCCGGAATCATGTTAATTACCTCGCGACGAAGCATATAGATGCCGGCATTGGCATAGTAGTTATATGTGGGCTTTTCCACGATGCCTTTTACATCGCGTCCATCCAAATCACAGATACCGAATGGGATAGATACCGTATAAGGAACAGCGGCAATAGACATATCTGCTTTATTCTCGATAAAATGGAGATACATATCCTCAAAATCGATATCTGTGAACAAATCCGAGTTCATAACAAGTACAATATCATTATGAAACTCTTTTACCAATCGTACAGCTCCCATCGTTCCTAAAAACTTCGGTTCGCGTACACATTGGATTTGCACCTCATTGCGCGGCTGGGCATAATGGGATTCAAGCTGCTCTGCCAAATAGTTGGTTGTAACAGAAATATGATCTACTCCATATTGAATCAACCGATCTACGTTATGGTCTATAATGGCTTTATCTCCAACCAACAACAATGGTTTCGGAGTCTTTTCTGTCAGTGGACGTAAGCGTTCCCCTTTACCCCCGGCCATGATTACTGCGTCAATTGGAAGGAGCGATTCTTGTTTATCAAAATCAAGGATATCAACAAGTTTTCCGCTTTTGTCAATTATGGGTATTACGCGTATCTTGGATTGCCTATACTTATTGCATGCTTTGACAAAATCAGTTGTTCCAATTTGAATGGAGCAAAAATCTGCTTTAATGGCACAAAAAACAACATCTTGCAGATTTCCACCATTTAACAAGTAGCGACGTATATCTCCATCAGTCAGTGTCCCTATTATACATAGGCTTTCGTCTTGCACAAACAATGTCAATCCCGCATTCGAAAGACCATTCAAAGCGCTCAAAGCTTCTAATATCGTAGCCTTGTAACCTATTAGGTATTTATTTAGTTGTTCCTGTTTCATAGTTTGCTTGTTGACAAAATTATTTCCGCCATCTCCCAATCTTGCATCGTATCCAAATCAAAAGATGATTGAGTGTCCATTATATATTTAACGCGCTTTTGCATTCTATGCATATGGGTGTTTTTTAGTTTTTCTGCATCCATTATGTAGATAGCGCCGTTGTATTCGTATACTTTAGGTGCGTCCTGTCGACGAAAGATATTACCTTCTCCTTTACACACATGCAAATAGCCATCTGCATTTTCTTCAAACACGTTATAGTACGGATTCGCGGGACATTCTTTCACCGACACAACCATATCAGCATTAGATTGATCATATAGTTTTAATGCTTCTGTCACTTGTTCTGCGGCACGGAACGGAGAAGTGGTTTGAAGCAGAAGTACTATATCATAATGCTTACCTTGCTTCTCATAATAATCCAACGCGTGGAGTAATACTTCATATGTTCCGGCTGTATCTGTTGATAATTCATCCGGTCGGAGAAATGGAACTCTTAATCCATAGTTCTCCACAACGGATTTGATTTCCAGATCATCAGTAGAAACACAGATGTTTTCATCCGTGGTTATAGCACGTGCTGTATCTATCGCATAATAGATAAGCGGCTTTCCTTTCAACGGCTTGATATTCTTACGCGGGACACCTTTGCTTCCTCCACGTGCCGGTATTATGATTAGTATATCATCTCTCATAGGTCATAGAACTTCTTTTGTATGATACCCTCTAAAGGATAGGTAGATATGACATCATAGATAGCTTGTGCAGTTCCTTTTTTCTCGTATGGGTTTTGCGCTTTGGACGCGATAGCACGGAATTCCGGGGATAGGATATGATCCAAACCGGCAGAGATGGATGCCTTGTCCGTTGCGCAATTATATACTGATGCAGCGGCAATACGTCCATCTTGACGAGAACCGATATTCAATGTCGGAATATGAAATGATGGCGTTTCCAAAATTCCGCTTGACGAGTTGCCAACAACTGCTGTACAATATTTCATCACAGATAGGTAACGTTTCATACCTAATGATTTATAGGCGCGCACTCGATTAGTATGTTGCATGACATATCGCTCAATTGCCTCTGCAATCACTTGTCCACCGGTATCAGAGTTAGGCATCGTGAATATTACGTGCAGTTCCGGATGCTCATCTAATGCTTCAAACAATTCGTTAATATCATCTGATGGATTGGAGCCGGACAATGTAACCGGATGATATGTTACAAGGATGGTTTGATCTGTGATTTCAAATTGCAAATCATGCTCTATCTCATCTTTGCTCATCAACGGCACTCGTTTAATATTTTCCACGCCTAATGCTCCGACATAAAAGACCCGCTCCGGCTGTTCTCCTAATTGGATTACACGTTTACGATATTCTTCCGTGGAAGTAAAATGCAGATGACTCATCTTGGTAATTGAATGGCGTATTGCGTCATCATATGCTCCAAATGTCAGTTCACCTCCATGCAGATGTGCCACAGGGATTTGCTTGATTAATGCCGCTTCAACTGCCGCCAATATTTCGTATCGATCTCCAAGTACAACAATCAAATCCGGTTGTAACACATCATATGCCTCGGCGAATCCTACAAGCGCACAGGACATAGCTTTAAGCGTAGCTGTACTATCATCAGCCCCACTCTCGTCTAACATTGGAACTTTGTAATCAATGGGGAAACCTGCTTCTTCTATTTCCCGATAAGTATTTCCGTAGCGCTCGGATAAGTGCATGTTGGTAGCAACCACTTGGAGTGTAGTTTGCTTGGATTGCTGAATAAGCCGCATCATGCCGCTTAACAACCCAAACTCAGCGCGAGTACCTGTTATAACGCAAATCTTTCTCATATTTCAATCAGTTCGTCTTCTGCGAAATCGCGAATGGCTTTTGTAGCTATCACTTCTTCCCATCGCATAGGAGAGATGCCAGAACCGGGACGTTTAGTGGTTAGGTTATCTTCCGTCAGGAATTCGCCTTTCTTAATGTCTTTAGCTGCCACTATGCTCTTTCGAGCGATAGCCATGTTCCTTTCTTCGCTTGCGCTCACATGCTTTTGTCCGTCTCCTAACGCTTGCTCAATATTACGTATAGCATCTACCATGGCTTTAAGTTCATTTGGTTCAAGTGATGCCTTATGATCCGGACCGGGAAGATTTCTATCTAATGTAAAATGTTTCTCTATAACATCTGCTCCTAAAGCAACTGCAGCAATTGGAACTTCTATTCCTTTGGTATGATCAGAATAACCCACTTTTATGCCAAACTCATCTCGCAATTGCAGCATGGCCTTCAAGTTCACATCTTGCATCGGTGTCGGGTATTCCGTATTGCAATGCAGAAGCGTTATTTGCTCTTTCGTCAAGCCATTTTTAAGTAATACATTGAGTGCCTGTTCTACATCGTCCATTGAGCACATTCCTGTGGACATGATAACCGGCTCACCATATTGTGCAATCTTCTTTAGATATGGGTAGTTGGTTATTTCTCCTGATGGAATCTTCCATAATCCGAGATGCAATGAATGCAGGTATTCAATACTCTCCAAATCAAAGGCAGTAGATAGGAAGCGTACTCCTTTCTGCATACAATATGTAATCAGTTCCTCATGCTGTGACTCACTCAACTCCAGCTTCTTTAACATTGTATATTGCGAATCATCCGCTGCATTGCGTTGCTGGTATTCAGCTTGCTTTGCGTCTTTAGTTACCAATTTCTCTGCCTTAAAAGTCTGGAACTTCACATAGTCCACACCGACAACAGCAGCTGCGTCAATCAACTGCTTAGCCATTTCGATGGAACCATTATGGTTCACACCTGCTTCTGCTATGATTAGTAAATGTTTCATTTTACTCGCTTTGCCGGACTACCTATATACGTTCCTGGCTCGTTTATATCTTTGGTTACAATTGCTCCTAAACCGACTACAACCTTATCGCAAATAGTCACACCTTCACGGATAATCGCTCCTGCACCTATCAAACAATCATTTCCTATCTTCACATCCCCGCAAATTATTGCACCAGTGGCAGCCAAACAGTTTTCGCCAACTACACAACCATGTTCTACGATTGCACCTGTATTGATAACCGTATCTTTTCCTACTTTATCAGCTTTAACAACAGCTTTCTCTAACACGCATACGCCCTCGTCTAATTGCACATTCGGAGTAACTAACGCATGTTCCGAAACAATCGTCGCACGCTTATACCCGGCATACTTTGCGATAATCTTCTTGCGCAGTTCCATATTCACATCCCCAGCATATACAAACGTCACATGCACATCATACTCGTTGGGTGCATACTGTTTCAACACCTCTTCGTCGGAACCTAGGTACGCTATAGCCAACTTTTCATTGACATATGCATCCGCATATCCTGCAATATTTGTGGATTTCGGCATCGCACATAATACGGATTGAGCATGGCCACCACCTCCTATGAAAATAATCGGTTTCAAAGTTCCTCCATTTCTGTGATTAACAAATATCCATCGCGTGTCTTAACCAGCACGGAACCGTTATAGTAGCGTGCAATCACGCACCCTGGCTGACATCCTTCCCCAATAAAATGACTCTTCACAATCTCTGCGCGCCAAATCTTATAGGTCTCCTTTCCGATCTTCGCCAATGCTCCCGGATACGGATGAGAGATAGCACGAATCTTATTGTATATCACCTCGCTATTCTTATCCCAATCAATCCAGGAATCCATCTCTCCGCGCAAACGACGGAACTGTCCCTCCGACAAATCCTGCTTCTTAGCCGCAGCCAATCCTTTGCGAATCAACGGAAAATATGCCCTCATCAAATTATAAGTCGCCTTATCCATCTTATCGAGGATGTCATTGATATAATCATTTTCCTCGATTGGCACTACCTCTTGCGCGATAATATCACCACCATCCGGATAGTCAGTGTACTTAAACATCGTCAGAGCAGTCTCCTTATACCCATCCTCAATCTGCCATGCCAAAACAGAACGTCCTCTGTCTTGCGGCAGCTTAGCAGGATGGAATCCAATCACTCCCATCGGTGCTACATTCAGCAGTTCACTTGGCACTAACTCTGACCAACCGGCTACCATAATCAAATCCGGCTTCTGTCCTTTGATATACTCTACATAATCTGCCAATGAACCACTCCTTGCAATGCTTTCTTCTCCCTCAATACGCACAAACCGAGGAGCAGAACATTCATCGGTATACGTAAACGATGATACCAAGTCCACATACTGGTTGTGTACCAAATAATCGTGAACAATCTTACCATTGGTCAAACCACCAACGAAAATAACTTTGATCTTTTCCTTCATCGTACTATTGTTTTCAGAGCCATAAAAGCCTCTGCATATTCTACATTGATTAACGAACCGCGATATCGATTCAGTGCTTTCATCGTGCTCTCATTGCGCGTGAACGGATACGGCAACATCTGGTCTTTGCAGATCTCCAATGCTTGCTTCTTGCCCTCCCATTCATCCGTAATATCCACGAAATAGTTCGGATTGAACACCTGTTCCGGCAAACCCAGATTGAAGTCCGTTTCCGAAATCACCTCGCACATCAATATCAGCTCTATCGATGGAAAACGGAAGGCTTTCGTAGATGCAATCAGCGCTTCGAACACAGCACGATGATCCGAATGAGCATCAGCGCGATTTGGGATATACAGCGCGTTCGGCTCAATCCTGTTCATCACCCCTGCCAATGCCGGAACCAACTCGTTCAGCGAGATGTCTGCCAATTTCAACTCCGGCATTCCCAACCGCGTCACACTAGTAAAACCATAGTGCTTCGCCAATTGGTCAATCAGCACACCTTGCGTCTCGTCACCGTCCGTCACAAACACGCAATGCACCTCGTCTCCGCGTTTCAAGTGTTTCAATATCGTTCCTCCGCAACCTAATGTCTCATCGTCCGGATGAACCGCTATTACACATACTTTTTTCATATGCCTTTACCGTTTATCTCTTACATTTTATCTTACAATCTCACACTACTCGGTATATTCACAACCCTATCCGCAAACATCTGCGTGTTCTATTTTATTGTTTTTTACTTCCTATTTAAAGTAATGAAAGCTCCTACACCATTTTGATTCTCTATTATCTTTACACAATGAGTCACCTCAAATGTAACAATTGACGCATGAAAAACAGACAGCACCTTTTCCTGTAAATCTTGGTCTCCTTCAAGTGGAATTACTACAAGCCCTTGACTATTTGCTTCAGCTATAGAAATAGGTCGTCCATGCGTTAAATGATTACTGAAGGTTCCCAACCATTTAGCAATAGCATCAGCTTTATTTGCTCCATTCGGCTGACCAGCAAACATATATGATGACAACCAATTTTTAACTTTATCTTTAGATAATTGGATTGTGTTGTTGCATATGTCTAAAATACCAGCGGGCCAATTTGCGAGTTTAGGGATCCACAAGGGTGCCACTCCTGGATTCGCTAGAATTTCCGTTTTCGCTTGATTAAATTCATTGAGAATAGAATGGGCCGTAGCTGTGAATAAATTCCCATTCTGCATAGGAAAGGTGATTTGAGGATCAATAGGTCCTATTGCAGAATGCTTCCCCATTATAATTTCATCACAAGCACATGCTAACATCGTTGCTGCGGACATAGCATTTTGTGGAACTATAGCACGTATGTGATGATATTTCGATCTCAAGTACTGTACTATCTGTTCTACCGCCTCAGAAGAACCTCCCGGACTATGGATAATAATATCCAAATTATCATTGCTTAGTCCATTGAGAGAAGACATAAAGCCTTGCATGTCACCAGGTACCAGTGATAATGCCTCAGATGGAGCTCCTGATGCTTGTGGTGTGGTATATGCGGAACAATATAATATGGTATCACGATGAGTATAATCAGATAATTCTTTGAGATATTTCCTTCTGATTTCGTCTTGAGCTCCATTTTTAGCATTCAGCACAATTTGAGATATTTCACTTTTAGTTGGCATATGAGTTGCTTAATATTTTGATTTCAGTATTATTTTCACTATCTCGGAATGATACCAATGATAAGTACCAATCAATCTCTTGTTGAGAATACTTAGAAGAAATAAATTTTCTTAGACTCTGTAATTCAGAATCATGTAGCGACTCCTTTTTCATATTATTCTTTGATTTATGGGCAATATTAATCTTTCTATTTGTTTTGCTTTGCATTAGTTATTGATTCCTCTGGAAATGCCCCTTCCTCTTTTTTATCACCAACAAACCATACGCAGCCATAATATGCCGAACTCAATCCGAATTTATTTTTGTAGGCTTCAAATGCCCACTTCTCAATTTGACCAGTAGAATTTTCCTCTGCAACTAGAGTGATTGTCATGAGAGGTCCTCCAGATTTCAGTTGGACTACATCTCCTAATTTAAAATTTGCCATTGTATTGCTATTTTAATATTTATTTGTCATCACAATGCTATGACATTAAAATTTCAAGTATTTTCATTATCGCCCCGTTTCTCTCCCGTAAGCGTCTCTTAATTTTTCACTCACTCTTCTCTCGGTTGTGAGTCGGTCGTTGTAATCATTAATATTCACCCTCACAATTTAACTCTTCTATCATGATCTCCACCTTGAATTGTTCGTCCTCATTAAGGGTGTACTTCATAATTTGATTTAAAATATTTCTTAATACCTCTTTGATATGCCTTGCCTCTTCCCTATTATATACATTCTTTAACTGTTCTATGATATTGATCCAATAATAGAATTGAGCTTCACACTTCTTAATATCACATGATATTTCATTATAATAAGCATTAAAGGTCATCATAATATCCATATCACTATACTTATATGTACACGGAATAGATGATGGTTCTTTCATATTGCGATTAAAATCTGAGACAGATGTTACTTTATATTCTTGCATACGACCTATCTCTTGCGCCTCTCGATATAACAGGGATTTTGCTTGTGGTTCTTCGTGATCAGTAAAAATAAAATAATAATTATGGTGTACTAATAGATGAGTAGATAGCAAAGTTCTTGTATGAGTAACTTTATTCGTCAACTCCGTCAAACTAATATTATCTCCGCGTTTATATTCCATCCTTAATTCTACTATCATCACAGCAGGATGAACTAACATATCACCGCTCTTCTCCAATGCTATACCTACTATTGCATCTCCCGTGCATGACTGATTTCTGCGGTTTCCTTTATGAACAGCTTTCTCATATGAATCCATATCCAAAGCGTCTATAATCATGTTTGGAAAATAGTCCTTACCATGATAATCTCTCTTTGAAATATCACTCAAAGAAGTAGCACAATGTTGCCATAAAGGATGCCTATGAAGATACTCGTTATTTATTATCAGCACTTCCATAATCTTGTATACGTGAAATAGCAATATTAAACGATTTAAATATCTCTGTTATCTCAAATCCAAGATTCTTATATTCGTACTGGTATGGATTTTCTGATTGATATGCCTGATAAAAAGTTATCATTTCTTTAATACCTTCTTTGTCTCCGATAGACTGAATAGCAGCCACCATGTCCGGATTATGACTCGCAATTAAAATTCGAACTCCTAATTTCTTCGTTAACAATACCAAAATACGGGCAAATGCTACAATCCATTGCGGATGCAAATGCGCTTCTGGTTCATCTATAATCAATAATGTATTTCTATTCAAATAGCCATTCTCTAACAAACGAATTATATATGCGAATGATTTAATACCTGTTGCTGCTTCTGAAATAGGAATATTCAAATCATCATCACGGACATATCGTAAATCGTCATCATTCATATCGTCTTCTTCAAACCTGATAGAACCATGAATGATGTGTTGTATTCTGACAAGCATCTTCTTCGTTTCCAAAGAAAGACTAGCATCACTATTTTTATTAAGTAATTCCGACAAACTATCCCACAGGGTATTATCAGACGAGTATCCCACAGCCATCGGTGTATCTATATATATCGTTCGCGGCAATCCTAATAGATGTCCAAATGTCTTTTTCTCAAGAATCGGAACTTTATCCTCTAAGAATTGCATATTTGACGGCCTCTTAATTGACTGATCATAATGTTCTGCTATATAATCGTATAAATTTTCCAAAGAACGATTCTTAATTTTTTTTGAATATTCATCATATGATGCATCTATACGTTGGATATATTTATTAACAAACTGTACATAATCAAACTTCTTATTATCTTCTATTTCTAGAAATAACATTAAACGAGCCAAACGATTGTTCGAACGATTCGTATGCTCAGTATTTGATTGAATATAATCTCCAACTCGAATAACAATATCTCTAGCCTCTTGCACAATTGTAGCCACAATATTTTCATTCGGATATTCTAGAGATTCCGACATATTGTCCCATCGTTGGATAGAAGCGAGGATATTGTTATCACTCATGCGAGTATCTCGAAAAGCCATTTTGAAATCAAATAAATGCATATAAATATCCCTCTGCAAATCCGAATATGCATACTGATCATACTTGGAGATAACATCAACAAGATAATACAGCCATCTTGTAATGGTACTTTTTCCTGCGCCATTTTCTCCTGCTAAAACTGTAATACCATTTAATTCAATGTCGGCTTTGGAAACAGCTCTATACTGCTTTAGCGTAAATTTGTAAGAATTCATATGTAATAAATTTTAATATTTCATTTTAAAGCACACACCGTCAAGATTGTTTCTCTACAATCTCACACTGCTCGGAATATTCACTACCCTATCCGCAAACATCTGCGTGTTCTTCAGTCCGTCCGTCTCGCAGTTCTCGAACATCGGCAAACGGTTCATCAACTCCCAAATCGGACGAGTCATCACACCATGATCATTTGTATATTGCAAGAACTCCTGTTGCGCTTCCCGATTCGGCAACAGCACTGCATTCAGCCAGTAATTCGAACGGCAGTTCTCCGGTTCAACGAAGAACTCTACACCTTCTACCTTTGCGAAATACTCCATATACGCCGCAGCCGTTTGACGCTTATCCTCGATGAACTTGTCCAGATTCTCCAACTGCGCACAACCCAGTGCCGCATTGATATTCGGCATGCGATAGTTATAGCCGATATGGTCGTGACGGAACTCCCAACGATGCGGCACTTTCGCTTGCGTCGTCAGATGCTTTGCCAACATACCCAACTCCTCATCCATAAACAGCAGCATACCTCCTCCACCGGTGGTTAGCGTCTTATTGCCATTGAAACTAAGCGCACCTACCTTGCCAAACGTACCCGTATGCTTGCCCTTATACAGACTTCCTATACTCTCCGCAGCATCCTCCACCAGCGCAATATGGTACTCTTCGCACACGGCCAACAGTTCCTCAATCCGCACCGGATGACCAAAGGTATGCATCGGCACGCAAGCCTTCACTCTCCGTCCGGTTCGCTTGTTATAGCATACGCCATCCCTCACCTCTGCGTTCTTGGCAAGCCATTCTTTCACAGCCTTCGGACTCAAACCCATCGTCGCTACATCCACATCCAAGAACACCGGATGCGCACCGATATAACTCAGTGCATTACAGGTCGCAATGAAGGTCAACGCTTGTGTCAGCACCTCATCATCACGCTCCACGCCGCTTAATAGCAGTGCCATGTGCAACGCATTCGTTCCGTTCACGCATACAACCGCTTTTTTCGCACCGGTATAACGCGCCATGTCCTCTTCGAACCGATCCACGAACTTCCCCACACTGCTCACAAACGTCGTGTCAATGCACTCGTTCAGGTACTTCTTCTCATTCCCCACGAACTTCGGTACACTCAGCGGCACAAACTCCTCAGAGCCATACCAACCCTTAATAAAATCAACTATTTGCTGAAACATAATAAATTTTTACATGTTTCAATTATTTAGAAAGACTAATCTCCTCAAATATGGCATCCAATGGTTGAATTCTATCAACTGCGGTAGCCATATTGCCGGCTATTTGGTAAGCACTAGGAAAAGCCCACATCTCCGTTTCCCATCCCCTGCCCTCTGCTATTTTAACTAAAGGTAGGAAATCACTATCTCCAGATAAAATTTTTAACACAGCAGGGGAAGTTGTGCATATTAGTTCAACACCTTGAGCAACAAGTTCTGTGTCTACGGCCTTTTCCCTGTTTTCTGAATTTCTATCATGCACAATTACTTCAAAACCACGATTTTTAGCAGTATTCCAAAGACTATCATTCTGTGGAGGCCTTGAGCCTACTAATATAGCCTTACGGATCGTTTTGCCTTCCGACACCTTGTTGAGCAGATTTCCAAAATCGATTCTCCATTTAAAGTCACATGGCTCTTTACCATCAACAGATGTAAGTCCTTTAAGACTTGCAGAATACTTCATTCCTTCAATCCAAATATTGGAATTGTCTACAATTATTACACATTCTTTCATATCTTAAAATATTTTAGTTCGTTTTACATTTTACTATCCAAGTTTTTGCCTTTCTCTTCGTGATCAAAAGTCGGAATGAATCCTTTTATAGCCTCTACGACTTCCGCCTTCGTAAACCCCGGTTTGGCAAAGATCTTCTCCAGTTCTCCGAACAACATATCCACCTCAGCCATGGTGTGCCGCTGCGACTTCTCTACAACTCCCAAACTCTTGAACCGCTCCATATTCAAATCTTCTCCCTTTACATAGAATTCTTCATACGCCTTCTCTCCTGTGGTGTTGCTTCCTGTATAGACGACAGGATAGTCATCATTTAATGATGGAAATGATGCTAATGATGAGTATGATGCAGCAAGGCTTTTGGCTTCCTCATCGCTGGAGCAAAGGCGTTTCTTCAAACCGTTCTCTTTGATGAACGAGTCACATATATCTGAAAATTTCATCATCTGATCCTCTCCAAGTTTTGGAAAGAATATCTCACCACTCTTACCCAACACACACGCCAACAAGCATATCTGTCCGCTCTCTTCCAGAGAAACGAAATACCGTTTCACATCATTCGGCGCTGCCAACGGCTGCCGTTTCTGCAACCGGTGCATCCACCCGTCCGGCAACGAACCGTTCGAGAAAGCTACGTTAGCAAACCTTGCCGTAGTGATATTGAACTCAGCAGAATACGCCATGATCAAGTCTTCCAATATCCGCTTGCTCGCGCCCATAATATTCACCGGATTCGCAGCCTTGTCCGTACTGACGCAGAAGAAATGACTCGGCTTATGCACCATCATCAGGTCCATTAACTTCTTCGCCTTGATGTCATTGTTCTCAATCAACGCTTGCACCGAGTACTTGTCACGCTCTGAACGCACATGCTTGTGTGCCGAGAAGTTCGCCACAATGTCAAAACCCTTCTCCTCACGGAATATCCGCTCGAATATCGGGCTCGCAAAATCCAAGGTGTATGTCCTGTAATCCTCCGGCACCTTGATATCCGCACTACTCCGCAAGTCACGCGTCAACTCAGCCAATCCGTTCTCATTCAGATCCACCACTATCAACTGCTTCGGCTCAAACCGCAGCAACGCCTTGACGAACGATGAACCGATACTTCCGGCTCCACCAATCACACACACTCTCTTCCCCTCAATCTCAGCCTTCAGTTGTGCCTTATTCACCTCAATATCCCCAGCGAACATACTCACTGGCCGGTTGGTGATATGATCCGATATGAACTTACTTAAATTAAACATGTCTTATTTTAACATATTCCGTTTTTCTCCAATATCTCTTTCGCTGCCTGATATGAATCAAGAGCAATAATATCTTCCGGATCAAGCAAGATATCAAATGCCTCTTCCATCGCCGTTACAATACTCAACTGATGAATCGAATCCCATGCTTCTACGTTCTCTTTTCTGAAGTCTGCATTCAACTCTGCTTGCTCCACTCCAAATACATCAACAAAGATGTTGTTTAACTTGTCTATGTTTGTCATAATTGTATAATTTATTGCATGATTACTTTTCCCGCTTCATTCCGCAGTATCTGAGGCACAATCTTCACCTCAATGCGCTGATGGAACAAATGCGTTTTTTCTTCTATCATCTCCACAACCCTTTCCGACTTAGTCGCATCGGTAATATATACCACCAACTTCTCATCCGTACCGGAGCAGTAGCAATCGATATTCAGATTGGATTTAATGATATTCTCCACCTCGTCCAAACCGATACGTAGTCCGTAAATCTTTAAGAATCGTTTCATGCGACCAATGATAAAATAGCATCCGTCCGCATCCCTGCGGACCAAGTCTCCGGTGTGCATGATTCCGCAGTTCTCATCTCCTTTACACAAGTCTTTAATAGATGTTGCATATCCCATCGTTACATTCTCTCCTCGATAAACCATCTCCCCGGTTGCTTCGCCTTCAAACGTCTCATTCTCTGCGTCATCTATGATAGAAAGTGTTCCTCCCGGTTCAGCGATACCGATACTGCACGTTTTGGTAATTGCCAGCTCTGCTGGAAGGTATGCCATACGTGCAGTACATTCCGTTTGTCCGTAGGTAGCGATGAAGCGTTTACCTGTACGTTGTGCATATTCCGCACACGCCACAAATAGTTCCGGTGTCAGTTTTCCTCCTCCTTGCGTTATCGTCTTCAGATACGGCAAATCCATATGAAAGAAACGGATCTTCGACAGTAGTTCATAACTATACGGCACACCGGTGAAAGATGTAGCTTGTTGCTCTTTTAGCATCGTCCAGAACTCTTTATCCAGTAGCGATTTATCACATAGCAGCAAGGTAGCTCCTGCATATAAATGACTAACAATCACAGAGAGTCCCATCGTATAGTGCATCGGCAGTACCACCATCGGACGCTCATCTTGCGTCAATCCAAATAACTGGCTTACATTCTCCGCATTCGCTTCGATATTGCGATACGAATGGCGAACCAACTTAGGGCTTCCTGTAGAACCGGATGTCGGCAACAGTAGGGACAAATCAGGATGCAACTCATGTGCTGTTTTCCCATAATACTGCGTCTTTACCAACACGTATCCGAACACGCCATACCCAATTAGTTTACTCTCATCAGTCAACATCTCTTTGGGCATCCATATATATTCCGGCTGATACGTATTTAACAAATTATCATACAATGTTTTCTCCGTATTTGCACTGATTACCAACGGTACGATATGATTGATTAGAGCCGATGTATATCCCAATAGCGAACCAATTGTATTCTTTGCCAACACGAATATCAGTGTACGTTTAGACACTGCCTCGCCAAATGATTGAGCATAAGAACATATCTCGCCAAATGTGACTTGCGAGCCGCTGCAATCAACAGCCGCAATCTTTTCTCTATTTTTCTTGTCGATTTCCAAAAACATCTTATATCGACGCACATCCGTCCACTCCTAAAATTTGTCCCGATATATAATCGGCTCTATCGCTTGCCAAGAACGCACATGCGTTTGCCACATCTGCCGGTGTGCCCAATCGTCCCAATGCAATACGACCTATCCGTTGGTCAATCTTCTCTCCCGTTGCTTCATACAACTCCTCAAACCGTTCCGTCTTCACAATACCCGGAGCAACTGCATTCACTCGTATTCCCATCGGAGCCAATTCCTTTGCTGCCGATTTAGTCATCGCGACAATCGCACCTTTCGTTGCTGAATATGCCACTTGTCCCGGAGAACCCAACACTGCCGTTACCGATGCTATATTCACAATACTGCCGCACTTATTCCGCGCCATCAAACGGCTAACCAACTGTATCAACTCAATCGCAGCAATCACATTCACGCGAAACATCAACTCCGTCTCATCGCGTGTGATCATACCTATCTTACGATTGAACACCACTCCGGCATTGTTTACCAAGCTGTCTATCTTCCCCTCTTTCTTGTATATCTCCATCACGGCAGCCTTCACCGCAACACTGTCCAACAGGTCTAGCACCATCGGCTGAATCCGCTCATCATCACTCGCAAACTCCTGCCGATCAAAAGCATACACTCGTGCTCCGTCCTCCGCAAACTGCTTTGCTATCTGCTTCCCGATACCTTGTGCTGCACCGGTTACGATGCACACTTTGTTATTTAGCAATCTTTCTGTCATAGATATCACATGCTTTACCCATCCTGTTTGCTAACATACGCAAGATTGGGGTTTTATGTTCTTCAAAATCCTCTTTCGTATTCTCGAAATACAATGTATCTTCCGTCTCACGAATCACCTTCGGCTCAAACGTTCCGGTGAACTGAAGCACACTCGTGTTATCCTTCTTGATATTATACACGTTCACTGCATTCGGTACTAACTCCCATGCTAACTCACGAGCGATGATAAATGCCAACATCGAGGCTCCCAACGGTGCATCCGGCAAGAAGATCCAACTGCCGGATGTGAACGAATCTTCTGTTATCTCATACAACCGATACACTCCTAACGGATTTCCCGCTGCTGTCTCGAAGATGAAATAGTACTCCGTTCCGGCAGCCTCGCGCTTCTGATACTCACGTATCCATTCCCGCTGCTTCTCCACATCATGCGCAGTCGCATGGATATACCGTCCTAACCGTACATCTGTCCGGAGCTTCACAATAAACTCCGCATCCTTCTCCCGTACCAACCGTACATGAAGCCCGTATCGCTCTAACTCAAAATTTTCAGGCAACTTTACCATTATTTATTATCTTTCATTTCATTGTACAATGTGTATTATCCATTTCGTCAGTTTCTTTTCTATCAGCCAATAACTAATCGAGGCCACTGCATATGCGCCGAAGAATAATATTACCCCACCAACTAGGCCGTTCGCAACATTAACCACATTAAAATATTTAACAACCAATAAACTCCACATCATCATCGAGAAAGAACATACAGTTGTCTTCTGGACTACTGCAGAGCGCATTAAAACACTTAATGGAGATTGAACCTTTGACGAAAGACTCGCGCAAAGAATCATCGCACAAGCAGGTAACCAAAAGAAGGCTCCTATTGTACGTTCCGATATACACATGCCTATCACATTAAGTACCACAAACGAAACAATCAATCCTATGTCTAACAACCAACCATATTTGTGTATGCTTTCTGTTTTCATGCGAACAAACAGCTCTGCAAGAAAAATACCAATCACGAATTCTACACTTCGAGATACAGGACTAATATACAGCATAGCATGATAATCAGCTCTAGGCATTGTACATGCTACAGCACCGTAACCTATTAACATAACAATTAATAAACCCATGCGCTGCTTCAACTGGAGCTTATTTAACATCGTAATAATCATCGGGAAGCATATATAAGCAAATAACGCTGTAGAAAGGTACCATGCGATTGCATTATACGAGAAGTAAAATGATCTCTCAGGTATCCAACTCTGTAGCAACAATAAATTAGTTAAGAACTCACGATGGAATACTACTCTTTCTCCGGAACAAAATGCAATAATAATCCAAGCCAACAAAGTCACCCAATGAATTGTGTAAAACTTTGCAAAACGAAGTTTCAGGTAATCAATATAGTTAAACACACCAGAGGTGATACGTTCCTTATACCCCAATGTCATGCAAAAGCCGGACATAATAAAGAACGCAGCCACAGCCGATGCGCCTCCAGCCGCATACGAATAAGCATGATGAGCAAAAATCATCATACACAACGCAAACCGTATGGGAGTAAGTTCTTTTATCATTTACCCTTATATCTCATAAATTCGTCGTAATCCCGAATATAATCCGTTGCTTCGTAAATATTATCCGTCAACACAAGGCAAACGCTTCCCGAAGAAAAATTCTGCTCTGCCGACCATATTCCAGGAGGCACTAACAATCCATAGTACGAACGGTTGAGGGTAAATATTTTTTTATTTACTCCATCATCCACCATCACCTCGAATGCACCCATTGCAGCAATCAAAAATTGATGATCCTTGATATGCGCATGTGCCCCGCGGCTTTCACCACCAGGAACATCGTACAAGTAGAATATCCGCTTTATCTCAAACGGCACATCCACTCCCCCCTCAATCGGAGTCAAATTCCCCCTCGGGTCATGTATCTTTCGTAGATCTATGATTCTGCAATCATTTATGGTTGTTTGTTTACTCATTTCTAAAGTCATTTACACATTTTACGACGTGTTCTATTTGCTCTTGCGTCATGCACGGACTAATTGGCAAACTTAACTCACAATCTGCAATCATCTCTGTGATTGGGAGAGATAAGCCTACCCCTGCCCCTCCCAGAAGGGAGGTGTGATTCCATGCGGCGTGCTGATAACATTCCTGCTTATGCGGCGGGATCGGATAGTGAATAACGGTTCCGATGCCTTTATCTGCCAAGTAGTCATGTAAAGCGTCACGTAACAGGCCTACCCCAGCCCTCCCTAAAGGGAGGGTGTTATTCTTTACTATTATCGGAAAGAGATGATATACATTATTCTCATTCGGCAAACGCTCCGGCAATTCAATAAGCGGATTGGATATGTGGTCATAATAGTAGGCTGCAACTTCTTGACGCTTACGAATATCTTCGTCCAGATATTTGAGTTTCACATCCAAGATAGCGGCTTGGATTTCGTCCAGACGGCTGTTACGACCGGTGTATTTGAACACATATTTCTTCTGCGAGCCATAGTTAGCCAGTGCACGGATAGCAACAGCGAGTTCCAGATCATTAGTTGTCACTGCGCCGGCATCACCTAATGCGCCGAGGTTCTTGCCCGGGTAGAAGGAGTGACCTGCAGCGGAGCCAATGGAGCCCGTATGTACAAGCCTACCCCCAACCCCTCCCTGGAGGGAGGGGAGTTGGGATGCCACAGCCTTAATCCTCGCAATAACTACGTCAGGATTACAGAGTAGCTCCTCGTTTGTAAACCTCAACTCTGTATATCCCAAACGCTGCAAGTGTGCTGTACGTTGATTATCGTACTCTTTCTGCTGCAAGTCATTATGATAGCCTCCATCCAACTCTATCACCAGACCATTGTCGAGGCAGATGAAATCCACAATATAATCTAAGATGATGTGCTGACGCCGGAAGTGCAAGCCAAGATTATTCCCTTTCAACAAACTCCACATGACCTCCTCTGCCTCTGTGGGTGCTTTACGATTTGCTATCGCATTTTGTTTCAATAGATTGTACTGAGTACTGTCTGCCGTATGAGCACCCCACACACTAGCAAAGTTATCTCCCCCTCTTCCCTTAAGGGAGGAGTCGGAGGTTGGCTGCTTCCAGTAACATCCGTGTGCCTGGGCGTTGTCTTCGATGAGTTTAAGGTTGTACTTTTTACACAACTCGGCAATCTTGTCAGTCATGGCATTTCGACCGTACAGATGCACGATGCAAATCGCTTTTGTCCGCTCTGTAATAGCCGCTTCAATCAAGCAGTCATCTATCTCCAGCGTCTCGCGACGCGGCTCAACAAGCACAGGTTTGAGTCCGTTCTCGGTAATGGCGAGAATCGTAGCGATATATGTGTTCGCAGGGACGATAACCTCGTCGCCCGGCTGCATGACACCGAGTTCGATGTATGCACGGAAGATCCAGATTAGCGCGTCAAGACCGTTGGCACAGCCGATGCAGTATTTGGTGCCGATATACTCGGCATAATGCTGCTCAAAGAGTTCATTCTCCTTGCCTTGCAAATACCATCCGCTATCAATCACTCGGCATGCCGCCTCACGGATTTCTTCTCCGTGCATGGCCGTGACATCATGTAAGCTCAAAAATGGTACGTTCATATGGTTTATATATCTTTTTTATTCCTGAACCAAATCCCATCTCCAGACATTGGCATTATGATATGGATTGGGCGTAAATTATTTGCCATTTGTTATTGCCATTTGACATTTGTCATTGCCCATTTGTCATTTCTCATTTGCATTTGACATTTGCCATTTTTAAGAGTTTTTAGGCTTGCGGCGAGGATTCTGTATAATTCTCGAGCATCATTCTGCAAGTCTTCATATTGAGTCTTTGTTATCAATTCTGAACCGTAGAGTACTTTTATCATTCTTCTCGCGGTTGCTCGGATATTTCGTTGGCTTTGGACATATTTGCTTTGGTTTCTATACCTTCTTAATCGTACGATACGTGCACATAGACACACTATGAACAAATAGTCCGCAAAATTACAAAAAAAAAATGGCATATGCAAGAAAACAGGCAAATATTTTTTAAAAAATTAGATTTTTAATCTAAAGACGAATATTTGGTAAAGTTTTTAATCATCCTTTATTTTTGAACTATACGCCTATTTTTGACTGTTACTTATCCGATGACGACACAAGTTTATTGCCTATTTCTTTCTACCATAAATCTTCGAATAACACGTTTTAAAGCCAGACAACCATCCGCTATCTGTGAGTTGTGCTGAAGCCCAATCGGTCATTAGACCTTAGAATATCCGTGGTCGTTTTTATAATACGCTATGATTCTAATCCATTTCGGCTCACATCCGAACAATTTAGCGACCTTCATGCGACCTTGATGTTACCTAAAAGTTACAATCGGCTAAATTCAATCAATTATAACTATTAACCTCAAAATATCTGTGGTTATCTTCATAATACGCTATCATTCGGCTTTATACAAATACATTTTTTCTGTTTTTGCTACTTTTTATTTTGCATATTCATGCATTTCAAATGCTGCCGATCATTTGCTTTATCCTTGAGGAGGGCTTCTATATATATAGCAATGCCGTATTTTCGGCATTTGTGGTTTTTTGCGCCGAAGATTTGCTCTTTTGCTTGCCTGAAGAGTCTTATTCGGCAATGTGATGCACTGATTGTCAGAGCGTCATGCATACGTGCATTTTTTTGAAAAAAAAATTACTAATGCCGAAAGAAATGCCGATATTTACAGTTGATAGTTTAGAGTTGAGTGTTGAGCGAAGTAGGAGAGTTGAAAGTTTATAGTTTCAACTTTATGATTTCAAGTTTCAAATTGCAAATTTATGATTTATGGTTTATGGTTTATGATTTATCAAAAATGGTTCAATAATTTTTCTTTCTCCTTTTGTTCACTAATTAAACGTATTGAACAAACGATGCTTACGCATCTTTCTTTTTGGTCCAAAATGATCAAAAATGATTCAAAAAATTATCTTTCACAGCGGAATAATATACCCCTCTATAAGAGGAAAGTTTATGAGTTTAAGGGTTTAGGTGTTTATGGGTGGTTTAGATAGTTGATAGTTGAGAGTTGAGAGTTGATGATTTATGATTTGGTTTATGGGTTCAAATCCGCACATTAGGCCGCAACCATAAAAGCCCACCGGGCTTTCATGTGACGCAAAGGACGAACAATGCCGATTACTAATCGGCGGAATACGAAGAAAAAGGCGGCTCTGGGGAGCCGTGTCTGAATAGTATTCAGACGTAATAGACGAAGAAAAAAGCGGCTGGCTCTCAGCCGCTGCAAGGGGCGAAAGGGATGCGAATTAAATTCGCAGGCAATAAAAGAAATAGACGAACAAAGAGAACTGCTTCTACATAACAAAGTTATTTTCTCTTTGTTTGAGCCGCACTCGGGACGAGTGCGTACCCTCAAAAGACGCTTCTATATAACAAAGTTATTTTCCTCTTTGTTTGAGCCGCACACGGGACGAGTGCGTACCCTCAAAAGACGCTGAAAAGTTATCAAGATGGTGGTTCACAGAATTGTGGACGCGGGTCATCTGTTTCCCTTCGCCCGGTTGTGGGTCTTACATAACATCTGACAGTTGGAAATGTCGGTGCTGCCGCCTTTACTCCAGGCCGTCACGTGGTCTGCGTCCATCTCCTCCAGTTTCCATATACGCTGACGGTTGACGTCATGACCTATCGCGCAATAAGGACAGTTACTAACACCTTCTTCCTTCGCTTTGTCGGTCTGCTCCTGATAGACCTTGCGCATGGTCGGTTTGTCAAATAGTCGCACATTGAGCAGTTTAGTGTCCTGACAGCCGCCCAGCACGTACTCAAAAATGCCTCTGCGGTTGGTCACAAAGTCATCGTGCATTAGTTCGTGTACCTTTGCCGACAACTCCGAATGGTTCAGCGGCAGATGGTGAAAACGCTCGTACAGTTCGCCCCAGTTCAATCCCTGCATCTCGTCATAGACATCATCGAACTTGCTGTCCACCCAATCGATGACGGTATTGAAATAAGTCTTTATCTCGGTGATGTTCTCGTCGCGGCGGTGGGTGCTCATATAGTTCTCCACATTGCCTTTGCTTACCCATTCCAAAGCGGTAGCCAAGAACTGCTGGCGGTTAGCAGGTCCTTTGACATAACTCTCCCATTTCTGGATATTGGCATTGCCTGAATTGCTGAACTCCGCCTTACACAGCGTCACAAACGGACCACTGAAAATGGCATTAAGTTCTTCCTGATGATTGAGCGGAATACCGGCTATATTGATGGTCTTGAACCATTCCTTGATTTCCTCTTCGGCATGGTCACCTTCTCCCTCGCAGATATAGACCAGCAACTTGGTATTGAATATCTTCCGCTGCATGCCTTCGTCCAAGCCATCGAATATCTGCTCCAAACCGTTGATCTTCACGGCGAACTTGTTCCTTATGAAACGTCCTAACGAGGTAATACGCTGTTGACCATCGAGCACTTCCAATTCGGTCTGCGGCGATTTGTAATCTTGGTTGCGGTTGAAATAGATAAGTCCGAGAGGATAGCCCTTCAGTACCGATTCAATAACCGCCACATCGCGTTTGCCATCCGCATAGATATAGTTGCGCTGGTACTCCGGCTGAATGGTCAATTGACCTGCCAAGCCATAGAGTCCCTTGCCTTCCAATTCGTTGTACTCAAAGCCGTCGCAAATCTGCTCAACGGTATAAGTCTTAAACTCTGTTTTCATGATTGTTGTTTTTTGCGGATTAGTATTCGACGATATGGCAATTCTGGCTTGCCGTCTTTCATATAGTATAAGTCACCATCACGCAGTCCTTTGTTCTGTTTTTTTAGTTCACGCGGGAAAGGCTTCAAGCCTAATTCAAGACCATAATCTCCGTGAGGATGACCGATTATTTCAAATTGCTCCGGACAGTACTTATCAAGGAATGATATTGGAACGCCCATAATGCCATCATAATCTTCCGGAATAGCATCAGCAAAAGGAACTTCTATTGCGTTATAGTTCTCATATTTGATATATTCGCACAAACCTCTTATTTCTTTGTGTTTACTATGTTTGAAGTTCTCCGCCATTGTCATTAGTTTTAATGGCTCATGCCTACGTCCATGATCAATATTTGTAAACCACCTAACACCATTTACTCGCCATAGAAATTTTCCATCTTGCAAAAAAGCATTCTTTTCACTTGACATCTTTGCTGGATCATATAATGTTTGGTCGGCAATAAAGTATGCAGCACCTCCATTGAAATAAGAACTTCCCATCCATATTTTATTATCTTTTATAAGCGGGAATACCTCTTTGTACGATATTGCATTAATGTTACCTATAATGATAAATTGTTTATTTGCCTCCATAATCCAAGCCAAGAACTCCCTAAATAACGAGAACGGTGGGTTCGTAACAATTATATCCGCTTCATCGCGCAGTTTGCGTATCTCTTTGCTTCGGAAATCACCATCGCCCTCCAAATACTGCCATTGCAAATCTTCAATATCGATACGGCCACTGTTATTAGCATCGTGGTCAAGAACGAAAATCTTGCCGTGCGTGCGCGTTTTGTCTTGATCAAAATTCGGACTTGCGGTCTCAAACAAGGTCGGCATATATCCGTCCTTGAACTTCTTGCTCTCCACCGCAAAACTGGTAGAAATCAGTTTCTTTAGTCCCAACAACTCAAAGTTCTGTGCAAAGAACTTCGTAAAATTGCTCCATTCCGGATCATCACAAGGCAGTAACACCGTCTTGCCTCGGAACACATCGGGATTGTAGTCCAGATAAGCGTTTATCTCTTTCTGGATATCGGGGTACTGGGTGTAGAACTCGTCGTTCTTCGCCGTCTTTGCATTAGCGAGATTGGTGTTTGCCATTGGATTGATAGTTTGGTTTGTGCATAACTATCAATCCGTATAGGAGAAATAAAAAGGCGCAGATTTACCTTTCGCGTCTACGGGAAGCCTGAGAAAGAAACCCGACTAAGCTGCAGATAAACCTACACCCAATGTGTAAGTTGATAGCAACTTAGTAGAGTTGTCTCAGTTTCGGACAACGCTTATTATTTCAACTAATAAGAAATTAGTTTCTCAGGCTTTTTTCTTAGACGCGAAATAATAGTATGCTATGTTATGATATTTTGTCAGCGCAACGCTTTGCGCTCTGTCGTTGCTCTGTTTTACGTCATGGGCAAGTGACGTTATCTGTATGTCCCATAATCGGAATTGGGCATATCAAGGTCGCAAATTTCGGCTGCAAAAGTAGTGCCTATATTTGATATGCGCAAGTTTACGGCAAAAAACAGGAATTGCAAAGCCAAACAGAGGGAAAAAGGCAGTCGGACAAGGTTTAGTCATACGGTGAGGGCTCGGTGAGGTCTGCTTAATGTATCGTATATGTATCGTATATCTATCGTGTATCTATCGTGTATCTATCGTACTTGCTTGCTGCATGGAGGCTTCGCTGTTGGGGACTGCGTGTTGGGGACTACATGTTAGTTACTGCGTGTTAGTCACTTCGTGTTGAGGACTGCGTGTTAGTCAGCTGCGTGTTGGTCAGCTGCGCTGTTAGTGACTACGTGTTGATTGTCCTTTCGTTCTTGATAAAGTTAGAGGGGTGTACAGGGACAAATATATCAGAGGAGTGTTGCAGGGACAAATATAATGGTGTAATTTTGCGGGCGAAAGAATACAGAATACGAATATGAGTACACTGGTAAAACGCACATTGTCAGGGGCAGTATATGTGGCCGTGATTGTCGGGACAATACTCGCTCCCGACTCCAGTCTGTTCGGCGTTGTAGCCGCCGTGATGACCGCCCTGGGCATTCGCGAGTTTATACACCTGACAGGCAAAGACAAATGGCTGACCATAATGAGCTGCGTGGCAGGCGTAAGCTTGGTGCTGTCGGTATGGATGATTGTATATCTGGTCAATGAGCCGCATTACTACGACCCGGACGGTCTGTCCGTGAGCAGACATGACTGGATTCCCGACTGGTTGATGGGACTGACACTGCTGGTCTTTGTCCTGTCCACCTTTGTTACCCTCATCGCCGAACTGTTCCGCAAAGAAGAGAACCCCGTGATGAACTGGGGGCGCTACTGGCAGGCACTGATGATGACCGCCCTTCCTTTCGCGTGCATGAGTGTTCTGTGCGAGCTTAACCAGTACTACCTGCTGTGCCTGTTCATATCCATCTGGGTCAATGATACAGGTGCGTACTTAGTGGGCATGGGTACCTCACACCTGCCCGGCGGCAACCACAAGATGTTCGTGCGCGTGAGTCCGAAGAAGAGCTGGGAAGGCCTAATCGGCGGCATCGTGTTCAACCTTGCGGCAGGGTACGTTTTCTACCGTGTGGGATGGATAGACAGGCTGTGGTTAGCAATGGCTTTCGTGCTGATAGTGAGCGTGTCAGGTACGTTGGGCGACCTGATGGAGAGCCTGCTGAAACGTAGTGTCGGCGTGAAGGACAGCGGTCGGTTCATGCCCGGGCATGGCGGCGTGTTAGACCGGTTTGACAGTATGCTATTAGCGACACCCGTCATCTGCCTGTTCCTGCTGATTGTGGTTATTCTGTCCGCATAATATATGGAGCTGCTAATCAAGATACTATCGCGTCTGCCGCTCAAGAGTCTATACCGGCTGAGCGACTACGTTATCTATCCGCTGATGTACTACGCGGTGCGATACCGCCGCACAATCGTCCGCAAGAACATGAGGCAGTCCTTCCCCGACAAGTCAGCAGACGAGATACGGCAGATAGAGAAGCGTTTCTACCACCACTTTTCGGACGTGCTGATGGAGATAGCCTGGAACTACCGCGCAAGCAATGAGGAGGTTAAGCAGCACATGGTCTTTGAGAATACGGATGAGATGGAACAGTGGACGCAAGGGAAGAAGGGCGTTATCCTTATGCTCGGTCACATGGGCAACTGGGAGTGGCTGCCCGTCCTCCAACAGTACATCAAGGACCCGTCATTGCAGGAATACAACGTCTATCGACGGCTGAAGAACACGAACGCCAACCGGCTGATACTGAGTATGCGCGAACGGCGCAGCGGTGCCAACACGAGCATCGAGAAGAACGACCTCGTGCGGCGAATCATAGCGATGAGCCACACAGAACAACGCTTCGTATTAGGTCTGATAAGCGACCAGAAAGTGTCGCCACGCAATGCGTACCACTGGACAGAGTTCCTGCACCAAGACACGAGTTTCTTAGGCGGCGGCGAGGTGCTGGCACGCAAATTAGACCTCGTAGTGGTTTATCTGCATATCCGCGAGGTGTCACGCGGCTACTACCGCGCACGGTTCGAACAGCTGACGCTGAACGCTCCGCAAACGGAGAAAGGGGAGATAACCGAGCTGTTCGCCCGCACATTGGAGAAGAACATCCTCGAACAACCGCACCTGTGGCTGTGGAGCCATAACCGGTGGAAATGGAAACGCAACGACCAATGAGATGCAGCGTAGTCATACTGAACTGGAACGGTGCGGAGATGATGCGCCGGTATCTGCCGTCGGTGGTGCAACATACTGACGGAGAGGATATTGAAGTGGTAGTTGCCGACAACGGGAGTACAGACGAGAGCCTACGGGTGCTGCGGGAGGAGTTCCCTTCGGTCCGCGTAATCATATTAGACAAGAACTACGGCTTTGCGGAGGGGTATAACCGTGCTATCGCACAGATTGACAGCGAATATACGGTGCTGCTCAATTCGGATGTGGAGGTGACAACGGGTTGGCTGAATCCCCTACTCTCCTATATGGACAGTCATCCGCAGACAGCCGCCTGCCAGCCGAAGATACTGAGCTGGACGAGCAAGGAGAAGGGCGAGCAGCCTGTGCGCTTCGAGCACGCGGGTGCCGCGGGAGGAATGATGGACGCGTTAGGCTATCCGTTCTGCCGCGGGCGCGTGATGAGCAAAGTGGAAACAGACGATGGGCAGTACGACAGCATAGTGCCTGTGTTCTGGACATCGGGTGCGGCGATGTGCGTCAGGACAGCCGTTTATCAAGAGACGGGCGGATTGGATGCCAGTTTCTTCGCCCACATGGAGGAGATAGACCTGTGCTGGCGGATGCAATGCCGAGGGTACGAGCTGGTGTGCGTACCGCAATCGGTGGTTTACCATCTTGGCGGCGGGTCGCTCAACTACGAGAGTCCGAGAAAGACGTACCTCAACTTCCGCAACAACCTGCTGATGCTATACAAGAACCTGCCCAGCTGCCGGCTTGCGGCGGTTCTTCTGTGCAGGTTGCTGCTGGACTATGCGGCTGCCGGTCAGTTCCTGCTGAAAGGTCAGGGAAAGAATGCGCTGTCAGTTGTGCAGGCCCGGCGGGACTTTTGGCGTATGTTAGACAGCGGTATGCGCGAGAAAAGAAAAACCAACCGCAGATTAGCTACGGTCGGTTATCCTTCGATTATCAGCAACAAGCTGGTGCTCTTCCGCTGATTTACTTGAGTTTCTTATAGCCGTATTGTGCGCGGCAGCCGAGTTCCTCTTCGATGCGGAGGAGCTGGTTGTACTTCGCCATACGGTCGGTGCGTGAAAGCGAACCGGTCTTAATCTGACCCGAATTGGTCGCCACGGCGATGTCGGCGATAGTGGTGTCCTCTGTTTCGCCCGAACGGTGAGATGTGACGGTGGTGTATCCGTGACGATGCGCCATCTCGATAGCGTCCAATGTTTCGGTGAGCGAACCAATCTGGTTGACCTTGATGAGGATGGAGTTGGCAGCACCCATCTTGATACCCTTTTCGAGGAAACGGACATTGGTTACGAACAGGTCGTCACCTACGAGCTGGCAGCGGTCGCCAATACGCTCGGTGAGACGTACCCAGTTGTCCCAATCGTTCTCGTCCAGACCGTCCTCGATGGAGTCGATGGGGTACTTGGTAATAAGTTCCTCCAGATAGTCAATCTGCTCGGCGGCAGTGAGTTTCTTGCCGTTGGGGTCTTTCTTCTTGCCGTCCTTGAGCTGGCGATAGTCGTAGAACCATTCGCCGTTCTCACAAGTAGCAAACTCAGAAGCGGCGCAGTCCATAGCGATGCGCACGTCCTTGCCGGGTTCGTAGCCAGCGTCACGAATCGCCTGACAGATGCTGTCGAGAGCGTCCTCAATGCCGTTGAGAGCCGGAGCAAAACCGCCTTCGTCACCTACGGCAGTGCTCAAGCCGCGTTTCTTGAGGAGCTTGGCAAGGTTGTGGAACACCTCTGCACCCATACGGATAGCCTCGCGCTCGGTGGGCGCACCTACAGGACGAATCATAAACTCCTGGAAAGCAATGGGTGCGTCAGAGTGCGCGCCGCCGTTGATGATGTTCATCATAGGAACAGGCAGAACATACGCGTTGGACCCGCCGATATAGCGATAGAGAGGCATCTCCAGATAGTTGGCAGCCGCGTGAGCAGCAGCAAGGCTGACGCCGAGGATAGCGTTGGCACCGAGGTTGGACTTGGTAGCCGTGCCGTCCAATTCAATCATCTTCTTGTCAATACCACGCTGGTCGAGCACCGACATACCGATGATGGCAGGCGCAATCTTCTCATTAACATTAGCAACCGCTTTGAGCGTACCCTTGCCGAGGTAACGCGCCTTGTCGCCATCGCGAAGTTCAAGAGCCTCGTTCTCGCCGGTCGATGCGCCCGAAGGAACACTCGCACGTCCGATAACACCACTTTCCAAACGGATTTCCACTTCCACAGTAGGATTGCCACGCGAATCCAAAATCTCGCGGGCATGTACATTTTCAATAATCATAGTTGTATCAAATTAGTTTTTACTTTATTTAGATTGTTCCCCATCCTATCGGGGGACTGATTTATCGCGCAAAAATACTATCTTTCACGGAATTGCACAAATACTTTCTTATTTCGGCTGCCATTGGTAGCAACCGGCATCAATCGGAGCCTGACGGGGTATGCCCAAACGGTCGTATGGCAAGGCGTATGCGGGATTGCCGATGCCACGTGCAGGCGAAACGCTGTCCAAGCGGAAATCGTAGTAATTATACTCGCCGTGGAGGTAATAGGTGTTCACAAACACGGTGTCGTCCTTCGTGGCATACACATTATCGTGGCTCCACGGAGCAAGAACCGAGTCGGAGAAGATGTAATTGTTCGCCAGTTCGCCCTCGTAGCCCGATTGGAAAACAGTATCTAAGACGAGGTTGGCGGTTCGTGCTCCGGTAATGATATTGTTGTACATACGAACGGTTGCGGGAGCCGCAGCACTGTCTGACAGACTGATATAGACCGCCGGCACATCGTCCCTGCCGGTGGTGTGGATATTGAGGTTGGTGTATGGATAGCCAAAGAACGAGGCTATCGTATTGTGGGTCAGCAGACAGGAACCGCCGGAGAGGTACAAGCAATAGGAAGCGCAATTGCTGATTTCCGAATTGCATACGGTGGCATCCGTATTGCGCAAGACGACTCCGTAGAGCGCGTGGTTGTGGATGCGAGCGTTGGACAGGACAATCTTTCTGGGCACAGCGGCAGACGACGAATAGGCGTACAGGCCGACGTTACCGCTCAATATCTCCACATAATCCAATGTATCCGCCACCTGCGTGCCATCCAGCGAGAGCAGATAGACCCCACCCCACTGTCCGGAAGCCATCTGATAGGGCACTTTCGGGAAGAGACGGTCAAGACGGTCGCCCGTGATGCGGACAGGCTGCGCAAGCGTTCCCTTCGCACTGACCGAGCCAAGCAGGTAGAGCGATGTGCCGGAATGCATATAAAGCGTGGCACCGGCATCCATCACTGTAGTGCCAGACACTTCCATCGTATCAAAGATGAGATAGGGCTTGTCCGCCGTGAAATGGTAGTTCTGTTCAACCGTATAACGCGACGGGGAACGGATAATCTGCACGTTCTGACCATAGGCCTCCAAGACAATACGCTGGGTATTCCCATTAACGAGGAAGCAAACGGAATCAGTGATGAAAACAGGTGAGTTGACATCCAGCGGGTCAATGGTTGCCCGCACGAATAGGAACAAACTGTCCCCTCCATTGAGAGTGATGTTATTCAGCCGACTTCGGTCGTTCTCGCCATCGAGATTGAGTTGGAAGAAATCGGTGCTGACCGCAACAGACTGGATATTAACAGCGTTCTTATTGGGGTTATATACCATCACGGCGCAAGTGGACGAACCAAGAGTGGTAAAGACGGTATCAAAGCGGACCGTGTCGGCGGAGAAAGCAAGCCGCAAAGTCGGGTCGGAGGAAATCTTCTCCTCCCTGCATGAGACAAAGCAGAGAGGAATGAGCAAAAACAATATGACGTGCAGTATATGTCTCATATCGTGTATGATTTCCATCACTCAAAATTAAAGGTGAGTGTCAGCATCTGGTTGGTCAGGCGGCGCAAAGCCAGGGTATAGAATTCGTCCTGCTTGGGCAGATTGACCCGCTCATCAACCGGCGTAAGCATATTGGCGAAACCTATCTGGTACTTCAGTTCGGGACAGAACTTAAACCAGCCCGTATAGAAGTCGCAACCAAAACCAAAATCAATGAAATAGTCCCATTTCTGCTGGTAAAGCACACGTTCCTTCTGCCCGCCGAAATCATAGTGGAAGCCTCCGCCGAAGATGAGGTACGGGCGGTAGTTCATCTCGCGCTCGGCGGACCATTTGATATAAAACGGTACGGATATGGGCAAGCTCAGCACCTCTGCTTTCTCTCGGTGCGAATCAATCGACCCGCGTATGGGATTGCCGCTCTCGTTCTTGTAAGAGACCGTTTTCTGCCCAAAATGCAGTCCAGGGCAGAACCGCAGATTCAAATGACGGGTCATCCGCAAGTCGGTAATGAAGCCCACAGAGAAACCCGGCATCAGGGAGCTGACCCGCGCATGGTAGAGTTCGCCGTCAATGACATTCTGCGAGTCCTGAACGAAAAAACTCATCATATTCACTCCCAACGAAAATCCGAAATGCACAATCTTGTCGTCAATATACGGTGTGTGCATCTGGGCTCTCGCATTAAGAGAGAGTACCACCACGCTCAATATAACCAACAGCTTTTTCGTAGGCATCCAATCCATAAAAAGTTTTTTCACAAACGCCGCTCAACAGACTCTCCCGTCGGAAAGGCTCACGCACACGTATATCGCTCAGGTGTACCTCAACGACTGTCATCTTCTGCTCCGCCAACCAATCAACAGTATCACGCAAAGAGACAGACGTATGACACAGTCCGCCGGGATTGATGACAACCGCATCATAGGGACGACTATCTGTGGTTTCGTCTATTGTTCCCGCTTCCTGAAGTTTGTCTATCAAATCCCCCTCGTGATTCGACTGGAAATAGGTAAAACAGCAAGACTTCTCATGATTCCGCTGCAGCTCCAGAATAATCTCCTCCATCGAGCGCGTACCATATAGCGCAGGATTGCGCCTGCCTGTCAGGTTAAGGTTGGGACCGTTGATGATAAGGATATGCAGCATATACTTATTTCATCCCGTTTACAGCCAACAGGAACTCATCGTTATCGTTGGTACGCTCCATATAAGTGCGCAGTTTCTCCATCGCCTCCATACCATTCATATCGCTCAACTGCTTGCGGATCATCCACATACGGCTCAACACTTCAGGAGGCAACAGCAGATCGTCACGGCGCGTCGAACTAGCAGGTATATCCACGGCAGGGAAGATACGTTTGTTCGCCAATTTGCGGTCGAGTTGCAACTCCATATTACCCGTTCCCTTGAACTCCTCGAAGATAAGGTCGTCCATCTTGCTGCCTGTTTCCGTAAGGGCTGTAGCGATGATAGTCAAACTACCGCCGAACTCGATGTTACGAGCGGCTCCAAAGAAACGCTTGGGTTTGTGCAGAGCCTGCGCCTCCACACCACCCGAAAGGACTTTTCCACTTGCAGGTGCCACCGTATTGTAGGCACGAGCAAGGCGCGTAATCGAGTCAAGCAGGATAACCACATCGTGACCGCTCTCAACGAGTCGTTTGGCTTTCTCATGGACGATATTCGCCACCTTAACATGGTTCTCGGCAGGTTCGTCAAAGGTGGAAGCAATCACTTCGCCATTGACCGAACGCGCCATATCCGTAACCTCTTCGGGTCGTTCATCTATGAGCAGGACAATCATATACACCTCGGGATGATTAGCCGCGATAGCGTTGGCTATATCCTTGAGCAGAACTGTTTTTCCAGTTTTCGGCTGGGCGACAATCAGTCCGCGCTGTCCTTTGCCAATGGGGGCGAAGAGGTCAATGATACGAATGCTCAACGGATCGCTCTTGTCGCCCTTACACAGCCGGAATTTCTCGTTCGGGAAAAGCGGTGTCAGATTCTCAAAAGCGGTGCGTGTCTTGGCTTTCTCAGGGGACAGACCGTTAATGCGGATTACCTTGTCCATCGGGAAATACTTGTCCGCATCGCGGTTGGCACGAATGGTGCACTCCACCGTATCGCCCGGCTTGAGACCGTACTGGCGTATCTGCTGGCCGCTCACATACACATCATCGGGCGATGAAAGGTAATTATAATCCGCTGACCGCAGGAAACCATAGCCGTCAGACGCACATTCCAGCGTACCCATCGCCACCACTTTCTCACCAAAATCCACCATCTGGGGCTGATTAGGTTGGGGCTGATTAGGCTCTTTCTTCTGCTGTTTCTGTTCCTGTTCGGGAACCACCTTTTCCGCTTTCTCCTCCGTTTCAACCTTTTCCGAGACCTTTTCTTGCGCAGGTTCCGGCTTTTTATTTTTCGCTATTACGGCGGTATTCTCCTCAGCAGGCAACAGGTCAAGAGTCAGTTCCTTTCCTTGCTTGTCACTGCTTTTCGCTTTGCTTTTGCGTTTCTTCGGTTGCACAGTTTCCTCCGCAACAAGTTGTGGTTCCGCTTTTTCCGTTTCAAGAGAAGTGGTATTCACTGCTGCCAATACCTGTTCGGCCTTGGTGTTCTGGATATCCACTTTTTCCGGCTCGCGTTTCACGCGTTTGCGTTCGCGTTTCCCTGTTTGCACGGCACGTTTTTCGGTCTGCTGACGTTCCTTCTTGGTACGTTCCGCAGGCATAGCCGCCTGCTGTTCCGCCTGCGCATCCAATATTTCATAAACAAGAGTCATCTGGTCTTTGGTATGACCCACGCGCACACCCATCTGGCGCGCAATCTCTTTCAGTTTGTCAAGTGTCAATGACTCCAATGTCTTCTTTTCGTATAACATAATATAAGATCGAGATTATGAATAATGCTTTGTTGTTTCGTTATTTGTATTTTTTTGCCTGTTGTTTGGCTTGTTCACGTGCAAGACGCTGCTGCTCCTGCTGTATCTTTTCCAGACGTGCCATCAGCCCTGTCCTTTTCGGTTGTGAGGCGCGCTTTTTGGCATTTGCCTCCATCTGTGCAAGCAGTTTCTCGTCATCAATCGACCAACGGAAAATCATCGTTTGGAGGATAGTGAAGCCCAACGAGATTGTATAATAATAACTCAATCCGGCCGCATAATCGTTGAAGATGAAGAGGAACATCAGCGGCATCAAGTACATCATCCATTTCATGAACTTCATATTCGGGTCGGTAGCCTGCTGCTGCATCGTAATGAACGTGTAGCCAAAGTTAGCCACAGTCATTATCAGACAGAAGAGCGACAAATGGTCACCCAAAAGGAAGATTGGTGTATCCCACGTCAAGATAGCATCGTAAGTCGAAAGGTCTTCCGCCCACCAGAGAGACTGACCGCGCAGTTCGATGGCAGTCGGGAAGAACCAGAACATCGCCATCAGCACGGGGAATTGGAATAGCATCGGCAGACAGCCGGACATAGGACTTACCCCTGCACGGCTATACAAAGCCATTGTCGCTTGCTGGCGCTCCTGCATTTTTTCCGGCGGGTACTTGGCGTTAATCTCATCAATCTGCGGACGGAGAACGCGCATCTTGGCGGATGAACGGTAGGATGCAAACACAAACGGCAGGATAATCAATTTGATAACCAGCGTCATCAGCAGAATAACAATACCGATATGCAACCCCCAGCCCATAAAGATGTCGAACATCGGGATAACCAGCACCTTGTTAATCCAAGCCACAATTTTCCAACCTAACGGCACCAGTTCCTTGAGGTGCAGTTTCATCTCAGCAGGCAGGTCATCATCATATGCTTTGAGCGTGTTGTAATGGTTCGGACCGAAATACCAACGGAAAGCGGTGATGTTCTGACCAGTCAGGTCAAAGTCAACCGAGGCTTTTGTTTCGTATTGCTTGACATAGCGTGTGTAAGCGTCTTGCGGAGTTGATTCAAATTCGGCAGATGTGAGCGAATTGTCGGCAATGAGAACTATCGAGAAGAACTGGTCCTTATAGCCAATCCAACGAACACGAGCTGTTTCACGCTTTGAATCATTTTTCGACTCGCTGAGCTGCTCCATGTCACCTCCGACAAGCATATACTGCAAACGGGCATAACGCTCCTCAAATTTACGCCCGCGCTCATGCTGCGGAATCATCTGCCTCCACTTCATTTCAAGCGAATTGACGTTCTGTGCCAATACGTATTGCACGTTGTGCGGACTAATGACAAAGTCAATCATATACTCGTCCGGCAACATCGTATAAATGAAGTCGATATAAGCGTCCTCCACATCCGTCTTGAGACGCAAAGTAAGTATCTGCCGATCCTCTGCATTACCGATAACAGACGACTCTTCGACCGGCACAAAATACAGTTGGTCGGTTGAGAGGATGCGGTTGTTTGCTGTAATGAGCGTGAAAGCGAGCGAAGACTCTTCGCCACGGAAGAGACAAAGCGGGTTAAGCGTGTCGCCATAGGCTTTGTACTCCTTCAATTCGGCACGCTCTACACGTCCTCCTTTGTTGGCTATATAAAGACGAATCTTGCTGTTTTCCAGCACGGTGGTTCTCTCTTCGGCCTGTGCAGAAACAGCAAACGGACCGTAGGTGGCGGCGATACGATCCTGCAAATCCTGCAAAGAAGCCGTGTCCGCCTCTTGACCGACGGGAAAAGCATTTGTTTCTTGTATTTGCGCGGAAATCTCCTCTGAAAGCCGTTGCGCCTCCGCCTCTATCTGCTGTGCGGCACGAATACTGTCCTGAACGCGCTGGCGTTCCGCCATCTCTTCTTCCGACGGACGGTTCAGCAACGAAAATCCGACGATGATTGCGGCTATCAACAAAAAGCCAATCCAAGTGTTTTTATCCATTTCAGGGTATTATGTTTTTACATGATTATTATTCTACTTTGATGTAGTACAAGGATTCTATTTCGGAATCATTTGTTCCTTAGATACTCCTCGAAAGAGAAGTCGTAAGGGTTGTTGTCGTCAGCAGAGAAGGTTTCCCTGCTAACAAGTTGCCAACTATTCATATCCATGGCAGGAAAGAGCGTATCGGCATCGGGAAAAGTATGGTGAATGCGGGTGACATACAGACGGTCAGCGTGAGGCAGCATCTGCTCATAAACCTGTCCGCCACCGATAATGAAAATTTCGTTATCGGTATCTATCGGAGTATCCTGCATTTTCTGTTTACTCTGATTATTCATTGCCACAATTTCTTCTATGCTTCTTACAATCTCCGCTCCCTCAAAGAGTGCAGCATCCTGCCGCGTGAGGACTACATTGCGGCGATTGGGAAGCGGACGGCGGGGCAGTGACAGATACGTGCGGCTACCCATCACAACTGTATGCCCGGTGGTGAGTGCTTTGAAATGCTTCAAGTCCGCCGACAAGTGGCAGAGGAGACTACCTCCTTTGCCGATGGCATTCTGTTCGTCTATTGCAACGATTATATTCAACAATGTAATTTTAATGATTTATCATACCGACACCACTCCTGCTATATGGGGGTGCGGGTCGTAGTTAACAAGTCGGAAGTCTTCGTATTCAAACGAAAAGAGGTCTTTCTTTTCGGGATTAATCAGCATCGTAGGCAATGGTCGTGGTTCGCGGGTCAGTTGCAGCCGAACCTGATCAAGGTGGTTGAGGTAGATATGCGCATCGCCCAACGTATGTACAAAGTCGCCAGTCTGCAAGCCCGTGACCTGCGCCATCATCCGGAGCAGCAACGCATAGGAGGCAATGTTGAACGGCACACCGAGGAACACATCCGCACTGCGCTGGTATAGCTGCAAACTCAATTTTCCGTCCGCCACATAGAACTGGAACAGACAATGACATGGCGGCAATGCCATAGCATCCACTTGAGCAGGATTCCATGCAGTGACCATCATACGCCGCGAGTCAGGATTATGCTTAATCTGTTCGACTACATTCGTTATCTGATCTATCACACCGCCGTCATAATCCTTCCATCTGCGCCATTGCTCTCCATAAACCGGACCTAATTCGCCATCAGCGTCAGCCCACTCGTTCCATATACGCACTCCGTGTTCCTGCAGATAGTGTACGTTGGTATCCCCCTGCAAGAACCAGAGCAACTCATAGATAATGCTTTTCAGGTGCAGTTTCTTGGTAGTCAGCAGCGGAAATCCGTCAGCCATCGGGAAGCGCATCTGATAGCCAAAAACAGAGATTGTACCCGTTCCTGTACGGTCGTGTTTGACGGTTCCGTGTTCAAGGATATGCCGACAAAGGTCTAGATACTGACGCATAAATTTAGTAGAGATTGTAGGTTGTTTTGAGTACTTTGAACTCCGTGCGGCGGTTAATCTGGTTGCATATCTCCTGTTGCTCTTTGGTCAGCGAAGAGATGAATGCTTCGTCCAATACCTGCTCTTCGGGGATAAAGGAGTATTCCCTATGCATCGCCTCGGTGGCGACTACCGGCATATTCTCACCATAGCCAACAGGGGTCAGGCGGGCGGCTTCAATGCCATTGCTGATAAGGAAATCCACGCACGATTGCGCACGTTTCTCGCTCAAAACAAGGTTGCTCACCGAGTCTCCCACCATATCAGTGTGTGCACTCAGTTCGATTGTTATATTCGGATTGTCTTTGAGCAGTTTGACCAGTCCCATCAGTTCCTGAGATGACGCTTCCGTCAGTTCCCACTTGCCGAACTCGTAGAAGACGTTGTTCATCTTGACGGGTTTGGAAACGGAAGTCAGCACAAAATCCTGTTTGTATGTTCTGCTGTCGCTAATACCAGCGGTGGTCACTTCCTGTTTCTGGTTGAGGTAGCCCCGAGAGGTCGCCAGCATCACGTACTTGGCATCAGGCTGCAGACGCATCTTGTAAGTGCCATCGCGACGGACAGGTACTTTCTGGTTCGTTCCGTCCGTACCTACCAGCCGCAGTACGCCGTCCGATAGCGGTTCGCCCTGCTCGTCCTGTAGCGTCCCTTCCACCGTCAGCACCAGTTCTGGCATGACAAAACGGAATATGCGGTCGTTCTTGCTCTTCTTCTGGTCGCGGTTGGATGAGAAAAAGCCGTTCTCCGTCGTTCCCTCGAAGGTAATACCGAAATCGTCCTCCCTGCTGTTGAACGGCATGCCCATATTGATGAGTGAATAGACAGGCAGTTTGTTAGCTCCGTAAGTGGTGTCGCGTCCTGCGGGAACGGCTCTAAAGATGTCCAGTCCGCCGTACCCAGGATGTCCCTTGGAGGAGAAATACAGCGTTCCGTCCTTGCGCACGCTCGGGAACAATTCATCGTCCGACGTGTTGATCTGCGGGCCGAGGTTCTGCACATCGCCCCATGTGGTGTTCTCGCCCACAGCGCGGTACAGATCCTTGCCGCCATACCCGCCGGGTGCATCGCTCACGAAATACAGCGTGTCGCCAGTAGCGTTGATGGCAGGATGACCAACCGATATGCTACTATCCTGGAACAGTTTGATCTGTTGGGGTTCACCCCACTCTCCCCCTGCACGGGCAGACACGTAAATCTGCGTCCCCAGGTCCTGTCCGTTCACGGGTTGCGAGGCAGTAAAGAACATAGTCGTTCCGTCCGCCGTGAACGAGCATACACCTATTTCCAGCGTTCCTGCTTTTTGTGCGGTCTGCGTGGAGTCCGACTGCTGCTGTTCTTCGCCAGCACCTTCCTCTTCGCCCGTACCGAACAATCCCTGCGCGGGATTGATGTCGGTCCATTTGCCATTAGCATCCTTACGGGCGGAGAACAGGTTGAACGTCTGCTTGCCCGTCACGGGACTGGTGCGGAGAGTTGTCTTTTTCTTGGAAACGGGGCGGTTGGAAGTGAACATTACCGCATCCGCGTCATCGCCTATGAATACGGGGGCGAAATTGCCCGAACGTTTGCGGTTAAACTCCTTAGCGGGAGTCACTTTGAGGCGTGTAGGTGTCTGCTGCCACGTCTTTACCTGTTCGCAAGCGTACTTGCCCGCCTGTGCCACGTATGAGCCGGGCGCGTTCTGCAGGTAGATGGTGTAGTTCTTAGCCGCGTCCGTGTATTTGCCCGCATATTGCTGGCACTGCGCAAGACGCAGATAGACAATCGAATCCTGGTACTTGAGTTTAACTGCGTTCTTGTAACAGGTGATAGCAGACGCGCTGTTCAACACGCGATAGCACTCACCCTGCCGGAAAGCCAGGGCCGCTTTCTGCGCCTTGTTCACCTTGCTATCCAGTTTCGGGTAAATCTGTTTGTACTGCTTTGCCGCCTCGTAGTATTCGCCTATAGCATAATGCCGGTCCGCCTTGCGGATTCGCGACTGAAGGCTGCACGCGGTCATGCCGCTCAGAAGGGCGGCACAACCGATGCAAAGAAAGATATGCTTAATCCAATTCATGTATTACCAGACCGCTGCGCAGTTTGGGTTCAAACCATGTTGTTTTGGGAGGCATGATGTTGCCCGTGTCCGCGATGTCAATAATCTGCTGCATGGTAACAGGATAAAGCGCGAGAGCCACTTTCATCTCGCCCGAATCGACACGGCGTTTGAGTTCGCCAAGACCGCGGATTCCACCAACGAAGTCGATACGCTTGTCGCTGCGCAGGTCCTTAATACCGAGAATCTTGTCGAGAATGAGGTTCGAAGAGATGGTCACATCCAGCACGCCAATGGGGTCCTGGTCATTATAGCGGCCTGCCTTCGCGGTCAGGCTGTACCAGTTGCCACCGAGATAAAGCGAGAAGTTATGCAGACGGTCGGGCTTGTAGATGTCAGCACCTTTCTTCTCCACCACGAAGTCCTCTTCCAACGCCTTGAGGAACTGCTCCTCTGTCAAGCCGTTCAGGTCTTTGACCACGCGGTTGTAGTCGATGATATTCAGCTGGTTGTCGGGGAAGCATACGGCAAGGAAATAGTTGTATTCCTCTTTGCCTGTATGGTTGGGGTTCTGCTGCTTGCGCTCATTGCCCACAAGAGCGGCAGCTGCGCTGCGGTGGTGTCCGTCGGCTATGTACATAGCAGGAATCTGTGCCACCAATTCAGTGATGCGCTTGATATCCTGCTCGTCGTCAATTACCCAGAACTTGTGTCCAAAGCCGTCAATCTGCGCCACGAAGTCGTATTCGGGGGTCTTGGCGGTATATTTGGCGATAATCTTGTCCAGTTCGTCCACGTGCTTGTATGCGAAGAAGACGGGTTCGATGTTGGCGTTGTTCACGCGCACATGCTTCATACGGTCCTCTTCCTTGTCGCGGCGGGTCAGTTCGTGCTTTTTAATCTTACCCTCCATATAGTCCTCGAAATTGGCAGCCACCACCAGACCGTACTGCGTGCGATCGCCCATTGTCTGCGCATAAACGTAGTAGTTCTCTTTGGCATCCTGCACCAGCCAACCATTCTTCTTAAACAGGTCGAAATGCTCGCGTGCGGACTGATACACTTTCGGATCATGCTCGTCCGTACCCGGCTCGAAATTGATTTCGGGCTTGATAATGTGATACAGCGACTTCTCATTACCCTCGGCTTCCTTGCGGGCCTCTTCTGAATTCAACACATCGTAAGGACGACTGTTCACTTGCAGCACATACTGCTTCGGCGGACGAACACCGCGAAAAGGTTTAATTCTCATAGTGAAAATTGTTTGGTTTATTGTTGTTTATGGATTGTATGTTCAGTGTTTATCAGGCTGCTTATCGGGCTGCCTGTCAGACTGTTTACCCATTGCGCATGTGCCGTTGAACTGGGCATTGGGTTCAACAATCAAGGTCTGAGTGTGCACATCGCCTTTCATACGGCTTGTAGCGCGCAGAGCCAGCGTCTGCTGTACGTTCACCTTGCCTTCCACCAGTCCCATCACTTCGGCGTTCTGGCAGTCGATGGTGCCGTTCACATGGCCCTTCTCGCCTATTACCACTTTGCCGCTACACTGCAAGTCACCTTCCACGTGACCATCTATACGAATATCCGAATCGGCTATGATAGTGCCGATTATCTTGCTGCCGGACGTCAATGCATTATAAAGCGTCCCGACCTGCTGTTGTGTCGTTGCCATAGGAAAATATAATTTAGAAAAGCGCACAAAAGTACGGTTTATATTGTTACCAAACAAAACTTTTTCACTTTTTTTCTTGCCACAGGCATTTTGATACCGTTAGCAAGCCTTTTTTCTGCTTTCTTGCAGTTCTCTTACTCACTTTATTCCCCGCTCATTCAAGGCGGTTTGATACCGTCTGGCGACTGCTGCGTGCTGTGCAAATGTCACCGAGAAGACATGCGTACCGCTGAAATCCGGATTAGCGCACATATACAGCACCTTCGTCGGCGGAGCATTCAGCACTGCATCCACTGTTGACCCCTGCGTACAACGGATTGGTCCCGGAGGAAGTCCCTGGTTCTTGTATGTGTTGTAGGGGGAGTCAATTGCCAAATGGCGTTTCAGGACTCTCCTTGTCTTGAAATTGCCGTTCGCAAAGATAACCGTCGGACACGCCTGCAGGCACATTCCTTTGCGCAAACGGTTCAGATAGAGAGCGGCTATCTGCGGGTACTCAATCTTCCTGTTCGTTTCGGACTCCACGATGCTTGCGAGCGTAACAACCTCTTCGCGGCTCAAGCCCAAACTATCCGCTTTGTGCTGACGCTCAGCAGTCCAGAATGCGTCATACTCTCTTCGCATACGGTCGAACAGCCGGTCTGCATCATACGTCCAATAGACCTCATACGTGTTCGGAATGAACATACACACTGCCGTCTCGCGGTTCAGTCCGTACTTCGCCATGTAGGCAGCAGAGTCCAAACAACTAATTAGGGTGGCAGAATCCATCAGCAGCTGCTCTGCCAATCTGCCTGCCAACTGCTCGCGGGTACGTATCTGGTTGGTCCACGTGATATGAACAGGGGACTCTATGCCCTGCTGAACGCGGCGTATGAGGTGCTTATCACCTATGCGGGCAGGGAAACGATAGTAGCCAGGGCGAGGAGACGTATAGAGAAGGTGCTTCTTGTGCCAACGCCAATCGCGCAACGAATATACATGATAATCAGCTTGCATCATCGAGAGCAGGCTATCCGCATCCATATCGGGATAAACATAATAGCCGTGCGGTTCACCATCCATACTCTCGTAGTTGCAGACCTCCATACGGTACCACTGCTCAGCGATGAGTCCCGCCGTCACCAACAGCGATAGCAGTACCACGCCCGTAACTATCCATATTATCTTTCTTCGACCTGTCATCTTACATCTCGGCGACCTTGAGCCGTTCAGCGTTCTCCGCCACGGTCAGTGCGTCAATAACTCCCTGTATGTCACCGTCCATAAACGCAGACAGATTATATACCGTATAACCTATCCTGTGGTCGGTTATCCTTCCTTGCGGATAGTTGTATGTGCGAATCTTCGCCGAGCGGTCTCCCGTGCTGACCAGTGTCTTGCGGCGGGACGCGATATCGTCAATGTACTTCTGGTGCTCGCTGTCGTAAATCTTCGTGCGTAGCCGTGCGAGGGCACGTTCCTTGTTCTTAGGCTGGTCACGGGTCTCGGTACACTCAATCAGAATCTCCTGCACTTCGCCCGTATTAGGATTCTTCCAATTGTAACGCAGCCGAACGCCCGAATTGACCTTGTTCACGTTCTGTCCACCAGCACCGCCCGAACGGAAATAGTCCCAGCGTATCTCACCTTCGTTAATCTGCACCTCGAACTCGTCGGCTTCCGGTAGTACCGCTACCGTAGCAGCCGAGGTATGTACCCTACCCTGCGTCTCTGTCACCGGCACACGCTGCACACGGTGAACGCCCGACTCGTACTTGAGGGTACCATAAACATTCTCGCCAGTAACATTGAAGATGATTTCCTTGAAGCCACCAACCGCTCCTTCCGAAAAAGACGAAACGGTATATTTGAAGCCTTTGGTTTCAAAGTACTTGGTGTACATACGGAACAAGTCGCCTGCGAACAATGCCGCCTCGTCACCTCCCGTACCTCCGCGAATCTCCATCACCACGTTCTTTCCATCCTCCGGGTCTTTCGGGAGAAGCATCAGTTTCAACTCCTCTTCCAATACGGGGATTTCGGGTTCCAAGCGGTCGATCTCCTCACGAGCCATCTCCTTAAGATCCGCATCCTGTTCGTTATAGAACAATTGCTTAGCGTCTTCCAAATCGCGAAGCGTCTTCTTGTACCGCTCCGCTGCTGCCAAGACACCCTCCAATTCGTGGTACTCGCGGTTCAGACGCACATAGCGTGCCTGGTCGGCTATTACAGACGGGTCGGTAATAAAGAGCGAAATCTCATAGAACTTCGCTTCCAGACCTTCTATTTTGTCCAGTATATTCACGGTAAACAGTATTAACGACGGCGCATCTGCTGTATCTTGCGCATCATCTTCGCGCTCTGCTCAAACTGTTTCAAGAAACGGTTCAGTTCGACAATACTTCTTCCGCTTCCTTTGGCAATACGCTCCTTACGTGAGCCATTGAGGCACGCAGGATTAGCACGCTCATAAGGAGTCATCGAACTAATCATAGCTTCTATGGGTTTGAAGGCGTCGTCGCTGATCTCCACGTTCTTGAGCGCCTTATCCATACCCGGAATCATGCCCATCAAGTCCTTCACCGACCCCATCTTCTTTATCTGCTCGAGCTGACCGATAAAGTCGTTGAAGTCAAACTGGTTCTTGGCAATCTTCTTGCTCAAGCGCCGTGCCTCTTGCTCGTCGTACTGCGCCTGTGCTCGTTCCACAAGACTCACCACATCGCCCATACCCAGAATGCGGTCTGCCATACGGCTCGGGTGGAACACATCGAGGGCATCCATCTTCTCGCCCGTTCCGATGAACTTGATGGGTTTATCCACCACCGAGCGGATTGACAGGGCAGCACCGCCGCGAGCATCGCCATCCAACTTGGTCAATATAACTCCATCGAAATCCAGCCGGTCGTTGAACTCTTTAGCAGTATTGACAGCATCCTGACCTGTCATCGAATCAACTACGAACAGCGTTTCAGAAGGTTCGATGGCACGTTTGATGGCTTCTATCTCGTTCATCATCTGCTCGTCAATAGCCAGTCGTCCCGCCGTATCGACTATCAGCACATCATATCCGTATGTCCGCGCCTCTTTCAACGCATCCTTTGCTTTCTTGACAGGGTCTTTCTCTTCCTCGGCAAGATACACCTTCGCCTGCACCTGTTCACCGAGAACACGCAGTTGTTCGATAGCTGCCGGACGATAGACGTCGCAAGCAGCGAGCATCACCCGTTTTCCTTTCTTCGTTTGCAAATAATGCGCCAGTTTCGCTGCATGAGTAGTCTTACCCGAGCCCTGCAAACCCGCCATCAGGATAACGGCCGGATTGCCTTTCAGGTTCATTCCGACTGCTTCGTCCCCCATCAGATGAGCCAGTTCGTCATGGGTAATCTTAACCATCAACTGCCCCGGGCGGACAGCCGTCATTACCTTCTCGCCCAAAGCCTTTTCCTTCACACGGTCGGTAAACTGCTTGGCAGTCTTGTAGTTGACATCCGCTTCCAACAACGCTTTACGGATATCCTTGACCGTTTCGGCTATATTGATATCGGTGATACGACCTTCACCTTTCAGAATCTTAAAACTACGCTCCAGGCGTTCACTTAGATTATCAAACATATTTCCTCCTTCTTTAGATGACTTCTTTATCTACAAAAGCAACCAGATAAACAAAGTCTTACTTTTACTGCGCGCAAAAGTAAGACTTTTAACCTATTCCTGCAAAACTATTTTTTCATACCCGTTTTTTTACCCCAACAGTATTAGACCGATTTGGGTTTAATCCACCCGTTGCCCTTGCAGGTTGTAGTACGAATATCCTCCATCGCCGTCCGGCACAACGATGCAAATCTGTCCCTGATACATTACTTTCACGGGCATTGCGCCATCCGTCTGTATTTCGGGCAAAGCATCTTCCTCTATCGCATGGATTCCTCGATACGGCAGGAAGTACAAGTCCACCATACCCTGACTATATGTATTGTCCGCATCAGGCAGGATGAAGAAATAGTAGTCCACACTTGACTGCAACGTAAGAGCCAAACGAGCCGACCAGTCCGAAGTTGGTGCAAAGATTGCACGGTTCTCCACCGCTCCCATTGCAAACATAGTTGCCGTATCCGTCATCAACGCATCGTCACCAGAGACAGACAGGTATCGCGAACCGTTGCGCAGGGTCCATCCCTTCGAGGTATGTTTCAGTTCCCATACACAAGACATGGGCACATTGGTGGTGTTCACATCCTGAACATTCGTCACCCCTGTCTCAATCGCCTGCAGACGCGTACCTCCATGCATCATCATCTCCTTAGAAGAGAGGTAATACCACTGTCTGTCGGAGCTGCGCTGACGGTTAGCCACTACGACATAGGTACCTTCGGTCAGTTTGAAGGAAGTAAGAGGATGACGGTTGCCTATACCGACGGCATACCATGCGTCAGCCACCGCTATCTCCTGTTTTGAATTGGCTCCGTACAAGTCGCGTGTAGCCTGCAATGACAGGTCGCGGATATTGGCATAGGTTGTCGTAGGAGAAACGTAGTATATCAGCGTGTTATATACAATCTGCATTGCCGCGTCAAAACCTATTCCTTCTACCTCATACACTTGTATCCCCTTGTCATCAATCGTACCCGAACCGCCATTAACGAGTAGGTAGAACCAATAGTTCTGCACACCTGCATTGGTATGTGGGTTGGGTGTAGAGGTGAAATCCCACAAATCGCCTTTATAAGTAGTGGGACACGGGCGTACGTTACGCTCTTTTTGTTTCGGGTTCTTCAGCGAGCGCATACAACTGCCATCGAGCATTGCCGTTGTGGTCATCTCCCAATCAGTTTCACCGTATGCGTAACGTTCAACAGCGCAGGCGAAGATGTCGGCAAAGGACTCATTCAAGGCACCTCCCTCATCCGTTGTAGCCAGTTCGTGTCCGACGTTGTGGTTGATGACAGCATGGGTGTATTCGTGCGCCAGAACGTCAACGCAAACGAGCGGACCGTATGTTTCGTGGTCTCCCATACCATAGAAGAAAAAGCCTGTTTTGCCCACAGCACAGCAGTTATTAGGGAAACGCACAGCAGACAGCGAAGGCAAGTAATGTGACGGGTTAACAAAGTTGGCAAGCCGCTTATTGGCATTATCTACACCGCGCCGTCCGAAGGTGTTCAACCAATAATCGTAGGTGGTACACAATCCCCAATGAACATCAATAGCGGGATTGTTGCAAACCTGCACCGTCCCCGAAACATAATCGGACACAAAGCGATACTCTTTTGCCTGAGTGGCAGTGAGGCGAAATTCTTGCGGGCATTTGACACTACCAGAAGGATTGTACTCCCAGACTTCCATATAGATATCCTCCGTAGCCAGTATATTGGTCTCGGTTAAAACAGGGAATGTAACAGGCATACCTCCATTTAAGGCATAACCTGACTGAAACAACTGATTACCGTAAGCGTCCTTGATAACGATATAAAATTCTGGCAGCAAATCACTTGATTCCATTCTCCACCATGAGTCGGAGGCTGCATTAATGGTTATAGTCTGAATCAAGGGGATATTCCATGAATTATAAGCAGAATGGTAAGTGTCCACATAATTGTAGTTATAGGAACCATCGCTATTCTCCAATAGATTCTTACCGTCCAACGTAAGGATATTACGCTGCGGGTCATACAACATAGAGGTAGAGTTGTTGTCAAGACTATACACAAAGTTCACAATACCACTATAATACGAAGCTCCCTTACCGACCAACGCCTGTCCGTTGGAAGTGATAGCAAAAAGGCAGAAAAACAAAATTAGAATAACAAATTGTAAGCGTCTCATTTCTTCATTCCTTAAAAAAGCGCGCAAAAGTAGTCCTTTCTGCGCGCTATAACCAAACAAATCTTACACTTTGTCAAAATTGCAATCTATGGTTTTCAGTATTTGCTATCTGTACATTTCATTTTACACCAAAGCGGTCGATAGAAAGAATATGGGTGTATGTATGCGCATGTGTTTCTTGTTTTCGCGGGAGGGGCACCGGATTGTATCCGGAGAACACTATGCCGATCGGCAGGCAGTAGAATTACGAAGAAGTTGGCTTGCGACATGTGCGAGCATACGGTGAGCCTTCGGTATGATAAGCACTATCATTCGGCTATCCTTCGGTTATCCTTCGGTTATCTATCGGTTATCCTACGGTGTTGCTTGCTCTTTTTGCACTGTATAAGAACAGACGATCATGCAAATCGTCCGTTAGATATATCTCATACATTGGAGTTGCTATGTGATTGATATATAATTGCTATGTGATGAATATGTGATTGATATATGATTGATATGTAACTGATATGCAAATAAATATATATGGTATTTCCTAATGAACGTCATCAGAAAATACCATATATGTATAGCAATGAATAATAGTGTATTACAGAGACAGGGGCAGATTATTTGATGTCAAATGACCGATTGGGGTTGATTACTGACTGACCTTCTGTATGTACTGACGTACCGACCGACGGAAATTAGGAATTACGTTGGCATCGTTGTCACGCAGCAGCATCCTACCCTCGCCCGCCTTGCTACGAGAGCTCTTGTACTTGGCCTTCACAAAGGGATTGAACTTAATATGCTGGAAATCGGTACCATAGACATCCAATGCCAGTTTCATGGGCTTGAACAGCGATATATGGTAGTCGAACGAGCCGTCCAAATTCTGCGTACCACCGACACCGGCATAGTACTTATCCATAGAAAGCATAAAGGGGAATATCTGCACTTTGTTGTTCTCCACCATCAGTTCCACGCTCAAGCTGTCAATCCTGTTACGGGTTTTCTTGGAGAACATCAGCATCTTGGCTATTTCGGAGAACGTCTCACCGTCCATCAAGACCATATCCGTACCTCTCAGCCATGCACAAGCATTAACAGAAGGAAGGTCGATGCTCATATCGCTATTCAACCGCAGACGGGCCGCAGCATCACAAGCAACCGAGCCGTCAAAGGAGCGCAACATCGGCATAACGGAGTCCAATTCGGGCAACGCCTGAATCAAGTCCCCCACCTGAACACTATCCATCGACAAGTCAGCCGCCGCATGAGCAGATACCGTATCGCGGCAAGCATACACCATATTCATACGCATCTTGCCCACCTTGGTTGATGTAGAGAGATTGGTAATCGCCAACGTCTGGTCGTTCAGGCGAACCTGTCCCTTGAACTCGTGCAGACGCATACCAGAGAAGATGACCGTATCCACACGTGCACGGAACCGCACATTCAGATTATCCGGCAGTACAACCAATGCCGCCAACGAATCAGGCGATTCGCCGGAAACAGCCATCAGAGTGTCAGAATCCTGCAACGGAGTAGTGAACTGAACTGTATCTTCCAATACAGACATATTCTCCGCCAAAGCAAGCGAATCCAACTGCTCCTTACGACGCTGCTGATGCTGCATAGCCTGACTGAGCTGGTTAAGGTCTATACGGCGTGATTCCAACTCCAGATTGGCATCCAGCGTCTTGCCACGAAGCAGGTACCTGCGCAGATGATGCACATCGCCCTTGAGGGACACCACCGAACGTCCCATACGCAGACGGAAACTATTAAGCGTCAGTGTATCGTCATTGAGAGTCAAATCCATACGTCTAACAGTCGGACGCAGGTCATCACCCTTATGACGGATGCCGAAGGTCCGCACATAGACCTTACCTGTATTGGCAAAACGCTTATAGTACGTCTCCATCGGCGTACTGTCGTTCACGACAGTCTGCCCCAAGCGCAACAGCGAGTCCAACGTCATCACGGTGCGTTCGCTGTCCGCTATCCTTACAAGTCCGCCCGAAACCGTGTCACGCCGGTAGCGACGGAAACGAGGTACCGCCGTCAGGTCCATCCGCACCGAATCAAGCAACATACCGTTGCGGGGCTTGATGAAGAAAACAGAGTCCAAAGATATGCGCGCCGTAGTGGCAGGCACAAACGCCGACTTTTTATCAGGACGCATCGAGGCACTCACCCTCAGTTGCTGCGCCAGCAGCCGCAACGAATCCGCGCTCTGCACATCCGCGCCGCGCAGACTGAGCGACGCACGCAAACGCGGTACGGTATGGTCGGTCAAGTCGTCCGCATAAAGACGTATATTGGCACCGTCCATCTGCGCTTTGATGTCACGGCGATAACGAATCTTAACCTGACGGAAAGCCAAACTGCCGTTGAGCAAAGCCGTATCTTTCCTACCAGTCCGTTGAGACACACGAGCCATATTGGTAGTCAGATTCATACGCAACGAGTCAGCGAACAATCCCGCGTGAAGGTCTTTCATCGCCACAAAGACATCATCACCATACACTTCCGACTCCGAATGGATGTCGTAAATCTTGCGACGAAGCAAATCGTCCAAGAAGAACGAAGTATTGATATTCGCACGTAACCGTCCACGCACACGCGCCTTATCCGTCAGATTGAACAGCTCAGCCAACTCTTTCAAGTACAACTTTGCGCGAAGATTTGCCCTAAGCCATTCTCTTTTTTTCTTATATTTCCCCAAACCGTTAGCACTAATCCACGACGAACCGCTATTGAATTGCAGGGTGTCAATACGCACAAAGGTAGAGTCCTTCACTTCAGCGTTGTAACGTCCTTCTGCACGCAACGAGAGGTTGTCCAAACGGATTTTTCTACGCGGATGACCTCCGTTCAAACTATCAACCTTCACCTCTACTTGTGCCAAAACGCCACTACGCTGAACCTTCTGCAACAAAGTGGATGTGCTGTCACTATCTGATAATAGTTCCTGCAACTTATTATTAGGTAATGCACATCGAACTCTCAGATTGACACCGCCCGCGAGGGTATTCTCTTTGACAGTCTGCTCGCGTATCCTGTCGGGCAGAAGTGCCAGCAGTTTTTCCACCTGCGGGATACACAACACCGCCTTTGCAGCCACCGTATCATGCAAGGAGCCGTCCAACTCGACCGTTGCATCCGCCATGCGCAAAGCCAGCGAAGCATCTCCTTCAAAGAGCGAATCGGCATACAGACCGGAAGAAGCCAAAAAGAGACTGTCTATACACAGGTTCTCAATAGCCAGACTGTCCGAAGAGAGCCTGACCAGACCATCCTCAAGCCGTACACTGTCCCAATAGAAGGCAAACGGCTCTGACTGAACAGTGTCCTCTTCCTGCGGAAGAAGGATGTCAAAGTTGTACTTCCCTTTCCGCTCAGCCACGTTCACTTCCGGGCGAGACAGGAACAACCCTTTAATCCGCACCTCCCTTTGCGACAGCGGCGGAAGGCATATCTTCAAGCGCAGGGTATCAAGTTTGAGAAGCGTATCATAGACCAGCACTTCCGCTCCTACAGAATCCAATGCGGGCGTAGATACACGCAGCCCAACCAACTCAACGTGTGCATCAGGATAAGTGGACAGCAGCCGGATATCCACATCCTCCACCGTCACTTCGGCACACGCATAATCGGGCACATAACGTGCCAACAAAGCATTGATAACTCTCGGATTGGAAAGAGAATCCAATCCAAGAGCTATCAACGTTACCAATACGGTTGCTACGAGTGTAACAACCCATAGCGTTATCTTAGTACCTTTTTTCACTCCGCTTTAGCAGCTTTGCGTTTGTGCAGGAACACGACACCTGCGGCGATTGCGGCAAAAGCAAGTAAGGGCCAGGCATCACCGATGGGGTACTCTTCTGAACGTCCTTCTTCTTCCGGTGAGTCGAAGTCATCTGCTTCCATAGCCGCATTACGCCGTCCTGATGTTGAACCCGGTAGTGAGCCGCCTCTGGACTCAACATAATTGGGTGTTGAGCTGCCCACCGGCGTCACAGGGGAACTGTACTGGCTTCCCGATGGACGTAGCGTGGATGTGGACTGAAAATCCTGGGCGGCAAGCGGTGCTGACAAAAGCAACAACGCAATGCAAAGATTCCAGATTATGCTTTTCATATTCTTGCTCCTTTCTAATTATTGTACATTGGTGATACGTTTGCCTTCAGCATTGTAGATGCACTGACCCTTCTTTATGTAGAGGTGTCCGTTGTACATATACTTAGTTACGTCCTCGTCCACGTTGCCAGTGGTAAATATACCTGTCGGCATCTGAGCGCGACGAATCTCCAGAACGAAGCGGTCGTTAATATCCCCCTTCGTAAGGTCGGCATCGTATGTAGATATCAGCATATTGATATGCTTGTTGGTCTCGCGGTCAAAGAGATAAACCTCCAATCCATCCGTTCCGTCAGGCATCGAGAATGTGCATGTGCCGTTAGCAGCAGCCTTGACTCCGACAGGGATATAGACTGTCTCGTCACCGAGAGGCAGTATCTGTGCGGCCAATTCAACGTCCTCACAGATTGTGTAGATATTGTCAATGCCGCTGTTGAAGTTCTTGGTCAGGTCTTTGTTCATATCCAGGCCTTCGGTTGCATCATCGGTAAAGCGAATGTAGGTCTTATCCATGTTCTCGTCCTCCTTGTCCAAATTGAGGCAAAGCGTGTAGGTGTCTTTTTCCGCTGTCTGGTTACGACGCGCCGCCATTCCAAGAGGTATGGTTGTCAGGGTCCAGTCGATAGTGCCTGCGTACTGCACGAGATAGGCTTGCATCGCTCCGAATGTTATACTGGTTGAAACATCAGTCGCTCTCATTCTATTCGTACCGAAATCATACGAGTAGAGGAACGGCACATTGTTCTCGTTGATTGATGTCGTTTCATTGACATTTTTGCTAACATTAGCATACGAGGGAACACCGATGACGTTCCAGTTGGCATCCTTGTACGAGCGGTTATCACGTTCCGCGCCAGCAAAGGTAACAGGATGTGCAGGTACAACATAATCACCAGCCTCGGGGAGTACGCCGTCGATGGTCTCAACGGGGTCTTTACTTGGGAAGTAGATGGATACCTGAGTTACTCCATTGTCCCAGATGTTGGAACTTGCAGAGGTGTTGTTCAGCGAGAGCGAGAGGATATAACCAACATTGGCTTTCATAATAAATCCAGCTTCTCTTTCCGCTGCGCTGACATGGGTCCAATAAGTAGGCGTTTCTTTCCACAGGCCTTTGGAAGCACGTCCCGCACCGTCATAGTACTGGATAATCCATTGTGTACCATAACTGCCGAAGCCCACCGCCTCACTCAGTTTCACATCAAACGGGAAGGAAATCCAGTACGTGTTACGGCTGTAGCGAGAGATCGAAGCGTCAGTAAGATAACTCTTATTGAACTGCATCACGCCGTAAACGGTCCGGACTTCAGTTAGTTTCTGACCAGATGCAAAGTTAATCTGTTCGGCATTGCCTTGCTGTTCACGGATGATGAGCACGTCGCTGTAGATAGCCTGGCTCTCATCCACGTTCGTACCGCCCGCCAGATAACCAGCAATAAGGTAATCAGTCTTGAAGTCATAGACAAGACGCATATTGTACTCTCTGTTCGATGACCCGCCTACTATTTGTACGGAGTCGGTGAACGAGGTCGAACCGAGCAACAACTGCCGTTGGTTGTTGAATTTCGCGCTCAGAATGATGTTGCTGTTGGCCGCCGCCTTGATATCTACCTGATAAGTCCAGTTGTTCTCATCGTGCAAGGTGGTGTCGTTGCCCAATAGGGCCGTGCCGTTAGTAGCTTTAATCTTGCTGCTACCAGAAACGAGCAGGAACTCATCTCTCCAGTCGGAAGCACCATTAATATAGGTACGTTTCAGTTCGTTGGTGGTCGAGTTGTAAGAGAAGCGCACGTTACCCGGGAAAGGCAGAGTCTGATGATTCCTGTCTGCACCGCCGATAACAACATCACCAAAGAGCGTATCGGTCAGTTGGTTGTTGTACTCGTTAGCTACAACGCACTTGATGTTGGTGTTGTACGTACCGTTGCGGTTGCCGTACCAGTGGCACAAATAGCGGTCGTAGGTAAGAGACTTGCTCTTGTCAAATGTGTTGGTATTAAGCAGCATGACATTCTGCGTGAAGTTGGTCCATCCGCCAGGAAGGCTGTCTGCCTTGACGTAGTATTCGCCCGTATAAGGAGCGGCGTTGCTGATAGAACCCGCATCCCCTGCAACGGCAAGGTCGAATACATATACACCCATCGTATCGGTTTTGATGCCTGTCATTGTAACCGCTGTTTCCGAGCCCCACGTAGGAACGCCGTTGTTCAGAGCGGTACATTTCTGCAGTACGAGCGAAGGACTGTGACTTGTCGTATTGTCGAAATACATAGACAGTTTCTTTCCATCCTCGTGCGACTTAATGACATCTGAATAGGTGGACTTCGCCGAACCGCTGGTGTAAGTGTGTTTGAGGCGGTGGTCACCCACGCTGATAGGATAGATGACATTGAGTTTCATCTTGTCCTCCTCCTGGTTAATCTGGATGATGTAGTTGCCCTCGGTGGAAGGACTAATCTCAAAGTAAGAGTCAGCGGTATTGTTTTCAACGAGTTCGATACCGATGCAGTTGGAAGAGGTGATTTGTGAAGCGGCTACGTAGTTCAGTCCACCCGCACTGGTGATGCGGTACCTGTTGTTGGATGCCTCCATATTGTCTATACGGAGTGTATCCTGAATGGTGGTCGCATGATTGGATATGGCCTCAAATTGGCTCAGCTGGCTGTATGTATTCGTACCTGTGCGTTTCTTGAGGTAGTATCCGGCTGTCTCACCAATCTTTGTATCGTACTGCATCCAGTAGCCGTTGCTGAAGTACTGTGTGGTGTTAGTCGTTCCGCTGGATGTGTGGAAAGGTACGAACATATTGAGGATGCGGTTGTAGTCGCCACGATAGGCGGCCTTGCTGCCGTAGAAGTTGTTATAATCATGGAAGTCCGCATTGCTGAACGCCACATTCGCATAACCGGCTGCAGTAACGGCACGCGGTACATATGCCTCATATACATTAGAGGTACCAATCTGCGTCATCTCCATATAAGGTTTGGTTTTGGCACCGGCACCTTTATTATCACCTTCCTCCCAATAAGCATCGAAATATACATACACATTTTCCCACGAAGCCGGCTCGTTCACGCCGTCATCGAAGATGTTGCGGAAATAAATCTTGTCCAATTCGATGAAGTTGGCGGTCAGGGTCTGACCTGTGGTTTCTCCTGCGCCGTTACCTGTCACGGTGATGGTGGTATTGGCTTCGCCTGTCGCACTCGGCGTGAAATCAGAGCCTTCCGTCACCGTCCAACCTGCGAAGTAGTACCCTTCGTCAGGAACAGCTGTGATGGAGCGTGTGGTATGTGCGCCTGCCGTCAGAGAAGTGACGGTCGCGCCGCCCAGTTCCACGTGACCATGGGCGTTGTGGGCGATGTTCACTGTGGTCATATTCTCCGCAAACTTGGCATATACGGTCTTGTTGGCAGAAGGTGTGAGAGCCAACGTGTTAGTGGTAATGACCGCCCCGTCTTCGCCGTTTACGTATGCTGTTTCGCAGGTAGCATCACTATACCAGCCAGCCAGCGAGTAGTTGCTTGCAGGTACGGCGGTAAACACGGCTGCATCGGTCGCCACAATATACTTGCCGGAAACGAGTGCGTTGTCATCACCATCCACCACAGAGAATGTACCACCAGTGGTGGTGGCATCGCTGCTCTCGTCCACACCATAATAGGTCTTCTGTCCATAGGTGATGGTATAAGATGTCGGATAGTTGACAGTCAGTTTGTGGTCGGACTGGTTCCATACAAACTGGTATGTGCCGTGACCGGCAGTAACAATCCTCAAGTTCTGATAGCCTCCACCCGAGTTGAACTGCAACGCTGTCCCGTTATTGCTCGTATAAGTTACTGTCTGTATCGAATTAGTGTGTCCGTACCACGCGGATGTATTATGGTCATACACCTTGATTTCGTATTCAGTGTTGGCGGGCAGGTCGATATTGACATAGCCCAACTCCTTGCCGCCGACCGTCTCAAAGTTGGCGAAACTGTATCCGCGGCTCATATCCCAATTGCCGAACTTGTCGCTTGCGCCTCCTACAACCCAGTTCGAACCGAAGACGGCACGGATGGTTGCGTTGGAGGATGCGCTGACAGTAGTTGAAGCCGAATGGTCATCCGTGATAGTAGCCGTACCTGTCACTACTTCCCAGTAAGAGAAGCGGAAGCCAGGGTCAGCAGTAGCAGTGATGGTCGGCTTGGTGTCTATACCTGCCGTTACAGAAGGCGAACCCGTGGTAATCGAGCCGTTCTCACCAGCTGTAACCGTTACGGTATAGAGGTCTTCGGTATAGACGGCATAAACCGTCTTTGCGGCATTGACCGTCGTGGTATATGTGAGGCTTTCACCCTCCGACAGTTTGGTACCTGACGTGTTGTTGGTGGTGTACCATCCGTGCCACGTGTATCCGGCTTTGGCAGCGGAGGCGGTGAAGGTCACGCTGGTGCCAGACTGGATACTATCGGCGCTGTTGAATGAGATTCCCGCCGCTGTCTGTGCGGTGGGGGCAGTGTTCGAACCTTCCACGCTACCGAATCCGTAATTAACGGAATAGCCCGTCGGGCGTGTGACAGTGATGGAGGGAGCAGCTGCATTAGTAAAATTAACCGCAAAGGTGTATGTACCAATAGCAGTAGCACGGAAATAGACATCATTGCCTCCGTTGAGAGTCCGCGAGGTGGCATTAGGTATATAACTGGTTCCTGTCTGTCCGCGCCAAGCATCAGAAGTCAGGTCATAGACTTTGAACTTATAGTCGGATTTGGACTTGGTGAGCATGGCGGTGACGGTCATCACGTTGCCCGCTATCGTTGCCGAGGTGTAGGCGCTGTTGTCGGTTGCAGCCCATCCTGCCATACCGACATCACCCGAGTCATCTTTAAGCGAACCGCGAAGAATGTAACGCTGTATGTAATGAGCCGTTACGGTACCAACGCCTAAAGCGGTAACGTTGGTCGGGTTGTCCGTTTCTGAATCCAAAGTTACGTATTCACCTGTCTTGGTCCAGTGGTCGAACTTGTAACCTGCTGCGGGAGTGGCTGTGATTGTAACTCCTTCCAGCCCAACCTGTTGCGAGCCGGTGGGGCTGACCGTGCCGTGGTCGCCGTTGTTGATAGTGACGGCATAAGTATCTTCATTGTAGCAGGCATAGAGTGTCTTGTTGCTGTTCATTGTCACGGTGTATTCTTGTAATGCATTGACAGCCTCGCCTGTGCCGGCGGCGTTGTCGTACCAGCCTTTCCAAGTATAACCTGTCTTTGAGTTGGGGGCGGTCAGCGTGACGCTTGTGCCGCTGACGAGCAGCGTGCCGCTTGCAGTCGAAGGCGAAGAAGCGATGGTGCCGTTGGTACCGACTATCGTTCCGAAGCCGTACGTCAGGGTATAGGTTGTGGGGAAAGTAACGGTTACTGTCGGCGAAGCAGGGGTCGTGTAATCCACTTTCACTTCATAGTCACCGGCAACCGTTGCACAAACCTGAATGTTCTGTCCCGAAGTATTTAATGTCTGATCGGCTGCCGTATTGCTCTGCCACCAATACGAGCCATCAGCAGTCAGACCATACCAAGTACTACCATTCTTAATTTTGAAACTCCAAGCATCCGCAGTTCCACTGATACCGCTGTTGGTAGATGATATATTAAAAGTGTAATATACAATGCTTTCCGCAGAATGACCTGTTTTCTTGACCATCGCATGTTCAGCCCAGTTGTCACCAGTCAGATTCGTACCGCCCAAGATTTTCCAATCGGACGTCAAATCTTCAGTGTAATTAGCTTGCAACGTCCATGTACCACTAGAAAGAGTCTTTATATGTATCGGATTAGAAGTATTCGAGTCTCCATCTTTTACACTAATACCATTACCACATGTCCAATTAACGAAGGAATACCCTGTTTTAATCGGCGCACTAAACTCCGAATAGGTAACTTCGCCTACTGCAACGTTCTCTGTACTCAATTGTGTTGAGGTTGAAGTACAATATTCTGTATGCGTTACAGTATGTGTTGTTTCTGCTGTCCATTTGGCATATAAAGTTTTGTTAGCACTTATGGTTCCTGTTGAAAAGTTCCACGCATTCGTACATTCCGCTTCTTCATACCAGCCACCAAACACAAAGCCGTCTGCTGTCGGCGCAGAAGGCTCAGTCGCCTTTCCTCCTTTAAGAATCGTTTGTGAAGAAGGAGCAGAGCCATGTCCATTAGCATTAAAAGATACCGTAATATCATAATTATAAGAAATCCAACTACCATCATTATACATCTTTCCAGCATTGGTAGATCCTAACGTCAAGTCGGCTGTTTGAGAAGAACCATTATTGCTGAAAATGATATTTTCAAAACGCTTGTTAAAATTAATAGAATAGATGGTTTTTCCATTGTATGTTTCCCCTGTACTTGTCATGGTAGAGCCGGGCCAAGTAGCATTGTTTGTACATCCGCTCCAAGCGAAAGCCTTTGGTGTCGCCCAACTATCATTGTTTACGAAATATACGGTAATGGCAGCATCAAGGCTAGAATAAGCGCTCCAAGATCCTCCATCATAATCATATAATTTTCCACTAAATGTACCGGATGTTGTCCAAGAGCTATATGGTTGCTGCTGAGCAACCCAACTGCCTCCATTATATAACTGGAATTGGAGAGCGTCAACACCTCCATACTTCTCATAGATAGTGGCAGAATATATCAACTTGCCATTCTTGGTCTTGTCAACTATACTCATGGTATAATTTCGCCATGTGTTATCATCGCCAATGTTGGCATTGACTTTCAGCGTGTAACAATCATTCCCTGATTTCATTGTGCTGGCATTGATAGCGCAATACACAGTTACTGCATTATCTGCCCACGTATGTCCTACAGCGAAGGTGAGGAGGAGAGAAAGGGTTAAAAGTAGTTTGTTTACGTTTTTCATAAAGGTATAATGTTAAGTTATTTTCGTTAATTCTGGTGAGCCGCAAGCAAATCAACACCTGAAGCCCTGATGTTTTAAAACAAGTCAGAATGTGTCCCTGTTCTAACAAGTGCAACTAAACTAATAGTATCCTGTATGTCATATATCAAAAGCCAGTCTGGTCCAATATGACATTCCCAAAAGCCTATATAATCTTTTCCGACTAACTTGTGCGGCTGGTATTTGTCCGGGACTTGCCCATCCAGATGAAGATACTCCAACACTGTTTCAATGTCAGTCAAGTCATACCCTCGTTTTTTACATAGTTTAAGGTCTTTCCTGAATTGACCAGTCGGTTTCAAATCAAACATAATCAGTCCAGAATGTCAGTCATCATTTCTTTAACATCACTATAGGTCTTGAGATTGGCACTTCTCGCCTCTCTCATGGCAGCTTTTGTTTTGGCATTAGGAACAAATGTCTCTGTGCTGCTGACAATACGTATCTTTTTAACCTGACGGATTAACTCGATGACAGGCTGTACAAGCGAGTCAGCAGGGTTGTATTCTATAGTCATTGTCTGTGTCATAATTCGCTTTTCTTTATTATCAAGGTTGAGCAGCGGGTTAACATACCTATTCATTCCTATACACAAGGGCACACCATAAACGCGGCAAAGATAATATATCTATATAGAACATGCAAATGTTTACAAAAAATAATGCATTTTTTGCTATCAATATGCATTTTTATCGTTTTATGCGGGCAAACACGAACATTGTGCAACGTAACCAACTATCCCGAATAGACTGCGTGTTGGGGACTGTCGTGTTGGGGACTGTCGTGTTGGGGACTGCGTGTTGGGACTGCGTGTTGGGACTGCGTGTTGGGACTGCGTGTTGGTGAGTGAATGTTAGTTACGTTGTGTTAGTTACGTTGTGTTAATTAGCTGCGGTGTTGGTTGGTTATTATATTATTTGCTCGTATATAATTTGCTCGCGGGGGTAACCATAAGAGCATGAGAACTGAATGGTACGGGTATCGGTGAGTGCACTGTTCTCTTTGAGTCGTTCCGTGAATCACCCGCTAATCACCCGCTAACCACCCGCTAATCACCCGCTAATCACCCGCTCTGGCTCCCTCGATGACTGCGTGTTCGTAGCTGCGTGTTGGGGACTGCGTGTTAGTTACTGCGTGTTGGGCAGCTGCGTTGTTGGTTACTGCGTGTTGATAACTGCGTGTTGGGCACTACGTGTTGGGACTGCGTGTTGGGGACTATTTATGATTTATGGTTTATGGTTTCAAATTGCAAATTGCAAATTTATGGTTTAGACTGCGTGCTGGGGACGGAGTGTTGAGGAGAGAGAGGGACGGGAGAGAGGAGGGGATGGAGAAAATGGGAGGGATATTGTTTCCCTTTCCAGTTTTTTATTGTACTTTTGCCGCCCAAACGAGACGACATGTATCCATAACATTGCGGATGAGACGACATATATCCATGACAGTGCAGAAGAGAACACATGTATCCATTATATTGCGGACAATGTACCGGTCTATTCTAACACTGGTTCTTATACTTGTGTGCATACCCTACCCTGCTTCAGCCACTGAGGACACTGAACTATTAGCCATAGAGAACACTGAGGTTTCTGCTACAGAAGACACAGAAGTTGAGGCAACATACCGCGGACGAGTGGTGGACATACAAGGGAACCCTATCTCGTTCGCTACGGTCTATCCCATCGCCCATCCCGAAGCAGGAACAGCAACCAACGACAGCGGACAGTTCGTCTTCTCATGCAGTCTGCCTCCCGAATCGGAGGTGGTTATCTCGTTCATCGGTTACGCGAAGCAAGTGGTCCCACTTCATACATTCGCTACAGGCACGGCAGTGATTGTGCTACGCGAGCAGCCTATCGCCCTCGAAGAGACCGTAGTAGCCGCCAAGAAGACCAAGCACAAGAACAAACGCAAACAAATGGCCTACCTGCTTCACCAAGTCTATCTGCAGATGGAGGCTGATTTCAGCAATGAGCCCTTCGAGAGCCGCGTGGTGAGCGATGTGAAGATGGATTCGCAAGGCGAGGCCTGGGGCATGGAACAGATGATAGCGCGATTGGTCACGCTGCCCGAACAGGCGAAAGACGGGAATGATAGCGTACAGATACAAGGACAGGTCTGCAAACGGTATTTTGACCCGAATATCCGTCAATTGGCAGATACCATCTGGGCCAAGAACAAATTGGACAAAGACACGCGCCGATTTGCGGCAGCAGTCGATTCAGGCGTGACGGTCCACCGCGCCCTATGGGCAGTAGCCAACGCCCGATACGACCTGCATAAAGAGACCAAAGACCTCCGGCACTGGACCGTCAAATACGAGAATGACGGAGAGACAGTGCTGACCCATACCGACAAGAAAGACTATCTCGGTATATTCAAGACCGCTTTTACCAAACACTTCATATTAGACAGCGAGACATTGTCCATCCGGCGGTACAGCCAACACCTTGAGATATGGATTAACATACCCTTCGGCATGAAACTGAAAGGGGAACAACTGCGGCTGCTCAACCTGCTGAACATGAGCGACGAGAAGATAGAGAAGTTCCGACTGAAGAAGATACATACCGTCATACAACTCAACTGCATCTACCAACGCATAGACGGACATCTGTACCCGTTGGAGAAGAATCTGTACGTGGACGGAATGCTGACCAGCAGCAAGAAGATGAACATGGAAATCCCCATCTCCATCCGCGCTACCCAACGTGCCATCCAAACAAAGACCGAAGGAGTACGTCCCCTCAACCGGCACGAGATGACACGACGGATGAGACGGCAAATAGTGGAAATATACTAAAATACCTACCAATATGTTATTACAGGTCGATCTAACCCAACCCAAAGTCCTCCCAGCGGACTCGCTGAAACAAGCGACGCAGACAATGCTTTCGCAACTCCAATCCGACCCTGAGACGTTCTGGCACACCGCTCTGCAGAGCATGACAACGTTCGGGCTGAAAGTGCTTGCCGCCCTGCTTATTTATATAATAGGCAGCTGGCTCATCGGTCGAGTGAGGAAGATGCTCCAACGCTCCTTCAAGCGGCGTAACACAGACCGCGCCATCGCCTCGTTCACCACATCGGCAGTCAGTATATCGCTGACCGTTCTACTGATTATCATTACCGTCAGCACGTTGGGGGTGGACACGACCTCGCTTGCTGCCTTGTTAGCCGCCGGCGGCATGGCTATCGGTATGGCGCTGTCGGGTACGGTGCAGAACTTCGCGGGCGGCATCATGCTCCTCGTCTTCAAGCCGTTCAAAGCAGGCGACTTCATCAATGCGCAGGGCATCAGCGGCACCGTGATGGAGGTCAACATAACCGCGACTAAGGTTCTGACCACGGACAACCGCGTCGTCATCCTGCCTAACGGCGCGCTGTCGAACGGCACGATAGACAACTACTCCGCCCGCCCGCTACGTCGCGTGGACTGGAGCGTGAGCGTGGCATACGGCAGCGATGCAGACGGGTGCAAACAGGCTATTCAGGAACTGCTTGCCGCCGACAAGCGCGTGCTGCAAGCCGATACGAATACGGACGAGCTATACAAAGAGTTTGACACTACGAAGTTCCAACTCGCCACTACCGGCTACAAGATGGATGCCATTCCTGCACCGTTTGTCGCCCTGAGTTCACTCAACCCGAGCGACATCACGTTCGTTGTCCGTGCATGGGTGAGAGCACAGGACTACTGGGATGTCTATTTCAGTATGAACCAGACGTTCTACACCGAACTACCCAAGCGCGGCTACCAGTTCGCATACCCGCACGTGGATGTCAATATGCTCAAAGAAGGGGCATAACCAACCGTTTGGCACGCATTTTGCAGTCACTTTTTGGATCCCATATCTTATAAGGATATGGATTCCATTTCGGTACGCGATTCAGAAACAAGAACGACAAGACGATGAAATACAGACAGATGATGAGCGGAATGCTCGCTCTATTCCTTGTTTGCGCACAAGCGATTTCCGCCCAAGAGACGCAGACTTCCACAGGGTCCCAGCCCACGAAAGACATAAAACAACGACTGCAAGACGCGATGCAGCCGCAATACAACTCCACCCTTTCGCTATCGCTCAAGGAGGCGCAGCAATACGCCATCAAGCAGAACCGTTCGCTGCAGAACGCCTCATTGGCTGTGAAAGAAGCCCGCGCCCAACGCTGGCAGACCATCGCCTCAATGCTGCCCTCGCTTGACGCTTCGGGCACCTACACCGATTACCTCGGCTACAGCGCGACGATGTCGATGGGAGGTCAGAATATAAAAATAACAATGCCCAATGTGGCCGCATTCAATCTGACGGCAGGCATCGGTGTGAACGGACAAGGAGTCATCGGTGTGCTGCTCAACAACATTGCCATTGACATGCAGGACATCAGCCGCGAAAAGACAGAGGACGAACTGCGCTCCAACGTCACGAAGAGCTATATGAGCGTTCTTGTACTCGAGGACATCATCCAACTGATGGACAGCAGCCTGAAGAACGTGCAGAAACTGGCAGCGCAGACGAAGACAATGGCGGATGTAGGTGCAGTGGAACAGACACAGGCCGACCAGCTGACGGTTCGCGTCAACCAGCTGCAGAACAACCTTACCGCCAACAAGCGCAACCTGCAATTGGCGACGGATGCGCTGTGCGTGCTGCTGAATATGGACGCGCAGACACAACTGGTCCTGACTGACAAACTTGACCAGATACTCAATGCCGACGAGGTGCTATCCGCGCTTCTTACGCCTTTCCAAATCAACAACAACCACGACTACCAACTGCTCCGCAAGAACGTCGAACTGGCGCACCGCAACGTGGATATGGCAGCATGGGCATACGGTCCGACCCTGAGCCTTGCCTACCAGTACACCTACCAGCACTATTTCCAAGAGGGCGGTATGCGTATGACCCCTCCCAACCTGCTGCAGGTGTCGCTGAAAGTTCCCATCTTCTCAAGCGGCAAACGGGCAGCGGCAGTGGTGGAGAAACGTCTCGCCCTGCAAGAAGCGCAGAACACATTAGACGAGACGACCGACAATCTGTCCATCCAATATCGCAATCTGCGATACACGCTGGCGAACGCCTATGAGACGTATCTGACCGAGAAAGAGAACCTTGATGTGACCCAACGGGTGTTCGCAAGCACCACCAATAAATACAATTGGGGCGCAGCATCCTCATTAGAACTGACCAACGCCAGCAACGACCTTATCACGGCACAGTCGTCCTACGTGCAAGCCGTGCTGCAAATGGTGGAAGCCCAAGTCGAATTAGAGAAATTCTTGAACAACAACTGATATGAAACATGCCTTTCTAATGGCACTTGCCGCCTTGTGCGCAGTGAGTTGCACCCAACAAAAAACCGAAACCAAAACACCTGCCACTTCCGCTGAACAAGCAGAAGAACGTGTGGAACAGGTCCGCACAACCGTTCTTCACCCCGTGGAGATAGAGCGCGAGATCAGCCTTTCGACCAACCTGCAGGGCTATCTGTCGCAGAATGTCGCCCCATCGCTGACGGGCAGGATAGAACATATCTACGTGGAGATTGGCGACAAAGTGGCAGCTGGCGCCAACCTGGTACGTATGGACCAGACTCAGTACCGCACCGCCAAAGTGGCGATGACCAACCTCGAGACGGAGATGTTCCGTATGGACCAGTTGATCAAGACCGGTTCGGTCAGCCAGCAACAGTACGACCAAGTGAAGGCACAGTATGACCAAGCCAAAGAGAACCTGGACTTCCTGCAAACCAACACGTTCGTGACCGCCCCCTTTGCCGGAGTCATCTCCGCCAAGACCTATGAGGACGGCGAACTCTATGCAGGACAGCCCATCCTCGTGCTGACCCAAATCAACCGTCTAAAAGCCCTTGTCGCCATTCCCGAGACGTACTTCCCGCGTATCAAGGCAGGTATGCGGCTGACTCTTACTTCCGAGATTTACCCCGACCGTACATTCCCCGCTACCATCGAAACCGTCTATCCCACTGTGGATGCCGCTTCGCATACGTTCCAAGTGAAGGTGCAGATACCCAACGACCAACAGTTGCTGCGTCCCGGCATGTACGTCACCACCACCATCGGACTGGGCAAGGAGAACACCATTGTGGCTCCCTATCAAGCAGTTGAGAAACTGGTTGGCGCCAACGACCGATATATCTTCCTTGCGGAAAACGGCCGCGCCAAACGTGTCGCAGTCACCCTCGGACAGCGCTTCGACCAGAACATCGAAATCATCTCCGATGAGATACACGACGGTGTGGAGATGGTCACTACCGGCCAACACAAACTGGTGGACGGCGTGAAAATCAACGTAGTAGATTAAGGAATAAGGAATAAAGCAACCATGGCAATCTACAAAACAGCTATCGAGAAACCGGTTACCACCGCCCTTATCTTCGTGGCGGTCATCGTGATCGGCATATTCAGTTTTCTGCGCCTTCCTATCGACCAGTTCCCCGAGATGGACCCGCCTTACATCACGGTGATGACCACCTATCCGGGCGCGTCGGCTTCGGAGATGGAGACGAACGTGACCAAGATAATGGAGAACGCCCTCACCTCGGTGGACCACCTCAAGCATATCACCTCCCAGTCAAAGGACAACCTCTCGATGGTGGTTCTGGAGCTCGAATGGGGCAGCAACATGGACGAAGCGGTGAACGACGTGCGGTCGTTCGTGGACATGACCAAGAACAACCTGCCCGACAACTGCGGCACGCCGATGATCTTCAAGCTCTCCACGTCGAGTATGCCCATCTGCCAGTACTCCATTACGGCGGACGAGACCTACGCAGGATTAGACAAGATACTGAACGACGAGGTCATTCCGCAGCTTAACCACATAGACGGTATCGGCAATATCTCGCTCTCAGGCGCGCCTGACCGGTACGTGTATATCAACATCGACCAGCAGAAACTGGACGCCTACGGCCTGACCCTTGAGCAGGTGGGACAAGTAGTTTCCGCCAACAACCTCAACCTCTCGTCGGGCACTGTGAAGATGCCCACGGAGCAGTACCAAATGCAGGTCCGCAGCGAGTACATCGAGTCATCAGAGATTGAGAACCTGATGGTAACGATGACCCCGCAGGGACAGCAGGTGTTCATACGCGACATAGCGACCGTGAAGGACACCATCAAGGACCTGTCGCTGGATGAGAAGACCAACGGGCGCGAAGCCGTGCGCCTTATCATAGCCAAACAGACGGGTGCCAACACCGTACAGGTATGCCGCGACGTGCGTAAGGAACTGGCGCTCATCCGGCAGCAACTGCCGTCCGACGTGAAAATCGAGAAAATCTACGACTCGTCGGAAAACATACAGAACAGTATCAACTCCTTAGAAGAGTCGGTGATATACGCCCTGCTGTTCGTCGTGCTGGTCGTCCTGTTCTTCCTCGGCAAGTGGCGCGCCACCATCATCATCGGCATTACCATTCCTATCGCCCTAATTGTGGCGTTCATCTACCTCGGTGTGGCGGACTCGTCCATCAACATCATCTCGCTCTGCTCGCTGACCATTGCTATCGGTATGGTGGTGGATGACGCGATTGTGGTTCTAGAGAACATAACTCGGCACGTGGAGCGCGGCGAGGATCCGCACGAGGCGGCCATCTATGCCACCAACGAGGTGTGGGTCAGCGTTATAGCCACCACCCTTGTGCTGGTGGCAGTGTTCGTGCCGCTGACGATGCTCAACGGTATGGCAGGTATCATGTTCCACGAACTGGGCTGGATTGTGACGGTGGTATGCTGTACCTCGACGGCGGTTGCCATCACACTGACCCCGATGCTCTGTTCCAAACTACTGAAAGCCAAGAAAGTGCATGTTGACAAGGACGGCAATCTGGTGGAAGACGAGAAGGACAAACACTCGTGGTACGACCGCACCGTGGTGCGAATGTTGGATATCATCGATGGCTACTATGAGCGTTCGCTCGGCTGGTGTCTGCGCCACAAGTTCGTAACCATCCTATTTATCGCTGCTATTTTCGGTCTGTCGCTCATACCGTTTATGACCGGCAAGATCGGTACGGACTTTATGCAACAGCAGGACAACGGCCGCTTGAGTGTAACCATCAAACTACAGCGCGGCACGCGTATTGAAGAGACGCTGAAGACCGCCCGCCAGCTGGAGAAACGCTTTATGACGCTTGTGCCGGAGATTGAGTTGATCAACACATCCGCCGGCAGCAACGACGACGCCACCATCGCGGCGATGTTCTCCTCCACGATGAACAACAAAATCAGCATGACCGTCCGTCTGCCCAAGAAATGGGAGCGCGACCGCAGCATCTGGGCTATCGCCGAGGTTCTGCGTCAGGAGATGGCCAAGTATCCGGAAATCATCGAATACCAATGCAATGTTTCGAGCGGAGGCCCCGGCGGCGGTGGCAACACAGTCGATCTGGAAATCTACGGTTACGACTTCGACAAGACCTCCCAGCTCGCCGAAGAGGCGCGCCGCCTGATCAAGACGCTACCCGGTGCGCGTGACGTGAACATCAGCCGCGAGGACGACCGTCCCGACATCAAGATCACCGTGGACAAGGAAAAAGCCTCCCGCTTAGGACTGACATCTGCAACCATATCGACCTACCTGCGCAACCGCGTGGCGGGCATGTCGTGCGGCTACCTCAAGGATGATGGGTCGGAATACGACATCGTGGTCCGCTTAGAAGAGGAAGACCGCAACAGTATCAGTGACATTATGGATCTGAGCATCCCTACTGCCACAGGCAAGAGCGTCAAACTGAGCGAGGTAGCTGAAGTGGGCGAGTACTGGGCACCGCCTACCATCGAGCGAAAGGCGCGCCAACGTATCGTCACCGTCAAAGTGACCCCATATAACACCACCCTCGGTGAACTGGCGCAAGCCGTCAAGAGCGAGGTTGTCCCCCGATTGGATCTGCCCGTGGGCTACTCCACCCATATAGGCGGCAACTACGAGACACAGCAGGACACGTTCGGTGATATGGTCCTGCTCGGACTGCTGATTATCCTGCTGGTTTATATCACGATGGCTTCGCAGTTCGAGTCACTCCTTCTGCCGTTCATTATCATTCTGACTATCTTCCCTGCCTTTACGGGTGTGATTCTGGCATTGTGGGTGACCGGCCGCTCATTAGACATGATTGGTGCGTTAGGTATTGTGCTACTCGTCGGCATTGTGGTGAAGAACGGTATCGTGCTGGTCGATTACATCAACCTAATGCGCGAACGAGGCTATGAGCTCAACGAGGCAATCACGATGTCCGGACGCAGCCGTATTCGACCCATTCTGATGACGGCGTTCACCACCGTACTCGGTATGGTGCCGATGGCAGTCAGTGCTGGCGAAGGCGCAGAGATGTGGCAACCGTTAGGCATCGTGGTTATCGGCGGATTGAGCGTCAGCACGTTCCTCACGCTGTACCTCGTGCCTGTCCTCTACGGTTCGATGACACGCCACGGAGACCGCAACAAGTTGGAACAACTGCGCAAGAAATTCATCTTTATGGACATCAAAGTGAAAGACAAACAATAAGACGACGAGGCAATGAAAAGCGTAATGATAGTTTACAACCAAGCCAACACGGAGCGTGTGGAATATATGCTGGACGTGTTGGGGATTAAGGGTTTTACCCTGTTCGAGCAGGTGCAGGGACGCGGCACGAACGGCGGCGAGCCCCGTCGCGGCACACATACCTGGCCGGAGATGAACTCCGCCATCATCACGGTTGTTGAGGACAACCAAGCCGCCCCTCTGCTGCAGGCGGTGCGCCAATTAGACGCACGTAACCCCGAAGTGGGCGTCAGGGCTTTCCTGTGGAACATCGAACAGACGGTATGAACAACCTGCACGTCATCATCAACCCCTACTCGGGCAAGCGCGCCCTATTGAGGCAGCGTTACTATCTCTTCCGGCTACTCAAAGAGCGGAACGAACCGTACCAGTACTACGTGACAGCCTACGCCGGTCACGCCACCGAGATGGCCCGCGACATCGTGGAGAACGGTGGCAGACGGATACTCATCCTCGGTGGGGACGGCACACTGAGCGAAGCCATCAATGGCATTATGTCCGCCCGCCTGTCCGATGAGGAAAGGCAGAAGGTGCAGGTCGGCATTATGCCCCGAGGAACAGGCAACGACTTCGGGCGTTTTTGGCATCTCGACCGCAACTACCGCAGATCCCTCGACCTTTTCTTCAATGGCACACCCCACCCTATTGACATCGGCTGTCTGACGTTCTTGCGCAACGGCGAGGAACACCGCCGTTACTTTGTCAATTCGCTTGGTTTCGGCGTGGATCCGCTCACGTGTCTCTATGCCGACCGGCTCAAACCGTATATTGGCTCCCACCACATCAATTACCTCTTCGGTCTGCTCCGCGCATTAGGGAAGCAAGCCCCTATCCCGATGACCGTTTCGGTGGATGGCAAGCCGCTGCCCGTCAGCGGGCTTTACACTATGAGCATCGGCAACGGTCCATATTCAGGCGGCGGCATACGCCAGAACCCGACCGCCGATCCGAGAGACGGTGTGCTGAACGGGATGTTCCTTGAGAAACCCACCTTTCGGCAGATTATGCAGGCTCTGCCCCGTCTGTTTGACGGTCGCCTGACCGCTATTGACTTCGTACACAGCCTCGAGGGGAAGGAAGTGCGCATCGGGACCGACCGTCATCTAATGATTGAAGCGGACGGTATCCTGCTCCACTTCACAGGTTCGTGTACCATCCGATGCCTGCACCACGCGATTCAGTTTGTCGCACCCGAACCATGAAAAAGGTTGTCATCTTTGACTTAGACGGCACGCTTCTTAATACGATAGCCGACCTCGGTGCGGCGTGCAACCACGCCCTTGCTTGCTGTGGTCTGCCTACACACGCACCTGAAGAGTACCCGCGATTAGTAGGTAACGGCATCAACCGCCTGATTGAGCGCGCCCTGCCCGAAGAATACGCTACCTTGGACGAAGAGGAACGGACGCGGCAGGTGATGCGTGTCCGCCAGGAGTTCGTGCCTTATTACAACGCGCATAATTGCGACCTGACTCACCCCTACGAGGGCATCATCGGTGTATTGGAAACGCTGAAAGAGAGAGGTGTCCTCCTTGCTGTCGCCAGCAACAAGTACCACGAAGCCACCGTGCAGATTGTGCGCCACTTCTTTGGCAACACGTTCGATGTCGTACTCGGCGAACGGGAGGGTGTCCCACGAAAACCTGACCCGCAGATTGTTCGCGACATACTACAGGCTGTCGGTGTTCAGAAAAGCGGAGCAAAGGAACAAACACTGTACGTCGGTGACAGCCTTGTGGATATTGAGACTGCCCAGCGCGCCGGAGTACCTGTCGCCGCTTGCTCATGGGGATTCGTCTCATGGGAAGAACTGACAGCAGCCAGCCCGGATTTCATCATTGACCGCCCTCAGGAGATTATTGCCCTGACCGAATAAGACGATACCCCACCAGCCGGTCGTAACGCCCGCCAACAGGTCGGTAATAAACGGCTATTGTGTAGGTGTTTTCGGTCTGCCAGTGCGATCCTTCCGTCCGCAAGAGGGTCGCTTGTTTTCCACCTTTCGGCACGAACAGGTACTGGTAGTCATAGCCACCTTGTTTGAGCAAGGCGCTCAGGTAGTAACAACGCTGCTCATTGTCGTACTCCATCCGGTTGACTATGGTCATCTGATTGTCGAACAGATCGCCCCCCACATACAATGACCCGTCAAAGAACGGCTCGTTCACGGGCAGAAAGAAATGCACCCACATGTATTCGGCATCAGTGTCATCGTAATCCGACTGCTCGGCATTAGCGAGCCACTGTCCGTCGGCATCGTTCTGTTGAATGTAGGGCGAGCCTGTTTTGTCGGTGATGCCAGAAATCACTCCCCTGTTCTCGTCCGCCTCAAGGAAGGCGTGATAGTCAGGACGCTCAAAACGGATGCGATTGACATTATAGCCCGCGTAATAAACCGAATAGGTGTCGAAATGGCGGAACTCGTTGCCCCCTTCGAAAATCAACTCGTCGCAGTTCATATAGCGCAGCCTCTGCGCCTCGACGTAGGTGGGCTGCCGCACAACGACCGCGTTGTCAGTCCGGTTGTTCTGTTGCACCACCAGCGTTATCTCGTTGGCGTTGAAAGCGGAAAGGTGCTTCATGTCAAGGTCGATGTCAAACTGCTGATAGCGGCCGTTGATTTCCTTAGATGTATTCGACCGCACCTGCGCTGATATACCGACCAGCGGCTCCGCCACCGAGAAGCAGACATCGGCAACGGTCTTACTACGGGCGCCGTCCTCGTAGATATGCAGCACATAGTTGCCGCTCCGTGTCAGCTGCATATCGGCGTTGGGGAAAGTGAACGAGTAGTGGGTGTAGTCTCGCTGAGTGAGGTTGCTCAGCTCATACGCGGTGATGTCTGCTGTGGTGAACCCCTGCAGGTACTCGGTTGTCTGTAAGTCGCTCGGAGACCAGTCTGCATTGAGATGCAGGACGGTGTAGGTGTACTGTTTGATGTCGTGGGTCATACAGTCGAAGGAGACCTCCAGCGTGTTCCTCGCGTCCGTTCCGTCCACCACCCCATTGAGCAGGACGAGGTATGGCCGTGTCAGGTTGTCCTGCTCCAAGTATCGTACGCGCAACGAGGCGATATCCGCCTGCGCCGAATGCGTATAATAGGCCGTCGCCTGCGCCATCACCGGCAAAATGAGAAATACGGTTACAAACGTCAAGTAAATTCGCGAGGATAAACGCCTCAGCACATACAAAACGGGATTATTCATCGCAGGAATACGGTTATTCATTGTCAATAAGTATTCTGTTACGGAGCATCCAAAAGGCGACAGCCGGATGCCTACACCTGAACAGCGGCAAAAACCATGCCTGTCCGGCGGGCAAAAGTACAAATTTTCGTTATTTTGCAAAAAATATTTTGCCATATCCGAAAACAACACTACTTTTGCGCCCGCGTTTTGAGGAGAAAAGCATTGTTTGTTCCGAGACGCACCATACAGTTGCCACTTTGGCTCAGTTGGTAGAGCAACGCATTCGTAATGCGTAGGTCCCCGGTTCGAGTCCGGGAAGTGGCTCCAAGAGAGAATACTTTAGCGATAAGATATTCTCTTTGTTTTTACGGCATTACTGGTAATGAAAGATCTTCACAGGCAACCATAGTCCAGACAGCAGAGGACACTCAATCTGTTTCGCAGGACGCACTCCCGCTATTGCTTCCAGTGAACCGCTTCGCTGACATCTTGACCGGCATACTACATATTCTGATGTCTTCATCTTCCGTTATATCTTTCAACGTGCAAATGACACGGTCGTAGTCCTGCTTGTAAAGAATGTCATCTCCTATTTCGGGGAAAAGGTCCCGTAAGGTGTATTTGCTCTCCGGATGATAGAAATCCTCGTGATAAATCGGCTTCTTCTTGTACGGATCATCGGGGTCGTCCCCGCCTTCCCAGAGCATATCAACAAAGCCGGCAATCGAATCGTCCTGCATAAAGACGCGCCCCTGCTTGTCAAAAATTAGATGGTAAGGAGTATCTTCGGTTTCCCTTAATCCTATCCCACGCCGGAGTTCTTGTGTGAAATCCATGATAGACATATCTTCCGGCACATAGATTTCCGACTTAAAGTCCATATACTCCAGTTCAAAGTGCCACATGCGTTTGGTTTCCATAATCGTTGTTTTTTGTTTATAATCGTCGGCAAAAGTACTTGTTTTTGTCGATAAAGCAATCAAACCAGAAATATTACCATTTACCATATTCCAGATGTTTGGCTGCCATACACGCGGTCGGGCATCAGAACGGTATTGATTTTCCTTCTCATAAATACCGCCTGTCGTCAATCTCGACAGTTGCTTATTGCCCCTTTTGCGAAAGCACCACTACCATATCGCCTTGATGCAGTTTGTACATCACGGATAACACATGCTTAGTCCGTCCGCACATTGAGCGTATTCGCCGTCACCACATACCGCTCTTGTCCGACAAGGGTACTCCCCCATGCCGCCACGAACAATAGAAGCAATATGACAAGTCGTCTGATCATGTGATTCAACTACATATCGGTGATACTCTTCTCCTCGAAGATCATCTGGATGAATACACCAATGAACATCGCGAGGAAAGAGAATTGGATGAGATATTCAGGTATGACTGTTATCGTGCATGCATCACTACCGGATAGGAATCTCCAGGGATGGTTTACGATTTCTATGGCAGGCTCGTCTGGACAGTGAGGACTTAGCATATCCAGACTTACAATATCAATAGCAAAGATACCGATAATCAGCGCCATAGAGAAACTGATAAGCATGAGTTCCAGTGCACGACCAATCCGGTTCCAATTGGAAATATTTGGCAATGCTTTATGACTCTCATAAAGGAGGAAAGCCAATACCACAACGGATAAAATGACCCCAATAGGTATAGATATGCGTTCTTTATAAAGCTCATTACCAATTACCAACATAATCCATGCCGTAGTAATAGATGCGACAAGTCTTGGCATGAATAGGTGGATGTTCTTTAATGTGTGGAACTTAGGAAGAATACGGAGTATAAATATAGATATAGCAACCAAACCTAATACTTTCAACAATAAAGCAATCCAATGGTATGATAGACATTCGTGAAAATAAAGGAATGCTCCCCAAAATGCAAATAACAGTGCTAATCGGAAGGACTTCTTTGCTTCTCTTTCCCTTCGTTTTATAACAAATAATTCATCAACATATTCTATTTTGGGCTTTATGCACCGAACCTGTAATATATAGTATATAGCAACAATAGCAAAAACTGCAGAAATCCCCATAGGCATGAGTGCTACCTTAGAAAGATCGGACCAACAGTCAGGGAAGAATGCTAATATGGGTAAAACACATAGAATACCAACAAACAACCAATTCCATCCATTAAAGAGATGTAGACGGAAAGTATCTGCGAAATCATATCGCTGATAAAACCATTTAGAGATTTTTGTTTTGCGTTTCTCTATGGCGGAATCGTCTGATGAGCCGATAAAGGCGCTGAGCTCTGGTGAATTTAGATAATGCACATGTTTGTTCTTGTTGTCCAATAAAGGAAAAACAATACGGTCCATTTCCTCTTCTGGATTGACGAACCAAGAATCATCCGAAACATTAAACCCTTTTCTTTTTATGGCAGAAGGCTGATCTTCGTACCATTCCGGCTGAAAAGCGAAGTGCTTATTCGCCAGAGGGTTCATGATAACGTCTATCCATGCTGCTTCGGAGGCATCTAATTTTTCGGCATAGAGGTGTTTTATCGCATTTAAGTCAGGATGTATGTTAACTATGTCTTTCTCTTTCTCTTTCTTTTCGCATGTTAGGAATAGTTCATTTAACTTTCTCTTTATCCTTTCTGGTATATTTCTATTTAAAAATGTTGATATTCTTTTTTTATTTCGATATATCTTAGTCATGCAATCAGCGTACTCACCTAAGCGAGTCATATCATTATTAATCAATACTTCATCAAATCGACGTCGTATCAATCTACGAAAATAATAATATTCTGATTTCTTAACGATAGCGGAAAAGAAGAAATCTTTCATCAATCCTTCTCGCATTTCATTATAGTATTTACTGCATTCAAAAACATCAGAATGCATTAAATCAAACATAAAATCAAGAAGTAACTTACGTAAGAGTTTGGTGATTTTCTTGTTCTTGTTCCAAAGATTATAGTGCTCTCCCTTATCGTCCAATAATCCCCATATAGCAAGAGAAGAATAGGAGTCCTTGTTGATCTTACTATTTTTGTAATCTTTATACGGATCAGGGTCGTTCTCATCGGTTTTAGGGGGTTCTTTGACCATATATCTACTATTTATTAGATTTTGTAGATAGCCGCTTAAAGGGAAAACAATATTGTAGGTACGCTTGATTACAGAGGATAAAGAATCTTTTTCCTCTGACGTGAAAGGTAAATCCAATATTACTTCTTCTGAGTGACTCGGTTTTTCAGGTTTTTCTGAACAATCATAGTAGTGGATGAAGAATGTAACCCTATCAGAAGAGATGGTAAGACGAATAGGATAGGATATGATATCCTCGCCTTTATTCAAATCCGGCAAGTCGATGTAATCGAAATAGGTAATCCCTTCGACTACTTTGGAGGTCTCCAGATTCAAACGAAAAAAACTACCGCTATTCATTATGCCGACTTTAATGTAATTATATACTGTTCAATATTACGCGAGAGTTCTGTTACTTCAGAAGCCAATTCGTTTTTGTGCGAAAAAGTTCTGGTGAAGAATTTGTACTCTTCCCATATCTCCGGCCATTGGCGTATCGTTCCAAAGGCTGTCAAGTGAATTAACTGCAAGAGGTGCTCCAACATGGCTCCCATATGCACCTTGTCCTCCAAGAAGCTATCCACCAGAAGGGATTGCCCTTTATCTTTCTTCAATAATGCATATTTATGATGCAAATCTAAGAACTCGTAATAGGTGTCGAAGGCGCGTTCTCTAACAGCTTTGATTCTACCAATAGAAACATCCTCCGGTTTCTCTTTGAAAATATGGCTTGTTATTTTTAGAATATGACTTTCCGATAAACTATTAATACCTGAATCTTCTAAACGCTTAAACATTAATTCTGATAGTCGATATTTTAGAAGTTCCGGTGTATTGGTGGGACATGCTCCTTCACCGATGTACCAATAATTACTACTTCGAGAGAGACCTTTAGCAAGGAGACGCTCGTGAACAGCAGTAGTAAAAGCAGAAATGAAAATGAAGAAGTTCTTTCCTTGTGGTCCGGCAAATTCTTTATCATCTTTTATTTGAGAAAGTAATTGATATCCATACTCATTGTTTAGCAAATAATCCATAAGTATTATATCGTATTTACTTTTTCCCATTAAGGATTTTGCTTCATTTATATTAGCAGCGCACTCTAATTGGATGCTAGGTTTCTTTGAATCATAGTCGCAATCTTCTTCTATGTTAAGCCCAATATTTTTAAGCAAGTGTACGACAATCTCTCTCTTATTTGTTTCCGTTCCTTTATTAGCAGATGAAAGAGGTTCTTTATATTTATCATCCACTAATAGAATCCTCCAACTGTATTGACGAATTGCCTCCATGTGTTTTTGAACTTCCTCCATTTCAAACTGCTCCTTCATATACCTTTCTGAATGAAAAACATATGGAGAAACAAATTGGCCATGTCCGTTAGAATCAGAGATAAATGATTGCTTGGTAAGTCGAGCATTAAAATCAGCAAATTCTCTGGCGATAGAAAGATTATAAATACCTCTGTGGGTATTTTCTGCGATGCTTTCAACAATCCAAGGACGGATGTCTTTCCCATTTACATAGAAGTCTTCAAAATTGAAATAGAAATTCCATATCGAACTATCCATAATTGCTGCATATCTGGGAATACCCTTGAAAGAGGGATCTTCTTTTAATAAATTGATAGTTGAAATATGGAGAATTGGCAGAAACAGAGTCTTCTTTTCTTCTGTATTTTCATCCGGATCCATAATCAGTTTTTCTTGAGCGAAAGACATGTTATCCGGTAAGGCGGTTATAAAGTGTTCCGGTTTTGGGGAGGTTGACACATATTTTCTTCCATACGGTGATGCGTAAAATAAATTTACGCTATCTTGTATATGAAGCCAAGCCTCGTATTCAGCTAATGGAGTATTAGCCGCAACCTCAAGGTTTTGAAAGAGTTTTTGAATCCTTGTTGCCCAAGGCTTGCCAATGTCTTCAATAGTTACAGTTTTGATGTATGTTTTCTTAGAATCACTTGCGATATTCCATTTAATTTTACCAATCATAACTATGCCTTATTTTGCGAATTTAAATCTGTTAATTCTTTGATTCCCTGCGTGATTTGATAGCACTCCCAACTTCCGTCTTCTGTATATGGCAATTGATCAATTTCCCGGACTTTATCTTTCATCTGGGAATATCTTTCCATTAATTCTTTAACTATGTCATAAACATCTTTAGAAGACTTTTCCTTGCATGAAAGCAAATCAACTATTCCATTGGATGTATGTTTGAAGAATACTATTTTACAGAGTTTCTCATCCGTTAATTTCTGAATCTGTTCTTTCTCGAGAACATAAACATCTTTTGTTGCAAATTCTCCACCTAAGTCTTTATCGTGCAGCACTAATTGTATAGAGACATTTGCATTCGTATCTAATGCTTTTTCTAAAGCACCGACAATTGTTTTTATCCATCCTTTGTCTCCTTTTTCATTATCTCTTGTGTCTCTCTCTAATACGTAAACCGCATACGCATAATATTGATCCTCTCCCTCTTTTATCGGAGCAAGAGAATACACTTTTGCTAAAGCATCTATTTTGCTATAATATTCCAGTTTTTCCTTTGTTAAGATTTCATCACGCATTATATTTAAACATTCTGGAATTACAGAGTCAAGCCTATAGAAATCTACGGTAATATCTTTTATTTGGTCGGCAGATGCTATTTTAATAGAATTTACCAATTCATCTTCAATTTCTTCAAATGAGGTTTCAGACGGCTCTGTAAGATGTTCTTTTATTAATTTCAAGAAATCTTCATCTTTAAAGTTATATTTTGGGGTATTGTACAGACCCCACCAATTACTCTCATTAAACTCGGGGATAAAATTTTGGGGTACAAACTTTTCAAAATACTCGTTTAAAATGGGAGAAGGACAATTCTCTTCTTTATTCGAAGAAAGTTCGTCTCCTTTATAGAACAAATTCCCTTCATCGAGCAACTTTGTCGAGAAAAATGTGATATACTTCATAACGAAATAGTTATTAATGTTAGACTCTATTCTTCATACCTTGCATAATCCAATAGTTGAACCAAGGAATACTTGCAATCCTTCACGGCGTTTTCTATTGCAGCAAATTGCACAAAGGGTTGTTTTTGAGGCATGTCATCTACAGCCGGTTTCGCACGACCGGAATGGATGATAAAGTTGGGCAGATATTCATATATCTTAGGAGGATTGTCTTTATGCTCATTATCTATAATCTTCTTGGGGATGATATGATTCTCTTCAACCATTAGTTCGTTAAAGATAGCTTTAGTTACATCACATTTAGCCTTATTATTTTCCTCGTTAAGTTTTTTTATGCCGAATCCTTCATATAGTTTATCCAAAATACCTTGGTGAATAGTAATGTAGTTGTATTTCCTATTATAGCATTCTGTGATAAACTCTATCTTAATTTGCTCGTTACCATCTAAATAAATTCTACCTATTTTGTCAAAAGCACATTTGAAATCTTTGTTCTCATATGTATCTTCCGTGCATCCGACAATGGCAAACTCGCCCTGCTTCTCTTTTATAATAGTGAATATGTCTACTCCTTTTTCTCGTTGGTAGGCGGACTGATGATTCCCGCATATTTCTTGTTTCGTGAAATGTCTGGATATGTCAAATAGCATTTCATAGAGAACTGTATTAGTCAACTTTCCGACATCGAATAGATTATTCAATGCTTTTCGTGTTCTAATCGGAATAAGAATCTTTCTGGTGTTAATCATTTCCATTACCTCGGTTACAGAGCGTGTACCATCCTTTATTTGTTGCACGATGATTGCAAGATCTCCACTTCCGGAAACAAATAAAGTCTCATCGACATTGTGAACAATTCTAAACAGACGTTCGTCGAACACTGCGACGCGTTTTTGTAGCGCTTTTAGATGCGAATAATACCATTCCTCATTTAATGGTTCGCGCCGAACAAGGCGATCTGAAGAATTATCGCCAGTTACAGCATCGACAGCTTCTATATGGGCATATCCGCCTTCGAGTTTCTTCTTCTTGTAGAAAGTTTCAAAATCACCAATACTGGCATGATGGGTACGATATACATACTGAGCCGAACTCGCATCTCCATCTTTACCATTGAAGATAATTATCGGGGCGTATATAGGCTCTTTATTGTTCTCATGCGCCTTAAATGTTTTTTCATCCCAAATATAAACAGGGGTGTTGGTGTCCTTGATTCCTGTAAATGATTGGTATATAATAGTTTCGATTTGAGATTGTAAAGCCTCACTATATGTGTTTGTTAAACTCATTTTTTCTATTTCGCTTTTCTGAGCTTCAGAAGGAGACCATACGAAAACCCTGTTGGAATAATCGGGACGAACAGCGTTATAGACAGCTTCATCACTTACAATAACATAAGCAAAACTGGACTTTTTGTTTTGTAAGAAATCTTCTGCCGTACTAAATTTATACCAATCATTTGGTGCATGTTCTCTTAATACATCAAGGCAAGCAGTGGCCTTTGGATCCAATCCATCTTCAATATATGCTACTCTCTTGTTTTTATGAAGAGCAATAATATACCTCAAATGTCCTTCTTTCGTTATTTCAATTGCAACTAATGGTGCTTTTTTATTCAAAGAGATGTCGTCTCCTGCTCTGAAATAATGTGTCTCATTGACATCACTTCTTAGCCAAGCTGCAGAAATCCTGATTTCTTTGATTCCTTTGTTGCTTGTTGTCATCTGCCCCGCTGAAACTATGTAATCCTCAATCAGTCCGGGGGCAAGAGTCTTTAATGCTAAATCAGCACTATATGCCAGATTATCCGTAATTGACAGCAAATATAATTCTTCAATATCATTAGAAGATGCATATAGCTCTCTGAAAGTGTCATCGCTAAGGCGTTCGTTCATACGAACAAGTGAACCATCTTTTACCTTCGCTCCGTCGATAACGTCAAATAGGAAAGTTAAGTTTTCTACTTTGGAGGTGTCTCCGTGTTTTGCTGCGTTTCGTATTAAATTTTCAACTACAGAGAAAACAGCTTGGCGTCCTACCAATCCTCCGGGCAAACTAAAATTAATCGTTCTTAATTCTGTTAAGGCCGGATCGTCCGAAACAGAATTTTGGGGTTCAAATCCAAAGATATGTGGTTCTTCTTCCTGAGTTCCTCCATAACGAATATATCCTAAAAGAATATCGCGAGAAGATTTTGTATCATTAATATTGCCTGTCGTGTTCATGTTTTCCCTTGAGAGTCCTTCTGACTTGGCAATATAACTAAGTAGAACATTGAAAGGCATATTCTGATCTTTTTCATTGGTCATATTGTGCCTCAAGTGTCTCAAATCCGGATTCAACTCGTCATAGATGGCATCCTTCATGTTGACGGGAGCGCCATAAGGGATATAGTCAGTTGCTATGGTGGCAATATAATCCTGTCGTTCCTGAAGATATCCGATAAAGCGTCCCAAACCAACTAAGAATGGCATTTCTATTTCATCTTTCTTTTGGGTATTAATGGAATCTTTATCATAAATATATAAATTACTCAGAACCCTATTTTCTTCTTTTAAGATTGCCGATACACTACCCAATTTCTGTTTCAGATATGCCATAACATGGCTACCGAGATTATGACTCATGTTGCGAGACATAATAGCGGCTTTGGCGGATTTCTCTGCAGCCATTTTGCGGCGAAGGTCCATTTCGGCGAGATATCGGGACTTTAAAAGGAACAAGAAATAAACAATATCAAGACGTTTGAATATTGTCTTATCTAATTCCGTTTCTTCGTTAAAGATAGCTAATGTGTTGGATAAGAAGCTCGTTCCGTTGGTTTCGGGATCATAATCCTCACCGGTTATCCAAACATGGATTACTTCTCCTTTAGAGTATCTTAGCGCCTTTATATTTTCTCGCAAAAATGTGTTGGGTTTATTTAACCAAGTTTTAATATTCTCTTCATCAACGGTTTTATCATTCCCATAGAGGTCTTTGCATGTTTTTACTTTCAGAGATTCAATTTTACCATCTTCATCCTGTACTTTGCATTCAAATTTAATCTCACTTATTTCATTTTCTTTTAAGAATATGGGAATATACAATTTTACTTCTTCTGCGACCTTTTTGGTGTCAAAAGAATCTATTCCGAATATTGAAATAAAAGGAAGAATGTCAACGTCTCCTTTTAAACGAACATTGACGCCATAAATGCCTTTGACATTTTGAGGCTTTACCTCTACATAGTTGTCTATGTCAATTTCATCCTTTAGTCCTTGGATGTCATTTGTCCGGTCGCAGATTTTTTCGACAACTTTTTCTTTGGATAGATGTTGAGCCATACGAGTATGATTATTGAAGTTTATGAACAGACATTTTCATTTCGCCGTTGCCGCGCGCATCAAAAGTGATGTCACAAGCGGATGTTTCTATCGTGTTGTTACGCAGATATTCACGCTGAGCAGCAAGATCGTTTGCATCTTGAACGCTATTTCGTGCCGCATCTACCAGATAGGGAAGCATGTACGAACAGGATACATACGAGTTGGGAGCATTATGATACTTGTCTTGATATGCAACTGCGAAATCGTCTTTGATATCTACATCAGCATAATAGATAGTGATCTTGTCGTTCTTGTTATTGGCGGAGAAACTAACTGTTGATAAATTAACATCTCCAAACATAGTAATGTTGTCGAACTTTTTAACATAACTCAACTGATTGGCGAAGGAAGCAGGAGAAATGCCAAATCCGTTAATAAAAACTCCATCACATACTTTTTCTGACATTTTATTTACCGTATTCTTGAAATCAAAAGTTCCAATATCATACCTATCTTGGAATGTGATAGAAGCACCTTCCGTATCGGCGATATTATCACAAAAGACTTGCGTTGCTTGTAAGCAAGGAACCGTGTTGAGCGTAATAGTTGCAAAATTTTTTAACCCGCACGAATCTGCCATATAAGAAGCGGCGATGTCTCCCAAAGCCTTCGCACTGGGGTAAGCGCGGAAGGCACAATCCGTAACATCCAAGACCGTTTCATTGTAATCCATTACGGTAAAGTAAATTATATCCTTCCCTTTAGTCATTGGCGCTATTGCCATTGCAAATTGCCCCCCAAATCCGATGATATACTTCACTCCTTGCATCTCCAATCGTTTATAACATGATATGGCCGTAGCCGGATCAGATTGGCAATCCTCGAAAATGATCTCATACCGCGTACCTTCTGTACGGGTATTAAGTTCTTCAACGGCCATATTAAAACCGCTAATCCAATAGTCTGCCACTGCAGCACCGGCTCCGGTCATCGGACTTACCAGACCGATTTTAACTACGTCGTTCTTGTTCTGACCGCAGCTTGCTACCATAATCACTATTGCTGCCAAGGCAAGCAATTTTGAAACAAATTTCTTCATAATCTCTATTGTTTTTTTAGTATGTAATATCGAATTTTTCGAGGGATGGAAAATGCATCAATCTGCAAGTCCTCCAGTGTGTTAACTTTCATCTCATATTCGTCCATTTGTTCAATCAACACACGCATGTCGTTGATAGGCCATGTTTTTTGACCCGTAAAACGAGCGGTGTTCTTATCTGCTGCAATCACTTCATCTGTTTGATCCCATCCTCCAATGATCAATAGCCCCCCTTGCTTCAACAAAAAAGCAAAATCCAGAAGGAACGTTTCCCACAGATCCGGTTCAATATGATGAAAAAACGATGTGGCAACTATGATATCGTATTGTTTTTGATTCTGTTGTAACTCTTTCGGAGTCTCCACGCAATAGATACCAATATCTTCTTTCGCATACTTTTTCCTCAGCCAAGCAATCAGTTCATCGGATATATCCGCCAAGTCCACATGAGCCCCTTTTTGGTAAAAATGAAAAGCCAATTCTCCATTACCGCATCCATAATCCAACAGATCTAAGCCATTCACATCAGATATGTATTTTTCTATGTTTGTAACATGCGCCCTGACACAACTATAGCTCATCCATGGAGCGTCATGGAAGTGTTTTCGATATACCATATCCCAAAACTCTCTGGTGTACATATCGCTTTCTTATTGGCCTATGACGTTAAACATGGTAGCTTCAATCTCTTTTAGCTCTCCTCGTTCAAAAGTTCTCCATATCGTCCCTTGTTGAATCAAAACACAACTATCGCAAAAATCCACCGCTCTTGATATATTTTGTTCTATCAGGATAATTGTCAGGGACATTTCCTCTCTTACTTTTTGAAGAAGATCATACATGCCGGCTACTGATTTCGGAGAGAGACCGGCACTCGGCTCATCTAATACAACGATTTTCGGTAACGTAGCCAATGTCATCGCCAAAGCCAATTGATGGCGTTGACCTCCGCTGAGGCGATCTGCCATTGTGCCCTTAAGTTGTTCTTTTGTGGCATTTAAAATAGGAATGAGCGGACGTAAACGCTCCATCTGCTCTTCAAAAGTTTGCGCAGTGACAAGACGCATGTTATCCCATATCGAAAGACTTTGGAATACTTGTCCTCCTTGAAACATCATCCGAATACTGGCGCGAGAGATTGCTTCGGCTGACAAATTGGTAATATCGTTCCCTTCGTAAATCAACGTTCCGCTTCTATATGGTAGCATATTTACCAAAGCCTTCCCTAACGAAGATTTTCCGGATCCGTTAAGGCCCAAAATACCCACGGAAGCACCTTGCTTCACCTCCATCGATATCCCATGTAAGATATCTACATTGGGAACATAGCCTCCGGTAATAGTGTCTATTTTTAGAATCGCGTCACTCATAGTCCAAGATAACTGCTCCTTACAGCTGGATTGTCAATCACGGCATTCGTTTCTCCATATACGGCTATCTTTCCATCGTCTAAAAATGCGCACTTGGAAGCCACTTCTCTAACAAAATGCATATTATGCTCTATCATCAAAATAGTGAGATGCTTATCTTTCGTCATCTCGGAAATGATGCGAGCAATGGTTTGGTTATATACGGGATTTACTCCGGCGGTCGGTTCATCAAGTAACAGCAATTCATTCTCGCCCATCAATAAGCGGGCAATAGCAATCATTCGTTGCTCGCCGTACGACAACTCACTTGCCGGATGATGAAGCATGTCGACATATTTGCAGCCTTTACCAAAGAGCGTCTCCAGAATACTTACGGCTAACTCAGTCTTCTCCGATTCCTTTGCTTTCAGAAAACCGGGATACACAAGGTATGAGAAGGGGAATTCTCCTGTTCGATCCGAAGACGCCATCAGCATATTCTCCAAGATGGTCAGACTTCCCATTAACTGTTTCCCCTGAAATAGCCTCCCGATACCGCATCTGGATATTTGGAAAGGTGCTAACTTTGAGAGATCTGAATTTTTGAAAAGCACCTGTCCGCTATAATCTCTTTGGAAACCGGATATGATATTAAAGAGGGTCGTTTTACCGACACCATTACCACCTATTAGAGCAGTAATCTCTCCTTCCTGCACCCCAAGATTCACTCCGGAGAGAAGGTTAAAACGCTCTTCCCTTGCATTGGTAAAACTGAGTTGTATGTCCTTTAATTCTAAAATCATCTCACTTTATGATTACTTTGCCTCCCAGACCTTGTGGGCGGAAATACATCACCAATACTAATGCCAAGCCATAAATAATCTGCCTTAAGGGCGCAGCTATCGCTTCTGGCATTCCGATAAATCGTAATATCTCAGGCAATATAACAACAAATAAAGCACCTAAAATAGGCCCCACTATATTACCTGTTCCGCCAATGAATAATGCGCTGACGATGAATAGACTTTCCAATAGCGTAAAACTAGTAGGGTCTATGTAACTGGCGTAGGAGGCATATAGCATACCGGCTAATCCTGCGAACGCCGCGGAAATGAAGAATGCGGATCCTTTCAGGAAACTGACATTTCGTCCTAAGGCTTGCAACGATTGTTCGTCAGATCTCAATGAACGGAGAGCTCGTCCGTACGGAGATAGCTTCAAGCCGGCAAAGAGAGCCACCATGAGTGTAACGGCGATAAGGGATACGGCAAAATAGGCATATACACCTTGCAGTTCCCAAATACCCAATAGTTTTAATGCCGGAATACCCGAAATGCCAAATGGTCCGTTGGTGACGTCAATCCAGTTGTACAAGATCGTATAAACGACCATTTGGAAACCAAGAGTTGCTAAAATAAAATAATCTCCTTTGAGTTTGACGGAAGCCAAGGTAATGATAATACTGCATAAACCGGACAAACCCATGACGCATAGTGCAATAATGATAATCGGTAATTCAAACTGCATCAGGAATAAAGTACCGATATAGGCACCTATGCCATAAAAGGCGGCTTGACAAAGCGTTAACAAATTAGCCATGACAGTAACATTGGTACTCAATACCAACATGATGTAGATATTGAGAATGAATGCAATATGTAGAATATACTCCATTATACTGTCCGTTGTTTATATCCTGCAAGTCCTTGAGGACGAATGAATAAAAATACCAGAAGGAGAATAAATGTGATAGCATTCTGCCAACTGGTGGAGAAATGAATCAATACAAGGCTTTGTATCAAACCAAGTGCCAATCCTCCTAAAACACATGCTTCTATTTTTCCCGTACCGCCTATAATCATTGCCACAATAGCAGTTATCAATACATTTATACCCATATTAACATCCATACCTACCTCTACAACATTCAAGCAAGATGCTACGGCAATAAAAAAGCCTCCGAGTAAAAATGCAAACGCGCGGATTCTTCGACTATTATATCCCAAACCGGAAAATAACAATTCATCCTCACTGATAGCTTTGATCTTAAGACCTGTTTGAGAATGTAAAAAGAATACGATGAATCCTATGATTAAAACCAAACTGCATCCTAATTGAATAAGTTGAGGCTGGGACAATGAGAATAAACCGACATCATAAACGGCTTTAAACGTAGAGGATACCGATTTGGGTTCGTTGCCAAAAAACAAGGCTAAAAGATTGACAATGATAGTCATCACTCCAATAGAAGACACCAATGCGATGTTGTTCGAATCCTTTTTGCGTTTGAGAGGTCGATAAACAAGCAAATCTATGGAGTAATTTAAGCCCATTGATAATAAAAGCGATAACCCTCCCGCAATCCACAAGGGCATATACCCCGACAGCCACCAGAACATGTATGCTGCAAAGACATAGATGCCGGCAGCGGCAATATGAAACACCTTGGTCGTGTTATATACCAACGCAAAACCTATCGCCAAAAGCGAATAAAGCAGACCGGTAATGAGACCATTTATGAAGAACTGCAATAGCATAATAGGAATCTGTAAAGTGTAAAAATTATTAAGCGCACAAAGTTACTACTTTTTTGCTATATATACATTTTTTGTAAAAAAAATCACTCAATTATCCATGATTTTGGAGTATGGAGGAGGCAATCGACGCAGAAGATGCGGTCGGAGACAAGGGTGATGTCTTCTTTGGGTGTGTGACCGATGATCTGCGTGACGGGTGTGTCCGCAAAGAGGTTGTGTTCGGGGAGAATCCATGAGCGTATACAGAGCGGCGAATGAGTCGGAGAAACCCCATATACGTCAGGGTCGACGGTGACATTGCTACTGAAAGCAAACGCTGTCTTGTCCCGCAGCCACAAATCATTGATCTGCTGCGCGACCAAACGCGGACTTTCGCCATGATACACACCGATATATTTCTCGTACCACTCTTTAGTCACACCGGCATGGGACACCAATGTCTTGTCTTCTATGGCATATGCCACGCCATAGAAAAACGACTCCGTTTCAGTGAACAACCGCAGGTATGTCTCCCTGTATTCGGGATGACTGAACCGGCTCCTATAGTCCCTGTCCAGGATATAATACAGGTCATGATTTCCATAGAGCATAATCGTTTCCGGATGCGTCTTGCAAAAGGCGATAATGTCCTTGAAATTGTCTATGGTCTCCTCTTTGGATTTCCCGTCTTTTGAGTCAAAATAATCCCCCACGAAGATGTTCGTTGCATCCTCGCGCACCAGTTGTTTCCAACAATTCAAACCATGTATGTCACCTATAACATTATACATCAATGCACTATCTCATATCTTGCGAAAAAGGGGTATTGTTTCTTGGCGGTGAAGTTGCGGTTGGGGTGGACGGATTTGAGGCGGACGAGGGTTTGTCCGGAAAGTGGGTAGCGTTCGTGTTCACGGACGGCACACCTACCATAATGCCAAACGCCGTTATCACACTGAAGGAAGCATTCACGGTTCTCATAGAACTCAACCGGGTTATTGAGAATCATATCAATACGCTTCCTCAACGCCTCTATCTCCCCCTCTTTCGTCGGCAAGTGACGCAACCAATAGAAAACCGTCAGGAGTTGGTAGATACACGTACGTGTCAGATACGGCGCATCGCCCGCAAGTACATCCGCATCCACGGACAAGGTACCTTCATCCGAGTCTTCGTATTTGCTGTGACTGCCGTTATTGACGGTGTCGGAGAGCGAGTCAAAATTTGTCAGTATATAAGAAGGCACTATGTCCGGTGCCAACTCGTGTATCTCGTCCAAACGCTTTTGTGCGGCACGGACATTTTCTATATCATCAGGGAACAGACCATGTTTACCACCATATACCACAGCATAAGCCAGCAGTTTGCGGATGGCATTAAAAACTGTGGTGTCCGTCATGCTCTTCGGATTCTCCAACTTGCGGATAATGTCATACAAGCGTACCATGACGGACGAGTCTTCGCACAAATCGAAAATACCCGCATACTTCTCACGCATTGCCACATTGTCCGAATGTTTGGTCAGTTCACGGATGTCACTGATGAGCGCCTGCTGGTCGCTATCCTTCAGATAGTACTGTCTGCGCGTCCACTCACGCATAGGAATGGCACTCAATAACGATTCATCGTAACCACTACCAGTGGTGAAGACGAACCACGGAATATGCTTGTCCTCCCCCTCGCAACGGTTCATCACACGATAGGCATAATCACGGAACGAGTCCGTTGATTCCTGCTCGTCCGAATGACGAATCTTGCAATTCACATCCAATATGACGGCATCGCATACTGCCCTATTCCCAGGGTTGGAGAGCCACTGAACGCCATCCGTGTAATTGTCGGCATAGAAAACCTGCATACCGGCATTAGATAAACGCTCCGAGAAATCAACCCGAGGAGCTTCGTCTATCCAAAAGACCACTATATTTCGTGATTGTGACATAGGCATTTCATTCTTCATCATAGGCTTTGCGGATTTCAAAGATACGGATATAACTATCGAGAATGGCTTGGCAGGCACGATAGATATCACGGTAAGCGGCTTCGAAATCACGGGTGTACCAAGGGTCAGAGACATCGCGGCACTCTCCAACCCACTGCATCATAAGTGAAGCTTTCTCGTCAGTATCAAAATAATCCATCAAATCATCATAATCGACATGACCTATATTGGGCAAATAGGTCAGATTGTCGTAATCAGCACATATAATCTTGTCATAATAATCAAACTCCTCGCGTGTCATTTGGTGCGCCCGATGCGGTCCGCACGGAATGCCTTTCACACGCAGTTTGAGTTTGGCGGGCATGTAGATGTCATTGCCTTCCTCTTCGTCCGATACACCTGCGGAAGCAATCTCAAACCAGTCTTCGAGTCCAGCTTTGCGCACGAGATGCTTGAAGATATACTCCGCCATCGGCGAACGGCATATATTACCGTGACAGACAAACAATATACGTTCCTTACGTTTCATTTATGCTCCGAATCCTATATGATTGGTGTTGATTTTTTTCCATTTGACAGACTGCACATCCTCTTTGGTGATAACCGGCTGCGGAGAGTTGCCCTGGCGCAGTTCGGCAGCCGAGGTGACGGCGATAAAGACATGCTTGATAGTGCGCGCATTAGCGAAGCCGCTGCTGCGGTTGTCGCATATCGTCCTGATATGCATATCCAGTTCCGCGAGCGCCTCATCTGTGATGGTATAACCCTGTCTGTCAATCCGCTGACGCAGGATGGTCATCAGTTCGCCAGCGGTGTAGTCATCGAAATGCATGACGGACGTACTCAAGGGCATATCAATGGGCGGAGTGGGCAGTTGCCTGTCATCGACAGCGATAACGAACGCGTACTCCCCCGGCATCTCCGCCATAAGCGACGTGAGTTTGCATCGCAGCCACTGCACATCAATATGCACATTCGCCACATCATCAAGGTCGATGAACAGCAGACCCTGACCGGACTGTTTCATTGTGTCCCGCAAGATACAGTCAATATCAATGGAAGTCCAGGCGCCCTTTTGCGTTTGAGGCATACGTAACTGAGTCATCTGTTTGGACGAAATCAGATGCATGGCGTGCAGCAGTTGTGCCAAGATACGCGCTACCGTGCTCTTACCGGTTCCGGTGGAGCCAGTAAAGGTCCATTGTAGCGGAATCGCATCCAACAAGTCATCACCGTTCGCCTGCTTAGTGCGGGCAACCTCCACCAACTGATGCAACGCCTTCTTCACCTCTTCCTGCCCCACCATTTCGTCCAGTTGTCCGAAGGCTTTTGCCACGAGCGCCTCGTCAATGGCATATCCGCTTTCCGTCGCATTATTCGGCACGTCCGCCACCTCTATACGCGAAAGGAACTGCGGCGCAGGAATGGAGTCGCCGGAAGCCAGCACCCGTCTGCTCATGTTCGGTATGATATGGGAGGCTATAAAGCGTGTGACAAACCGCGCATTGCCAAAGTGTTTCCCATTCCTACCCGAACCGCGCTCCACTTCGCGATGTATGATTCGTCTGACTTTGTCCAAGGCTTCGTCCGAGAACGAATAGCCGTTCTCTTGTGCCGTCCGGATGGCTATCTCTACCAGTTCATCCTCCGTATAATCTTCAAAATAGAACGTATAGGGGAAACGGGACTTTAGACCTTTGTTGGACTTGAGCATTTTTTCCATCTCATCGGGATAGCCGGTGAAAATAATAATCATGTCCGTCTTCTCTTTCCCCAATTCTTCGAGCAGGCAGTCAAGTGCCTTGTTGCCGAAATCTTTCTTGTCCTCGGGGTCTGACACCAGTGTATATGCCTCGTCCACCAGCAGGATATTCCCGTGCGCCCGCTGCAACGCCTGCTTGGTGTTCTCTTCCGTGTCACCGATGTACTGCCCCACCAACTGTTTCCTGTCCACCTGCACCACATGACCGGTTTTGAGGATCCCCAACGAAGCATATATCTCACCCAAGAGTTTGGCTACGGTGGTTTTTCCCGTACCCGGGTTTCCTGTGAAAACCATGTGCAACGGCGGCATGGCCACTTTCAGTCCGTACCGGCTTCGCAGTTGCGCAAACCGTACCATACTGAGGTGCGATTCGATATTGTATTTAAGTTTTCGGAGTCCGACCAAACTGTTCAGTTTTTCCATCTTCCGGTCATAGGCACCGATTTGTGGTATGGGAACATCCTCCGCCAGCAGTTCGCTCAACAAGCCCGGTTCACAGAACAATTCGCGAGAGCTGTTCACCACCCGAACTGACATATTCAGAATCATGCGGTCCATCAGCAAGGGAACATCTTTGGCGTTGGCATCCGCCAGCGTGGATAGATACGACCGTACGGCATTTTTCGCTCCTTCAGTCAAGACAAACCCGCGCGACTTGGCTTCCCGCTCTGCGACTTTCATCATCTGGTCAATATTAAGGTCAGGCAACCTGTACACCTGCCCGATATATGGCTGCAGCTCTGCCGTGGACAGCAGGCGGGTTATTCCGTCGGCCGTGTCCGCAAGGACGACACAGATTCCGCTGTTTCTATCCTGCAACAGCCTGCATAGCGCATCCAAGGTATTACCGCCGTAGTTAGACGAATGCCTGTTGTCTTTAATTAGGAAGGACGCGGCATTTTCTATGTACAACATGCCATTCCGCGCATCGGAAACCGCCGAATCGAAAGAGGAAGAAGGATCCAATGACCTTACGCAATGAGCGGCATCCAAGACTTTGAGACTGTCAGCGGCGACAAACCCGTTCTTTACATAATAATTGTAGAGGATTTGCGCAAAGGCCGTTTTACCGGTTCCTTTTCCACCCATGACCGCTGCATTCAAGTTAAGCGGTGTCGCAGGGAGGTTCATCGCAAGACGGCTTTCGTTAAATATTTTTTGTTTTAACAGCGAAGCCATCTGCTGATAAACCGCATCCAACCCTATCAGGTCGGAACTGACTTGAATCCCGCTGTCACGTCCGGGCACGATATTGAGGTACTGCACAAAAGGCCGGTCTGTATAACGTTTGTTTTTTTCCTTCACACGGAAAGCGAAGTAATATCTTCCGTAGTCAAACGCTTGATCCTCTTTTCTGGTTATGGTAATCGCAACAGTCACTCCTTCTCTATTTCCCTTTTGAACAGCGAAGTCTATCGTGTTTCCGTTGTCGGGATGCAGTTTACAGATGTCCCCCGCCGAATTGCGGAAGAAAGCAAAGAACTCGAACGTACATTGTATATCGCGGTTGTCGGACGCAAAGATTAATATCCACAAAAACTTTTTTCCTGCTCTCTGCGGACAAGAGACCAGTTCGGGTACGCCTTCCTCATTGGGGAGAATATATGTAAGCCCCGTGGCGAAGACCATATCCCCTCGGAGCAAATCGCCCGGAGGGGCAGGTAATTCCATTTTGTGTTCAAACTCAATGCGCGTGATGCTATCCAGAATCTCCTCGTCGTTCTTGGGATTGTATTTACTTGTCCCCCTGTCACGATTGCCGCTGCTTTTTTCGGGACTATCCAACAACTGCAACTCCATTTCTATCTGATTCGCCTCATTCCTGCTCACAATCAGTTTACTGAAAATCTCGTTCATATAGTGTTATAGAATTTGTGTGTCACATAAATCATATCTCAATACTCTTCGTCCAATGCCACAGCGGGACGGGCGTAGTCTTGATAGTAACGGACGGTCAGGGTGGTGCGCTGGATGTACTCGCAGAGCTGCTCCCTGCGGACCGCTTCGCGGACATCCTGGTTGGAGTGCATATTCAAATAGACATCATAATGCTCCCCGAAGATGCGTATGGCGCTCTGCTCGTTGCCCGCGCCGTCCACAGTCTGCTCGAAAGCGGTCACCTGCGGTCTGCCATCCTCGTAGTGCAAGGTCATGCGTCCTGAATGGTTGCCGCCAGAAACGGTTATCAGGGTGTCACCGACGATATTGTACCACCATACCCAGAAATCGCCCCATACACACGTGTCCGTTTCGTACACCATCATCAGTGTCGGGATACACAATTCGCCCTGTCTGTAAGAGGGAGCAATTTCGCGCAGCAGATAATCGCTGACCGCCTGCCGAACCGCCTGTTCCCTGCGGTTATTGGCTATATAGCGTATACAATCTGCTTTGTGTCCGTCGAAATCGGACATCAGCCATTCGCCGTCCACCCGTTCCATTGACAGCGTATGCTCCTCGATGTCGCTTTCCGGGTCATACGAGCGGTCCTCCCATACCTGCCTCACGTTGACTGTCGCTACAGCGTGGCAGGCATCGGTCCGCTCCACCCCCGTCACCTCGTACTCGGCTATCGTACCGCCGTTGCCTGTCACGAAATAGTAGAGCCATTCATGGTCCATCGCCTCGTGTTCGGGCAGTCGATAGAACATCGTGTCAAGTACCGCATAGAAATCCGCGGTCATATAGTCCCGAGATTTCTCCAGCAAGGTATGGTCGGGAATGTAAGCGCACAATTCCGTTGCCCGCTCCCGCAACTGCCAGTCCGTGGTACAAGCAATGCAAAAGAACGCTGTGAGTGCAAGTAAAAAACCTTTTTTCATATCTTTATAACCTATTATGTGGCAATATGCCGTTTTGTGAATCCGCTGTCAGAGAAGGATATATCACATGAGGACTCTTACGCGAACAAGTCTTTTGCCGTGAGAGAAGAGTGAACCATGGATGTGTGTAGTCCATCTTTTAAACCATATGGCGTTACAAATGTAAGCACAACACCTCTACTTACTCCATTTCCTTCCATAAAAAGTTGTTTGCGTGTTATCAGGCGTTCTGCATATTCTTTGGTTATCGTATACGGAGTAGAAGAAAACTTCATTTCGCATAAGTGAATCATTTTATCTGCACGAGATATGACCAAATCAACCTGTGCTCCCTTGCGCGTATCCTCTTTTGCAGGCACAAAGCGCCAAGATGAGGCTTCAGTTGCCATACCTGATATGCCTAACCCCTGTTTAATTTGAGACAGATGACGCAAACAAACCTCTTCAAACGTAAACCCTTCCCAACTCTCGACGCTTCTATTCTGGAAATGATGTTGCCAATATTGTTCATCCTTGGAATGGTTATTTTTCACGTAACGAAAATAGAACAACGTGTAGAAATCACATAAACGATACAATGTCTGTTTTGTCTTATTTCCGAATTGAGTATAGGATACGATAAAATCACATCGCTCAAGGTTCTCCAACAATTTGGTTAATCCGCCTCCTGAATAACCCGTTTCAGCTGAGATTTCCATTTTGGTGAAGCCCTCACGTTTGGTGGCTAACAGCTGAACTATCCGGATATACTTATCCGCTTTTTTGAAAAGTGCGTTATATAGTTCCTTGAATTCATCGCTCAAAGCTCCACCTCTACGGAAAATAAGTGTGTCCACATTTTCCACCAGACTCAGTTGCGGACGAAGCAAACTCATATAATACGGAACACCGCCAAATATCATATAATACTGCAAAATCTGATAGTCATCCCAATCGAAGCCGTTAGAAAGCAGGTATTCTTTACATTCGCGCAGATAGAACGGGCGTAAATATATTCGATGTGTAATGCGGTTATGCAAGCCGCCTTTATTGTCTTCCAGTTTTTCTTTCATCCACGTAGTGGCACTTCCGCACGCTATAAAGACAATATCATCTCTGTTTTGTACCCAATTAGACCAAAAATACTCCAATTCGCTCACGAAATCACTCTTTTGCGTATCTATCCATGGCATCTCGTCAAAGAAGACCACTTTACGAACTTCCTTACATTGCTCCAAGTATCCGGCAAGTTGCCGAAATGCCTCGTGCCAGTTGAGCAGTTCCGGGATTTCGACATCAGGGCAGTAACTCTGTAATACCTCACGGAAGTAAGCCAATTGCTTTTTTATATTTTTTCCGTGCGCGCCGACGAAATGAAAGCTATAGACATCGTTGCAGAAACTTCTGACCAAAAAGGTTTTTCCGATACGTCTACGTCCATATAGAATAATTAACTCCGAACGTTTTGAATCCAGTGCACTCTTCAACTCTGCCAATTCCGTTTGACGCCCAATCAAGTTTTCCATATTGTCCTATATTTGAAAGATGCCGCAAAGGTACTCCTTTTTTTGAATTGTGCAGATGTTCTGTTGTGTTTTTTGTCCAAATCTATACTTTTTTATATACATTTGGAAGAAAAACACGCGTTTTTTGTCCAAATGTATGCTTCTTGACCCACATTTGGAAGAAAAACAAGGCAAAGTTTATGAGTTATGATTTCAAATTTCAAGTTGCAAATTTATGATTTATGGTTTATGATTTCAAATCCGCTCATTAGTTCGCAACCAATACGTCAAAGATCACTTGCAGTTTGTGTGCGATTCTGCTTACGCCCCGTCGTTCCGCAGCGCAATGTTGCGGCAAACGTCGTACACCGGTGATGGCACTCTGTTACACGAACAGAAACAGAAAAAAAAAGAAAACATCCTGTACGATAGATGCCCCTTCCCGTTCTTATCCGCCTGTGCACAAGGCGGATAACACGTCTGACTGCCACTTGTAATACGCCTCACGGCGTGAGGTCATTTCCACTGAAAAGACGTGCAAAGATAATACATTTTTGGGCAAAATGCAAGTTTTTTCTTAAGTTTTTTTAATTCAAATTGCAAATTTCAAGTTGCAAATTTGTTGGTTTAGGAGGTTAGAGGTTTTTTATAGTTGAGAGTTTAGAGTTGAATGTTGAGTGAAGTTGGAGAGTTGAGAGTTTACAGTTTCAAGTTTATGATTTATGGTTTATGATTGCATGTTTGTGATTTATCAAAATGATTCAACAATATTTCTTTTTCCTTTTGTTCACAAATTAAACGAATTGAATAAATGATGCTTACGCATCTTTCTTTTTGGTCCAAAATGATCAAAAATGATTCAAAAAATTATCTTTCACAGCGGAATAGTATACCCCTCCATAATGTTTATGATTTCAAATTTATGGTTTCAAATTTGAGTGTACCCTTCCATATATGAGGCAAAAAACAAGGCAAATCTATCACCTAAAAGGAAAGTTTTTTTACTTTTTTTTGCATTTTCTTTGTAAACGGCTATAAATGTGAGACGATGTCCGAATAGTATTCGGACGCAATGGACAAAATCTTATTCTTTACAGGAGGCTACAGAGAGCCGGTCTGAATTAAATTCAGACGCAATAGACAAAGCGCAAAGCGGCTCCCAGCCGCTACAACAGACGAAAAGCGGAAGGCTGTCCGTGCGGGTAGCCTTCCGCATCGAATCTTCTTAAATCCAAGACTTGTTATTCCATTCTGTTCGTTTCTTGCAATTCTTTAATCTTTTAACGATTGACTGCTTTCGATTTTTTGTTTTGTGCCTTCATTTTATTATTCGGCTACCAGCATACTCCGTTAAAAATTATGTTTGTTTATTCTACATCTTGAACCAATCTAATAGAATACGCCCTAAACTTTTTACTGCCACTATTACAATGAGCAAGAACCATATCATCCCAAAATAAATTATATGATAGTTGTTGATACGTAGGATTAGGGAGTTTTGTCGTAGACCAATAATGTCCTCCATCATAATAAACATCTGTTCCCACTCTGGCTCCAACCTCAGGAAGAAAAACAACTCCCAACGATTCTAAAATTTGCCACTCTTGTATAGAATATGAGTTAACGACATTAACTCCTAAGTCAGGACTAAATGAAAGATTCGACGGAATTTCAAAATCATCTGGTAAGAATATCATTCCATATACACTATTTATTATAGCCCTACCTCGAAGATTAGCAGCATTCGTGCGCTGTTCTAATAGACAAATCCATTCATCTTTTGATAATGACCTCCATGTGTTCGCTACATCGCCGCCATTACTTATAGCATTATAAACACCCCAATCGGCATATTCACATGCCCCCGTTAGGTCATTAGAGCCATCTCCTGCCGGATAATAATCCGATATATTCGTACTGATAGACCACGGCTGAAATGCTGCGGCTCCACTATTCCAACCACTTGTACCCCACCCAAACAAATCAATCCAACCATTGTAGGTTGAGGAGATAAGAGCATTATCACATTTTACATTATTTTCGTAGACAGTTCCTTCTGTTGCACTACCCACATAGTCCCATTGATGTTCGGCAAAACGCCATGTACCTTGTAGGGTTTTCCCGTCCGCACATTGATGGGTTCCTAAAGCGGCATTGTATTGCAAGTTGCCTCTTGAGAAACGGACTTTCTTTGTGGGACTGACGGAGAACTCGCCCGGCAGCGCGCCATTGTGAATCTTCTCTGTCATCTTTGTGGTTATGGGATAATAGCTGCCATTAGCGAAAGTGACATGGTCTTTCGTGCAAACATATACATCCGATTCCTGTAAAGCCGTCAGTGTGATGGTTTTGTCAGCGAAGCCCGGTATGGAGACAAAGAGTACGCCGTTTCCGTTCGCGGTATAGGTGGCGGCAGGTATATCGGTAAGCGTTACGATGTCACTCGTTCCGTCGTTGATGGTGAAAGAGGTCGGATTTAATAAGGCCGAGCCGTCCGCCTTGTCAATCAAAGTGAAGCGGACAACAGCCTGCTTGTTTTCAAACACAGCGTCAGCCGCAGATGTGATATTTCCACCTGAAACGGAAGCGACAGTCACACTTGCCTCCGCATAATCGCAATGAGCCGAGATGTATTCCAGTGTTCCGTCTTGTCCTATATAGTCGGGACTCAGGAACTTCAGCGTCAGGATGTCCGACGGCTCGATAATGCCCTTCAAATCACCCGACAGCGTAGTTCTTGCCCCGCTGCTTTGAGCGATCAATACCCCGCTAACAGCGGTGTTCTTGGTCACATTGTAAACCGTCACCTCTTCGCCTGCAGCCCAAGATGCGTTTACAGTTGTTCCGTCCAAGCCAAGTACACGGCGGGGCGTGTTGGCAGGGTGGTCCTGGGCTTTGTCAGCATTGACCACCATGTGGTATTTCTGCACTTTCGCAGGCTCCTGCGGATTGTTGTTGTCGTTCTTGGAACAACCGCCCGTGATGATGCTTATTGCCAACATGGCAATCATGCAAGCATAATAAATCTTGTTTGTCATCGTGTTGTCCTCCATTGTTTTAGTTTCCCCAAACCGCTTCGGGACGGGGTGTATAACTTGAGCGGACACCGCTCACTCCATTAAGACCGCTTTCCGGACTTACCTCCAGAATCTGCGCCTGCAAATACACTGCGGCAACACTCGTCGCCGGTTGCTGGTAATGTTTGTTCATACGTTTGATTGTTTTATGTTGGTTAATGTTCAGTTCCCATATACAAACAAAGCGTGAAGTTCACTTGTCCTTCACGCTAACCCAGGGCTTCGCAATCCCCGCTAAAAGTAGAAAAACAACCGAAGTCCACGCCCGATATATAAACCCGCCCGCCCATTGGGCGAGGACGGATATACATATCCACGGGACATTCATTGTTGCTGTCTGGACTTTTAGCTGAATGTTGCGAAGATTCGGGTTAGTCGCAAACAACGTCAATAAACGCCTTTTATGTCCTTGCTGTTTAACGTCGGCAAGCGACGGCACGCAGTTATTGCTGCTTTTGCGGGGGCAAAGATACGGCGGTATTTGTATATGCGCAAACGGCGAGAGGGAAGCCGGATTATATCCGACATAACGGAAGAAAAACCTGTGCCGACTGGCAGCGCTGCAAAATAAGAAGAAGATGGGTTGCGGGGGATATGCGGGACAATGAACGACGCTTTGGTCATCAATTAACAACAAAACCGAGGCGGAAGGATGAGAGTACGGAGGGAGTAAGATGGGGTATGATATCAGTACGGTGAGGTCTACTTAATGTATCGTATATCTATCGTGTATCTATCGTATATCTATCGTGTCGTTGCCGTACCTTGTTACTGCGTGTTAGGGAGCTGCGCTGTTGGGGACTGCGTGTTGGGGAGTGTTCATGTTTATGATTTATGATTTATGGTTTATGATTTCAAATTGCAAATTGCAAATTGCAAATTTATGGTTTAGACTGCGGGAAGAGAAGTAGGCTTTCCGAGATGAAGAAAAACTTAGTTTTAATGTGCAGGATTGAGCAAAAAGCAGTACTTTTGCCGCTGTTCGGGGGATGTTAGACCAGAACAGGATACGGGATAACAGGTATAGGAACAAACAGGTCGGGGCATAAAAGAGGCAAAAGATAAGAAAGGTATAAGACAAGAAAGGCAATAGATAAAAGACAAGCAAGGCAAACATAAGAAATAAAAGAAAGGGACAGAAGATGAAGAAGTTATTCGTGATTACGCTGAGTATGGTATGCATGGGAGCATGGGCACAGGAGAGTGTGAATCCGTACATATCGCGGGTGTTCGAGTACCGTCCCGCACCCGGGCAATTCATCAACACACTTCCCGCCTGCGAAGAAGGCGACACGGAAGAGACCATGGCACAGAAAGCCGAAGAATGTCTCGCCGACAACAACCAAGTAATGATCTCATTAGGCGGCTTCGGCGGGTACGTGGTGTTCGGATTCGACCACGAGGTGCTGAACGTGGCAGGTCAGTACGACATGAAGATACTGGGCAACTCGTTCTACTCTGCCACGCAGAAAGAGGGCGAGCCATTAGGCGGAAGCAGTGAGCCGGGTATCGTGATGGTGAGCCGCGACGACAACGGTAACGGTCTGCCCGATGACGAATGGTATGAACTGGCGGGTTCGGAGGAGACAAACGAGCAGACACTGTTCGACTACTCCATCACTTACTACCGTCCCAATGAAGACACTCCCGCCGAGGAGTATATACGCTGGACAGACAGCAAGGGCGCAACCGGGTATATACCTAAGAACTCGTTCCACAACCAGCCGTACTATCCCGAATGGATAGCAGGCGACGAGATGACTTTCACGGGCACCCGACTGCGCGACAACGGCATAGACACAAGCGGCAAAGGGACGTACTACGTGCTGTACTGCTTCGACTGGGGGTACGCAGACGACCAGCCTAACGAAGTGAAAGACCATCCCGAACGTCACGTGTCGGAGTTCGATTTGGACTGGGCAGTGGACAAGAACCGACAGAAAGTGCACTTGGACGGCATCCACTTCGTGAAGGTGTATAACGCTATGAACCAAGTGTGCGGCTGGTTAGGCGAGACGAGTACGGAAGTGCTTGGGGCATACGACCTGCATCCCGAAGCAACACCATCGACCGCGCTGTGGGAGAGCCGCGGCTCCACAGCGAACGGTCTTCGCAAAGAGGTGCGCGACGGGCGTATGGTGATAGTCCGCAACGGCGAAAAATACTCGCTGACGGGTCAAAAGGAGCAATAAGACGTAAAAAGTTTTGCTCATAGAAAACTTTTCCGTACTTTCGCGGCGTTTTGTGTGCATACCGTCTGCGAGGGTACGGAATGTTATTGCAAAGGAACGAATATAAGACAAAGACACTATGATACAAGTAATCCAACTCATTCTGGCGCTGAGCTTTTTAGTGGTCATCCACGAGTTCGGGCATTTTGCCTTTGCGCGCCTGTTCCACGTACGCGTGGAGAAGTTCTACCTGTTTTTTGACTACAAGTTCGCGCTGCTGCGTGCCAAACGCATCAACGGCCGTTGGCAATTCCGCTTCCTCTCGCGCAAGTTGGAGGAGAACGACGAATGGCTGCAACACCCTGACAATACCGAATGGGGTATAGGCTGGATCCCCTTCGGCGGCTACTGCGCGATAGCCGGTATGGTGGACGAGACACACGATGCGAAGTCGTTGGGTCAGAGCGCACAGCCGTGGGAATTCCGCACGAAGAACGTATGGCAACGTCTGCTCATCATATCAGGCGGTATATTAGTGAACTTCGTTGCGGCACTGCTAATCTTCGGTATGCTGCTGTTCCACTGGGGCGAAGACTCGCTGCCGTTGCGCAATATAGACAGAGGGCTGTACTTCTCGGAACTGTTAGAGAAAGAGGGCTTCCAACAGCAAGACAAGATTGTGTCGATTAACGGAACAGAGCCTGAGACACTTGGCGAAGTGGTGCAATGGATTATCATCGAGGGGAAACGCGACGTAGTGGTATCGCGAGGCAACGAAACAGTAACCCTGCAGATGAGCGAAGACCTTGGCAACCGCTATCTGGCGCTGCAGAACGACTTTGACCGCCGCGAGCGCGACAAAGCCCGCCAAGACCCTGCCTACGTCAAACAGCGGTATATACTGATTGACGAGTTCTATCCGTTTGTGATTGACTCCGTGTTCCCGAACACAGCAGCAGACTATGCCGGTTTGCAGAAGAACGACAGCATAACCGCCATCAACGGCGTGCCGACCCCGTGCTTTGCGATGCTCAAAGAGCAATTGCGGCAGCACCCCCTCGACAGCGTCAGCATCACTTACTACCGTGACGGCGAAGAGCGGACGGCATACGCCTTCATCGGCGACCAATGCCGATTGGGCGTTTATGAGAAGGGACCTCTGAACTACTTCTCGTTAGAACACAAGGATTACACGTTCTTTGAGGCTATCCCCGCGGGCATCGTTTACGGCTGGAACTACCTGAAGATGTACATCAAGCAGTTCCGATTAGTGTTCTCGAAAGAGGGAGCACAGTCGTTAGGCGGCTTCGGCGCCATCGGTCAGATGTTCCCAAAGTTCTGGGACTGGGCTGTGTTCTGGAACATGACCGCCGTACTGTCACTGATATTAGCGTTCATGAACTTCCTCCCCATACCCGGCTTGGACGGCGGGTATATCCTGTTCCTGCTGTTTGAAATCGTAACAGGACGTCAACCAAGCGACAAGTTCCTTGAACGGGCAAACATGGTCGGTCTGATTATCCTGATTGCACTGCTGCTGTTCGCCAACGGGAACGACCTGCTGAAGTGGCTGTTTTTTTAGTTGAGAGTTGATAGTTGAAAGTTGAGAGAAGTTATAAAGTTTATAGTTGAAAGTTGAAAGTTGAGAGAAGTTATAAGTTTATAGTTGAGGGTTGAAAGTTTATGAATAATAATGTGTTTGTGCATCCGTCTTCGTTTGTCGATGAGGGGTGCGTGATAGGAGAAGGGACAAAGATATGGCATTTCAGCCATATAATGCAGGGCTGCACCATAGGCCCGCAGTGCAATATAGGTCAGAACGTGGTCATATCGCCGGACGTGGTATTAGGCCGCAACTGCAAGATACAGAACAACGTAAGCGTCTATACGGGCGTGCGCTGCGAGGACGATGTGTTCCTCGGACCAAGTATGGTGTTCACCAACGTCATCAATCCCCGCGCTGCCGTGTCACGCAAGGACGAGTACCGCCCCACCCTGCTGAAGCGGGGAGCAAGTGTCGGCGCAAACGCGACCATCGTATGCGGACATACATTGGGCGAATACTGCCTGATAGGTGCCGGTTCGGTCGTAACGAAAGACGTGCCCGCCTATGCGCTGATGGTCGGCAATCCTGCCCGCCGTATCGGCTGGGTAAGCCAACATGGCGAGAAACTGCAGTTTGACGCAGACGGCATGGCACAGTGTCCCGCTACAGGCGAGAAGTACCGGCTGCAAGATGGAAGAGTAGAGAAAGTATAAACAACACAGCAACATATGGATAGTCCTTATATCGTTTCAGCCCGCAAGTACCGTCCCACGACGTTCGATTCGGTGGTAGGCCAGCAATCGCTGACAGACACGCTGCGCAACGCCATCCGGACCGGCAAACTGGCTCATGCGTACCTTTTCTGCGGTCCGCGAGGTGTCGGCAAGACCACATGTGCTCGCATCTTCGCCAAGACCATCAACTGTCTGAATCCGACCGCCGACCACGAGGCGTGCAACGAGTGCGAGTCGTGCCAAGCCTTCAACGAGCAACGGAGTTTCAATATCCACGAATTGGACGCGGCCAGCAACAACTCGGTGGACGACATCCGCACGCTGATTCAAGAGGTGCGCATACCGCCGCAGATAGGCAAGTACAGCGTGTATATCATCGACGAGGTACACATGCTCTCAGCAGGTGCATTCAATGCGCTGCTGAAGACATTGGAAGAGCCGCCATCGTATGCCATATTCATCCTTGCCACCACAGAGAAGCACAAGGTGCTGCCCACCATATTGAGCCGCTGCCAAGTGTATGACTTCCAGCGCATCACAATAACGGACATCGTAAAACATCTTCAGTCAGTAGCCCAGCAAGAAGGCATTGAGGCAGAAGAGGAGGCATTGGGCGTTGTGGCGAAGAAAGCGGACGGAGGAATGCGCGACGCACTGTCCATCTTCGACCAGTTGGTGGCTTTCTGCGGGAACAAGATAACCTACCAGCAGACCATCGAGGTACTGAACATATTGGACACGGACTACTATTTCCGCATAGTAACGGCGGCTCTCTCGGGCGATGTGGTGCAAGCGCTGCTGCTGTTTGACGAGGTGCTGCAGAAAGGCTTTGATGCAGGTCAGTTTGTGGTCGGTTTGGCAGGTCACCTACGCGATGTATTGGTATCCAAAGACACACAAACGCTACCCCTGTTAGAGACCGCCGAGTCGGTACGAGAGCAATACAAGACACAGGCAAGCCAGTGTCCCGCGACGTGGATATTCGCATCACTGAATATACTGAACGACTGCGATATGCGCTACCGCACGTCCTCCAACAAGCGGTTGGTGGTAGAGATGGGACTGATCAAGTGGTGCGGACTGGTACAGCAGGCGGCACAGCCTGTTCCTGCCGCCACACCGCAGGTTCAGCAGACGGTTCCGGCACCCAAACCCGTTCCCGCCGCCACGCAACCCGTTCAGGCGCAACCGAAGGCTGGTCCGACCATTCCTTCCATTCCGACTATCCCGACTATTCCTTCCATACGTCCAGTGGCAACCGTACAGAGTCCCGCTACTTCTACGGACAGCGCCACCGACTCAACGACCAACGAGAGCAACGGGGGACAGCACCGCCCTTTTACGCGGGACCAGTTTAATGACGCGTGGATTGGTCTGAAACGCCACTTCCCCCGTGAAGAGCGTCTGTTAGCCATAATGTCGGAGAACAAGCCACAGTTGGACGGCGAGCAGATACGTATAGGCGTGTCCAATCCGTGGCAGAAAGAGGAGGTGATGCGTTTCCAGAAGGAAATGCAGGCTTTTCTCCGTCAGACATTGGGCAATGACGGTATCGAAATAGAGGTTACGATTGATACATCGCTTCAGACACATACCGCCTATACCGCAGAAGAGAAGATGAAGCGGATGACGAAGGAGCATCCCGAATTAGAGAGTTTCCGCAAGACATTAGGATTAGTGATTGAATAACCATGTATGACCTGAAACAATATCTTCCTACGACCCGCAAGGAGATGCTGTTGCGCGGCTGGGACTATGCGGATGTGATATTGTTTTCGGGCGACGCATACATCGACCATCCGTCCTGTGGTGCGGCAGTGATAGGAAGGGTATTGGAGGATGCGGGGTACCGTGTAGCAATCGTGCCGCAGCCAGACTGGCGGGGCGACTACCGCGATTTCACGAAGTTGGGCAGACCGCGGCTGTTCTTCGGCGTTACGGCGGGTGCAATGGACTCAATGGTAAACCACTACACCGCCGCCCGCCGCAAGCGTTCGGACGACGCGTTCACCCCTGACGGGCAAGCGGGACACAGACCCGACTACTGCACAGTGACATACTGCCGGATTCTGCGCGAGCAGTTCGGGGACGTGCCTATAGTGATAGGCGGTATCGAAGCATCGATGCGCCGATTAGCGCATTACGACTACTGGCAGGACAAACTGATGCCTTCCATATTGGTTGACTCGAAAGCCGACTTGCTGGTGTATGGCATGGGCGAGAAGGCTATGGAGGAGATAGCACGGCGCGGCATACAGCACGACATACCGCAGACAGCGTGGCTAAGCAACGGAGAAGAAGATTGGGATGACGGAGAGACAATCGTGCTGCATAATTATGAGGAGGAGCTGCGCGACAAACGCAAACATGCAGAGGACTTCCGCGTGATTGAAACGGAGTCAAACAAGCAACGGGCAAAGCGGCTCGTCCAGCAGACAGGCAGCGGGACAGTGGTGGTCAATCCGCCCTACCCCGCCCTGACACAAGCGGAGTTAGACCATATATATGACCTGCCGTACCAATACCTGCCACACCCCAAGTACCGAGACAAGCGCATACCGGCATACGAGATGATCCGTTTCTCGGTGTGCATCCACAGGGGCTGTTTCGGAGGTTGCGCCTTCTGCACCATCTCGGCACACCAAGGGAAGCAGATCGTGTCACGCAGCAAGGAGAGCATCCTGCGGCAGATAGAGAAACTGCATCAGCTGCCAGACTGGAAAGGGTACCTGAGCGACTTAGGCGGACCGTCCGCCAATATGTACGGCATAGAGGGCAAAGACAAGCGTCTATGCGAACAGTGCGCCCGCGCATCGTGTCTGCACCCGAAGATATGCAAGAACCTGAATAAGGATTTCAGCCGTCTGCTGGACTTATACCATACTGTGGACACGCTACCCTACATAAAGAAGTCGTTTATCGGATCGGGCATACGCTATGACCTGATGGACGAAGCATACGGTCGTGAAGTGATAGAAAAGCACGTGAGCGGCAGACTGAAAGTGGCACCAGAACACACGTCGGACGCGGTGCTGGGTTTGATGCGCAAGCCGTCCTGGGACGCCTATTTACGTTTCCGCGAGTTCTTCTACCGCGTGAACAAGGAATGCGGTCTAAGGCAACAACTGATACCGTACTTTATTTCCTCCCATCCCGGCTGCACGGACAAGGACATGCGCGTATTGGCAGAGGAGACAAAACGGATGGGCTACCGCCCCGAACAGGTACAAGACTTCACACCGACACCGATGACCCTCTCAACGACGATGTTCTACACGGGACTGAACCCATATACGATGGAAAAGGTGTATGTAGCCAAAACGGAGAAGGACAAACGGAGGCAGAACGGGTATTTCTTCTGGTGGAAGAAATACAGTTGAATGTTGAGAGTTGAGAGAAGTTTGATAGTTTATAGTTTATAGTTGACAGTTGAAAATGAAACACAAATACAGAATCAATCCGGAGACGCTGGCATTGGAGCGCATAGAGCACGGCATCGTGTTCTGGCTGAAGCGTTCGGGGCAGTACATATTGGTGGGGCTGTTATTAGGTATAGTGTTCTTCTTCGTGTTCTTTATGATTTTTCCGTCCCCCCGCGAGAAGCAACTGATGGCACAGAAAGAGTCGTTGGAGGCACAGATGCAGATTATGGATCAAAAAGTGAACCAGATGCAGGTGGTGATGACAGATATGGCACAACGGGACGACAACCTATACCGCGTACTATTCGGAGCAGAGCCTATCCCGTTGGCTGTCCGCCAAGGGGCGACAAACAAAATATCCTACTACGAGGACCTCGCGCAGATGACCAACAGCCAATTAGCAGCAGACCTGCAGTTGAAGATCGACGTATTAGAAAGGGAGATGTATGTCCAGGCGAATTCGTTCAACGAAATCGTGGAGATGGCGAAGTCACAAGAGACAATGATGGACAACATTCCCGCCATACAGCCGGTGCTGAACAAAGACCTGAAGCACGTGGCAAGCGGCTGGGGTTTCCGTATCCACCCCATCTACCACACCCGCAAGTTTCACTACGGCATGGACTTCTCCGCCAAGACCGGTACGGACGTGTTTGCCACAGGTAACGCGAAAGTGGTGTATGTGGGCTGGAGGCAAGGTTTCGGCAATACGGTGATATTAGACCATGGCTACGGCTACCAGACACTGTACGGGCATCTGTTCAAGTCACTGGTGCGCGTAGGTCAGAAAGTGCAGCGCGGCGATGTCATCGCGCTCGTGGGCAACACAGGCGCGTCGGTGGGTCCCCACCTGCACTATGAGGTGCACCAGAACGGACGACCCGTCGATCCGCGCAACTACTACTTCATCGACCTCAATCCCGAAGAGTACGACAAGATGGTACAAATGTCGAACAACTTCGGTCAGACATTCGACTAACCACATAAATACCCAGACAATAAAAACAAACACACAGATATATGCAAAAGATTCGTAACATAGCGATTATCGCTCACGTCGATCACGGCAAGACGACGCTGGTTGACAAGATGCTCTACACAGCGAAGGTGGTGGAAAAGTCCCGTCAGGAAGGTGTAGAGGACAAGGAGTTGATATTAGACAACAACGACCTTGAGCGCGAGCGGGGCATCACCATTCTCGCCAAGAACGTGAGCATCGAATATAAAGACTACAAGATAAACATTATAGACACTCCGGGGCACGCGGACTTCGGCGGTGAGGTGGAACGCGTACTGAACATGGCAGACGGCGTGCTGCTATTAGTGGACGCTTTCGAGGGTCCGATGCCACAAACACGGTTCGTGCTGCAGAAAGCATTGGAGCTTAACCTCAAGCCCATCGTGGTTATCAACAAGGTGGATAAACTGAACTGCCGTCCCGACGAGGTGCAGGAGGCCGTGTTCGACCTGATGGTGAACCTGAACGCCACTGACGACCAATTGGATTTCCAGACCATCTACGGCAGCGCTAAGAATGGCTGGATGAGTACCGACTGGCGCAAACCGACAACCGACCTGACGGCACTGATGGATGCCATCATTGAGTATATACCCGAACCGGAGATGTTGGAAGGCACACCGCAGATGCTTATCACATCTTTGGACTACAATCCATACGTGGGACGTATAGCAGTAGGTCGCGTTCATCGCGGCGAACTGCGCGACGGGCAGACCGTGATGCTCTGCAAGAAAGACGGAGAAAAGGTCCGCACCAAGATAAAGGAACTGCACACGTTCAAGGGAATGGGACACGTGAAGACAGACGCTGTGAAGAGCGGCGATATCTGCGCGCTAATCGGCATAGAGGGTTTCGAGATAGGCGACACTATATGCGATGCGGAGAATCCCGAACCGCTGCAGCCGATTGCCATAGACGAGCCTACAATGTCGATGGTATTCACCATCAACGACTCGCCTTTCTTCGGCAAGGACGGCAAGTACGTCACCTCGCGCCATATCCACAACCGCCTGATGAAGGAGCTGGAGAAGAACCTCGCTTTGCGTGTGGAGCCGAGCCAGAGCGACTCATCATGGCAAGTGTTCGGGCGCGGCGTGCTACATCTAAGCGTACTGATTGAGACCATGCGCCGCGAAGGATATGAGTTGCAGGTAGGCCAGCCGCAGGTAATCATCAAAGAGATAGACGGCGTGAAGTGCGAGCCGGTAGAACAACTGACCGTGAACACTCCCGACGAGTGCAGCGGCAAAATCATTGAGTTCGTCACTGTTCACAAGGGCGAGATGACCAAGATGGAATTAGTGAACGACCGTGTGCAACTTGAGTTCACCATCCCGTCGCGCGGCATATTAGGTATGCGCACGTACGTGATGAACGTATCGGCAGGCGAGGCAATCATGGCGCACCGTTTCCTTGAGTACCAACCCTACAAGGGGGATATGCCTATCCGCACCAACGGCAGTCTGATAGCGATGGAAGGCGGTCAGGCATCGGCTTACGCCTTGGACAAGCTGCAGGACAGAGGGCGCTTCTTCATCAATCCGGGCGAAGAGGTCTATGCGGGTCAGGTGGTAGGCGAGAACGCCAAAGAGGGCGACATCGTAATAAACGTGGTGAAAGCAAAGAACCTGACGAACATGCGCTCCAAGTCGGCTGATGACAAGGCGGTGCTGCCACCGGCAATCAAGTTCTCATTGGAAGAGGCGTTGGAGTACATCAAGATAGACGAGTATGTGGAAGTGACGCCTCACGCTATGCGCATACGCAAGATTATCCTTGACGAGTTAGAACGCAAACGCGCCAACCGGTGATACTCTAATACAAGACACAAGAAACGACATACGCAGACCGTATGTCGTTTCTTTATGCCAGTCAGGGAATCTGTCAGGTTTTCTTCCTGCGGCGGATGAAGAAGAAATATGCCGCTGCCATCAGGAGCAGAATATAGGGTTCTTCGCCAACAGGTGTAACTATTACTTCGCCTACGCCGGGATCATCTTCTCCGGGGTTTTCACCCCAGCCACTACGGTACGGACCATAATTCTTTCCATACGTTACAGGCATACCGGCATCCTGTGCCGAAGGCGTATTGTCCAATAACGGGGAGGTGGACTGGAACCTATAGTCCGCCGGATTTACATTATCATCATACGACGGCGTGAATGCCCATGCAGATGATAGAGAAAATTCCATAAGCATGATCATCCCTATCACAATCATCCATCTGTACATATTGAATCGTCTCTTCATTGTTTATTGAATTTTTTGTCCTACTGTTGTATAGATATGTCCGTTGCGGAGGATGAACACATGTCCATCTTTGACTATCTTGACTACTTGCTGTTCATCAGCAGCATTGTACTCCATTCCTGTGGGGATAACGGGTTTACCCGTCTGTTCATCGGGATTATAGCCCGGACGTCGGATATAATACCTTATCTCGTGGTTCTGCTGCGGTGTCACTATATTGATGCATATACCGTCTATAATCGGATATTCGGTTTCGGTCAGCGCATCGTAGAGTACGAGCTGTCCGTCAATATTATTGACCCCAGTGAACCAAAGACGGGTAACCGGGTCGAACGGCAGGTCGCTCATATAGAAGGATATGGGCACACACAGAATTTCGTCACGCAAGTCAATACTGAGTCCGGAAGTACCCTCTACTGCGTAGATATTAAACGGCGTAGCGGGGGCAGATGTAGCGGAGTAGTTGTCAATATTGATGGTTGACAGAATTGCGTCCTCACCTTTGATAATATCAGCGTGGTAACCTTGTCCGAGCAAGAGGCGCGTGTCACAGCGCGATGACACGGCGTTGGTCGCAGTGACAGTCATAATCGCTTTTGGCGGGAGAACTCTCTTTCCTCTCGCTGAAGGTACAAGTTCCAATTCTGCACGAATAACCTGGTCAGCCGCCGTGACAATACGGCTGGTATTGACCGTGACATTGAGCGCTGTGGCAGCATCGTCTTTCTTCTTGACAACTATTCCGTGCATCGGCGGTAAGTAGCGTGTCAGCGAGGTGATGGTGTCCGTCTCAGTAAGGGCTTCTTTCGTAATGGTATAATACTGACCGTTCGTACCGATATACCCTATCTCTTCTTCAAGGAGTGTCTTGTTGTCCGCTATGAATCCCCAGATGTCGATATATCCCATAGTGGGGTTACCGAAGACGAAGGTAGTAGCCGCCGTACCATTAGAGAGTGTGTAACTCTGGTTGGTAGCCTCTTTACCCGGGTAGAACGCCAACTTGCCCACGTTGCCCGCTTCGCTCGCACTCTTTGCACGCAAAGCACGCAGGTTGGACTCATAGAGATCCCATACCTTATCGCCGAACTGGGTGTAGTAATAGTAAATGTCATCGTTCTTGGGGAGACGCACCACTGCATCGTCGCCTGATTTGGTGCGACCGAGAACCGCCCATCCTTGTGCCGGCTGGAGTGTGAGCGAGAGGGCGTTGGTCACTTTCGACCACTCGGCAGCCTCGGTCTTAAGTGTATCAATAGCCGTTCCTTTACTCTGGCGGATAGCATCCTTGTTGTATAGCGAGAGGTAGAAGGTAGCATTACCCGTGTTATAATTACGTCCTGACGCATCAAACTCACCTACACTCCACGTGTGAACATCGTGGGTCAGCTCTGCTTCGGACATATAGAGGTCGCCAGATAGCATACCTTCTACAGGTGCGGAGCGCAGTGCCCATTTGTTATGGGGTGTGGTCAAGTCGGCAATGACGCTGTCGTAAGCCAACCGCTGCTGCTGGCTGAGAGCAGCCCCAGAGAGGAAGCGGATGGAGTGGCACGTGTTGTACTCGAAGCCTACCTGCTTGATAGAATCGGACGAAGGTATGCTTGCGGGGTCAGGCAATACGGGATACGGTTTTCCGTCCGTCATAGGCGGTATAACCACATAGGTAGATGACAGAGGAGCAAAGCGTGCGTCTTCGTGGATAGGCGTATTGGTCTGAACCAAACCAATCCAGTTGTCGGGATTGTTCCAGCGGTTGTCTTCTCCCTGCGGGTCCCAACGCAGGTAATCGGGCACAACACCTACGGTAAAGGGCACCGTACCTACAGGACATTCTTCGAGACCTGCCCAAGAAGACTGACCGAAGGTGGTCATCATCTGAATACCGAAAGTATAGTGGTAACCCGGGCGCATCGGGTAGTTGTTAGAGGGTGCAGGAATGAGGCGGAGCGTATCATTTCCGTTTTGGTAGTACCCTACATTTTCCGCGTCCTTGTTCCATTTTCTATCCGGCATCAGCGAGATGGTATGTACACCTTCACGGTAATTGGGGTCATTGGTAGATAGGAACATAATAGTATCCAGAGCCACCCTCTGAGAAGTAGTACCCTCGAAGAGCATGAGCGAGTCAATAGGAATAGCAAACTCGGTATTGGCTTTCTGCGCATTGGCGAGTACCACTACAGGATACTGTGATTCTTCTTCTGTACGGTTCAGACCACCGATAATCATCGGGATACCTCCACCGAGACTTGATTCGAGTGCTATCTGTACAGGAGTAGGACATACATCTATATCCAGATGCTGCAAAAGCTCCGAACCCGTTCCCGGAATGGGGAAGATGGTATATTGTACGGTAGCATCGACCGGTGTGACGATGGTCAGGTTGGGCTGGTAGAGTATGAGGAAGCCGTTGTTGACCAAGTTTTGGAGGATAGTATAAGGATTCAGATGCGGATCCGAGAGAGCCACACCTCTCTCCAATTGTATGCGTTCCATTTCGGCTCTGCTGACTTCGGAGAGTGTACGGGCGTGCTGATTGGTGTTCTCCGTACCAAATTCGTTTTCGGCGCGAAGAATCTCCTTCACCACTTTCATAATGTCGCTGTACTTGTACCCGTAGCGTGCCAGGCTGGAGACTTCGGCTGTATCGCCATAGAGCAACCAGTCGTTGACGCAAGAACCAGTTATTTCCTGCGGTGCCGCGTGGTCAAGGAGCAACGTACCTTTGACGTGGAGAGATACTTCATAGGTGGTGTTGGCACACATGTTCGTTACTTCCTTGTCGGGTTGTTCTTCTCCGTTAAGGGTAAGCATCATACGGTTGCGCACTTTGAGTTCGCGCGTCAAAGCGCAGCGGCTTCCCAAGAGTTCGTGATAGGAACCTGCCATGTGCACCACATAGGTATTGTCGGACACCATCTTAGCCGTATGAATAACGTACATTACAGGACGTATGGAGTCGTCAAGGTGCTCATAGATATAGCCTTTACGGAATACTTCACCTCCGGCATCCAGTGTGCGCTCGAACTTGTAAATAAGTTCCTGCAGGTTGGCGAATACCGAGTCTTCATCTACGGGGTGGTAGTAACGGTCCGGCATAGGAATCTTACCATAGATCGTATCCTGCTCACCCGGACCGGCAGCGGGACATATATGTTCGTCATAGTAATGGTCTTCCAATGCAACGAAAGTGGAGTCCTCTTCCGGTGTAATCTCCTGGATGGTGTAATACTCATTACCGGCTACATATACGTCTTCGGTGAATCCCTGGTAGTCCACACGGAGTACGACGTGGGTAAGCGAGTCGTTCTCGTGGTCCGCCTTACAGGTTGTGTTAGCCTGATAAACCATCAACGGGGGTTTGGTAGCGAAGATGCACATATCGTCAATGATGAAGTCGTTACCGTCATCGTTGGACGCCATATTGGTAACGCGTACGCGGAAGTTGTTGTAGTTCTTTTCCTGCTCAATGGGGAAGAAGATCTGGTACCACTTATTAGTAGGCGCAAGGTCACCTGTCATATAGGAAGTGATATCCTCCCACGTATTACCATCCAACGAACCTTGTACTGCGAAGACGAAGTTCGGGCACGCTTTACCTGTCTGGTTCATAGGATTGGCTACATATCCTGAGAAGTACATTTTCTGTCCTTCGCAGAGGTGTGATTCGAGAGAGAGTGCGGCGACCTGACCTGCGGATGACATACCGTCGCAGAAGATCATATATCCGTTTTCGGCACCACCGTGCTGCTCCATCTTATGCCAATAGGAACCAAAGTCCGGAATACGGTTGATGAGGTTGTACTCACCCATATTAGCGAGGTTCGTCAAGCCGCTCTTATTATGCGGACGGTTATCCGGCAGATCGGCAGTCCTCGGATAGGCGAAACCGTATGAGGCGTCCGTCCACGGCAGAGGATTAGGATAAACCGTGTATTCGGCACCGGGTTTGTTGTAATCGAAGTTCAGACGCTCCAGTACCTCGAAGTTCTGCTCTATCTCGTCGTTAGGGATAATGGCTTTGTCCACGCCGCCTACTTTCGTCTCGAGTTTCGGACCATATTTATCGGGGCGATGGTAAATGATAGTGTAGCGGCAGATATTGAACCAGTAGAGGCCATTTTTATTCTCCGTTACCGTAGCATCATCGGTGTCATCGGAGAATGTGGAATTCACACTGCGTGAGCGCAGGCAGTAAATGACGGTATCGTTATCGCGTCCAGCAGGAATAGTACCTTTAGCAGGCACGTTCAGGAAGTCATTCTCCTCCGTAACAGAATGCGAGCAGGAGGTGTACGTTTGAGTACGGGGATTATAAGTGTACCAACCGCACTCGACATCCCATCCTCCGCACCAGATCATAGAATCCTGACGCACTGGATTTCCTTCCCACGTAGCCCAGTTGTCATCGCGCATATAGTAGCCCAAGAGCGACTCGGAGTGCAGACCTTTCTTGATATTGTCGTAGTTATATCGTTGTTCGGTCTTAAGGAGCAGACGGTTGCCAGTAGGAGCCATAACCGTATGGTCTTCCATATATTTCAGGTTGCGAGAAGAGGAAGCGATGGTGTCTTTGTATCCCTCCATGATTTGCGCCATCTCTGTCCACGGGTGGAGTTCATAAACTTCACGCAAGGAGAGTGTCGGTTCGATAATCTTCTGCATGGTATCCAACTTAGCAGTGTCCACCTGGTTGATGTCTTTCATAGAGAGCGGGAGGTTATCGTAATAGACACTGAGGTCCACCGCATAGGTTTCAACCGCTTTGTTCTGAGGCGGGAAGAGCATAGGAGCTTTGGAAGGCGGGTCTTTACGTGCGCCATAGTCTTGTGAGGGTACATGGAAGACTGTATAGCGTCCCTGCGTAACGAGTTTCTTACCCAAAGCATGGTTGTCCTCGTCAATCCAAACGGAGTCGCCGATGGTACGGAAGGCGAAGTTCCATTTACCAGTATTGACAGGTGCGGTCTGCCATCTCGCTGCAGGAATATCGGTATCCTCTTCACCCGGTTGGAGCGAATGCCACCGCCACCATCCGTAGAAGTTCCGTTCACGTATAGGCAGTTCGACGCGCTGGTCGGTTGACTGTGCAGCGTTAGAGGGGTTGTAGTAATAGATAATATTCTTATTCTCATGTACCTGCTGTATTCCATCCACGAGCGGTTGTCCGGAAGCGCCTTTAGAGTGAATGAGTACCTGGTTGTTGGCATACTGGAATCGGCTTAACTGGGCTACGCCGACGCGGAAGTTAACGAAGCGGAATCTGTCGTTTACATTCATTGCGTAGGCAAGATAGAGTGTAGCGGAGCGCGGGGAGCGGATACCGTTGCCCAAGCAGCGTACGGTGATGGTATTGGCACCTTTGCTGCTTATCTCGCACCAGTCGGGACTATTACCATACTCGTCAAGGAGTCGTATTTCGGCGAGGTCCACATCGGTGAAGTCCATAAGGGATGTATGGTCATCGCTTTCACCGGTATAAGAAACGACTTCGTTGTCGGTACCGAGTATGTGTGTACCGAAGCGGTGGTCGGTAGAGAAAGAGAACGTATGCTCGTCGTTGACTCCTGCAAGGATATCAGAGGGGAATACATAGTTGTATTCGTCGTTACCAACCACACAGATGAGCGAGTCGTAAGGCACAGAATGGTAGGTTTTGCGTATGAGCGGAATTTTGAGGTGTGCATCGTCAATAGAAGTATAACTGCTCCATTTGTCCTTGAAGCGATAAACAGGAGCATCGTTTTGGAGTGAGAGCAGCACATCGAGCGTGTCCACTATGTCCACGAAAGGTCCTGTACCTGCGGGATAGCGTACTTCGGTAGGACTATCTCCTGCGGGAGTGACAGTAGTAACGAGTGTACCGGCATTGGTTGAAATGCCCAAACCGCTTGCATTATTAGCGAAACGGCTGTCGGAGACAAGAGTGATAGCATAGTTAGTTTTCCAGTCGTTACCGGCAGAGACAAGGTCGGCTATGTCGGCTTCGTCTTCGCGGCAGCAGTAGGTAAGCGTGTTACCAAGCAACATCGAATAGTTGCGGTAGGCTTTATAACGTGTCTGGACAGTGTGAGATGTAGTGTTGTTATAATCGAACACAAGTTCGTTTTGGTTCGGATAAGTGCCATTATTGAGGAGGTTATACTCCTGCATGAGATAACCCCAAGAGAAGACGGTTGCCTCGTCAGCATCAGTAGTAAGAACGAGCTTCGGTTGTTCGGCAACAAGAGTTAACCTAAGGTACTTGTCTGCACCGTACTTGATTTTAACCTGCTCCTCGTAGTTGGCATTATCGTTGAGATACTCATTGACGTATTCGTAAGTGAGTGTAGCGGGTCCACTGCTTGCCAAGTCCGGTTCAGAAGAGCCGTTGATGACGAAATACTTGTCAATACCGTATTCGGTCTGCAGAGTGAGTTGGTGATTAGGCTGACTTACGTAGGCATATCTCCACGGGGTGATATACTTGGTATCGGAGTTAGCCGCATTAGCAGAGCCTTTAACCAGTTGTGTCTTACCGTCCTCTTTCTTATAGAGTGTATTTCCTTTGTTTTCATACTGACGGAAGATCAGTCCTCCCGAACCCGCCATAATGAAATAGCGTTTTCCGTTGAGCACTCCCGACCAAACAAGTTCCGTTTCGCTCAATGTGGTTTGCATGAGCGGCACTTTAACCGAGACAGGATAAGCGACAGCGTCCACAGTGGCAGTAGTAGAGATGACGAGTGTATCGTAGTTGATACCGGCGCTATTGTCGGCTTTGGTAACGAGGGTTATATGGTCGTTGAGTGTCTGCTCGCTATTGATACGGAAATAGGCGCCTGCGCTGGTGAAGGAGCATGCTCCGGTAGTAAGGCGGAGTGCTTCGGTTGCGTCTTCGGAAGTAAGTATTTCTTCACCGAGGACGTTGCCGTCGGTGTCGAGCAGTTGGCGTGAAGTAACCTTGGAGAGAGTGAATGTAATGCGTTTGCTTACTCCTTCCAGGGGACTGAAACTATAGTTTTTATACTCGGGTGTGAGAACGAGTTTGGTTTCCACAGCACCGTGGTGCGTGGTCTTGGTACGAACGATGATGTCTCTGTATCTTGAGCCGTCGGGACGGATATGGAGTCCGGGTGCCCCATCTTTCCAACGTCCGTAATACTCTTTTATCTTCACCGGACCAAGAGTTCTGAGCGTAATACGTATCGTATCGATAATATCGATATACTCGCCATTATAAATGACATCAACAGGAGTATTCAAACCACTGGTAACAAGGCGGCCGAAATAGTCCTTTTCCAAACGGTCGTTCATGGAGGGTTTGTCCTCAGCCGACACAGCTTCTCCTAAACTCTCCACACGTGCATCGCGGATATATTCAAAACTCTGCTCCAAGCGGTAGTTGGCATTAAGACGCAACTGCGTATATTCGGTAATGATCTTATTCGGGTTCGGATGGAAATAGACGATTTCGTCGTCCAGTTTCGTCATCGCCATCAGCTGTTTACCAATGAGTTTGGACCACACCGGGCTTTCTATATGCTCGTCATGGTGAATACCGAAAACAATCTCATCGTTCCACTCCATAGTCGTATCGGGGATTACCACATAATGTTCATCCGCTACGCGGACACGGGATATCTGGAAGACGGTTGCGTTTGCTTCCGAAGCGTCGCCGTCGAACTGGTTATCAGCAGCGTTATACTTAATCCACGGCGCACTACTGTTAGAGCGCTCGTCGCGGGTGATGACATCCGCCACACGATGCAGATAGTGGGTGGAGGACAGCTTAGCGTTCTGCACATCCGCTACGGTGTAATCCGGCCAGCCGTTACGACCACCTGTTGCTGTCGATTTGAACAGACCAGCCCACGTATTGTTTCCAACTACTGTATTCGGAGCAGTATAATACAAACCAAGGTATTCTTCTTCTCCTGGTGCGAAGTGCTCGTAGAACAACAACGAATCCACTGCGCCGAAACGCATCTCGCGACGCGGATCGAGGACCACTTCGTCGGCTGCACACTCCGCACAAGGACTGGGATGAGTAAGCACCTTGAAGGTGTTGATATAGCGGTCATCCACATTGTCCGCATTCGCCATACCCTGGTACGCATCGGTCCAGTCTTTTATGTAGCGTGCACGAGAGAAACGCGGTGCGGCGGTACCCGGGTGGGTAAGGAAGTAACGCTTGCCGTCTTCCTTCAAGAATGACAAAGCCACGTGAATCGTACCCGTATAAGTAGCTTTGGCATAAAGCGTCGTCGTACCTGCCGGCAGGTTGATGACATCGCCCGGACTATACAACGTACCCGTTCCGTCTGCATTCGTCGTCCAGCCAAGGAAATCAAATCCCTTCACAAGACGCGGTTCACGGATGGTAACAGACGTCTCGCCGTGCATCGGATATTGGTCTGCGATAGTATCGCCTTCGCAACCGTTGTTACTATAATGAATATGCCGATCCGGGTTCGCAGGAACGAACTCGATAGCGCCATTCGGCTCAGTACTGTTAATATGGATACGCGCCCAACCGTCGCAGTCGATGATACTACCACCACCGACAACCGGCACATCCGTTCCGCGTACCATCTCACTCCAATCGGGGATATCCGCGCCCGGGTCGTGTTCGTCATATTCGGTGCCGGTGAACATCGTAGCTTTGATAGTCAAAGCGGAGTACTCCGCTGTAATATGCCACATCTCCTCGCACGTCCAAACCGTACCATCTGCATTCGGAACCAACCGGATATTACGGCCGGTATTGGTGCGCAAGAAATAGCCACCGGGTTGGAACTCCACACCGAGGTTCTGTTTGTCCGTCTGCGTCGTATCCACCATCATCTGACCGTACGCACCTCTTGGTGCCGGAAGACCTAAATGGTGAATCTTCAAGGTGTCGATTTGCTTGAACTGCGAGTTAAACGCGTCACCTCTGTCTGTATGGCAATACTTGTTCTGATATCCCACATAGTAGTACGTACTATCGGACACGGGTACGTTCATCCAGTCGGAAACATAGTAATTGGTCTCCCCAAGACGCTCCATGCAGACAAGACGGTCGATGGAATAGACCTTACGCTCAGTGGTGTACGCGGGAGTTTTGTTGGCAAAGTTTGTATTGTATCGTACATAATCCTGCTCGTCGTAAGCGAAGAAATACGAATCCGCGCAAGTTGAAGTGACCGGCTCATCCAACACATAGAGACGGAAGATAACACGCTTGGTGGGTTTGTGCTTGTCATCCGCAAACGCATACATCGCCTGGCCGGGTTTAGCGGTATTGCCGCCACCATAAGAATAATTCGACAAGGTGGTGTTGAAACTGATTACCGAAGCATTGGTGTAAGATAAAGGAGCGTTGCCTCGCGGTATGTCGAGCCAATAGACTTCGCGATAAGGCAGTCCCAAGAAGCCATACCCTTTCTCACCGTTGAATTTGGTGCCTCTGCCCATTGTATTACTGGGGTCAAAGGATGTTACTTTATCTCCTCGGTCGGTCGGTACAACAAAGATGGCGTTACAGATATTGACATTGTTTGCCTCTCTGGTCAAATCACCCTGGTATTTAAACGAGTTGCCGGAAGACGTGAGCAATGTATAGGAATCTCCTCCCGGATTGGTACTCCACATGGTATAGGCGATACCATCCAACGGATAAGTTGTACCACTGTAAAGGAACGGTACGGGTTCGTCAATGGTCCAAATAGAAGGAGAAGCGGGTTCGGTTGCATCGGCGGATTGCTGAATCAACTTAAGGAAGTTTCCTTTGCCACCATCCCAGTTCGTGTAACCAAAATGCTCACCCGTATAACCCGGATAATGGCATACGAAATACTCCACGTCGGGCGTGGCAGGGTTGTTGTCATCATCAATCATGACGGAGAGGAGGATACGGTCTCCATACTGCAGATTGACATAGAGACCGCCCTCGGTCGGTGTGAATCCGACAGCGGCTACTCTGACAGGCAACCAAGCGAACAAGAGCAGGAACAGCACCCGTGCACATACTCTAACGTTACCAACACTTACATTCGTTCCGAAACACATTTTCGTTCCCATATCTTCGTTTTGTTTTATTCTGTTTGACACACAAAAAGTGCACATATACCGAAAGTACACATACACAGCCTTTTCATTCCCAGTTTACATCACGGTACGTTTCATCTCACTTACCAACAATGTACTGATTTTCATTACATTACCCCCCCCAGTACGCTAATAGCGTCTGAACGGGACAATTCCATTTAATCAAGACGCGCAAAGATACAACATTTTAGGGCGATATGCAAATTTTTCTGCTTAAAATTTCAAATTTCAAATTGCAAATTTCAAATTGTAAACTACAAATGGCATTTTTAGGAGGTCAGAGGGGGTAAATTTATGGTTTATGGTTTATGATTTATGATTTCAAATTACATTTTTATAGTTGAATGTTGAAAGTTGAATGTTGAAAGAAGTTTGATAGTTAGATAGTTTAGAGTTTAAAGTTGAATGTTGAAAGAAGTTTGATAGTTGAAAGTTTAAAGTTGAATGTTGAAAGAAGTTTGATAGTTTAGAGTTTAAAGTTGAATGTTGAAAGAAGTTGGAGAGTGGAAAGTTGATAGTTGATAGTTGACAGTTGATAGTTGACAATTGATAATTGATAGTTGATAATTGATAGTTGACAGTTGATAGTTGATAGTTGATAATTGATAATTGATAGTTGATAATTGAGAATTGAGAATTGACAATTGACAATTGATAGTTGATAATTTATGATTGCAAGGTTATGGTTTTCAGGTTTATGATTTCGGGCTTACGGTTTATGATTGCAAATTGCAAATATAAAGCGTCACCGCAGATTGGAACACGGGTGTTTCAATCTGCGGTGACAGGGGTGTTATTCACCTAAACAGAGAGGATTATTTTACGGGTTGGCCGGAGGGGGTGTAGAGGATGCCGTTGCGGAGGATGTATAGTCCGTCGTTACGGAGGAGTTTGGTGCAAGGTTTGTCGCTGCTACGGAGGTCGTCGAGAGCAGTGGGCGACTTGGGTTGCAGAACAACCTCGATATTGATATCACCAATGACCATTCCCGACAGGACATTGGACTTCTCGTCCAACGCAATGCCATCACGCCACTCCTTAAGTTCGTAGCCTTCCGCCGGTTCGAGAGTGAGCGTATAAATGGTTCCGTAGTCGTACTCGCCCTGTCCTTTGACGATGCCCGCACCCTCGGGGATGACGGTTGCCGTCACGTTGCACTTGTTCGCCTCAAAGACGGCGACGAGCTCGTAGTTGCCCGTGGTGAAATCGGTGACCATACTGATCTCCTTGTCGGTGGAGACGGTCTCTCCTTTGGCGTTGTCCCAACGGACGAACTTGCTGTTCTCCGTCGCCGTGGCAGTCGCCTTGAAAGCGGCTCCGTCGATGACCGAATAAGCGAAAGGTGTCTGATAACCGGTCTTGTCCTCGTCCTTGACTTCGATGGTGACCGTACCAAGTTCGTTGTCACTGGCATCAACGCTCACATATCCGTCAAGCATCGGTTCGCCGAAGGTGAAGAAGTCCGCCCATGCAGCATTGTCCTGATAGTTGGGCTGTGCTGTCTTCCAGACAACGAGCTGTTTGTCATTAACGGGCCATGCTTTCTCCTGCGCCACCGACTCCCACGCATAGGATATGACTTTCTGCAGGGACGTACACCCTGCAAAAGCGAACGAGGAGACGCTCTCCAGTCCTTTGGGCAGGGTCAGTTCCTTCAACAGGTCACATCCGTCAAAGGCATAGCCGTCAATGATTCTCACGCCTTCGGGAACGGTCAGTTCCGTTATAGCCAGTCCGCTGAACGCGTCAAAGCCAAGCACTGACAGTGAGGAGGAGAGTCCCAGGGTAGTAACCTTGTCACATCCTGCGAAGGCATGTTCGCCCACTTCGGTTATATTGTCGGGCAGGTTGATGTCTTCCAGTCCGCTGCGGAAGAAAGCGTAGTCGCCAATCGTTGTGAGCGACTCGGGGAACAAGACAGACTTGAGGTTCTTGCAGGCGCAGAAAGCGGCGTTCTTCAGTTCAGTCACACCATCAGGAATGACGAGGTCAACCACTTCGTCTCCATCAATGAACAGATGCTCTCTTCCTGCGTTATTCGAGGTCATCATCACCCATTCAAAACCGCCTTTGAGCCAGTTGTCCAGCGTGCCTTCATAGTAGAGCGACGCCCCGGTGCCGTAAAAGACATTGGCGTTGAACAGGTCGGTGTCAATCAGTTCCACTTCTCCCATGTCTGCGGGCAAGCGCAGGGAGTTACAACAAGCGAAAGCGTGTGTGCCTACAGCGTTAAAGGTCACGGGCAGGGTGATGTCCGCCATCAGGCAATAGAAGAACGCATAAGCGCCAATCTTTTCCACTCCGTGCGGTATGGCGACCGCACCCAGTTTCTCACAGCCATAGAAGGCGCTGTCAGCCACCGTCTTGATGGATTCGGTATAAGGGAAGTCGATGGTCTCGAGATTAGCGCAGCCGCTGAAGCAGTTCATGGGAATCTCCTCCAAGTCGTCCGCCCCCGACAGGGAGACGGACCGCAGGTTGGTGAAGTCCCTGAAAGCGGCTTGCGGCAACTTCGTGAGAGGCTCCATCGCGTTACTGCTCACCTCCACACGGGTAATCCATTCGGCATAGGGTTTCCACGGAAGCCGGTCGGGGTCGAGTGCCGAGAGGTCTCCGGCACCCATGACCTGCAATATGACCCCACCTCCGCACGCCTGCACGATGCGCCAGTCGGAGTTCTTCTCCTCGTCGAAATACGCATAGTCAACGGGCATATAATGGAGGGCAACTTCGCCCATAATCTGGTTGTCATCGCAGTCCACGAGGGTGGTTCCGCCCTTGATATGCGCGCCGAAAGGCTCGGAATAATAACTGTTGCCTTCATAACTGTCCAAGGCAGGCAGTCCCGAGACAGTCAGATAGCCAGATCCGCCCTCGGAGAAGAAGTTGAAATTGGTCTCCTCATAGCGGGAAACCATGCTGTAGTCGCCATAGCCGAAGCGTACAGACGATGGCTTGTAGCCATGGACTATCAGTCCGTTGTCCGCCTCGTTGTTGAAGTTGATATTCACCTTGGTGGATGCGTCATCCTGATTGAACTTCATGTTGACATAACTGAGGTCGAAGAGCGGACGCGTATAACCCGTTTCGGAGGACCGGTGATTGAGGTTGAGCGTCACATCCCCTTTCACACTCGAAAGCAAGGACTTGAAAAAAAGGACATTGATGTCACTGCCGCTTCTGCCCGCAATCTGGAACATCTTGGCATTGCTGCAATTAATCGTCATATCATTCGGGATGGCAAAGGTGATATTGGTGTAATCGTCTCCGCTGTAGGTAAATAAGGACTTGCCTTCCGGCACGTTGATGACCGAGTTATCCGGTCCGAACATCACCAGCAAGGTTTTCTCGGAGAGACTCGAAAGAAACATCGTGCCGTCCACCGTCACAGAAGTCATCACGGATAAATCCAAGGGCTGGCCTTTGAAGGTAAAACCGGCTGTTTCGGCTTTTACCAAAAATGGGGTTGTCAGGAGTAGTGACAAAAGAAAGAGTTTGTGTTTCATGGTGTAATTTTTTTATTTCAAATTTCAAATTGCAAATTGCAAATTTGGGGTTTAGAATTTCAAATTTCAAATTGCAAATTGCAAATTTCAAATTTCAAATTGCAAATTTCAAATTGCAAATTTCAAATTGCAAATTGCAAATTTCAAATTGCAAATTTGGGGTTTAGGATTTCAAATTTCAAATTGCAAATTTCAAATTGCAAATTGCAAATTGCAAATTTATTGTTTCAAATTGCAAATTTTGGGTTTAGAATTTCAAATTGCAAATTGCAAATTTTGGGTTGATAGTTTATCGTTTCAAGTCTGGGACTTCATGTTTTTCTTTATGGTAACGATACTGGAAGATAACATTCTGTGCAAATTCTGAACATCCGACATCAAGTCATTATACTGATCCACAGTAATCAATTCAGAACCATATAACACCTTCAACCAATAAATCGTTTCAAAAGCCTCCTTTTGAGCTATCGTTAACTTATTGACAAAATCTGCCTTACTGACAGCATTACACGCCTCACTGTAGTTCGCACCGATACTCGTGCCACTCCTCTGAATCTGGTCAGAGTTATTATACTCGTGCTGCTTCTCACGCAAATACTTCCTCAAACGGTTAATCTTCACCGAAAAGGCTATGCAACTTTCCAAAAATTCGTCCTTATTCATACATCGTCAAAGGCTGCCTTATACGGATTCATTCCGAAAGTGTGGCAAAATTACCACATTATCGGAATATATGCAAGTTTTTGGTGAAGAAAATGACGGATGAGGGTAATTTTTGGTGATTGCATGGGGATGGAACGGGGGAGTTTTGCTTGCGGGATTAACCGCGAGAGTTGAACCTTCTTCAGCAGAGCTGATGTCAGAATAGAATTCTAACGATCTGCTTCGCTGTGCTGACGCAACGGACGGAGGCCATAATCTTTACAGGCGGCTCCGGGGAGCCGTGTCTGAATGGGATTCAGACGCTAATGAACGAAGTTTTTTTGTCCGCTGATTAAGCGGATTTAACAGGAGAGGGGCTTTGTGCGGATAGTATCCGCACGCAATGGACATAGACATGTTCTTTACAGGCGGCTCCGGGGAGCCGATGTCTGAATTCAATTCTTACGATCTGCTTCGCTGTGCTGACGCAACGGACAAAGGCAGATCCATTCTCACGTGGGGACGGGATATCGGTATGGCGGTATATCGGGATATGGAGATTCCGAAAGAGGACAGGATGCGGAAGGATGAGCATAAGGGGGATGGAAGAAACATCTATGATTTCAAATTGCAAATTTCAAATTTATTGGTTTCGTGCGGTAAAACTACGGTGAAGGTACGGTGATTATACTGTCGGGTCTGCTTAATGTATCGTATATCTATCGTATATCTATCGTGTATCTATCGTATATCTATCGTATATCTATCGTATATCTATCGTACTTGCTTGCTGTCTGCACACTGTCGTGTTGGCCAGCTGCGCTGTTGGAGACTGCGTGTTGGTCAGCTTCGCTGTTGGTGACTACGTGTTTGTTACTGCGTGTTGGGGAGGATTTTGCACATTATATATAAAAAGGCTTGGGTATGTAAATAAATAACCTTACTTTTGCGCGCTCGGAATAGGCTTTCGACGAACGGAAGAAGAACTATCGGAAAACAGAAGGAAGGATTTATGTAAAGGGATGGAAGGATTCCGGGGAAGCGAGTGAACAAGGCAAAACAACATGCGTATGAACAGAATAAGGAGTTATGCAGCAGCCGCAGCGATGCTATTGGTCAGCATGGCGGCATGGTCACAGGCTAAACAGATGCCTGAGTATTTAGAGTACATCGCGACCTACAGGCAGGCAGCCATAGACCAACAACGGGAACACAATATCCCCGCATCCATATCAATGGCACAAGGTCTGTTGGAGTCAGGCGCCGGCAAGAGCGAACTGGCACGCAACGCCAACAACCACTTCGGCATCAAATGTACGTCGGACTGGACAGGCGCAACCTACCACAAGAACGACGACAAACGTAACGACTGCTTCCGCAAATACAAAAAGGTGGAAGACTCATGGGAAGACCACTCGAAGTTCCTGCTTCGCCCCCGTTACGCCGAGCTGTTCCAACTCAAGATAACCGACTACAAAGGCTGGGCACACGGTCTGAAACGGTGCGGCTATGCCACCGACCCGACCTATCCCGCCAAACTCATCAAGATAATCGAGGACTACCAGTTGGACAAACTGGTCTCGGACGCGGGCGCACAACACAAGAAAGAGAAGCCGAAGGCTAAAGACAAGAAAGCCGACCCCGACCGCGACCAAGGCATACTGCCCGGTGACACAGTGGAGATAGAGGAAAAGAAAGACTTCCGCGAAGCCGCCGGTATGAAGGACGTAACGCTGTATCAAGACCATAAGTCGGGCTACGAGAACGGCACCCGCTACATAATAGCCGAAGAAGGGGAGAGCTACAGTTCACTGTCGTACTTCCTGAACATCAGCGAGAAACAACTACGCAAATATAACGACGCAAGCGACGGACGTATGCTGCACAAAGGCGACCGCGTGTATCTGTTCAAGAAACACAAGTACGCCAGCCGCAAGCACAAGACCTACTGGGTCAAGAAGAACGACACGGCTTGGTCAATAGCGCAGAAGTTCGGCTTCCAGATGAAAAGCATCTATACGCTGAACGGCATCCCTGAGGGTACGCCGCTGACCACCCGTCAGGAACTCAAACTGCGCAAATGATGCTATCCCCCGAACAGACTTTCCGCCGCAGCAACACGCAGACGATAGGCGAGGCGCTGTCCGCCTTCCTGCGTGAGTCGGGCTTGGACAAGCCCGTTTATGAGCATCAGTTGATGGAACGCTGGCCGGAAGTAGTGGGAGAAATGGCAGCCAAACTGACGTACAAATTGGAAGTGCGGGACGGTGTGCTGTACGTCCGGCTGCGCAGCGCCGCCCTGAAAGCGCAACTGTTCGAGCTGCGGTACGATGTGGTGCGCCGCCTGAACGAGGCTGTGGGCACCACCGTTATTCACGATATACGGCTATTGGGTTGAGAGAACGATGACCTACCCGAACAACATAGAGCAGAAGATAGACTTTCAGGTGCTTCGCGAGCGTCTGAACGCTCTGTGCGACTCGTCGCTGGGTCGCGAGCGCGTGGACCGGATGCGCTTTGAGACGGACTACGGGACGGTGTGCACCATGTTGGGCGAGACACAGGAGATGCGACGGGTGATGGAGGACGGTTCGCTCAACTTCCCGCAAGGCGAGATACATGACCTGCGCGAAGCATTGGGCCGCATACGCGTGGAAGGGCTGTTCCTCGACGAGCAAGAGCTGTTCCACCTGCTGAAGACACTGGTCTATGCGTCCGAATTGGAGACATTCTTCGCCGGATTAGACTCGGTGCGCTTTCCTTATCTTCACCACTGGGCAGAAGGAGAGGCACACCCCATCGGCGATGTGGTGCGCCTAATCGACAAGGTGTTAGACCGTTACGGCACACTGAAAGACAACGCTTCCCCTGAATTAGCGCGTATCCGCAAGGAACTGAGCCAAGCACAAGGGGCAGTGTCCCGCGCCATTCAGAGCGTGCTGAAACGCGCACAGGCTGAAGGCTGGGTGGAGAAAGATGCCAGCCCTACCCTACGCGAGGGACGCATCGTGCTGCCCGTGCCGCCGATGAGCCGCCGCAAGATAGGCGGTATCGTCCACGACGAGAGCGCAAGCGGCAAGACCGTGTTCGTGGAGCCGCAGGAAGTGGTGGAAGCCAATAACCGGATACGCTCGTTGGAGGCAGAAGAGAAGCGCGAGAAAGTGCGCATCCTGATGGATGTGACGGCACATATACGCCCGCATATACCTGCCATCTTCCACAGCGAGGAGAGTTTGGCGCGTGTGGACTTTGTGCGCGCCAAAGCAATCGTAGGCAGACAACTACGCGCCATCGCCCCAGAAATGGCAAACGAGCCGATGATAGACTGGCACGATGCGCGGCACGCTATCCTGTTCCTGCGCTTGGAGAACGAGGCGCGAGAAGTGGTGCCCATGTCCCTGCGCTTAGGCGGCGAGGAGAAGAACAGACTGTTGGTGGTGAGCGGTCCGAACGCAGGCGGCAAGTCGGTGTGCCTCAAGACGGTCGCCCTGACACAGTATATGCTGCAATGCGGGCTGTTAGTGCCTGTTTCGGAAGCGAGCAAAGCGGGGCTGTTCAGCAACCTGCTGCTCGACATAGGCGACGAACAGAGCCTGCAGGACGACCTCTCGACCTATTCGTCCCACCTGAGGAACATGAAGACCTTTGTGCGCGCCGCCGACAACAGGACGCTGTACCTGATAGACGAAATGGGCGGCGGCACGGAACCTGCGATAGGCGGTGCAATAGCCGAAGCTACACTGAAAGAGATACACAAGAGCGGCGCCATCGGCGTGGTGACAACCCACTACGCTAACCTCAAACACTTGGCCGAGCGGGAAGAGGGAATGGTGAACGGCGCCATGCTGTACGACAGAGGGGCGTTGCGTCCGCTGTTCCAGCTGTCCATCGGTCAGGCAGGGTCGAGCTTCGCCCTCGAGATAGCGCGACAGACCGGTCTGCCGACCACCATCATAGACGAAGCCACCGCATTAGTCGGGGAAGAACATATAGACTACGACAAACAACTGCAAGACATAGCCCGCGACAAAAGGTACTGGGAACAGAAACGCCAGAACATCCGCCAGCGGGAGAAACACCTTGAGGAGAAGATTGCCTACTACGAACAAGAGATAGCCGGCCTGAAAGCGAAGAAGAAACAGATGCTGGAAGAGGCTAAAGAACAGGCAGCAGACATCCTGCAACAATCGAACGCCACCATCGAACGTACCATCCGCGAGATAAAAGAGAGCAAAGCCGACAAACAGCGCACACACAAAGCGCGCCAACGCATCGAAGAGATGAAACAGAAAGTGTCGGAAGGCAAAGAGGAGAAGAAAGTGATGCGCGACTTTGCGGAACTGAAGAAGATGGCGAAGTCAGTACCCTCGGCTTCCGCGTCGGTGCAGAACACCATCCGAAGACACAAACTCGGTTTCGAGCGTTCGATAGACATACGCGGACTGCGTGCAGACGAGGCACTGGAACAAGTGATTGCGTACATAGACACCGCCATCATGGTGGCAGCAGGAAGCGTCACCATCCTGCACGGAACAGGTACGGGTGCGCTTAAGCAACTGACCCGCGACTACCTCGCTTCGCTCAAGAAGAAGAACCGCATCGTCGATTACTACGACGGCGACCCTAATCGCGGAGGCGCAGGCATAACGATAGTGGAGGTATGACGTACTATCTCTCGTTGGGCAGCAATATAGGCGACCGCGAAGCGCATACAGAGGATGCGTGCCGGCTGATAGCGGAGCGGTGCGGACAGGTGACGGCACGTTCGGGCAACCACTACTCCGAGCCGTGGGGATACAAGTCAGAGAACACGTACCTGAACATCTGCATCCGCGTGGAGACAGCGCTCACACCCGATGAACTGCTTGATGCGACGCAGCAAATAGAGCGCGAACTGGGACGGACACAGAAGAACGTCTATGCCGACAGGACGATGGATATAGACCTGCTGCTGTGCTTCAGAGAGGACGGGACAAGCGTGACATGCCACACAGACAGGCTGACCCTACCCCACCCGCTGATGGAACAACGGGACTTCGTGATGATTCCGCTGAGAGAGATAGCGGACGAAAACGTGACAAGACACATACAACAAAAACATATACAATGAAAAACGTAAAACTGATTCTTATGGCGACGATTGCCTTAATGAGTGCAGCCTGTACGGACAACAAGCCGCAGGAAGAGGAGAAACAACCCGTCAGCAAACCGCAAATCACGATTGAAGGCGGCCGTCTGACCCCCGAAGCCCTGTGGGCAATGGGCAGGATAGGCGACGTGCAAGTGGATGTGGAGACAGGATGGATAGCCTACACAGTGAGTTACTACAGCGTGATCGAGAACCGCTCAACCACATGGGTAAGGATAGCCACAGAGGAGAACGGACGATTAGAGACAATGGACGAGTTCGTGGGTAACTCGCCTGCCTGGTGGGGCGGCAGCGGTACACTCGCCTACCTGAAAGACGGCAAGCTCTTCCTCCGACAGAACAAGCAAGACATAGCCGCCAGCGGTTATGAGGAGGAGATCGAAGGCTTCCTGCTCAATCCCTACCGCACACAGGTGCTGCTCATCACCGCCATCAAGACCGTGGAGACAACCGCCGACCGCTATCCCGACCTGCCCAAGGCAAGCGGACGCGTGGTGGACGACCTGATGTACAAACATTGGGACGAATGGGTGGAGACAGCCCCACAGCCTATACTGGCGGACATCAAAGCGACTTATAACCAAGGCGAACGGATACTGAAAGTGGAGATTGGCAACAAGAAGAACCTGCTTGAAGGCACCCGCTACGAGAGCCCGATGCGCCCGTTCGGCGGCGTGGAGCAATGGAGCTGGTCGCCCGACGGCAAACAGATTGCCTACACCTGCCGTAAGAAGACAGGAATAGATTACGCCCTTTCGACCAATTCGGATATTTATCTATACGACATAGAGACCGGTGAGGAAACTAATATGACCGAGGGTAACGGCGGTTACGACCTCAATCCGTCGTACTCGCCCGACGGCGAGCGTATCGCGTGGCTGAGTATGGCACGCGACGGCTACGAGAGCGACGAGACACACCTGATGGTCTATGAGCGCAAGACAGGCAAAAAGACCTTTGTGAGCGAGAAACTCGGGACAGCGGTCAGCGACTTCTTCTGGCGCGACAACGAGCATTTTGTTCTCTCGGCGGTATGGCACGGCACTGAGATGCTGTACGTGCTGGACTTGGAAGGCAACGTGCAGTGCATCACAGAGGGTCAGTATGACTTTGTGCCTGTCAGCACTCCCGCCGAACTGGCACCTGAGGAGACGATGACCTACTGCCTGCGCCACTCGATGTGCGAAGCCAACGAGATTTACAAGGCACACATGGACGTGACCGGCGAGAAGCGCGTGGAACAGCTCACATTCGAGAACAAGAACATATACGACCAGATAACGATGGGGACGGTCATTCCCCGCTGGCAGAAGACAACAGACGGCAAGCAGATGCTGACGTGGATTATCCTTCCTCCTCACTTTGATGCGGACAAGAAGTACCCCGCCCTGCTCTACTGCGAAGGCGGTCCGCAGAGTCCTGTGAGCCAGTTCTGGAGCTACCGTTGGAACTTCATGATGATGGCAGCTAACGATTACGTGATTGTCGCGCCCAACCGCAGAGGTCTGCCCGGCTTCGGTCAGGAGTGGAACGAGGCTATCAGTGGCGACTACGGCGGACAGTGTATGCGCGACTACCTGACGGCTATTGACGAGGCTTGCGACTCGCTGCCCTATATCGACCGCGAGCGTTTAGGCTGCGTCGGCGCGTCATTCGGCGGTTTCAGCGTCTATTGGCTCGCCGGGCATCACGACAAACGCTTCAAAGCGTTCATTGCCCACGACGGCATCTTCAACATGGAGATGCAATACCTCGAGACCGAGGAGAAATGGTTCGCCAACTGGGATATGGGCGGAGCGTACTGGGAGAAGGACAACAAGGTGGCGCAGCGCACGTTCGAGAACTCGCCGCACAAGTTTGTGGACAAGTGGGACACGCCTATCCTGTGCATCCACGGCGAAAAAGACTACCGTATTCTTGCCAATCAGGGTATGGCAGCATACGATGCGGCGAAGATGCGCGGCATACCCGCCGAACTGCTAATCTTCCCGGACGAGAACCACTGGGTGCTCAAACCCCAGAACGGCATTCTCTGGCAGCGCACGTTCTACAAGTGGTTAGACCGTTGGCTTAAAGATTGAAACTAAAACATTTACATACTATGAAACAACAACTCATTCTCCTTGTTTCAGCTCTTATGCTGACTGCATGTGGTATTGACATGCCCCAATCAACCCCTTCGTCGTATGAGACGATGACCGTCAAGAAATCGGACATTGTGTTCCCGATGAAGTTCAGTGCGAAGATGAAAGGCCAGCACGACGTGACCATTATGCCGCAGGTGAGCGGCCAGCTGATGCAGATCTGCGTGACGGAAGGTCAGCAGGTGCATCAGGGCGACGTGCTCTTCACCATTGACAGCCGCAACGCCCGGCTGGAACTGGAAGCCGCCGAGGCCAATCTGCTCGCGGCGCAAGCTACGGAAAGCAGCGCGCTACTGGAGTACGAAGGCAACAAGAACCTTTACGAGAAGAGCATCATCAGCCGTATCATGCTGGAGAATAGCAAGAACGCCTACGACCGCGCTCAGGCCGCCACCTCACAGGCGAAAGCCGCTGCCGACCGCGCAAGGGTCAGCCTCGGCTTCTGCACCATCACCTCGCCTGTGACAGGGTTTATCGGCTCCATCGACATCACGCCCGGTACGCAGGTCAGCCCCGGCACGTACCTGACCATGGTCAGCGGAACGGCAAACATGTACGCCGAGTTCTCCATCAACGAGTCGTTCCTCGAAAGCCGCATTGCCCACGGCGGTGACGACAAGACGCTGAGCGACTTTCCTGACGTAACATTTTTAATGAAGAACGGAACAGAGTATCCTCTCAAAGGGCGTATAACCAGTGTGTCAGGTGCAGTGGACCGCGTGACGGGTACCGTTGCCTGCAAAGCCACCTTCCCCAACCCCGATGCCGTACTCTATTCAGGCATACAGGGCACCATCGTCATTCCCTTTGACGTGCATGATGTGATGGTGATTCCGCAGGCTGCCGTCGTGCGTCTGCAAGACAAGAGCCTCGTTTACAAAGTGTTGCCCGACAGCACCACCACTGCAGTCGTTGTTACTGCCGAGGCATCCGGCAACGGCAAGGACGTGGTCGTAACGTCCGGATTAGAAGTCGGTGAACAGATTGTAACCGTAGGAGCAAACAATGTGTATGAAGGTCAGAGAGTAATTTTCTAATTGGCAACTATGAAAGGCAATATATTCATCAACAAGCATGTGATGGCGTGTGCGATAGCCATCGTCATCGCCCTTGTGGGTTTCATCTGCATGGAAACCCTGCCTATTGAGCAATACCCCGACATTGCGCCTCCTACGGTGCGTGTGTCCACCTCCTACACGGGCGCCGATGCCAACACGATAATGAAATCCGTGGTGCAGCCGTTAGAGGAGAGTATCAATGGTGTGCCGGGTATGACCTATATCACCGGTTCGGCATCCGCCTCAGGCGAGGTGTCCATTCAGGTGTTCTTCAAACAGGGGTCAGACCCCGATATCGCGGCGGTGAACGTGCAGAACCGTGTCAGCAAGGCTCTCGCGTTGCTGCCAGCCGAAGTGACCAAAGTGGGTGTGCAAGTGGCGAAACAACAGAACAACATCCTGCACATAGGCGCGCTCAAGAGCGTGGACGGCAAGTACGATGCCGACTTCATAGCCAACTACATAGACATCAATATCCGTCCCCGTCTGATGCGTATCACCGGTGTGGGTGATGTCATGTCGCTCGGCAACACCTACGCCCTGCGTATCTGGCTCAAACCCGACGTGATGGCGCAGTACGGACTAGTACCCGGCGATGTGTTCGCCGCTATCGGCGGACAGAGTTTCGTGTCGGCTACGGGTTCGTTAGGCGAGCAGTCGGAAAACGCCTTCCAGTACTCGATGGAATACCGCGGCACGCTCAAGTCCGTGGAGGAGTTCAATGACATCGTACTCCGCACGAACGAAGGCGGACACCTGCTACGTCTCAGCGACGTGGCGGACGTGGAGATAGGTGCGGTGAGCTACAACTTCACATCTACCATTGACGGCAAACCGGGTACGCTGTATATGGTGTTCCAGGCTCCCGGCGCCAACGCCACGGAGGTCAATGCGCGCATTCACAAACTCTACGAAGACCTGAAGCCGACGATGCCTGCCGGATTAGAGTTTGAAATACTACAGACATCCGACGACTTCCTCTTTGCCGCCATCCACAACGTGGTGGAGACGCTGATTATCGCCATCCTGTTAGTTATTCTGGTTGTCTATTTCTTCCTTCAGAACTTCAAAGCGACCCTTATCCCCTCCATATCCATCATCGTATCGCTGATGGGTACGTTCGCTATCGTAACTCTTGCGGGCTTTTCGCTCAACATACTCACGCTCTTTGCCCTTGTACTTGCCATCGGAACCGTCGTCGATGACGCCATTGTCGTTGTGGAGGCGGTGATGGCGAAGATGGAGAACGGCATTTCCGATGCACGCAAGGCCACCCGTGAGGCAATGAGTGAAGTTTCGGTGGCGGTTGTGTCGTGTACGCTCGTCTTTATGGCGGTGTTCATTCCTGTGGCATTCATGCCCGGCACGTCCGGCTCGTTCTTCCTTCAGTTCGGCGTGACATTAGCTTCGGCAGTGGGATTGTCGTGCGTGTCCGCGTTAGTGCTCTGCCCGGCTCTGTGCGGACTTATGATGCGCTATGACGCCGCTGACAACGAACGGAAGGACCTCAACTACTACGTCAAGAAAGCCTATACGGTCAGCTACAACGCCATCGCCGACAAGTACAAGAAGAGTGTCGGCAAGTTCATCGGCCGTCCGTGGCTGTCATGGGGGCTGTTAGCCGTGGCGGCGGTGCTGCTCGTCCTGTCAATGCGCGCCCTGCCGTCCGGTCTCGTGCCACAGGAGGACCAGGGAGTGTTCTTCGCCGAGGTGCGCGCACCGGAAGGAAGCACCCTGCACGAGACAGGCGAGATTGTCAAAAAAGTGGAGGAGAAAATCAAGCAGATTCCCGAATTAGAGAGTTATGCCGTGGTCGATGGTTTCGGCATGATGGCCAACCAGTCGGCGAGCTGTTATGCCACACTGATTGTTCGTCTCAAGAACTGGGACGACCGTCCAGGCATGAACCACTATATCGAACTGGTCTATGGTCGTTTTGCCATGGCCTGCCAGGAGATAAAGAACGCCGTCGTCATTCCTTTCCAGATGCCGCAGGTTCCGGGTTACGGGTCAAGCAACTCCGTCAATCTTGTGCTTCAGGACACGCAGGACCGTCCGATGTCGGAGTTTAACAAAGATGCGGAGAAGTTCATCGCCGCCCTGAACGAACGGCCGGAGATCATGCTGGCGATGAGTACCTACTCCGAACGGTTCCCGAAGTATGAGGTCAGTGTCGATGCCGCCCAGTGCGACCGTGCGGGTGTGACGCCCGCCGACGTCCTCGGCACGCTCGGCGCGTACTGCGGTGCCGCTTACGTGGGCAACTTCAACCAGTTCGGAAAGGTCTATCGCATCATGGCGAACGCGTCGCCTGACTACCGTCTCGACCCTTCGGCGCTCAACAACATCTTCGTCCGCGTTAGTGGCGGAAAGATGGCTCCCGTTTCGGAGTTCGTCTCGCTCAAGGAGGTGGTCGGCTCGGCTTCCGTAGAGCATTTCAACCTCTTCCAGAGCATCACCTGCGGTGTGATGGCAGCAGGCGGCTGTTCGGAAGGTGACGCGCACAAGGCGATTGCCGAGGTTTTCAAGGAGACCATGCCAGTCGGCTACAGCTATGAGTACGGCGGCATGTCCCGCGAAGTGGAGGAGACCGCCGGCTCCAATGCAACCGCGCTCATCTACCTCATCTGCGCCATCCTCATCTACCTCATTCTCGCCTCGCTTTACAACTCGTGGTTTACGCCGTGGGCTGTCCTGCTCAGCGTGCCTTTCGGTCTGATGGGGTCGTTCGGTGTCACATGGCTCGTCTCGCTCATGCACCTGCCCGGTATGGATAACAACATCTACCTGCAGACGGGTGTCATCATGCTGATCGGTCTGTTAGCGAAGACCGCCATCCTCATCACCGAGTTCGCGTCCGAACGACGCGCACAGGGATTGAGCATCCGTGACGCAGCGTTCGCCGCCTGCGAAGAGCGTCTGCGTCCTATCCTGATGACCGTCGTGACGATGATTGCCGGTATGATTCCGCTGATTATCGCGGGCGGTGCCGGCGCCAACGGCAACCGCGTTCTGGCATTAGGTGTGACGGCAGGTATGGCGGTAGGCACACTCGCCCTCGTCTTTGTCGTTCCCGCTTTCTTCATCGTCTTCCAGACCTTGGAGGAGAAATTCAGCGGCAGTCCTGTCAAAGCAGAAGAAAAGAATGGAGAAGAGGAAGTGAAAGAAGATAATTGATAAAGCGAAAGGAGACAGTTATGAAACGATATAACGCATACATAGCCATTCTTTTGGCGGTCGTAACATTCACCGGTTGCGGCGTTTACAAGAAGTACACTCCGCAGACCGAAACACCCGACAACCTGTACGGTCAGGCTCCTGACCAGCAGGCCTCCGTGGCGGAACTATCGTGGCGCGAGTTCTTTACCGACCCCGTGCTGCAACAACTCATCAACACGGCACTTGAAAAGAATACCGACATCAAGTCCGCCCGTCTGACGGTGGAGAAAGCGCAGGCATCGCTGCGCGCCGCCAAACTGGCGTATCTGCCCTCGCTCACGCTCGCTCCGTCGGCAAGTATCGGAACAACGATGCTCGGCGCGGCAGGCAGCGGAACAGGAGCTGCATACACCTACAACATCCCCCTTCAGCTCGACTGGAACATCGGCATCTCCGGCTCCGTGACGGTGAACAAACGCAAATCGCAGGCAGTCCTCGAGCAGGCGCAGGCGCAGCAGCAGGCCATGCAGGCGAACATCATCTCCGCCGTGGCGCAGCAGTACTTTATGCTTCAGCTCCTTGACCGACAGTTAGAAGTGCTGGTTCAGACCGACAGTCTCTGGGACGTGTCGCTTGATACGCAGCGGGCATTGTGGGAAAACGGCAAGACGTATTCCACCGCCGTCAATCAGATGGAGTCGTCCAACCTGAACGTGAAGATGCAGATCATCGACACACGCCGCAGTATCGTGTCCATAGAGAACGCCTTGTGCAAACTGTTAGTGCAGACACCCCAGCATATCCAACGTACGAAATGGGGTCAGTACACCCTACCCGAACGATTCGGCACGGGTGTTCCCGCCACACTGCTTGAGAACCGCCCTGACATACGCTTGGCTGACAAAGTACTCGCGGAAGCATTCTACAACACCGCTGCCGCCAAAGCCGCTTTCTATCCGTCCTTCTCCCTTTCCGGTTTGCTCGGATGGACCAACGGCCAGGGGGCGATTGCTAACCCGGGCGCACTCCTTATGCAGGCTGCCGCCTCGCTCGTACAACCCATCTTCGCTCTCGGCAAACTCAAAGCCAACCTCAAGATTGCCAAACTCAGTCAAGAGGACCGGCTCAACCAGTATGTCCAGACCGTCATCAATGCCGGCAACCAGGTCAATGAGTGTCTGGCGGACTGCCAAACAGCACAGAAAAAAGACCTGCTTTACAAGCAGCAAGTCAAAGTGCTTCAGGATGCTTATACCGGCACTCATGAACTGATGGATGTCGGCAAAGCAAGTTACCTTGAGGTGCTGACGGCACAGGAGTCGCTTCTGTCGGCACAACTTAACGAAGCAGCCAACTTATACAACGGTTCACAGGCCCTCATAGCACTCTATATCGCCCTCGGCGGCGGCACAAAATAGATTGTTGTAGTTGAAGACGAGTAGTCTTATATGGAAAATTCCCGTAGCCGTTATCGGTCTGGTATTGGGATTGGCTGTGCTGTTGGTAGCAACGGCAGCCGTTGTCATCGTTACCCCTTCCGCCCGAACGGCGGTATTGGAAAAAGCGGTGGAACAAGCCAACGAGCGAACGGATTATGACATAGACCTTGGGAGGCTGTATCTATCGCCCTTCCACCATTCGCCCAAACTCCTTTACCATGCCTACAAAGGCACGGCAGACCTGCCCTTGCTAATCGAGGCGGACAGCCTGTTTGTCGGTCATCGCGGACAGGACACGCTGCTGTATGTCAGTGCCTTGCGGCTCAATGCCTTGCTTCGGACCACAGAGATGGACGTTGAGACCCCCTTGTCTGTTCCCGTCGAGGTGGAGCGTCTGCGTTTAGAAAAGACCACTTTCCATTCGGACTCGCTGATTGCCGGAGTGGGCATTGACGTGCTGGCGGATCTGTTAGACGCAAAGAGCAAGGGACTGGTCATTCAGAAAGGACAGTTCCCTATCGAAGGTCTGCGATTAGATGATGCATACATACGCATCGATGTGCGTGAGACGGAGGATACCGTCTCCTCTGAGAGCAGTCCGTTGGCGTTTGATGTGACGGACGGTTTGCTGCGCAATGTGCGGTTTGTGCTTACTCCGACCGGCTTGGATTTACGTACCAACAGCCTTGCTACGGACGTGCTGGCGGATGTGGGAGGTAGCCTGTATGATGTCCGGCAGATTAACGCGGGCGGCTTTTCGCTGACGTTAGACAAACTATATCTTCCGTTTGACACACTTTACGGGGATGCTCGGGTGGATCTGACGCGCAACCTGATTACCTCGGGCGGCTTGCACGCACGCGCCGATGCTTATGATGCGAAAGCTGATCTGACCGCCACTGCGATGGATCTGGACAAGATGCGCGTGGAGGTGGCAGGTGATGCGGAGTTCTGCGGCAGCAGGGCGAATCTGCGCGGCAGTTATGATATAAATAATGAGGCATATAATCTCAAGGCGAATGTACAGCGGGTGAATCTCGCCCCACTCCTCAAAGACAGTACCCGTCTTCTGTTAGCGGGAGATATTCAGGCAGATGGCAGTGGCTTTGACTTCGCTTCACGCGCAACGAAAAGCAAGGTTCAGATTCGGATGACGGACTGCGTGTATGACAACATCGATGTGTCGGGAGTACGATTGGATGCCGAGCTCTCCGAGCGGACAGTATCAGGCGTTATGCATCTCCCCGTCCGAATGAATTCCGACGGTATGCAGATAAGCGCATTGACAGACAATCAGTTCGGCGTGTCGGAATTTCTGACCCCGCAGCAGATGGGAGTTGTTTTTCATTCGCAGATGCGCGATGTACGAGCACATATAGCGGACGAAGATTTTGCTGCGGACAGCCTGCAACTCCGTTTCTCCACCGGCGGTTCAACTCAGTTGGATGTGGCGACCGACGGTCTGCAACTGAATGTGAAGAGTCCGATGCATGTCCTTTCGTTAGTTGACCGGTTGCCGCCGCTACTTGACGCGATTGGCGACTCCGCCGTCACCGATCCCATTCTGTCGCTTTCCGACCTCACAATGCTTGACACCATCCGTCGGCTCATTCCCTGTCTTGGGGCGGACATCCGGCTTACAAAAGGCAGTCCCGTGCAGCATATCATAGACCGCACAGGAGTAGATATTAACGAAGTCGTCTTGTCGCTCAACTCCGACAAACAGCGGACAGATATCGTCATGAATGCCTCTGTTCCGGAGATCAGTCATCCCGACGACAGTACGGCGCTGCGTCTTCCCGCCGCCACAACGAAAGTAAGTGTGGAAATGACGGAGGGGCTGACCAATGCCCTGTTATTGGCGGACACGCGTCTCACGGACGGCTTGATGACGGTTCACGACCTGCGCACGGATGCCAATCTGTGCATTGAACTGGAGCGTAACGGAAGTCAGTTAGACGGAACGGGAACACTGATATTAGACAGTCTATCCTACGGTACGATGAATCTGGGCAGCAGGATGATGGATATCCGCTTGGCTCCATCCGAGTTGCACGCCGGCTCGCTCAAGGCGGACATCCGATTAGATGACATACCTCTCGCTCTCGTGGACAGTATCATCCATTCGGACGACCTGTCGCTTGAAGGGACTATCCGAGCGAAAGCCCTTGCAGACGGACTGCCCGCCAAGTTGGACCTTTCAGGCGAGGTGCTGCCGTTAGACGTAACGGTCCGATACAATCCGTATGGCGTGCAATTAGGATTGGCGGAGAAACCTATAGTGATGGAGCATAACCATCTCAACTTGAACGGATTGCCTGTTTATGGTGTGGACAGCACGTTCATCACCCTGACCGGCGGACTGAACCTTGACAGCATGCGGCTGGACATAGCCCTTGCCGGGGACTCGTTCGTTCCCATCCGATTGGTAAAAGAGGGCGGCGCGTTGCCCGTCTATGGCAATCTGGCGACAGACATAAGAGGGAACATTAGCGGCCCGTTGGACAGCATAATGGTGGATGCTGATGTTACTATCCTACCGACTACCAACCTCGTTTATCCTATTGATGAGAAGAACCTTGCGCAAGTCAAACCGTATGGAACAGTCAATGTCCAGTACGGCACTGCCGAGGGCAACCTGAACCTTGGCGGACGGGTGAACGTGGACGAAGGAACCGTCCGCTATTCGCCGAAAATATACCCGATTATGCCTTTCCAAGTGGATTCGGGCAGTCATGTAACATTCCACGGACCGATCGGTCAGACGATGCTCAATGTCTCGGCGTCGCAGAAGGTGAAGGGCAGTGCACAGTCGGAAGGCGAGGATATGCGCCTTGTGGATTTCACAACGGGTGTGCGTGTGAAAGGACCGTTAGACTCCATCGGTTTAGGTGCGCTGGATTTCTTCCTCGAAGCACCTGAGGATGAAGCCATAACGGAAGAACTTGCCTCTTTAGACGAGGAAACACGCGAAGGTCTGGCAGCCGCCTTGCTCGCCACGGGTATGTACATGGGCGAGAGCAATGTGGCGGCACACAACGGAGGCTATGCCCTCACCAGCATCATCAACAGCCGCATTGATGCGGCAATGACCAACTCCAAAAAAGGCAAATGGTTAGATATCAACATCAGCAGCAGTCAGAACGAGCGCGCATCGGGCAAGACGAACGACTACGGCGTATCGCTCAGCAAGTCCTTCTTCAATGACCGTTTCCGCATCACGGTAGGCGCTTCGGTGACAGACAATCCGGAAATGAGCAACAGCCTCGGTCTGTCAGGTATGGCATCCGCCGACTTCAAACTGACCCGCGACGGCAATGTGCTGCTCAGGGCTTTCACCCAGCGCGACTGCTACAATATCTATGAGGGCGAACTGCAAAAGTCCGGCTTGGGTGTGCGTTCCTCCAACACGTGGCTGCGGAAGGGTGTTTTCCGTTCCGATACGATTACACGCACGTTCGGACTAACGGCGGACGCAGACGTAGCGTACCGCTCGAACAGCAGCCTCGGTCCGGATATCGCCATCAAATCTTCCATTAAGAATCTGCTCGGGCGCAACGAGACTTTCTCCGTCAAGACCCACGGTGCCTACTATTGGATGCTACGTAACCGACAGGAAGGAGCAAACGAAGTGAACGATACGTACAAAATGGGTATTGAGACGGCACTCGTATTCCCCTATCTGCATTGGGTGGGCGACAATAACCCCGAGGGTGACACACGTTACCGTGTGGGCTACAACTACGAGAACATAGCCGGCGGCTACGGTATTCACAAAGTGTCCGGCGCGTTCACGTATTTCATACGTTCGCCACGTTCCCGCTTCGTTACCCACTCGCTCACTCCTTTCTCGCTCTCGTTCGTACACATGAGCAGCACTTCGGAGGATCTGATAACGAAAGCAATCAACCAGCCCCAACTCCTCAAACTGATTGCCGGCGATGAATTCATTCCGGCTGTCGGGTACGATTTTACCTACAACGACTACCGCGCACGTCGCGCTGTCAATACGATGATTGACATCGAAATCAAAGAGGCTGGAAACCTGCTCAACTCGCTCTACTGCCTCTTCGGACATGAATGGGACGAATATGGCAAACCCCTCGGACATATCTCCTTTGACCAGTTCATCCGGCTCAGCACCGAACTGCGCAACAAGTTCAACCTGACCGACAAAGTGAGCATTGCCACACGCCTGTATGCAGGCGGTATCCTTCCGATGGGCAACTCCGTCACCACTCCGCTCTCCGAGATGTTCTACGCCGGCGGAACAAACAGCATGCGTGCCGTCGCTTCCTATTCGTACGGTCCGGGCAACTACTACAGTACCAAGTACAACCAGAACTTCTTCCACGCCGGTGACATACGCTTGGAAGCCAACTTTGAGTTGCGTTTCCCCATCTGGTGGAAAGTCTTCGGTGCGCTGTTCCTTGATGCGGGCAACGTGTGGTACTGGGGAAACACCCTTGACGACTTTGAAGACAATGCCGAACTGACGGCATTCATCCAACAGATGGAGATTCCTGCCAACCTTCGTGACGGCCTTCTTAACAATCCCGATTGGGCGCGGCAGATTGCTCTCGGTACGGGTACGGGACTTCGTTTGGATTTGGATGGACTGGTCATTCGGCTCGACCTCGGTGTAGGCATCCATGCCCCCTACCAGACGTACAAGTACAACAAGGATATGACCCCTGATTACAACCGCCCCATCGACACGTATTTCAATATCCCCTCCTTCCTCGATGCCGTCCACCTCAATTTCGGTATCGGTTATCCATTCTGACAAATCCTATCCGGCTAATCTCTCCTGCAAATCCGAAAAGGAAGCACATGAAACCATTATCCCAGACCGCTGACGAGTGGTTTGGGTTTGATTTCATAATGCAACGTGAGTACGGTATAGAGGTATAAGATTTGGGTTTAACCCATATCGCTGTCGGATAGCCTGTGTTTTAGTTCACATATTTACAGAAAAAAAAAGCACTCGCGTAACCGATGAATAAAGGGCTGAATGCACTTTTTGAACAGGCAATGAACGACGAATGAACGACGAAAGAACAGGATCACCGCCTAATTTTGACAAAAAAAATTGTAATAAACTCCCCTTCGTAGTTGCACATCGGTCAAGGCATCTTTAGGGATGGCGCATAAGTCAGTAGACGCCTGCCCTACCCTGTCACTACAGCGCGTTGCTCACCTGCAATGACTGCAGAGCTTTCAGGAAAACACTCGTTTTGCCGCCCCGCCTGCGCTTCTTCTGTCGCCCCGAACATATCGCAGCCCGACAAAAAGGACAATAAAACAGATCTGATTATAGTTTCAGGCAGCCTATCGGGATGACGCATATACCGTCCTGACGGCGGTAGGCAAGAGAGCCGACAGCTGTCACAACAGCCTTGAAGGCGGGCTTGGACATCTGCTCCGTGTTGATTTTCGCTTCCAGCGCATCCAGTGTCTTCACCCCTTGCGCCATAGCCTCGTCACCGCCCAGTTTGATTTCAATCAAACCGTATTGGCCGTTTCTCAAATGAATGACCGCGTCACACTCCAGTTCTGTCTTGTCGCGGTAATGGAAAACGTGACCGTCAATCGCCTCCGCATACACTCGCAAATCCCTTATGCACAGCGTTTCAAAAAGGAAGCCGAATGTCTTCAAATCGTTCATCAGGTCTTTCGGACCGATACGCATTGCTGCCGCCGCTATGCCCGGATCGACAAAATAACGGGTGTCGGAGGTGCGTATGGCAGTTTTGCTGCGCAGATTGGGACTCCAGGCCGGCAGGTCTTCCACAACGAACATCTTGCGCAATGCCGTCAGGTAATTTTCAACCGTCTGCACGGAAACGCTCTCCGATGACAGTGACGCTTTCATATCGTCCAGTATCACTTTGGCAGAAGCCTGCGAGCCTTGCAGACGTGCATACGAACGCATCAGGTGTTCCGCCCAAACGGGATTGCGCGCCACATTGTCCACACGCGATATGTCCGAATTGACAACGGCATCCAGGTAGTTGTATGACGTGCGCAATGCCACCCTTTCGCTCTTGTCCAGCGTGGCGGGCCAACCACCTCGGCAGGTCAGAAAAGCAAGCCTGTTGAGATCCATTTGGTTGTGTCCCTCCACGGGTACTGACGGGTCAAAGAGGCTCTCTAAACTGACCTCGCCGGTTGAGTCACCTGACTCATACAGACTCATCGGACGCATCTTCAGCCAGGCAAAACGTCCGGCACCTGAGTGTTTGATTCTGTCCGTCGATACAGGAACGGAAGAGCCTGTCAGAATAAACTGCCCTTCGTGGGACGACCGGTGGTCCACCTCGAAACGGATGGCATCCCAAAGTTGCGGTGCTAGTTGCCATTCGTCTATCAGACGAGGCGTGTCACCCGTAAGCAGTGCCTTGACCTGAGTGTTGGCGAGATCTGAATACTGCTGCTGCATTTCGGGGTCGGACATATACAGCACACTCTTCGCCTGCTGCTCGCATGTGGTGGTTTTTCCGCACCATTTGGAACCCTCAACCAATACGGCACCCACCTCCTCCAGTCTGTCCCGTAACAGGATGTCTGCGACACGTTGTCTGTATGCTTCCATAAGCGATGATTTTGCAGAAAAATTGACAAACTATTCGTTTACTCTTTCACGCCGCAAAAGTATTCATTATTTTCAATATACAAAAATCTGTTTTGAATTTGGCTATAATTTTGTTTTGAATTTGGACACGGTTTTGTTTTGAATTTGGCTATAATTTTGTTTTGAATTTGGCTACTGTTTTGTTTTGAATTTGAGACGTTACGCCCATCCGTCCGTTATGCGGCAATCTTATTGCCACCGTTTGGGTGTATGTTCTCAGCAGCAGGTGGAGAGAATAACTTTTGACCGATAGCCGTATTATTATCGGGCAGTAGTAATACAAAGTCAATGCCGATTGACAATCGGATGAATACAAAGAAAAACACCACGCGTGTTAAGCGTGGTGTGTGGAGTCAGACATCATTACGTGGTTTCAGAGTCTTCTTTGCGGATACGATATATGATGAAATATACCACCACATAAAGAAACATGATGCCAAAAAAGTATAAAAACGCCACAAGCCGTGCACTTTCCGGATCTATGATTTCGCCTCTCGGATGCAAATCATATACATGTCCGCCGGCCTCGCTGCAAATATTCGATAATACCGCCGGCCCTTCACTTTCGTAATAACTCTGCATGTCTCCGAATGAATTAGGATAGCGGTCAATATGTGCAACAAGAAACGGATATACGAAAAGAGTTAATAAAAAATATATCAATGACAAAGGATAGAAAAATATTCTCATCCATAGTCTGCTGAAATCAAAAGCAGGAAGATGCAGAATCTTTCTTGCCTCTAACTTATCCGTTTTGTACAGACTTTTCAGATAAGTGAAAAAAGGATAAAACACAATTGTGGCAATGACTCCGAACACAAGAAGATGAAACAATCCGCCAAATGTAAACGGGACTCTTACAAACCCGCAATTATCCCCGCTTGTCCAATAGTCAAAGAAAGCGTACGCATAAAACGGCCATGCTATCACATAGGCAAAGATAATCAAGCCAATCGCTGCAATGATATAAAAAAATGGTTTCTGTTTCATCTCATGTGTATTTTGGCAATAATTATGCCAACTCTTAGTGCAAGGCGATGATTTGGGCTTCGTTGTTGTTCATATCGGGCATGGTGCGTCCTACACCGGCATTGATATAGGTCGGGTCACAGACTATGTATTTGCGGTTTTTATACACCAAGTAATCCCCTTTGACATTCTCATTGAATGCGACAGCCGCAGCCAAGTGCCCGGGGTAATGGAGCAGCACAACATCCAGCCCTGTCAAGTCGCGAATGAGACGCGAGAAGAGTATGGCTCTGTCCTCGCAATCGCAGTACGGATAGTAAAGAGTCTCCTGCGCGAAGAATGCCCGGTCACCTCCCCATATCTTGTCATCATAGCCGTACTCGAATGCTGTCTGCACCCAGTTGAGCAGGATTCCGACGGCATCACTCTCCTTCAGACCTGCAATGGCGTTCTTCAACGAGGGATAGAGCATATCTTTGACCGACTCCTCCACGGGGGTGTTGGCATACGCCGCCCAACGGGTTGTCTGGTCGCCGTTGAAACATGCCTGCGGGTAGGTATTGAAGAAGTCTATCAGGTTCTTGTTGAGACTTACAGAAGCGGTAACCCCTTTTCTGGAAGTGAGTGTCCGTCGTGGTGTCGGCTCGTTGCTGAAGTCCGGCAGTTGTGTCATTTGTAGTGATAATGATTTCTCCTTGTCGTAATTGGCTTTGGTAATCTGCATTCTTATGCTCTTGTCTCCGCTTACATTATAGAACTTGGTTCCGTCAATAAGATAATAACGTAAGTCAAAGATGTCATAGAGACTGGCAACGAGCATATACAGTTTCGTCTCGCTCATACCGAGGCGTATGCGGTAGCCGGACTGGGTCATAAGAAACGCCTGCATCAAGACGGCTACGTTAGTTTTGCCGTATTGTTTCTCCGTCACGGCCTGTAGCATCTTCATATACGCCCAATCGCACAGCCGGTAGGTGTTACGAGCGTTAAGAGCCGAGCTGACAGTGATGTCATAGCGACTGTCAGACAATTGCTGCCATGCATCCGCAATGGCGTTCTCCTCCAACGCATATAGCTTGAGGTTGTCGTTGGTCGGAAAGCCGATTGTTATAATAGAGCCGAAATAGCCGACAGACACTTTCTTGTATGGTTCTTCTTTGGGTACAACCGGCGCGATGGGTTCCGGTGCCGGTTGAGGAGCCGGAACGACCACCACTTGCGGCTTTACAGCAATCTGTACTGGCTTAGGGTCTGTTGCCGGTTTGGGTGCAGGTAGTGGTTTGTTGTTCTCATTGGGCTTCGGTGTCTCTTTGGGTTTCGGAGACGGTTTTATATCGGGTTTCGGAGCGGGAGTGGGTGCCGGTTTTGGTGCAGGCAGTGGTTTGTCGTTCTCGTTGGGCTTCGGTGTCTCTTTGGGTTTCGGAGAAGGTTTTGTATCGGGTTTCGGAGCGGGAGCGGGTGTCGGTTCATCGAACACTATCGGCTCTACCGGTTTTTCCTGCACGGGTTTCTCCGCCTCATGAACAGGGAACTCCGCCCATTTCTGCCTCATGAACTCCGCAAACTGCTCGTTAGCGCGTTTGCGGAACGCGTCAAACTCTGCCTGTTTGTCCGATTTGAACTGATTGAACTTGTCGTTCTGCTTCTTCACGAAGTCATCAAAACCTCTGTCCTGCGCTGCCATCGGCATCGCGGCACAAAGCACTAAAAAGATAATCGTTTTACGCATATTTGTCTATGTTTATATTCATACTATCATTGCATACACCATGTGATAGCCCGCTTGATATTGGATTTCGTTTGTAATAGTGGTCTCTTGAATACTCTCTGTCAGGCAGGAACAGGTCGTCTAACTTTGTGCTTCGATTTTATTTAATCCGTCTTTGTTGATTCTTTTCTCAATATGTGCAAATATTTTCTTGTATGCAGGACAAAGGAATGTTTTATGTTTTAAATCTCCTGAAGCGAGAAAACCGTCATGCAGACATCCGCCGTGACAGATATGATACCATTTGCATTTAGAGCAACCGCTTTGGGCTATGTACTCGGCGCGTTTGTATGTTTCCGACTGTTTAATGCGTTGCATTATGTCTACAAGCGATTCATTATGAAGATTACCGTATGAGTATTGAAGCAGGTCGTTGTCGCAGAAGCGTCCGCACGGCATCACATCACCTGTAGGTGCAATAGCCATGAAGTTGTCTTGGCAGTTAGTGGAGAACATACAGCCGGATGGTTTGTCCGTCGCGATATTGCTCGCTATCTCTACAAAGTTTGATTCTGTTATCTCTCCTTCTTGATCGTTATACCAAAGATCGAACAACTCTATCGCCATCTGTGCATACTCATCCGGGGTAATACCGTACTCGTCAATGTTGTTTTGAGCCTCGCCGGAACAGAACAGCGGATTGAATTTGAAACTGATTCCCTCGTCACGCATAAAGCGGTAGAGTTTGGGAATATGCCCTATATGCTTTTTGCTGCCGACAACAATACAACCAATATGCATTCCACGTTGTTTGCAAAGACGGTAATTGCTGATAATACACTCGAATGTCGGCTCATCGTGTATGCCTACACGCTGCTGATTATGAATATCTGCCGTGCCGTCCAATGAAAACCCTACGCGCACATTATATTGCTGAAAGAGGTCGATCCACTCGTCATTGACAAGCGACAAATTAGTCTGCATGGAGTTCTGCAACTCACAGCCTGCCAGCTCTTGTTGCATATAAGCAAAGATAGCACGATAGTTGTCTATGCCCCACAACATTGGCTCACCACCATGCCAAATGATAGTGAACTTCCTGCGTGGTTTGTCTCGCTGCATCCGCTTGATTTGGTCTATAATGCGTTTCGCAAATTCCAAATCAAACAGCCTTGCCTGCCGCTTGGTCTCGTTACTCAAATAACAATACTTGCAACGCAGATTGCAGGAGTATGTGGGTTTAATTATGATTGTTCGCATTACTTTTTTTCCCTTGAAGCCTTTTTTATTTTTCGCTCTCCTGTCTGCCATTCACCACTACATATTTCTTTTAGTGTTTTAGAAAATACCTTTTTAATTCCACTTTTTGAATGAGTAGCAGATAAAGAAATTTCAATATTTAAATGATTATCAGCCTTAAAATCAGCTATTGTTAATGTTTTCTGATCATATTTTCTACGTATTATAGAATCTGGATGTAGAGTTTCTATTTTCTCCTTTGGTATTTGTGTACACGGATTCAATGTAGTGACAAATTCATTATTTGACTCCTTCATAAGTCGCTTTCTCTCTAATAGTGGAATTATAGTTAGTGCCGTAACAAAATCGCTTTTGGAATCAGAATCATAATATGTAACATATCCACTAATGCTATAAACGTCAAAAAAAGAATCATTAATAATCTTGATTTTATATTTATTATCACCATATTTTGCTATTTGGTCACAAATATAGACGCGAGGCTTTGGCCGTATCGCATTAACTAAAACAGCACTTATACTGCCATAAATAACACCTTGTAATATATTATGCCATGAGTCTGAAAGAAAACTTTGAATATCAGTATGTGTCCACATCGTAGTATCGGCTTAAATCATTATAATCATTATAATATTCTTCATATTCCACCCAATTGTCTTGGAATGATTTAGTATCGCAAGATTTATTTTTGATACGTTGCTCAATCGCTTTCTTTGCGTGAGTAAGTGTTTCATTAATCATAATTTAATGCAATTAACCTGTACATTGCGAGGTTTTAATAGTTAAAGAGATTTATTCTGTTGCTTTATATTTGCGGACAGGACGGACTCGCACAGCCTCATAATAACACATACAGCCATACGTATTTATATTATGCTTATAACCGGCCGAGGAGGAAGAAACCTCATAATATACAACATACAGGGGGTGACATGATGAACCATTATAAACATTAGATCGTGTCCAATAATAATCTGACGAATAAAGCCTATGATCAGAACCTCCAAAATAAACTTCAACTTCGTTCCCGTTTACATCTTTCCATCCCTTAATATAATTTTGCATAATATGCTCTAATAAATCAACGTCTTCGGGTATTTCCCAATCATTAATTCCTGCAAAAATAAGGTTCTCACATGCCGTTATTGCCTTTTCGTAAGACATTTTACCTATATCATTATATAACACATATATATATCCTCCATATTCAATTTTAGGTAAATTCTTATAATCTAAATATTCTTTATTTACTATTACTTGCTCACCATACGCAGTGCCGTTTTTGTTAGTTGCATACGCACGGACGTAATAGGTATTTGAACTTGTAAGGTCAATCTCCGTTATGGTGCTTGAATAATAACCGATACCGGATCCGTCTGTCGTTTTATTGTCATTAACTGTTGGATAAGGCAATGTATTCCAACATACACCACGTGCTATTACTGCGGAGCCCCCATCGTCTGTTACCTGTCCGCCGGAAACAGCCGTTGTTTCTGTTACATTCTCACCTATAACGGTTGTTACAACTGTCGGCATGCCGTTTCCTGTTTTTACTGTTGCCACATTGCCGTATGACGTGCCAATTGAATTGGTTGCGTATGCACGGACATAGTAGGTTGTACTGACAGAAACATTTGTTATTACGGATGAGAAGTTACCTGTTCCTGTTCCGCTTGTAGTATATTGGTCTGCAATCGTTGGTGTTGAATTGCTGGTGCTATAACATATACCACGAGCGGTTATCGTATATCCTCCGTCGCTTGTTATGTTGCCACCGGATGTGACAGTTGTTGATGTAGCAATCGGTTCGGTCGTCGTCAGTACCGGCAGACCTGTTGTGGTTTTGAAACTTGCTTGTTTACTATATGAGGTCGTTACATCCGTAGTTGCATATCCGCGGACATAATAGGTTGTGTTGGGCGTAAGACCGGACATATTGCAGTTGTAGGTTATCCCTACCTGATTACCCCCTGCGGTTTTGTTGTTTGCGACAGTAGGATTCTGAGTTGTTGACCAGCATATACCACATTCCTTCAACGTTGCTCCGCCCGCACCAGAAATAGTAATTGTGCATGAGGCAGTCAAGGCTGTAATGTCCGTGACTGTTCCCAATGTGCCGCTTGCTATACCGTTAGTTGTCTTGATTGTTATTACATTGCCGTATGCCGTGCCGATCTGGTTAGTGGCGTACGCTCGGACATAATAGGTCGTGTTGGCTGTAAGTTCGGATATTGAACTTGAATAAGACCCTGTGCCTTTGCCGTTGTTGGTTACTTTGTCATTGATGTCAGGTGTGCTGTTTGTTGTACTCCAACATATACCGCGTGCGGTGATTGCATATCCGCCATCGCTTGTGATGTTGCCGCCGGATGTGATTGTAGTTGTCGTCGATGTCGCTTCCAATGTAGTCAATACCGGCAGACCTGTAGCGGTCTTGAATGTTATCTGTTCGCTATAGGTTGTGGTTACATCCGTTGTGGCATAGCCGCGAACATAATAGGTCGTGTTGGGTGAAAGACCGGACATATTGCAATTGTATGCGGTATTAAGCACATTGCCATTAGCAGCCGTCTTGCTATCCTCTATGGTCGGATTGGGATTCGTTGCCCAACAAACGCCACAACTCTGCAAAGTGCCCCCTCCTACATCAGTAACGGTTACCTGACTGCTGGCAGTTAACGCTGTGATATTGGAAACAGGCTCAATGTTAACAGAAGCTGCTCCGTTTTTCGTAGTAGCAGATATGACGTTACCGTAACTTGGACCATTGATATTGATAGCATAAGCTCTGATATAATATTTCGTGGAAGGTGTTAATTTGGATATGGTCACGCTAAATGTGCCTTTCCCGCTTCCTCCTGCGAGTTTGCTATCCGTAATGGTCGGTTCAGCATTTGTCAAACTATAACAGATACCACGCTCTGTAACACTATAACCGCTGTCATCCGTCACTTCACCGGTGCATGTAATGGTGGTTGAAGTGGTTGTGGAAGTACCTGTGGACACACTTGCCAGACCTGCTGTCGTGATAAAGGTCTTTTGTTCACTATAGGTGGTGATTGCATCAGTTGTTGCATACGCACGGACGTAGTATTTCTGATTGGCTGTAAGCCCTGACATGTTGCATGTATAGGCAGTGTTCAACTTTTTCCCATCCGCTACGACCTTGTCGTTATCGATTGTCGGATTCGGATTGGTGGACCAACAGACACCGCAACTCAACAATGTGGCATTTGCCACATCCGTCACCGTGACCGGAACCGAAGCCGAAGAAGCTGTTATGCCCGTTATTGCGCCAAGCGTGACACTTGCACTTCCGTCTTTTGTCTGGATGGATACAGACTTACCATAAACGGTGCCATTCTCATTGGTGGCATACGCACGGAGATGATAGGTCGTATTGGCGGACAAACCGGTTATCGTAACCGAGAAATCCCCGTTACCCTTGCCGCCTGATATTTTGTCTTCCGTAACAGTCGGTTCCGAGTTGGATGTACTATAGCAAACACCTCTGTCAGTCACTGAATAACCGCCATTATCAGTAACACTACCCCCTACTGTAATCGTTGTTGCGGTTGCAGTCGGTTCTGCTGTTGTTACAGATGGCAAACCGCTTTGGGTCGTAAACGATTTCTGCTCGCTGTAGCCTACGCCTATCGAATTGAGAGCATAGGCACGGACATAATAGGTGGTATTGACCATCAGTTTGGTCAGGCTTCCTTCAAACTCTCCCGTTCCGTTGCCGATTTTTACACATGCGTCCGTGTTGGTCGGATATTGCGCGGTGCTATAGCAGAATCCGCGTTCCGTAATGGTCACACCGCCGTCGCCAGTCACATTCCCTTTGCAGGTTACACTATTGGCAGTAGGCTCGCCTATCTGCGAAAGCGACACAACAGGCAGACCATTCTCCGTCTTGAACGTCTTTTGTTCACCATACGCTGTACCGGCAGCCGTTGTAGCGTATGCCCTGACATAATACGTAGTTTTGTCCTGCAAGTTCTTCAGGTTGCTGACAAATTTGCCTGTGCCTTTTCCGTCTGTAGTATGCGAACCTTCAACCGTCGGTTGCTGTTCAGTGCCATAGCATACACCGCGAGCTGTAACACTCAGCGTGCCGTCATCTGTCACATTACCGCCGCAGGTGGCTTTTACGGAACCTATGTTGGTCACCTGGTCTGTACTGACTTTAGGCAGTCCTGATAATGTTGTGACTGCTATTTGCTCGCCGTATGAAGTGGCTGTAGCATTCGTCGCATACGCCCGCACATAATAGGTGGTTGCATAATCCAGTCCGCTGATAGTGGCTTTGAATGATCCAAGTCCCTTGCTGACGGTTATGCATTTGTCATCAATGGTTGGATATTGCGTAGTAGCATAGCAGAAACCGCGTGCGGTAACTTGAATGTCGCAATCGGAAACAACGGTTCCGTATGCTGTGAATCCGGTGGCTGTGATGGTCCTCACAGAATCTGTCTTGACCACTGCCAGACCGTCCAAGGTAGTAATCATTATCTGCTCGCCATAAACGGTGGCGGTGCTGTTGGTTGCATACGTGCGCACATAATAGGTGGTGTTCTCCACCAAATCTTTCATTGTACTGGTGAACTCGCCCTTGCCCGAACCGTCATCTGTGCAGTCGTCATCAACAGTCGGATCGGGACGTTTGCTCCAACACGTACCGCGTTTGGTGACAGCAAAGCCACCATCGCTCTCCACATGCCCTTTGCACTTTGCCGAATGGGCAGTAATACGGATAACGGAATCCGTCACTACAATAGCCACACCTTCTTCGGTCGTGAACTTTACCTGTTCCCCGTATGCTGTGCCTAATTTGTTTGTAGCGTATGCCCGTGCATAGTAAATAGTGTTGTATTCAAGATTTTTCAGATTGCTGGTAAACGTTCCCAATCCGCTTCCGTCTGTTGTGTGCAGTCCGTCTATGGTAGGATAAGCGTCCGGACCATAGCATATTCCGCGTGCGGTTACGGGCAATCGTCCGTTTGATTTTACCTCTCCTCCCATAACCACAGCATCGGCTGTTACCGATTGAATGGGATTGGTAACGACAGTAGGCAAAGCGGGACCTTCCACTTCTATGACACCAAGATCCACTTCGGATTGGCCGTAACCGCCCAGTCCTATTCGCTTCGGGACACACGTCGAGTCGCCCGCAAGCAGGTAATAGTTTCCGTCAATCTCGCTGACACGTACTTTGAGCGAGAACAGACCTCCGGCATCTGTCTGTGTCTGACAATGTGTATTATGACCATCGGTTACTTTGACGGTCAAATCTGGGAACGGAGTTGTGGTGTTGATATACACAACCTGTCCGTGATATTTGACTACATCATTCAAACCTTCTTCTTTACACCCGACAAAGAAAGTACTGATACCTAAAACAACAATGGCAATAATGCCAACCAAAGTGAATCTTGTTTTCATTCTTATTTTTTAATTTTTACCCTTAAAGAATCACATTATTTTTCTTCCCGAATAGGGCGGACGAAACATTCATCGAATAAGGTATTATTGTAACTTTGACTTTCATGCCCGTCTTGAAAATTGATCTTAATGGGATAAGAATTATCAACATAATAGGAACAGCTCCAATAATTATCCCAAGTACCTACATTAAATCCTCCTATTTCCGAACTTAATACAAACATTTGATATAATTCTTCCATTGTCGGTAATCGCCAATCAGAATAACCATAAAGCATAAGTCCTTCACAATAAGTATTTGCATTATCCCACGTCATCTGAATGGAGGCAGTAGGAGCCACCCGGTAGGTTATATTATTAAAAACAAAAGTTGGCAATGCTAAATATTCCAAATCAATTGAAATTTCATTCCCGTATGTTGTCCCATTGGCATTCGTGGCATAAGCACGCACATAGATAAGCCCGGAGGAATTGATGACGGACGTATAATAACCAGTCCCCGTGCCATCAGAAGTGTGTTTATAAGTAGAAGACAAATCCGGATGAGGGAATGAACCATAGCATATTCCACGTGCTGTTACAGCAGAGCCACCATCGTCGGAAATATATCCTCCCGAAAGGAAAGATGAGCCACTCTTGGTAATAGCAGTGGTGGTAACAACCGGCATACCGTTAAGAGTTGTAAATGTTTTCGTTTCCCCATAATTAGGACCCTTTTCATTTACAGCATAAGCACGGACATAATAGGTAGTATTGCGTTCCAATCCTATCATCATAGAGGTGAAATGTCCCGTAGTTGCCACTTCTTCTGAATGAGTGTCCTGCATAGTAGGCGAGGCTGTGGTGCTGCTCCAGCAGATGCCGCGTGCCGTGATGGGGTAGCCGGAGTTGCCCGCCACCGTGCCGCCGCAGGTGGCACTCGTGGCAGAGATAGCCGACACCTCATCCGTTGTTACCGACGGAATGCCGGTGGCGGTGGTGAATTGTCGTTGTTCGCCGTAGGCGGTACCAATTCGGTTGGTGGCGTAGGCACGGACGTAATAGGTAACCCCTGCTTCCAAGTTCGTCAGTTGGGATGTAAACTCACCCAGCCCTGAACCGTTTTGTGTATGATCATCATTAATCGTAGGATATTCCGTTTTAGACCAGCATACTCCTCGGGCTGTTACTTGAGAACGCCCGTCTTGAGTAACATTACCGCCGCAGGTGGCTTTTGTATCAGACGGAGTTCCTATCTGAGCGGTCACAACCGTAGGCAAGGCGGGACCTTCCACTTCTATGACACCAAGATCCACTTCGGATTGGCCGAAACCGCCTAAGTTAACACGCTTTGATATACACGTAGAGTCTCCGGCTAACAAGTAATAGTTGCCGTCAATCTCGCTGACACGCACCTTGAGCGAGAACAGACCTCCTGCATCTGTCTGCGTCTGACAATGTGTATTGTGACCGTCGGTTACTTTGACGGTCAAATCAGGGAACGGAGTTGTGGTGTTGATATACACAACCTGTCCATGATATTTGACTACGTCATTCAAGCCATCTTCTTTACACCCAACAAAGAATGTACTGATGCATACGATAACGGCGGCGATAACGCCAAACCAAGTGAATCTTGTTTTCATATCTGTTAGAATTTAATTTGCATACCTGCGCCCATTGCATAGGACGGCGTTGAGTATTCATTTATAGGAATAACCGCAGGAACAAATGCCATATTGGTAGTTTTCAAGTGTTTGTCTTCAACATACCATGCTTGTACCATATTGGCGATATGTACAGCCGCTCCTACACCAAAGCAAGTGTACATTGCAATATCCCATGTTTGTTTCTTGTTTTTGGCATTCGTATAATCCTGATAGGAAGAGCCGGAAGCTTTCATGATTTTGGATTGTTCCTGCCCGAGGAAATAACATACCGTACCCCCACCGAACAGAGCCACCTCACTGACCAGAAATGCCGCACCGCTTCCTCCTTGTCCCTTCAACATCTGTCCCATACCCGGAATGAAGGTTGAAGCAACGATTGCGCGGGTGTTGGAACGGCGGATCTTTTCTTTCTCACGAATGTCTTTTAATTCAATAAGGGAATCATAGAGGTGATGTGAATAGCAATCAGTAAAATCGTCAAAACGCACCCTGTCCGCATATCCCAGTTCGGGAATCTGGCACAGCAGCCAATAGTTCCATCCGCTATCGTCTTTACGGGAGAAATAGCACGCCACATTCATAGGGATGGTGAAACGCTGGGCAAGAAGTTGAACATTGGTACCGCTTGAAATAGCTTTGCTGATGTCTTCCGTATTCAACGGGATACCCAATTTGAGGGCTACTTGCATGAACGCCTGTGTATAAGCGGCATTGCGGGCTTCCGTTTCTGTTTTTCCCCGACCTTTCTCTACATGATAGTAAAAAGTCCTGTTTCCGCTACTTCTTTGCGGTTTTTTGAAAATCCAGTCAGGTAACTTACTTTGAGCCACAATATCCTGACAAAAAAGTCCTGTAGTCAATAGCGCCAGAAGCACAATTATATATTTGCGCATAAATATAATACTATTATATAACACTATTTTTATCTCTCTAATTCTTTACGTTGTCTTTCCAAATCAGCGTTCTCTCTCTCACGGTTGTTTTCCAGTTCTTCTTCCATGTGTTTGCGGAAAAGAGCCTTGTCGATATCCAATTGTTTTGCAGCCTCGTTGGCAACTTCTTCCAACACTTTCTTTACAGGAACAAACAACGCTTCATAGCAGTTGTATTGCATATATTTGTCTGTAGTGAAATCACGGCATTTGACGGAATATAATTTTTTGATAGCCATTTCTCCGGTGCTGACAGCCAATCCCTCCAATTGTGCCTCAATGCTACGTTTATTGGTAGGAAAACTGGAATCTTTTGCATAATGCTCCACACCGTTTTTGATGACACCAACCAAACGGGTGGTAATATCCGCTATTCCGACGCGGTTGGCTTCCACTTCCGCCGTTTCCTGATTGGGTTGGGATGTTGCGATACCTTGAGCTGCCATATAGTCCGGCTCCAGATTCAATGCCAGAAAATCATCCATACAGGGAGTGTAGATGAGGCGGACACCGCTTGCCAACTTTCTGTCCATACCATACTGGGATTCCAATTTGTCTTTTTCGTTTTGAGCTTTCAAATCTTGTATTTCTTGTGCATGGCGGTCAGCGTCCTCTTTGGCTTTATTTTCCCTGTCTATAGCCTCCAGTTTTGCTTTGTTGGCACGTTCGGTGGAATCTTTAATGAACTTTTGCCTCATTTCCCATGCTTCTTTCTTCGCGGCTTTCTTTTCTTTGCGCGATTGAGCTTGAACCGGCATAGCCATTGCCATGACCATTGCTACCATAGTAGCGTAGAACAAAATCTTTTTCATGATTCTTCCGCCCACTTATATCCCGTCGGGCATCGGTTTTTTGAAATACATATATTGCCTACAGCCTTTCAGGCGCCTCGGCTTTTTCCGTTTATAATTATTTATTTTTTGGCATTCTGATAGCTACATAAGCGATATAATTGCCAAAACTATCGAGAGCTATCATCCTGCAAACTATTTTGGCATCGTCTATCAACACCCCATCTTCTCCATCTCCTCCTATTTGTTTCGCTAATTCAATTTTTGCTTTAAGCATAGCGTCTCGAACGGCAGCTGATTGGCTAAATTGCTCATCGCTAACGGCCCATGCACCATAATATTCATCTGTACTTATTGCTTCTTCTTGACAAGGAAGTTCCATTTCTTCATATCCTGGCAGCTGTCCTTTCGGGTTTGAAAGAGAATCTTCCATCTTTAACCTTTCTCTTTCTTCCTCTAATTCCCGTATTCTTTCTACCTGTTTAATGCTATCAAGATGCATTTGTTCTCGTATCTCTTGGAGTTTTTTTCTCTCTTGAATGCGCAGTTCTTCCTTTCCTGTTTCTGCCAATTCTGCTTTTTTCTGCTTCTGAGCAAAACCATCAGAGAAAACAACTCCACATACAATCGCTAATGCAATAACAATAAGTCTTTTCATGGTTATTCTTTTTAAAGTTGTTATTTTTTTCTTTATTATATTGTTTCTGTTTTACGACTTAAATTTCCGAGCACCAATATCTAAAAGTATGTATACGCACAAATAGCGCAGACCTCGAGTTGCTTATTCACAATTCGAGGCCTTCGCATTGCCTAAAGGGTCAAATAAACAACAGGAAACCTACGCCGATATGACAAACCTCCTGCAAAGAAACGGCAGAAAGGGCATGACTGTCATACCCATAGGCATCTATTGTTCACTTTGCTTCTGACCCTTTTACGAAAGTTGCGAAGTTTCGAATTGTCAAACACAAAGCGTCAATAAACGCTATTTTCAATACATTTTGAACCCTCTATCCCATAACCGGCTGTGAAGCACGGTTATCCGGCGTAGATCGATTCCGCGAAATGAATGCGTTCCTTACACCCATCGTGCAATGCATCCATTCCGCCGCAAAAGTACAACCATATTTCTAAATACAAAATATATTAACTAAATTTTTCTTTATGCAGGTGAAATAGGACAGAGGGCAGATTGTTTCTTGTGCTGATGATATCAGCACGCAATGAACATAGGCATCTCCTTTCTCACGTGGGGACGGGATATCGGTATGTCGGTATATCGGAATAAGTAGATTCCGAAAGGGGACAAGATACGGAAGAGAGAGCATAAGGGTACGGAAGAAACATCTATGATTTCAAATTGCAAATTTCAAATTTATTGGTTTCGTGCGGTAAAACTACGGTGCGGGTACGGTATGGGTATCTTTGAATAAGCTTCAAACAAGCACTATCATACGGCTATCCTTCGGTTATCCTACGGTTATCCTTCGGTTATCTATCGGTTATCCTACGGTGTTGCTTGCTGCACTGTTAATTGATAATTGACAATTGATAGTTGATAATTGAGAAAATACTAACTACTACGGCTGTTGGGGACGTTAGCCATCCTCGCCATTGTCCGCAATCATAAAAGTCCACCGGACTTTCATGTAGGGACTGCGTGTTGGGGAGTGTTTATGATTTATGGTTTATGGTTTATGATTTATGATTTCAAGTTTCAAATTGCAAATTGCAAATTTATTGTTTAGACTACGTGTGGGGGAGTGTTTATGTTTATGATTTATGATTTCAAATTGCAAATTGCAAATGATACTTCCAAAGGAGTATTTGGAAGTACAGATAGCAGGGACAGGGTATGAGAAAGTCTAAAGGATGATGTATGAGAAAGTCTAAGGGACGATTGGGGTTATGCAACCAGAAACCTTTTACGGAGAAGACGGATATCGTCAGAGGAGAGCATCAGTTGCTCGTGAAGATACCTCGTCATGCCGCCGAACTCGCGGTCAATGAGGTCAAGCGTACTGCGGAAATTGTTGGTACTCACCCCCATAAAGGCACGGATGACCTCTTTCTCGTTCTCTCCCCCACCCTGACTATCAATATCCGCGCACAGGCGGGCAACCAGTTCGGTATATGCCGTGTTGGAGAGGTCAAAGTCGGCAATGATGTCCTCCCTTTTGACGCCTAATGCCGAAAGGACGAATGCCGCTCCCCACCCTGTGCGGTCCTTGCCCTGGAAACAATGCCACAGCATACCGCCGTCCTCGGGTGCTTCAATGATGAGCCGCAGAAAAGCAGCATACTGCAATTGCGAGTATTCGCTGCGGATAAGCGAAGGGTACATATTCGCCGCCATCGTCTGCACCTCGGGATAAAACGAATAGTTAACGATATGCGCCTCCAAATCAAGGAACTTCTCTTGCGGAATAGGCTGTTCCGTCAGTTTTTCCGCACTCAAGTCAATGGTCGGCAACAGATGGTGCGTTGCCCCAGGGACGTCCCTGTCCGGCAGGAACTCCGCTTCACCTATTGAGCGGAAATCAAACACACGTGCCAAGTTGTATTCGTCCCTCAACCGACATATATCCCGGTCGGTTGCATCGTGCAGATGGGCTGTGCGCAACAAGCGGTGCATCCGGACTTTCCGTCCGTCAGCACCCGTCAGACCGCCCAAGTCGCGGGCATTGACGATATTATCAAACAGGATTTCCAAACACTTGGTCGATTAGATATACAAACTCCTGATAAGCGAACGTGTCACTCAATTCAGCAAGCGAGGCAGCAAGACTGCGATAACGCCACTCGTGTGCGGCTTTGTCCTTGACATGGAAAATCTGCCACAGTTCATCCCCTTGCGTCATATAATCCCTGTAGATGGCGCGCATATTGCTCAGTTTGTCGCCCATCGCCACCATCTTGACATCGCGGGAAGCCGCAGCGAGCCGGTCAATGGCCGCCTTCTTGCGGTCGTACCAACTATCCTCCTCGGAAACGCCATCGGTGAAACGATCCGTTTCAGCATATACCAGTCCGGCTATACGGTCCCCGAACTCGCAGCGTATGTCCTCCACTGTGACATCCGTATCCTCTACCGTGTCGTGGAGAGCTGCAGCGGCAAGCAGTTCCTGGTCGGACGTGATAGAAGCCACGATAGAGACCGCCTCCATCGGGTGAACAATATACGGGAAGCCTTTCCCGCGGCGCTCGGTGTTATGATGCGCACGGACCGCAAAGACGATAGCGCGGTCCAACAGCTCCGAGTCAATGAACTTGTTTGCCATAGTGATGCTGTTTTACGGGGTTCAATAGACGGTGCCTTCGAGCATTGCCCTGAACTGCGGCATCGGGCAGTGGGTGTCTCGCTCGACCATAATCGTTTTCAGTCCGGCGTAGATGCGTACCTGCCTTTCCACTTCGCGGATGTCCGCACCCGGTCCGAAACCGGCAACGGGGCAGTCGGACGCAAGGAAATACTCCTCAGCGAAAGCGTCCCAGAAACGGCGTGCCGTGGCATTGGACATGTGGTTAACCTCCATCGTCCACGCCTCATCGTTGAGGCAGCAGCAGAGATAGACCATACCGATGTCGAACATCGGGTAGCCGTAGCAGAAGTCGCCGAGGTCGATGAAGTACTGCCTGCGCACGCCGTCCTTTTCGGTGAAGATACCGTTGCCAAACTGGAGGTCGCCGTGGATGGCCGTATCGGCATCAGGAGCAGCGGCTATAAAAGCGCGCAGCTTCTGTTTCTGCTCCGCCGTGAAATCCGGGTTGTTGTCCAGCATCCTGTACAGGCGTTCCTTGACGCTCTCGAACTGCGCTGTATCCACGAGTACGGTATGCAGCCGCTTGCACATACGGGCAAACTCGCGGGCGTACTCCTCGGTTTTCTCGGGATTATCGCCACAGGCACGTGAGTAGGATTTCTTTCCCTCCACACGGCGGAAGCGTATGCCGGTCTGACGGCCGTCGGTAACGAGGTCACCGGGTTCGGGTGTCGGTATGCCCATTGCGTACACTTTTTTCGCCAGTTCAAGTTCCAGTGCGGCTGCCTCGAAATTGCGGAAATAGAGTTTGAGCATGACCGATGGGTCAGTCTTGTGGTTATAACTTGCTCCGTTGGCTCCTTCGCCTGTACGGATATAGTCGTTAAGGTCTATCAACAGAGGTTTCATAGTTGGTTCGTTTGCTGTTTCATAAAGGGCATCGCCGCCGCCTTTTCGTAGGTCAGTTCAGCAAGTGCCATGTTCTGTGTGTTATGTCCGTTGAGTGCGTCAAAGAGACGCTCGAGACCGATTTTGCCGCCGCCTGTGGAGAGGATGCACACGATGCAGATGTTCTGCAGTCCGACAGCGGAAGACACAATGTCGAGGTCGGTACTGCCGAGCTGGTGCCGTGCCAACAGGTAGGCATCCTCCTCATAGCGTTTGATAAGGCGGTTCACATCGCCGAGCGTCTTGCAGTTGAGAAGAGATTTGAAGACACGAAGATAGCGGTCAAGCGGTGCTTCCTGTATCTCCGCCTGGTTGATAGCAGCTATGCGGCGGTTAAGCATGTCGAGCGGCCTCGCCTGCAGGTAACTGCGGAAGGTGTCGGCATCAAGCGACACATCGTCCAGTCTGCCGTTCTGCACCAGTTTCTGCACTCGCCTGCGGTAGTCGGTCAGTTCGGTGCGAATGCGGCTGAACTCGTCGTCCGCCATCTCAAGCATACCCGCCAGACGGTTCAGGCGGCGCTTGTATTCGGCGGGGATGTCAATGTCGGACTTGTAGCCAGTGTCGTGGTTGATGGCTGCCCATGCGTGCTGAAGGGTGGTACGGAGCTGAATCTCGAAGCGGAAGTCATAGCCGGGCATACGGCAGATGTAGTGGAGCGAGTTGTAGCCGAAGCTGTCCAACTGGTGCAGCTTGCGCTTGTCCACCGAGTTCGCCCAGTCGATATCGAAGAGCTGCTCCGCCATCGATGCAATTCGGTCCACATCGTCCGTATAGAAGGTGATGACACGCGCCCCCACCAAATCGGTGATGTCACTCAATGTTGCGTACTTGCTGCCTTTGCGTACCAGTTTTCCCGCCAGAGACTCTTCAGTCTTCACACGTGCCTCCATCGCAGTGACAATGAGACCACTCTTTTCCAGTTCCCCGCGCAGCAGCGTGAGAACAGCGTCCTTGAGTTTCTCCAGCACCGGCAAAGCCTCGCGGTACTCCTCCAGAATCATCTGGCAGTGCAGATCGAGCGCTTCCATCCTACTGTATCTCAAACAGGCTGATGAATCCCGTCATCATGAACACCTGCCGTATGTCGGCGTTGATGGAACGGACGATGACTTTGCTTCCGTGCGTAGCGGCCTCCTTGCGGACGGAGAGGAAGATGCGCAGACCGGACGAGGAGATGTACTCCAGTGCGGAGCAGTCCAAAACAATTTCTTTGTTCTGAGCCTCCAAGAGGGGTTTGACATCCTGTGCGGTCTGTACGGCAGCAGCAGTATCAAGCCTTCCGCTGAAACGGGCAACGATGCTGTTGCCTTCCTGCTCAATTGTAGTTACCATAGCTATTTATGTTTTAGTGTTGTTCGTTTTGATTATCTGTGCTGTGCAGCGATTTTACAAGCGTGAGGATATTCTTGCCATCGATGCGTTCGTAGCGTATCTCGTCCATCAACTGCCGAACGAGGTGTATGCCCAATCCTCCTATTTCGCGTTCTTCGGCAGAGAGGGTAATATCCGCGTCTGCTTTCTGCGTCGGGTCGAAGGCTATGCCTGTGTCGGAAACGGTGAAGATAAGCCGTTTGCCTCGTTCGTCTTCCGTTTCGTTGTACTCCACAAAGACTTTCCCGTCATTGCGTCCGGGATAAGCATAAAGCATCACGTTGCTCACTATCTCCTCGAGCGCGAGGTTGATGGGCATATTGAGTTCCTGCGGCACCTCCAGCCCCTCCACCCATTCGGCAAGTGTAGGAATCTGCTGTATGTCGTTGCGCATAACGATGGCGGATATCTGGTAGCGTATGGCGAGCAAGGTCAGGTCATCGCTCTGCGGCGCGCCGTCGGCAAACGTCTCCACCTTTTGCTGCAATGTCTCCACCATCTCGCGCGGCTGCATCCCTTCGGCAGCGGCGAGCGTCTGGAGCATCCGCTGCTCGCCGTACTGAGCGTGGCTGACGTTCTCGGCTTCGGTCAGTCCATCGGTGTAGAGGAAGAGTGTCTCGCCACGCTGTACCTGCATCTGCTGGCCTTTGTACTCAAAGCCGCCCACTATACCCAACGGCAGGTTAGGCAGCACGTCCAGCATCTTCGTCCCCTGTTTCTGCACGAGGACGGGCGCATTGTGTCCGGCGTTGCAGTAGTCGAGCATACCTGTCTCGAGGTCCAGCACGCCGACAAAGAGCGTTGCGAACATATCCTGCTCGTTCTGCTCGGTGAGCGGGTCGTTCATCTGCCTCATGATGTTTTCCGCCTTCACCTCGTGCGCCGTAACGCTGCGGAAGAGCGACCTAATCATCGCCATCACGAGCGAAGCAGGTACGCCTTTTCCACTCACATCGCCCGCGCAGAAGAACAGTTTGTCCTGACGGACATAAAAGTCGTACAGGTCGCCGCCCACCTCCTTCGCAGGCTGCACCATTCCATAGATATTCAGGTCGGGTCTGTCGGCAAAGGGAGGAAACACCTTGGGTAGCATTGCGCTCTGGATAGTTCTCGCTATTTCCAGTTCGCCTTCCATACGCTCCTTCTGTGTGTTGACCTCAATGAGTTTGTAGAAACTCTGCGCGCTGCGGTACATAATAAACGCAAGCAATGCCAGACCAAGCAGCATCAACACCGTCACCAACAACCCGACACGTTTCAAGTCGGCGTACAGGATGTCCTCCGGTATGATGATGGACAAGTGCCATCCGGTGGCATCAATCTCCTCATCAAAGACAAGGTACCTGCGTCCCTGAATGGTGTCCGGCGGGGTGACGATATCCTTTCCTTCGGCGGAACGGATGGAGTAATAACTGTCAGGGAACACCTGCAGGTACTCGGATATGTACTGCAGGCGCTTGAGCGACACATCCACGCATACCACCGCCACAATACGGTCCTGCGCGTCACGCACGGGATACGAACAGGTGACAACGATGGCATGTGCGCCCTCGTTGTCCACATAGGGATTGGACCACCATGCACTATCTATGGTCAGACCGTTGTTGAACCACTCCGCCTGCGTGTAATCGTGGTTGGCACCGCCAATCTGCGAGGTGACAATACCCCCATCATCCGTCCGGCTACTATAAACCTCAAACCAACGACCTTTCTGCGGATAATAGTCGGGGACGAAGGCTATTCCCGCCCCTTCCACGTCCTCCAGCGTCTTGAGCAGCGTTTGCGTACAGGTATACATAGCCTCCGGGTTGGAGAGGTTGAACTCCGCCATGGTGGAGAGCATCTTCGCCGCCGCTTCCATTTCAGTAGCGGCTACGTTAATTTCCAGTTCGGCGGCACGGAGTTCGGCTTTCGCTCGATAGACCGCCTCCTCCTTAATGGCGGCACGGCTGTAGAAATACTGGATGAATGCAATAGACTCCAATGCGGCGGCTGCCACAAAGAGCATCCACAACCCTGCATACGACTTGAACGGCCGTTTGGAAGACTTGGTTTTTCCTTTCATATTCTATTTGACATGATTTTGCGCACAAAAATACTGCTTTTTTGCATATTTTTATATTTTATTATAAAAAACTTGCCGTATCTTTGCGGCGCAAATGGTGTCCGAGCCGGTTGTTCGACCGTTCGGAAAAAGGGAAACAGGTGCGAATCCTGTGCAGACCGGCTGCTGTGAGTTCTGATACATGCTGTTCATCCATTCAACAAGTCACTGATAGACAAAATCCTACAAAGGCAAGACGCCTATCGGGAAGACGATGAACAAAGAACGAGCCAGAAAACCTGCCATAGGCATATAACGATTGACTTTCTTCCCGGATTGGGAAAGTCTGTATGTAATTTGGTTTTGCATTGATACAAGACATATTGTTTATTAACCAAAAACCAACAAATGATGAAAAAAATCTATCTTTTTTCTGTTTGTATGCTTATGGCAAGCATACAACTGACAGCAACTCCGCGCACACTGCCTCAAGCAGAAACGCAGGTCGCCACGTTTGAGGACATGTTTGCCGGCATCCAGGAGATCTGGGGTACGGGTGTGAACCAATGGCAAAGCGGTGATTTCACATTCACCACTTACAAGGACGGGGCATACGCTCCTGCCTACTATTATTACTCGTTTGTAGTCAGCGACGAGACAGCCAACACCTCTACAGGCTATATGGAGCCTTATCGCAGCACATCGGGCGGCGCCTACGAGGGCAACAATTTCTGCGTATGGTATTCGGACTGGAACGGCAACAACAGCGTTACATTCGCCGCGCAGACCGTTCCCGGCTTCTTTGTGAACAACAACGCCTATACGGTGGCGGCGTTTGTGGAAGGCAACCAGCCCCCTGCACGCATCTTCCGTCAGGACGACCTTTTGCTGCTTTATGCAATCGGCAAGAAGGAAGGTCATGTGGTGGATACGGTGACGGTCGAACTTGCCGCCAACGGTCTCTATATCGCTGACTGGACTTACGTGGACCTGAGCGTATTAGGCGAGATTGACGAAGTCGAGTTTGCCATGTTCACCACCGACCGCATATCATACGACGAAGGGATTACCTACTACGACAACACGCCATCGTATATCTGCCTTGACAATTTCGGTGCCGCGATGCCGGAAGGCTATGTTGCACCCGAAAAGGGCATTATCCCCGTTCAGACGGCTCTTGACGAGGCTGCCAACGACACCAAGACGGAGAAGGTGATGCTGAACGGCCGCCTGATGATTGTCCGTGACGGTGTGATGTACGATCTTCAAGGGATCAGGCAGTAAAAAGTGAAACGCACGGTCCTGATAGGATTGTTTGTACTTCTGTCGGAATGGCATTTGTTTGCCATTCCGACAGATTCTTTACTCCATGATTCCATCACGAAGCAACTGACCATTGAGGAGGTACAAGTGACGGCACGACGCAAGACGGACAACATCATGCCGGTCCAGCGTCTGTCGGGCGAGCGGTTACAGCAGCTGAGCGTGCAAAGCGTGGCGGACGCACTGCGTTACTTCTCCGGCGTGCAGGTAAAGGACTACGGCGGTGTGGGAGGCATCAAGACCGTGGATATACGGTCGATGGGTTCGCACCACTTGGGCGTTTTCTACGACGGCATCGAGATAGGCAACGCGCAGAATGGGACGGTTGATTTAGGCAAGTTCTCAATGGACAACCTTGAAGAAATCAGCCTCTACAACGGTCAGAAGAGCGAACTACTCCAGTCCGCCAAAGACTACGGTTCGGCGGGGACGCTCTATCTGCGTACGCGCCGTCCCGTGTTCAAGGACGGCAAACGGTACAACCTGCAGGCGGGCATGAAAGCCGGCACGTTCGGTCTGGCTAATCCGTCAATACTCTATGAGCAGCAACTGACCGATAATCTGCATCTGAGTGCCAACGCCGAATACACGTATGCTACAGGACGGTACCATTTCCGCAGGCACCAAGTCTATCCCAACGGGACAACGGCATGGGACACAGTAGGTATACGTCAGAACGGGGACGTACAGTCGTTCCGCGCCGAAGCGGGTCTGTTCGGCTACCTGCCACGAGGCAAATGGCACGTCAAAGGTTACTACTACCAATCAGAGAAAGGCATTCCGAGGGCTATTATCCGCAATGTGTGGACGAGTTCGCAACGTCAGTGGGACCGCAATAGTTTTGTACAAGGTTCATTCCAAGACGAATGGGACTTAGGTGCGCGCCGCATTGGTGACGGACACAGGAAACTCCAGTGGCTCGTCAGCGGAAAGTACAGCAACGACTATATGCGGTACCTCAATCCCGACACCACGCTGATGTACATTGACAACCGTTTCACGCAACACGAGGTCTATCTGACCACCTCGCTGCAATACGACATCTTCAGCTGGTGGGGCGTTTCGTTGAGCAGCGATTACCAATTCAACTCGTTGTATGCGTCATTGGTTCACTTCCCCTACCCCCGCCGTCATACAGGTTTGGTAGCCGCAGCCACGGCGTGGCATTACAAGTGGCTCCGCGCACAAGCCTCCGTACTATCCTCCTCCGTCAAGGACGAAATCAAACGCAGCACACAGCAGACGCAACATGCCGCCGAACAACTGCAACGTTTCACACCCGCCGTATTTGTCTCGTACCAACCGTGGCTGCGTGAAGAGCTGTATATACGGGCATTCTACAAGAAAGTGTTCCGTATGCCGACGTTCAACGACCTCTATTATACGGATGTGGGCAATATCAGCCTGCGTCCCGAAGATGCCACGCAATATGACGCAGGAGCCGAATACACCAAGGCGTTTACCTTTGGTACAGGCGCGCTGCGAGGCTTGCAGCTGCACCTGAAAGCGGACGGTTACTTCAATCAGGTGAACAACAAGATTGTCGCCATCCCAAAAGGCAACAGCCAATACCGCTGGCAGATGATGAACCTCGGTTATGTAGAGATTATAGGCGTGGATGCGAACGCGGGACTGGTCTTTGCGTTTGACTACGATGTACAGTGGGATGTACAGATGACTTATACTTATCAGCGAGCAAAGGACCTGACCGACCCAACCGACCCGCTGACCTACGGCGGACAGATTGCCTACATACCACTACATTCAGGTTCAGTGACCAGTTGCCTGTCGTGGAAAGAGTGGTCGCTCAACTACAGTTTCATCTACGTAGGCGAACGGTATCACAATTCCGCCAACATCCCGATGAACTATGAGCCGTCGTGGTACACACACGATCTGGCTCTCAGCAAACTTTTTCATTTCCGCACATGGAGTCTTTCCACTTCGGTAGAGGTGAACAACCTGCTCAATCAGCAGTACGACATTATCCTCAACTACCCTATGCCCGGTTTGAACGGGAAACTCGTTCTGAAAGCGATGTTCTAATTTGACAAACTGTATCAAGGATAAACATAGCAGAGCGGTTTTAGCCGCTCTGCTATGTTTATGATTACTTGGAATGTTCTGATTTAGTCCAGCCGCTGTCCTTGAGCATCGAACTGCATACCGTTGCGCTCAATGTAGAGGATGCCGTTGCGGAAGTACTTCTTCGGGGCTGCCACTTCTTCCAGACTGCCATTGATGACTTCCAGTTCGCTGACCTGTTCGCCATCCTCGCCTTCCACTACGATGCGTACGCGGGAAGGCAACTGCTCGTTCCCCGCATTGCGGAAGATGCCGCGATAAGCGCGCAACTTGGTACCCTCGGTGGCATTCGGAGTGTAAATCTTGTTGTCCTTCAAGCCCATGTAGGTATTACCTGTTTCGGAGCCAATGAGCAGACCCGTGCGGAGCGTTCCGACCAAGTAGATGCTGCCTTCCGAGTTGTAGCCTTCCAGATTAGTGATGTCATAGTCAGAATTGATGTCAGCGTCTGTATTGATGACCACGCCGGGGAATACGAATGATTCCATCTGTGCCAGTTTGGCATTCGCGTTTACGATATAGCCTTTTCCTGCCACCAGACTCTTCGCCTGCGCGAAATAGAGGGTCATTCCCTCCGCTTCGCTGCCTTTGGTGTATCTGAACTCATAGACACGGCTCATCATCTTGAGCGATGTCACTAACCCTGTGGGTACATTGAACGGCAGGCAAAGCGTAGCCCATTTGCTCTGACCAAACTGGCGGTTGAGTGTGGCGGTAGTGGCTTTCTCGCCGTTGTACTTGTCAGAGAAATTAGTGTAGTAGTCCGCGTCCATATTCTCCTGCAGGATAATGTACAACGCCTTGCTGTACTGCGCCGTATAGACGGTGTCCTGCGTTACAGATGGAAGTTGGGTTCCAGCCGCATAGGTATTGTTCTCACTGTCAATCCAATTAGTGAATGTGAATTCGTACCAGTTATATTCGTCGCCTTCGTTCTCGCGGGTTGGTGTGCCATCAAAGACAGGTGTTCCGCCGTATGCCAGATAGGATGTCTGCAAGTCATCATCGCTATCAGAATTCTTGAAATGGACAGTGAAGAGACGCTGTTCGGAGGTGAACACTGCTGTATACGTTACGTTCTCTGTCACAGCGGGCAGTTCCGCGTCCTTACCGTAGGTGGTAGTGCCGTCGCTCCAGCCTGAGAAGGTATAAACGTAATAGTTGTCCTGCGGTTTGACTGGTGTCTCACCCGTGTAAACAGGATGTTCGCCATTCTGTACCTGACCGCTCTGGAGTTCTGTTCCGTCATCGTATAAGAATGTTACGGTATATCCATTCGCCGTCCACTGTGCGTGAAGTGTTATGTCTCCTGCGATGATGACATTTGCACCGCCTGTACCTTTCAGCGTGCCGCCGGTTTCCTCAGTGTACCAGCCGTTGAACGTGAAGCCGGTCTTTTCGGGGGTCGGGAGTGTCACGCGCGGGAAACCGTCCCACTGCGCTGTCATCGTAATAGTTGCACCGTTAGAAACGGAGTAGTTAATCTCTTCTTCGTCATCGTGCAATTCTTCCACAACGTTGTCCTCCCAAACGCCGAAGGGTTTATTGACGGTAACCGAAGGTGTTTCATCTCCGCTTGTTGCGCCGTGGTAGTTGTAGGTTATGGTGGCAGCCGGACCGACAAACTCATTCGGAATGAGGTTATCAGCCACACCGCAAGTGAACTCTTGGTCAGTCATTGTGCCGCTACCTCCATTGGAATCAAAATGTACTGTATAGGCACATGAATTTCCTTCTTCGAAATTCGCTATTACAGAGCAGTCGTTTGCAGGAACAGTGTAAGTGTATGTGCCGTTGTTGTTATCTTTTATCTGATCGGCGCAAGTTCCCGTCCAACCGGTGAAGTTCCAACCTGTCTCCGGCGTTGGGGTCAGGAGAATCTGGTTTCCCTCCTGATAGGAACAATCTTGCGAAGAACGTTCTACTATACCGCGACCATTCACGTAGGTGTCGAGTTTATATCCAGACGCAGCAGTCTGCAAAGACGGAACTATCGTGATATTGAACGAGCGGTTGGTAGAAGATGTTCCCGTACCGCCTCGTGCATTGACGGTAACATAGACACCATCCGATTGGGTTTGCACCGTAACGGAACCGGAATTAAGGTAATTCTTCGTACTATTTTGGTCATAGTACATACTATAATAACCATCATTACCAAAAACCCATCTGTATCCTGCAACGCTCCAAACCGGGACGTTGGTGCTATTACTGAAAGTGTATGTTCCGTCCGGCGGGTAAACTTTTCCGTTGACATAGCGCATATCTGACTTATAGAAACAGAACACAATGCGCGTACATGGTCGCTTTCCAGACTCTCCATCCCTGTACCAATCCAGATAATAGACCGTCGTTTGTGACCCTGATGCCACATTTACACTATTTACCAGTTCCTCATTATTAGAGAATACAAATGGATCACTGGCAACAGTCGACGACGGGCAATCCTCATAGGTAGCAGTCACGTTGTAGGTCTTACCATCTAATCCCGTGAAAACAGCCGTCAGGTTGTACACACCCGTTGAACTCTCCGCTACAGTCACTGTCACGTCAGACCATTCGACCACAGTACCGTTCTGTTTGAGGAAGGTCTGCGTCAAATCCAAATCATTAGAGGTGAAAGTGCCGGTCTTGAAACCCGTCTTGATATAGAAGGCAGCGTTGTAGTTGTTGTTGTCACTGCCATTGCCTGTGCCGGAGAGTTGCAGATAACGCCATTCGGCATCCGCACCCGTATTGTCGTTATAGACGAGGTCGGAGGTAAGAGGGATGTCTATCTTGGAAACGACTCCTCCTTCACCAATTATCGCTCCTACATTACCCGACCCCATAATCCATTGGGCTGCCATCGTGCCGTTTTCGGCTTGCAAAACCACCAATCTACCTGTCGTGATCGACCCCATACTGAATCCGTCTGTCTGATTAAAGTAGGAGGACAAGTTGCAACGTGTAGAGCCATAATATCCGTTCGGTTTGGTGTAACCCACCATAAATTCAGAGTAATTATAATAATAGAACACTCCCTGATATTCGCCAGATTCACAAACCGTGTAGTAATCAAATCCCGGTATCCCCACGGGATAGCCATCCTCGTTCACGCGGGGACCAATGACTGTACCACCCTGACCGTCACTATACATCTGCGTTCCAGTAACCCTAATATAGAAATAAAACTGATTGTAGTCCTGACCTGAAAGATAATTCTTGTCTATACCGTGAATCTTAATGAACTGGTGCTGACTGCCGTTCTCCCAAAGATACACACCATTATTTTCACCAAAATAGTTTCCATCCACCAGTTCGGTTTCTATGGTGTAATTGTCCGGATCGCCCCATTTGACAACAAGTTGTGCGTTTGTAGAAACGAGCGCAAGCATAAAAGCTGCGAGTAAGAAGTAGAGTTTTTTCATATTCGTAAGATTTTATATATTTCTTATTTAGATTGATATGGCACTTTGGTGCGGGTAAGCGACCGTTGCCGTACTATACCGCATTTTGCGGCGCAAATGTACAAATAGAAACAAAAAACTGCAACATGCATAAGGATATTTTTTCGTTTTTTATCCGAAACGAGTTATTTTTGCCCTGAAAACGCCTATTTCATTTCCCTTTTCCGGCATACATAAGACAGAACAAGCCAAAGTATAGTCATGCCCTTTATATGGTTTAGACAGATTTTATCTCAATAAAAGAGTCAACCTTTTTCTGGTTTGATTATACGGCAAAAGGAGCGCCCGTTATCGTGTCGTTATCGACTCGTTATCGTGTCGTTATCGACTCGTTATCGTGTCGTTGTCGTGTCGTTGCCGTCTCGTTGCCGTCTCGTTGCCGTAGTTGCTTGCTGTCTGCTCACTGACTGCGTGTTGATTACTACGTGTTGGGGAGTGAATGTTGGGGACTGCGTGTTGTTTAGCTGCGCTGTTGGGGACTGCGTGTTGGTTACTACGTGTTGGTTACTGCGTGTTTGTCAGTTGCACTGTTTGGGCTCTGAAAAGGATGTGTACAATGAGTGACAAAAAGAAGGTGCATAATGAGTGACAAAAAGGGCGTGTGCCAAGGATTGGACACACGCACTTTTCGTATTAGCGTCTTATTTTAGATGCTGAGTTAGTGTCTTATTTTAGACGCTGAATTAGTGTCTGCTTAGATGCTGAGTTAATGTCTGCGGTCGAGGCGGGCTCCGTCGCCGTCAAAGTCGCGGTTGCGGAAGTCTCGCTGTCCGTGACGTTCGGAACGGGGACGGTCGCCGTAGTTATGCTCGCCACGGTTGCCAAAGATAGCGCGCTCACCACGGGGAGGACGCTGCGGACGCTCGGGGTCGGTGTAGCCTTCGGGTTTGTCCTTGAGAGCCCGTGCGGAGAGGCGGAACTTGCCCGTCTTCTCGTCAATCTCAAGCAACTTGATCATCAGCTTGTCGCCCTCGTGAATACCCGTCTCCTCCATCGTATCATAACGTTTCCAGTCAATCTCGGAGATGTGGAGCAGTCCCTCCTTGCCGGGCATGAACTCAACGAAGCAGCCGTAAGGCATAATGGACTTGACCGTCGCCTCGTAAATCTCGCCCACTTCGGGCAGAGCCACGATGGCTTTGATCTTCGCCATAGCGGCTTTCATCGAATCGCCGTTGTTGCTGGCGATCTCCACTTTGCCGCCACGTTCGTCCTCGTCAATAGCAATAACCGTACCAGTCTCAGCCTGGATGCCTTGGATAATCTTCCCGCCCGGGCCAATAACGGCACCAATCATGTCCTTCGGGATGTAGAAGGTAATAATGCGCGGAGCGTGCGGCTTGAGGTCAGCACGCGGTTCGGGCATCACTTCGAGCATACGGTCGAGGATGTACATGCGTGCCTGATGCGCCTGTGCGAGGGCGTTCTCCAGAATCTCGTAGCTGAGTCCGTCCACCTTGATATCCATCTGGCAAGCAGTCAGACCGTCGCGTGTGCCGGTGGTCTTGAAGTCCATATCGCCGAGGTGGTCCTCATCGCCGAGGATGTCGCTCAGAATGGCGTAGTTCGTACCTTTGTTCTCGGAGATGAGTCCCATAGCGATACCGCTGACGGGTTTCTTAATCTGCACGCCTGCATCCATCAGAGCCAGACAGCCTGCGCAGACAGTCGCCATCGAGCTTGAGCCGTTGGACTCGAGGATGTCGGATACGACACGTATGGCGTATGGATAGTCTTCGGGAATCATGTTCTTGAGCGCGCGGCAGGCAAGATTGCCGTGTCCCACCTCTCTGCGTCCCACGCCGCGCTGCGGTTTGGCCTCGCCGGTGGCGAAGGGCGGGAAGTTGTAGTGGAGGAGGAAGCGGTCGGTGTCCTGAATGAGCGCTTCGTCAATGATTTTCTCGTCGCGTGAGGTGCCGAGCGTTACGGTCGAGAGCGACTGTGTCTCGCCGCGAGTGAAGATAGCGGAGCCGTGAGGTCCGGGCAGGGGGCTGACTTCGCACCAGATGGGGCGTATGTCGGTCGTCTTGCGTCCGTCGAGGCGCTTGCCCTCGTCGAGTACGGCGCGGCGCATTGCCTCTTTCTCCACGTCGTGGTAGTAGCGGTCAACCAGTGCGGCGATGTCGTCAATCTCCACTTCGAGAGCCTCGGCGCGCTGCTGCATATAGTCGGTCTTGTCGGTCTTGAAATCCTCGCGGATCTGCTTGAACATCTCCTCGCGGTGGTGCTTGTCGGTGTCGGCGCTGGTAGCCTGCGCATAAGCGCGGTCGTAAGCGTAGTCATGCACCGCCTGGCGCAGTTCGTCGTCGTTGATCTCGTGGCAGTACTCGCGCTTGGTCTCCTTGCCGTACTCGCGCATCATCTCCAGCTGTGCGCGGCACTGGGGTTTGATGGCCTCGTGAGCCGCCTTGATAGCCTCCAGCATCACGCTCTCAGGCACCTCTTTCATCTCGCCTTCCACCATCATGATATTGTCCTCGGTAGCGGCTACAACCAGTTCGAGGTCAGCATGTTCGCACTGCTCAAAAGTGGGGTTGATGACCATCTCGCCGTTCACGCGGGCGACGCGCACCTCGCTGATCGGGCCCTCGAAAGGAATATCGGAGCAGGACAGAGCCGCCGAAGCAGCCAGACCGGCTATGCTCTCGGGCATGTCGATGCCGTCGGCGCTGTAGAGTGTCACGTTGACAAAAGTGTCCGCATGGTAATTGGCGGGGAAGAGGGGACGGAGTGCGCGGTCAATCAGGCGTGCAATCAGTATCTCGTAGTCGCTCGCTTTGCCTTCGCGGCGGGTGAAGCCGCCCGGGAAACGGCCGGCGGAAGCGAATTTCTCCTTGTACTCGACTGTCAATGGCATAAAGTCCGTGCCGGGAACGGCATCCTTGGCACTGCATACCGTGGCTAAAATCATCGTGTTACCCAGCGTTGCCATAACGGCTCCGTCAGCCTGTTTCGCCAACTTGCCCGTCTCGAGGGTGATGACCCTGCCGTCCGGCAACTGAATCTCTTTTCTAACAATGTTCATCGTCATTTGTTTGTTTTTTGTTCATAATATGAGCCGCCGTTTGCGGCCCGAAAATCTGTTTGACCCATAAAAAGCCGCGCAAAGGTACAACACCTTTGGCACACGCACAAATTTATTTATGATTTCAAATTGCAAATTGCAAATTTATGATTTATGGTTTATGATTTATGGTTTCAAATCCGCCCATTAGTCCGCAACCATAAAAGTCCACCGGACTTTCATGCGTGCAAAGATACGATAACGGGGAAATGAATTTTCCCACTGCGTCCCACTGCTTCCCAATAAGTCCCACTAATTCCCACTGCGTCCCAATTCTAGTCTATGATTTCATGTTTGTGATTCCATGTTTTTTTGTGTTGTCTTTGTAAACGGCTTTGGGGAGCCGATGTTCAAATAGTATTTGAACGAAATAGACAAAACTCAAATCCTTTACAAGCGTCTCTGAGGAGCCGTGTCGGAATATCCGCCCATTATGCCGCAACCATAAAAGTCCACCGGACTTTCATGTGACGCAATGAACAAAGTCCTATTCTTTACAAGCGGCTACCAGCCGCTACAACAGACGAAAGGCACTTCAACGCGGAGTGCCTTTCGTCGTTATATAACGGCAGGGATTAAGCCGCCTGAGCTGAACCTTTCGCGGTCTCTTTCGGCTGAGCCGATATTCAAAAGAGAATAGTTTTATTTATCCGGATGAATACATGTGACCCCATCAGGGACGAGGATGAGGCGTTCGTGCTCTGCGAAAGAGGGAGAAAGGATGCTCCATGTGGGATTGTTGTATTGCTCAGATAATTGGATATCTGCTAAATCACACAATGTATAATAGATATTATCTCCATTTAGTTTCGCTTGCTTGTGCGAATGAGCATTGGTGACTTTATCTGCATAAAAGGAGTTGTAGGAATCCGACCACCAAAAGATAAACGGGACGTGGTACTCCTCTACTTTCGGTGTGCAGTTGCCACCGTGACCTCCACCTCCTTCACAGATTTCTTCACCATGGTCGGAGACGAACATAAATGCAGAAACAGTGTTTGGTCGGTTAATTTGGTCTATAATCGAGGATAGAATGTAGTCAGTGTACAAGATACTATTGTCATAGGCATTGATGAGCATAGTACTATCTCGAACCATATCTACGCTGCAATTATTGGAATTCGGATTGTAAAGTTCAAACTCTTTTTCATAGTTCGTAAAGAAACTATGATTGCCCATAAATTGCATTATAACAAACAACTTGTCATGTTGTTGAACTAAAGAATCTATTATATGAATCATCGTCTTATCACCCGATAGGATTTCTCCCTCTTTAACTACATTCGGCACTATAATAAGCGAATCCACGCCATCTGATAGATATTTCTCATAGGAAAGGAGATTTGTGTTATTGACAATAGTGAAGACTTTGAAACCGCACTCTCTAAATGGTTCAATAATAGATCGTTCGGCATAATTGAGTTCGAAGTTGTCTGGAGTTGCGCGAGTAACTAATTGCGGCACGGAATACATAGTGAGGCATGCTTGTGAGAAGTAGTCATCGAAAATCATAATGTTGCTTTCTTTGGCTTCCAAACGTGGAGTAGTTGAACGACGATATTTGCCATTGAGCGAGACGTTGTCATAGCGCAAGGATTCGCCGATAGCGAAGATGTAGATTTCTTTTTTGTCGGTAGGAACAATGTTCCGATGAGCGCCCATGTTGATATTTTTCATATTCTCCCATTGTTTCTTGCGTTGCAAACTCTTGTGAGCGTTGAGACATTGGAAAGGTACGTTGTATGGGGGACGATTCCAAATTCGGTTGTCCACATAGTAACGAATTGTGACTTGCTCTTTGTAAAAGCCGAATAACTTATAAGTCACGAATATCGGTGCAACAAAAAGCGCAACGATTACTATGTATGCAGATGATTTACGGTCTTGCGAGGGTTTGTACAAAATACAACTTGCGATACAAATGAGCAATAAAGGAATCCAATGGAATACTTCACAAAAGTTGGTATTGTAAAACTCGGAGGCTTCTTGCGGATTCGTTTTAATGGTCGAGATGATTCCTCCAGGCAGTAGGTAGTCTCTGTATAAATCGACCATCGTCAAGTCTGTAAGTGCAAAGATGGTGAGGATAGATGTCAAGACACAATAGACCCATTTATGCCGACAGAGCGAGATAAGTGCTATTACCGGTAAAGAGAAAATCAGCCCTGTCAGCATATAACTCAAGCCGGAGTTGTTTGTGAGCGCATATACGACATTGGGGTAAACAGGGATAATTGTCAGGCACACGAGACTCAATAAACGAAAGATAAGATTTTTATTCTTCATGATTGATAGTAATTGTTTTTGTGCTTACTATCAATCGCAAAATGGGGAAGAAAAAGGCATGAGCCATTCTCTCACATTCACGGGAAGTCCGGAAAGATAAAACCCGCCTACAAACGAGATACGCTCACACCAAAAGTGCGAACATTACTTTGTTTGTAGTGCAGAATACCTTGTTAGGTCTTCCGTGAAATGCTTTTACCCAATTCAACAAGAATTAGTTTTCCGGACTTTTTCTGTGAATGTGAATAATAGTAATGCTTGTTAATATATCAGCGCAACACTTTGCGCTTAGGTTAATCGGTCAAGTTGGTCGATAGGTTGCTCCTGTTTAACGTCATGGAGAGGGGACGAGATGGTTTGCGGCGGCAAACGGGATGGATTATGCTTCCTTTGCCAACAATTGCTCTATCTTCTCTACCAGTTCATAAGCAAGCGGTTTGAGTGCATCCAAGTCCTCACGGGACACATTGTAGATGACATCATAATCGGCCTTTTCACGCATGTTCTCCATAACAGCAAGAAAATGCCCGAACTTTGGGTCTATAATGCCCGTCTTGATAAAATGCTGATGAAACTGCATATTCATGCCATGATGCGATTTGGTAAATATACCGTTTGCCACAAACAAGGCATGTACTATATGAAAAACAGCATAGTAAAAGCGGTTCGCTGCTGCCGATACAGACTGAAAGCCCAATAATTGTTCTCCCTCATTAAGACAGGCGTGCGCCTTCTCCAAATGCAATCGGGTCAAGGTTTTACGATCTTCATTTGTCAAACTCATACCAGTACAATCTTGTCGTTTTCCACATTATGGCAGAACGGAGTAAAATGCCGCTCCTGCCATTCCTTACGAGTGTATAGCATAGGGTTGATCTCTTTCCCGAGCGACCATCCCATTTCGATAAACGGATACGCATAACGGTCAAAATCCTGCAACTGCTGTTTGTCCTTATCCACAAGAACAATCAAATCCCAATCGGAGTCGGAGCGATAATCGCCGCGAGCCCGTGAGCCATATAGCCAAAGACTACTTCCCTTCGGAAGAATCTGTCTGCCCATTGTTTTGATACGTTGTATGATTGATGGTTCTTGCATAGGTGCAAAACTTTACGGCGGCAAAGGTACAAAAGAAATGAGGACATATGCAAATATTTTAGTTGAAAGTTGATAGTTGATAGTTGAAAGTTGAGTGAAGTTGGAGAGTTGAGAGTTTATAGTTTATGATTTCGGATTGCATAGTATGGAAAATGCACGCACGGAGTAACGGGGTACTCCGTGCGTGGGATGCACTAATGTGCGCGGGGGAACTAAAGTGCTGTGCAGTTTACTCTATTTCACCTCAACACCTGTGGCGGTATAGGTTTTGCCGTTGCGGATGATGAAGAACCGGCCGTCGTAGAGTACCTTGCCGTTCACATCACTGCCTGCGCCAATGGCATCCACCGCAGTGGAAGTGCCCTTCGGGGTAATCTTGATAGAACGTATGGTAGCACCAATAACAGGTTCTTCCGCCTTAACGCGTGCAATACGTTCCGGCAAGGAAGACTTATCCACTTGCAGGTAGATAACCACGTGAATGGCAGCGGGTGTGTCGTACAAAATGACACATTGGCCGGCATCGTCCATCGTGAAAGTAACCACCGGCTGACTGCCCATCTTCAGTTTGAGTACATAGCCGTTAGACTGCCAACCTTCCAACGTGATGGTTCCCTGACCTGCAGGAATATCGAACGTAATGGAACCCGGGAGACTCTCTTTCCACTGGCTTGAGCCAGGAACGAGTGTTTCCATAGCCGTTTCCACCTGTTCGTCGGTCAAAGTAGAAGAAAGTTCTATCTGTCCTGTCTCCTCATTGTACTTGTCCTGTGCGGTGGAATTGAAGATAACGGATTCGTTGCCTTCGGGGTCGGTAACAGTGAAATCAAGGGTAGTCTCTTCGTTCTCGGGAACAGGAACAACTATCTTACCAATCTCCACAGAGGTAGCCACATTGCCTTTTTCGTCAATGAATCCTTGTTTCGGAACGAAGGTGACACCCGCCGTGAGAATACCGATACCTTCACCCTTGTTATCCTCTGCCATAACGAGTTGGTTAGCCTGAATAGCCATCTGCTGTCCCAAAGCTGTAAGATGCGCTCCCGTAGCCACTGCCAATTCGTTAACTGCTACAGCAACAGCACCCGAAGCAGTCAGGTCACACTGATAGAGTTTCAATGCCTCTGCCTTAACAGCGACAATCTTACCGCTGATACGTGCTACACCATACGCTGCTTCCGAACTCATCATCACTACAGGTGCGAACTCGGAATAGATAGCCGCATCGGCATTGATAATAGAGTTAGCACCTACGAGAACGATAGTCAGGGTCTCCTTGCCGGTATAACGTACAGCAGCGTACATGTCCTCATCTTCGGCAGTTCTGTTACGTCCGGGAACCAAATCCAATTCCGGACCGCTAATAGCCGCATAGGTCATGGTCAGCGTATGGGTAATCGGGTCATAGACTACCGAACCTTTGTCGCCAAGAATATCGTCCTTGTTGCTATTGGTAACCGTAACACTTCCAATGGTAAGTGCCATCGTGGTTACGTGGAGCTTAAAGTTGATGATAGCGCCTTCGTACTGGTCGTTCCCTGTGAACTCAAAGGTAATCGTCTCATCACCTACGCCAATGATAGTGATTTCACCTGTCTGCTCATCCACTTGGGCTACCTTGCTGTCCCAAGCGGTGTACCACTTGCTGTTGTTGGGTGTCAGGTCGATGTTGTGCGGATTGAGGATGTTCGGAGCAGTGACATTCTCTGCCAGTTCCACATTCACATCTTCTTTCTCAAATGCCAGTTCGGGAGCGAGTCTCTGCTGTGAGGCATCCTCTTTCACGACAATAAAAAGCTCATATTCACATGTCATTGCGTCTGATACATAGGCAATGAGATGCAGAACTGAAACGCCTTGCGCGATACCGAGAATCATACCGTCGGCAGTTACAAGCGCCTTTGTTTCGTCTTCCATTCTGTCATAACTTGTTTGCAGATAGGTACCTGCATCACTTACCAACGCGGGGATAGCAACTCTTTCGCCCACTTTGATATCCAGCGAAAGGATTTCCTCTCCATCTCTCATGAATCTTGCATTGGGGCACTCCGCAGTAGGCGGCTCTTCACGTTCATTAACAATGAGCACGTATGTAGCACGTGACGGGAAATAGTTGTCATCGCCTGCGAATGCGGCAATGATATTGGTAGAGCCAGCAGCAACAAGCGTAACCTCACCTGTAGTAGCATTCACGGTAGCGACATTCTCGTCCTGAGAAGAATATGTAACAGGCAGTTCGTAAGGCGTTTCAAAGGTCAGTCTCGGCTCCATGAAATCTTCACCCAACGTAGCTTCCATCTGACGCACAGGGGCACCTGTTATGTCAACAAACATCATCGAAGGAGTGGTCTTTTCCACCGTACCACCTTCACCTGCACTGACAATCAGCAAGTATGTAGCACGTGAAGCGAAGTAGTTGTTATCACCTGCGAAAGCGGCAATGATAGTGGTCGAGCCGGCTGCGACAAGCGTAACCTCACCTGTAGCGGCATCAACCATAGCAACACTCTCGTCGGTCGAAGAATATGTTACGGGCAAATCATAAGGCGTCTCAAAGGTCAGTCTCGGCTCCACGAATTCCTGTCCTATCGTGGCTTCCATCTGACGTACACGTTTACCTGTCATGTCCATGAACATCATCGAAGGCGTAGTCTGCGCTTTCTCGCAGTCCTGTACCAAGCGTACTGCATATCCTGAAGAGAGATAGCAATAGCCATTCGGAATAATCTCAGACTGGTTGAAGGACATATACCAAGCATGTTCATCGTCCTTCTTTGTAGCCGAGTGATAACCGCCCATCGAACTGACATAATCCATCACAGTACCTGTACGGAGACCTGTAACAGGCAGGAAGACAGCACCAGCCGCTTCCATATCCGCCCAACCTTTTTCAGAGAAGGTAGTCAGTTCGTAATTGTTCTTGTTGGAGTTGTAATAGTACGACGTGAGCCACGGAATGTTCCTTGTATTGAGGGAGTTGAACACCATAGGGATTCCCATTTCATTAAGGGGTGTCTCCCATACATCGGGCAGAAGGATGATACCTTTTACGCCGTTCACCGTGCCAATACCGAGTTTCTGGTCAGCATCCTGACGTTCGTGGAGAATATACATCCACTCTTCAGCCGTCAGAGTCCTCCACCGGTTAGGCATGTTACCACCGTTAGCAATCGGGTTATCACCCCATTCAGCGAATCTTGCATAGTCGGCATTATCCGTGCTTGCATTGGTAGGGTTGTTTCCCGTTCCCCATCCGAAGAGGTCAATCCATCCCTCGTTTCTGTCCGAGATAGCGATGTTGGGACCCTTGTCGAGGAAAGTGGTCTGCTTTTCTGCAAACTGCCACTTGCCTCCACCCGTCTCACAAACCGCCTGGTACTGCAAGTTACCCTGCGAGAAGACGACCTGGTCTCCGTCTGCATTAACGGTGAACTTTCCCTTGAGCGCGCCATCTTCGGCACTCAAGGTCACTGTCGCGAGCATCAACGCCGACAGCGCAATGCCCCGTAATTCAGTAAATCTTTTCATAGTTGTTTGTTATTTGGTTTATATTCCGTGGCTTGCGCCAACGTTGATTCAGAAGTTTTTCCAACTACCTGCACCCACAATACCCACATAAGGAACATGACAAAATAGAAGAGGTACTTGAACAGGTAATTATGCACCAAAGTAAAGAGGTCCGGATGGTACTGTGTAATCAGGCATATCCAATAGATACGCAGGATATTGAAGCCGTAAATGACCACCCCTCCGGCAGGTATATACCACAATTTGCGCCACCATACGCCCGTAGCAGTCAGCATCAGGCACAGCCAAATAAACGACTGCTTGACCGGCGTACATGACCAGATAATCAGATTGCTATGGCCTTCGGGGAAACAGATAAGGGAACCTTTCAGCATAATGCCGTCCCGCGTGAGACACAGCAGCCGCCAAACGGAAACCGCCACGTTATGTGCGAGGACATCAAAGAAAGGCGTTACCGTCATACCCCAGAGGGTGACGTTGCTGACTACCGTCTCGTCGCCATCAATGGACAGTTTCCACAGCAAGTCCGCCGCCACCAATGTGACAGCGAAGATGATAATGTTCTTATATGGAGCGAGTCGGCGCAGAGACATTATTATTCGGTAGGCAAATGGGGAGCTGTGTAGTCAAGCGCAATCTGCTCGACCCCGTTGTCGGTGACGTGCAAGAGCAAGGACTCGTTCGGGCTGAAATGCAGTGCGAGTTCGTCGGTGCGACCGTGATGGTTGACGCGGATAGTACGGTCGCTGCCGTTGTCGGTGAAAGCGTATTCGTAAGCCAACGGGTACTCGATGGTCTGCGTCATCGGATTGGCAACGAAGACGAAGTATTCCTGTCCGTCCTGACGAATCCAGAAGTCGGGCAGATTGTCGCCTTCAATCAAGGGAAGTACGCCAGAAACATCGGCAAGGATATGGTCATCTATCGGTTGACCGTCGGCTGACTGTCGGCTGACCGTCGGCTGACCGTCGGCTGACCGTCGGCTGACCGTCGGGAAAGATAGCAGTGCGTCCAGTGCAGAAGCATACTCTTGCTCGTGCTTCACCTTGCCGGGTTCCTTCGGCAGACGGGCAATGACAACGGGCAGTCCCTCCGATGCAAGGCGGACGAGCGTCTTCAGGGCAGTCAGCTCCATGTACTCGACATCGGTGTAGAGGGCATTGAAGGTCGTTTCGCCGCAGTGGAGCTTACCGTCCTTATAGGTTGCGCCGTTGAGGAAATACTGGTTGACCCACATGGGCTGCCGTCCTTTCAGCTGTTCGGGCGTTTGGATGTAACGCATCTCATAGCGTCCCCACAGCCAGTTAAAGAACTTGCGCTCCTCATCCGTATAGGCGCCGCCCATCCATGAGTCCTCCAAAGGCATATACACCGCCAAGTCGGTATAATTGACACCGCGGCGCATGTACTGCGATACGGTACCCATATAGCGGTTGAAGTCGGTCAGCTGCTGGCCCGTGAGGTTGTTCTCGGGGTGCATGGAGACCTGACAGGTGGTGTAGAAATAGTTAGACGAGTCGCCGAGGTGGTTGAAGGGCATGCCGTGCCAGATAATCTGGTTGGTACCGTTGGCAAAGAGCGCGTCGCAGATAAGTCGCAAGTCGGCAATCTGCTCCTTGCCCTGATGAGGCGAGTGCCCACGGAAGTTATTGTAACGCAGGCTGGTCCAGCCATAAGCGCAGGTGAACGTCTCCGCCGTGACGGCATCTTTCTTGCCGAGCGTGGCAGCCGAAGCGGCAATCTTGCTGAAGCACGGCTCGTAGAGAATCGCCTCAGTCTCAGGTATATCCACGAGCGAGAAGGCAGTCAGCAGGTCGGTCGGCGCACCGCCGCACTGGGCACGAGAGAAACAGTGGTTGGCTGTGGCGTTGTCTGCGAAGGGCTTGTAGAACTCGTAGAGCACGTATTTGGACAAGGTGGACATATAGTCGTAGAAGACATCGGCATCGTAAATCTCGTGCGTACGGGGGTTGAGCAGCAAGGTGTCACGCAGGTAGGGCAGGATATCGTAGCCGTGGTCCGCCATAAAAGTCTTCTCAAAACCAGGCGTATAGAGGTACTCCGTCTCCACCTCCCACGAGTCAACGAACAGTCCGGATCGGCTGCCACGGTAGGCATTGTGGAGACCTTTGTTCATCTTTTCGGCATAGCGGAGGAAGACGTCCTTGCTCAAGTGGTTGATAATCCGTGCCTCACGCGGATGATCCCATACCAACGGACGACGGGCAATCTCCACACTGTCGAAGAAATTGCGGGTCTGGTCGCCATCGGGCAAGTCCACATCGGCAAATGGCCACATGGTGCCGAACGTGAAATCGCAGCCCATGCCCAGCGAGTCCGCCACGCGCTTCGCCACCTCCACAGGACGCGCCCATTCGTCGGACAGGAACGCGGGATGAGGAGTGGTCGAGTCGCAGAACATGGGATAAATCCACGCAATCTCGACACCGCCGAACTCGTGTTGCTGCATCCAAATCAACTGGTCGCGCACATCGTTGGTGTCAATCACCGCCGAATGCCACCACCAACGCGTGAAAGGCTTGCACGAAGGATAAAGGGTTGAAGACTCGCTGTCAGAAACCGTAGGTTGACAGCCCGTTAGAAGGCTTGCAGCCACAAGAGCCGACAAGACAAAAAGTGAAGAATGTTTCATATACGTCAGTCAAAATCGCGCAAAAATAACACATTATTTGTATGTTCTAAAATCTCAGCTTAATTTTGCGGCGATTATGTTTTGTTTTTGCCCTTGCGGCAAGCCGTTTAAACCGAATGCCTATGGAACTTTCCTACTCACTGACAGGTTTTTACAACTTCCTTTTCACGCTTTCGCTCGTAGGAGGAGTCATATTTGTGGTACTATTCTATATCGATGCGGGCTACGGCAAGATGCGTAGCGACAAATGGGGTCCCGCCATCAACAACAAAGTGGGCTGGATACTGATGGAAGCCCCTGTGTTCCTTATCGTGCTGTACTTCTGGGCGATGTCCGAAGTGAAACTGGAACGCCCATACTGGATATTCTTCCTGCTCTTTGAGATGCACTATTTCCAGCGGTCGTTCATCTTCCCGCTGCTGATCAAAGGCAAGAGCCAGATGCCGATTGCCATTATGCTGATGTCTATGGTGTGGAACCTGCTGAACGGGTATATACAAGGTTTCTGGCTGTTCCATTTAGCACCGATGTTCCAACCGTACAGCCCGCATTGGACCGGCTCGTGGCAGTTCATCCTCGGCGTGACGCTGTTCTGCATAGGCATTGTCATCAATATCCATTCCGACTATGTGATACGCCACCTGCGCAAGCCCGGTGACACCAACCACTACCTGCCCAAGAAAGGTATGTACCGCTTCGTGACCAGCGCCAATTACCTCGGCGAGATTATCGAATGGGCAGGCTGGGCAGTGCTGACATGGTCGTGGGCCGGAGGCGTGTTCTTCTGGTTCACGTGCTGTAACCTCGTGCCACGCGCCAACGCCATCTACCATAAGTACGAAAAGGAGTTCCCCGACGAGTTCGACCGCAAGAAACTCAAACGTATCTTCCCCTTTATCTATTGATACTGTATGGATTCGCTTTTCACTCCCTATCAGTTGGGACCTATAACGCTGCGCAACCGGTTCATTCGCTCGGCGGCGTTTGAGAATATGTGCCGCGACAACAGCCCCACGCAGATGCTGCAAGACTACCACGTCAGCGTTGCCCGTGGCGGCATCGGAATGACCACCGTGGCATATTGCGCCGTGGACCGCAGCGGTGTCAGTTTCGACGGGCAGCTATACGTGCACGACGAGATTCTGCCCGGCTTGAAACAACTGACCGACGCCGTCCATGCAGAGGGTGCCAAAGTCAGCATCCAGTTAGGACACTGCGGCAATATGACCCACTATGCCACCTGCCATTGTATGCCTTTGAGCGCATCCTCCGGCCTTAATCTATATAGCCCCACTATCCACCGCCGTATGCGCGTGGACGAGATTCACAGGATGGCCCGCAAGTTCGGCGAGGCGGTTGATTTCTGCCGCAAGGCGGGCTTCGACTGCGTGGAGATTCACGCCGGTCACGCCTACCTCATCTCGCAGTTCCTCGCACCGCGCACCAATCGGCGACACGACGAGTACGGCGGGACTTTGGAGAACAGGATGCGCTTCCTCAACGAAGTGTTAGACGAGGTGATGGCGCACGCGGGCGACGATATGGCGGTCATCGTCAAGACCAATATGTGGGACGACTGCCGTGGCGGTGTCACCCGCGAAGAAGGCACACGTATTGCCCAAGAGATAGCACGCCACAAGGTGCACGGCATAGTCCTGAGCGGCGGAACGGTAAGCGCATCGCCCATGACTATACTTGGAGGATCCATGCCCATCAGGACATTGGCACACTATATGCCCGCCAATATGTGGTGGCTGAAGGCAGCGTTGAGGATGGGTTTTGGAAATATGCTGATACCTACCGTGCCTTTCCGCGAACTCTACTTTATGGACGAAGCCAAACGCTTTCAGGATGCCGTTAAGGACGTACCCCTCATCTACGTGGGAGGCATCCAGTCCGGCGACAACTGCCAACGCATAATGGACGAAGGCTTCCCGCTCTTCCAATTGGCACACGTGCTCATCAAAGACCCCGATTTCGTACGGCACGTACAGGAGAACCCGCACTATAACGCAGGCTGCACACGCTCCAACTACTGCGTCGGACGCATGTACTCACGTGAGATGAAGTGCCACGAGTGCGTCCTTCGTGACGGCGAGCAGATACCCGCCTCCATCCAAAAGGAAATCAAACGACTCGAACTCAAATAACAATTACAGTGAACAACATACGCAACTTCTGCATCATAGCGCATATTGACCACGGCAAGAGCACGCTTGCCGACCGTATGCTCGAACTCACACACACCATCGACCGCAAACAGATGGACAACCAGGTGTTAGACGACATGGACCTTGAGAAAGAGCGAGGCATCACCATCAAGAGCCATGCCATACAGATGCAATACCGCCCGTCGTCTTCCGTCAACTCTCAACTCTACACTTTAAACTTGATCGACACTCCGGGGCACGTGGACTTCTCCTACGAGGTCAGCCGCTCGATTGCCGCGTGCGAAGGCGCGCTGCTTGTGGTGGATGCCACGCAGGGCGTACAGGCGCAGACCATCAGCAACCTCTATCTCGCCCTTGAGCATGACCTCGAGATTATCCCCGTGATGAACAAGTGCGACATGGACCAGGCGATGCCCGAACGCGTCGAGGAGGAGATAATCGAGCTGCTCGGCTGCAAGAAAGAGGAGATTCTGCGCTGCTCAGCCAAAACCGGCGAAGGCGTAACCGAGATACTGGATGCCATCGTGGAGCGTATCCCTGCGCCCAAGGGCGACAGCGAAGCACCGCTGCAATGCCTGGTCTTCGACTCGGTCTTCAACTCCTTCCGAGGCATCATTGCCTATTTCAAAGTGGTCAACGGCACCATCCGCACCGGCGACCGCGTGCGCTTCGTCCAGACCGGCAAGGAGTACGATGCCGACGAGATTGGCGTGCTCCGTCCGCGCACCAGCGGTTCGACAGGAGCCATGGCTGCCACAGGCGACGGACTGAGTCCGCGAAACGAACTCAAAGCGGGCGACGTGGGTTACATCGTCTCCGGCATCAAGACCAGCGTGGAAGTCAAGGTGGGCGACACCATCACCCACGTCAACCGACCCTGCGAACAGGCTATTGACGGCTTCCAGGAAGCCAAACCAATGGTCTTTGCCGGCGTCTATCCCATCGAGGCGGAGGACTACGAAGACCTGCGTGCATCACTCGAGAAACTCCAACTGAACGATGCCGCACTGTCCTTCCAGCCGGAGAGTTCCGTCGCGCTCGGATTCGGCTTCCGATGCGGATTCCTCGGACTGCTCCACATGGAGATTATACAGGAGCGCCTTGACCGCGAGTTCGACATGAACGTCATCACCACTGTCCCCAACGTCAGCTACAACGTCTATCTCAAGGACGGCACCATGAAAGAGGTACACAACCCCGCCGGTATGCCCGACCTGACTGAAATTGACCGCATAGAGGAACCCTACATACGCGCCTCGGTCATCACCACGAGCACTTTTATCGGGCCGATTATGACACTCTGTCTCGGCAAACGGGCGGAATTGGTCAAGCAGGAGTACATCTCCGGCAACCGTATGGAACTGCTCTTCGATATGCCGCTTGGCGAGATAGTGATTGACTTCTACGACAAACTGAAGAGCATCTCAAAGGGCTATGCCTCGTTCGACTGGCATACCAACGGCTTCCGTCCGTCCAATCTGGTCAAACTCGACATCCTGCTCAACGGCGAACAGGTGGACGCGCTATCCACGCTCACCCACCGCGACAACGCTCTGGACTTCGGCAGACGCATGTGCGAGAAACTGAAGGAGTTGCTGCCCCGTCAGCAGTTCGACATAGCCATTCAGGCGGCAATCGGCGCCAAGATTATCGCCCGCGAAACGGTCAAGCAGGTGCGCAAGGACGTGCTGGCGAAGTGTTATGGCGGTGACGTGAGCCGCAAGCGCAAACTGCTGGAGAAGCAGAAACGCGGCAAGAAGCGCATGAAGCAGATAGGCAACGTGGAAGTCCCCCAGAAAGCCTTCCTCGCCGTCCTCAAACTCGACTGACGCCCTATACTGACGCCCTCCCCACACATCCCGACAGACTACTCTACTGACGCACCAAGAGCACTCAGCCTCGCCGCCCCACTCGACTGACCACCTGACGACCACTCAACGGATTACCCGACAGACCTTTCGACCGATCACCCGACTGAGTCCTTAATTCCTTTGCCTCGACTAATAGTCGTAGGCCATTGTCGCCATTCCCCGCCCGAGCCACAAGAACACCCAACACGCAGTCACTACATGAAAGTCCGGTGGACTTTTATGGTTGCAGACAATGGCGAGGATGCTAACGTCCCCAACACGCAGTGATCAACACTCCGTCGCAAACACGCAGTCACTAACACGCAGTCATCAACATTCACTCGCTAACACGCGGTAACTAACAGCCGAAGGCTGACCAACACGCAGTGACCAAACAGCAAGCAAGTACGATAAAAACACGACAACGACACGATAACGAGTCGATAACGACACGATAACGACACGATAACGAGACGGCAACGACATGATAACGGACGCTCATTTCACCGATAGATAAAGCATGTTCGACCATACCCGCACCGTAGTTTTACCGCACGAAACCAATAAATTTGAAAATTGCAATTTGAAATCATAGATGTTTCTTCCGTCCCCTTATGCTCTCCTCCCGCATCCTATACCGCTTCCTGTTGGCTTTTATAGCTGCGGACAATAGCGAGGATAGCCATCGTCCCCAACACGCAGTCTATACCATAAATTTGCAATTTGCAATTTGAAACTTGAAATCATAAATAATAAACCATAAATCATAAACATGAACACTCCCCAACACGCAGTAACTAACACGCAGTCACCAACACGTAGTAACCAACACGCAGTAACCAATAGTGCAACCAACTAACATTCATTCACCAACACGCAGTCACCAACAGCGTAGTTATTTGGAATGAAATAGATAAATGTTAAATCAAATCTATTGACACAAATTCTCGCTGCAACCAACTAATTCTCAACAAATTCAAGGACAACTCCATTATTTTTTAGTGGACACTAATGATATCTCATTCTTTTGTAGTAATTTTGCACGCAAAATTTTTATCTAACACGGACACAATATGGCAAAGGAAATTTTTATATCGTATAGTCGGAAGGATTTTGACAAGGTACATGACAAACTAATGGAAGGTCTACACAAGCGGTTCCAAAATAGTACACATCGCGAAAAGTCTACTCGGGAATTAGCAGAAGAAGGAGATGCTGAAGCACAGTTTAATAAAGGATGTTTATATTACAGCGAAGGTGATTTCCTCGAGGCCTCCAAATGGTTCTTAAAAGCGGCAAATCAAGGTCACGTATCGTCACAATACTATTTAGGGTTGTTTTATGAAGATGGCAAAGGTGTACAACAAGACCATATTCAAGCCGTATATTGGTATCGAAAGGCTGCTGAGCAAGGAGATGCTAATGCAATCAAGTGGCTGAAAGCACGCAATATCGATTATTAATTTAAGTTTCGCAAGTTCGTTTAGCCCTGTTGTGATGGGACATCCGGTAAAATTGCTAACGATGCAATGTGGACTACAAGAATTGACAAATTGTTCAGATTGTTTCACATTCATGGAGTACACGGTTTTATATTCTAAAATAAGAAGTTGTTATACAATTCTTTACAACTTACGAAACTTAAATAAATTATTGTAAAAACATTGTGGCATATAAACACTATGGCAAAGGAAATTTTTATATCGTATAGTCGGAAGGATTTTGACAAGGTAAAAGCGATCAAGGACGAGATTGACCGCGAATTGGGTATCGACTGCTGGATGGATCTGGATGGTATCGAGAGTGGCGAGCAGTTTGAGGATGTTATCATATCTGCTATAATAGCTCATGATACTATGCTCTTCATGCTCAGCCCAAATTCAATGGAGAGCGAATACGCATTGGATGAATTGAATTTTGCTAAAAGAAAAGGGAAACGTATTGTGCTGCTATTCGTTGAACCTTGCCAAATGACTGACAAGTTCTGTTTTAAATACAGCAAATATGACACAATTGAATGGAATGATCCGTTGCAGCATGACAAACTAATGGGAAATTTGCACAAGTGGTTCCCCAATAGTACACGACGCGAAAATACCATTCCGGAATCAGCGGAAGAAGGAAGTGTAGAAGCACAGTATAATAAAGGATGTGAATATTACAGCGAAGGAGATTTCCTTGAGGCCTCCAAATGGTTCTTAAAAGCGGCAAATCAAGGTCATGTATTGTCACAATACTATTTAGGGTGGCTTTATAATAATGGCAAAGGAGTACTACAAGACTATATTCAAGCCGTCTATTGGTATAAAAAAGCTGCTGAGCAAGGAGATGCTGATGCACAATATAATTTGGGGGTTTGTTATGCTCAAGGGCATGGCGTAAAACAGGATTATACCCAAGCTGTTTATTGGTATCGAAAGGCTGCTGAACAAGGAAATGCTACCGCACAATGTAATTTGGGGTATTGTTATGAAATTGGCAAGGGCGTACAACAAGACTATACCCAAGCGGTTTATTGGTATCGAAAGGCAGCTGAACAAGGAAATGCTACCGCACAATATAATTTGGGGGTTTGTTATGCTCAAGGGCATGGCGTAAAACAGGATTATACCCAAGCTGTTTATTGGTATCGAAAGGCTGCTGAGCAAGGAGATGCTGATGCACAATGTAATTTGGGGTATCGTTACAGAAATGGCGAAGGAGTACAACAAGACTATACCCAAGCTGTTTATTGGTATAAAAAAGCTGCTGAGCAAGGATATGCTGATGCAATCAAGTGGCTGAAAGCACACAATATCAATTATTAACCATGACACGGATAAACAGAGAATATAAGATTCACTCCTCAGCGCTGAGTATTTGCTTTGGAGATATTACTACTTCATCGGCAGAAGTGATAGTCAGCAGTGACGACACGCTATGTACGATGGGGGGAGGTGTATCCGGAGCGATTAAGCGCGCAGGAGGCGAACAGATATATAATGATGTTCAAAAATGTATTCCTGCTGCGTTAGGTGATGTTGTGATTACTACCGCCGGTATTCTTCCACAAAAATACGTTTTCCATTGTGTCACATTGGATTATTATGCAGCTCCTCCTGAGGACGACTTGCGGGATTATATCATTCGCTCCGCAATGGAGAAATGTATGAAGATGCTGGCACCGCTTAATGTGTCTTCTATTGCGTTTCCGGTTATTGGTACCGGACTGGCCCGTTTCTCTTTAGAGAAAGTGTGTGTTAATATGGTGGAAGTAATAACGGAGTTCCTGTTTAACACGAATAAATCTTACCGCATCGAGATATTTTTGTTCAAGCAGCCGACAGAACAGAATATCATGGAATCATTGTCGCTTTTTGAGGCGGTGGCTAAGGCGATAGACCGTTATCAGTATAAGGCGGAGAACCATCTTCCTACAGCCTCTAAACCAAGCGCTCCGATGCCAGTCAATCATCTGAAAATGGCGGTTCAATCCCCTTTGGAAGCGCATGATGTCTTTGTTTCCTATTCGCGTAAGAATATGGATTTGGCGATGCTTTTCTGCCAGCAGTTGGATGAAATGGGGATACGTTATTGGTTTGATATAGATGGTTCCTACAGCGGGGAAAACTTCAAGGATGTGCTGGTGGATGCCATTGACAATACGCGGATTATGGTGTTCCTCTCGTCTAAGGAGTCCAATGAATCGCTCAATGTGCGTAAAGAAATCAGTTTGGCTGTTTCGGGAAGAAAGCGTATCTTACCGGTCCGATTGGATGATACGCCGTATGCAAAATGTATTCGGTATGACTTAAGTGATATCGATTGGATTGATTATACTCCGGAGAATCATGATTCGGTAATGCAGAAATTCCGTCTATGCATACAAATGTATCTTCAAGGGACTCAATCGTAAGCAGGAACGAATTTAAAATAAAACTATTATCCTTAGACCACAAATGGCACGTATATTCATTTCATACAAACGCGCGGATAAGGACGTCGTATTTCCTATCAAAGACCAGATTGAAGCCGCTATCGGCGAGCCGTGTTGGATAGATTTGGATGGCATTGAGAGCGATGCCCAATTTGAGCATGTGATTATTAATGCTATCGACAAGGCAGAGGTGTTCCTGTTTATGTACTCAAAGACGCATTACCTGATTACTGATTATGCAAACGATTGGACTGTCAAGGAAATTCGTTATGCCGATGCAATGGGTAAGCGCATCGTCTTTGTTAATCTGGATCAATCACCACTTGAAAAATGGTTCTTGTTTAATTTTTCCGGGAAACAACAAATAGATGCCACTTCGGAGAGTGCATTCGCCCGTCTAATGGATGATATGAAAGAGTGGTTAAGTATCAGTTCTTCTGAAAATCAGACTCGGAAGATCACAGCCAATACCTATTCAATCCGTCTTTCAGTAGATGAAACATGTGAACTATTTGTGGATGATGTCAAAAAGCGAAAAATCAAGGCTAATTCTCAATCTGTTGTTGAGGGATTTGTTATAGGACAAAAATATCAACTCTCATTTCGCTCTTTGGCGCGAGCAAATAGTGTCATCAATATCGATTGTTCTCAAATGAGCGTAGGCCCAAATCAAATTTTTGACATGCAGATTTCTTTTGAGGAAAAACGCCGAAAAGAAGAGGAAAAAGCAAAAGCAAAAAAACAAGCCGCCAAGCAAGAGAAAGAACGCGAACGAGAACGTGATGGTTTTTTACAACAAGCCCTAAGTGTATATGACGAACACGATAAGGCATCTGATGGTTTTTTCCGAGTAAAGAAAGACAAGTTATATGGCTTTGTCAACGAAGATGGCTTCGAAATCGTGCCATGCATGTACGATAACGCCTCGTATTTCTTTGGACCTTATGCCACAGTTTGCCAGAATAACAAATGGGGAGTTGTTGACCGGTATGGACAAATTGTTTTGGACTTGGTTTCAGATTGCCCTTGTTGGTCAATTAGTGATGGTAAGTATATTATTGTTGGTAAACAGGGTAAATTCGCAATCACGACTCTCGAAAAAGGTTTTCCGAATGCTTTCCCGTATAATGAAGTTTCTTTAGTTGCTAATTATATTGACGTATTTTGGGTGAGAGATGAAAAAGGATGGAAACTAATATCCCTGTCTGATATGCAGATCCCTTTTACGATGATAGTTAGCGATATTAAGACTCATTGTATAACATTAGACTTCCACGATCATTACGATCAATACTTTTTCTCCTCTAAACATTTAGGTGAAGGAATACGTCTTGCATATTTGCCGATGTGCGTAAAAAGTGCTTATACAAACCGTTGGGGAATAATCAATACGCAATTAAAACTCTCTATTCCCTTTGTCGATGAAATGGCAGATAATTTTATAAGCCACGATAAACGCAAAGTCATTCAAACCAACAATAAACAAGGCATCGCTGATGCTGAGAAAGGAGTCTTTATAGTACCGTGTGTTCACGATAGGATTGAACGTGTTGATTTCGAAGGATATATTGAAGACTTCTATCAAGTCATGGATGATTTAAGTGTAACTGGTCAATCCTCTCATTTTTGTTATGGAGGGAGACAGGGTATTGTTGATATTGATGGTAACACGGTTGTGCCGATGAATTATCAATACATAATGGAGCGTGGTGATGCAAATCGAGACTTAGTTAATTTTGCTTGTCTTTTAGCTCCCGATTTTAGAAGTGGTCAAGATAGCAACGGGGATAGTTCTTGGTTTAAATTTAACCCCGACAAAGCATTCGTCCATGTGTACGACATCAAAGGCAATCTAATTGAGAAAACCCCTTACCGCCAAAATAAGTATTTTGGTTGGTATTTATAATAAAGCGAGTTCGATATAAGAAATATACTGAAATACAGCAAAATAACAAAGAGGACTTGCACAGTGCTTATCCGAAGATAACGAAAGTTGACAACGCCTCGTACCCAATCGGCTGACGTCATGGTTCTTTTGTGTGCAGGAAGGGATAGTGATAGCCGGGCGGGAGTACAGCGGCTTGGAGACATGTCCCGGCGGGACACCGAACACTTTGCACCAGCACACGTATTGATTCTCAGCCCATAGGAGTATGATGCGGGCAAGCGACATGTCCCCCCGCACCGAGTGTATGGTGATAAACCGAATGACGTAGGACACATGCGCTCCCTCGCACTAAATGTAGAAAGAGAGTCAACGTTGCCATTCCGCACCGCAAGTAAACTTACCCGACAAAATATAAGGGGATTTCACCTACGTAAAAAAATCTGCTTCATATCTTTTGCATTTAGAAATTTGATTGTACCTTTGCGGCGGAATGGATGCATTGCACGATGTGTGTATGAAACGCATTCATTTCGCGGAATCTATCTATGCCGGATATTGTGGGAACAGAAGTCACTAACGTAACCTAATTTCAAAGGCACGGTGGTCGGTTATCGCAAGATGGTAGTTCCGCGTGCTCAAATCGCGAGCGTGTATATCGGCTCGGGGCTGCTTTTTGCAGATGTGGTATTATCTACCACGGGAAGCGGTGAGTTACGCGCGTGCGGATTTAGAAAACGCGATGCACGTGAGATAGTAAGGTTGTTGACCTAAGTGCTTAAAAAGAGAATTAAAACAAACAATATTTATGAAAAAAATCTGCACGTTCTTAATTGCAAGTCTGCTGCTTTTATCGTCTATGCTGTTTGCGCAGGATAGCGAGTTTGCAGCATTGCGGAAAGATTATCCGTTATTGATGGAGCGGTATGGCAATCGTTTGGAGAATCGAAATGCGCATTATATTTTTGCGGTGGACATTTCGAGTTCGATGCGCTCCTACGAAAACGTGGTTCGCGAGAATTTGGCAACATTCGTCAAGGCGATACCGGATAATGACCAAGTGACGGTTATCGTGATGTGTGATGAGAATAATACCAATTATCTCAATTCGATTAAATGCATCACCATCAACCCGATGGTTCGTCAATCGATAATTAATACGATTCAGTCAAATCAGTTCCGATTCTTGCGCAATGGAGATCCGAAAGACGGTTCGGACGGATTCACGATGACCAGCAAAGTGTTGGAGGCGATGAATGTGGTGAACAGCAGCGATCTGACGTTTGTGTATCTGTTGACGGATTTTGAATATTGGACGCATAAGAATCGTTTCGACAAGACGGCTGAAGATTGGATGGGGCTTAAGTCGCTTTTGACCGACAAGCATATTGGTATGATGTGCAAGTATGGCATTGAGTTGAATAGTATGGCTGTCAGTCACCCGGAAGCGGTCTTCAAACCGGAATTGGATGCTATCTTTGGTCAATTGGATTATCAGCAAGCCGGTTCGGCGGATATACTTGCGCAATGGTTCGACCATATAATCAATGAGATTTGTGCACATAAGATTAATGCGATGCTCAATGCGGATTGGAAAGAATTGATGGAAAATACCAGCTATTCAATTGTCCGAAAAGACCGTAGTTTGAACGTTGTGATGAACATGCCTGAGACAGATCTGGTCTCGGGTTATACGGTAACAGCCGTTGGGCTGAACTCAGAGCACTTGGCTGCGCCGGAAAATCAGGAAGAAGGAGCACACGTATTGGCCGTCATCAAGGATGAGCAGACATTCTTCCCTTCAACGGTGAAGTTAGATTCTTCGGATGTGGCAGTAGAGGTACAGCTCGAATCTGCTTATGCCAATGAAATTCAGCAATTGCAAGGATTGTGCCATGAGTCGTCAAAGGCTCCGGATGCCGTGCGTTTGGTTCGTAAAGAGACGATTGGTATGCCGATGTTCAAAATTTGGAATGCCCAATGGCCGAAATGGATATGGGAAGTCATTATCGGATTGATTGCTTTGTTTATCCTTTCACTTATATGGAAGTATTTGCAAAATCCTGCAAAGCGCTTTACTAATATTGTCGTAACACAGAAAACGGGTAGTACGACTAAGCAGTTTGCCGGCGATACGAACTTGTTACCGATGACGATAGGTTTGGATGGCGATTTGATCATACCGAATTCATCATGGAGACTACGAATCATCCCTAAACGATATAATCCGATATTCAATTTGTTACGTCGTACAGGTTATTATGCGGTATTGGAATCGGGAGATTTTGCGGATATAGTCAACGACATTACAGATAGCAAAATCAGCACTATATCGCTGGGAAAAACAGCATTCTTATTTAAATATCACAAAGTTCCGATGATTCGCGTTGAAATCACGGAAGGAATGACGACATATATAATAACAATATCATAAATTATTTAAATTCATACCATTATGAAAACTTATTTTATCGGTCTCGGAGGTTGCGGTTTGCAGACCGTATCAGAATTGGCAAAGCGCCTTCGTAAAGAAGAGAATTTTGAGAAAGATTATGCATTTACCTATATTGATACGGATGGCTATACCCGTGACAGCATAAACAAGGAAGGCATTGTCATTCCCTCTCTTGATTTTATAGATATGGGTAATACGATTCCGATGGCTATATATCGCGAAGCGGAGCGCACACAGCACTCTAATGCTGATGCAAAACGCTTCATGGAATGGGAGATTACGCAAGAGCCCGGACATATGGTTTTGCCTAATTATCCGTTAACGGATGGTGCAACAGCTCAGCGAATGGTAGGTCGTACCGGTATATACAATTTCTACAATGACGTGCGCAACGAATTGGCAGGAAAGATTAACCGCTTCAGTGAGATAGAGGTTAATGGTAACGGACGTCGGGATTTAGATATTTGGGTTATAGCTTCTTCCTGTGGCGGAACCGGCAGTTCTATGATAATGGATGTGCTGTATCTGGTTAATCAGATTGGCAGCAACATTGTGAATGGCGAACCGAATGTAAAGTTGGTTCTGTATATGCCGCAGACCTTTGTAGATTTAAATGGAACCAATCCGAACCATAAGTTGAATGCGTATGCATGTTTAGAAGAAATTAATTATTTCCGCTCCAATTTTGAAGAAGGTAAGCCTTTGACATTTGAGCCGTTTGCTGTACGTCCTCTTCCGGCGGGAACTAACCCTATTTCTTTCCCATTGTATCATTTTCTCATTCCGGTATGTGCTGAAAATAACTTCGGATCCAAGATGCGCGTAGAGCAGTTCTATCCGACAGTAGCAGAGATGATTTACTATCTCAATATGGATGGAGCACGGGAGAAAGTAAAAGGATTGCTGAGTAATATTTTGGAGGAGATAGCAAAACAACGCACAAAGGGAACCACTTCTCAGATGATCGGATATGGATATCGCGCCATCAAGAAGGCAAATAAGGAGTTGAAGGAATACCTGACCAGACGTGCATTATACGAAGTTGTTAGTTATGGTTTGTTGGATTCGAATCGTCCGGCTAATTTTGATCAATTGAAGAAAGAGTTTGCCCATAATGCGATTCTTAAGAAGTTGTTCTCCATCAATGAGACTATTCGCGAGAACGAACAGGAGTTCCAATATGACAACATCGTAGAAACCGAATCAGTAGAAGCATTGATTAAGGCACAACTTAATGTATCTGTTAAATACGACCCTGCTAATGTGAATGGCGACGTAGTACGAGCGAAGAGTAAGCAATTGGATGATGCTTATAATGGCGATTCATTCAATCAAGTTAAGAAAGATATTCTTGCTCTCATTATTAAGGATATTGATACTTCACTCAATACATTTATCCATGAGTATGGATTGAATTTGGCATTTAGTTTGCTTAACACGGTGGATGATTTCTATTTGGAACCACTGTACAACTATATATCCACTTCCTTGCTTCCGGATGCCATCAAGAAAGTAAGTTCCGCCAAAGATGCATGTACCAATTATGTCAACAGCAGTTGGGTACAACAGAAGATGACCGGTGCAACGGCAGCCCATCAATACATCCAAAAATACAAGGATGCTGTAGCCCGTGCGTTGGCATTAAAATTGTCGATGCAGATTATTAAGGAATTGACAGAGACTCCGTCTGGATATCTGGAGAAGTTGCGCAAGGGGGATAACAAAGACTTTGCAGGAATTCGCAATCTGCAAAAGAAGTTAGATGGCGATTGTGTGGATTTCAAAGACGCTTACGACGGTTTGGCTCGTGAATTCCGAGCTACTGCTGCTGATGTAATGACGGTTTATCTGCCGTCTTTGGCTGAGTTGGCTACAGGAGACAAGAATAGCGACTGGGCCGAGGATAACATCTTCGATCAACTATACCAACAGAGCATATTAGAGCAGCATAAGATCGAAATAGGAATGGATGAGATATGGGTTCCTGTTCGTTCGTCCGAGACAAGTATGGGGCTGAAAGATATTCTTGATAAGATGGATCCTGATAATAATCTATTTATTAAGATTATCAAAGACAAACATATTAACTTGGATGCAAATAAGAGTTCAAAGATCATCGAGGGTATCAAGCGTGCAGTAGCAGAGTTGGTTAATGCGGATAATTCGCCGGCAAACGATTGGATAAAGCAGCATCTAAGCGAAGCTATTCATCGTCCTGAGTTGATTCCATCTGCATTCCATCATGATCCTCATAAACTGTTCGATAGCTTTAAGGACACCAGTTTGGTTCCTGTCTTCTTCCCGTTAAAAGGTGGTGTACAAATGCCGGCTAATATGCGTCTGCTGTTCGTTGGTGAAAATATAGAATTGGCAAGTTCGTTGGGTTATAGCACAACGAATAGTAAAGTGCAACAATTTGTGGCAGATCCGAGAATGGATGATTGTTTCATGGTATTGCGTATGCCGGCCGGATTCTCATTTGGAATGTATAAGTACTATCCTGAATATGAATCATTCTATAATTCCGAGAAGTATCTGTACGGAGTTCGCCACCAAGAGTTTGGATGTCATATTCATCGAGCATTCAATGAGTATGGCTTTGCTATTTCTCAAAACGCCAGTGTGGGAGGTATTAAACCTGAGATTTCTCAATCGGTAAGTGAACGTATTGCTTATTTGATTCGTTGCTTGTATTATCAGGAAGTAATCAATCTGTTGTGGAAAAACGACAAGAATGCGTACAATAACCTGTTTGGTTTCACTACCAATGAGACGCAAGTGGATATGTCCAATTTACCGCCAGAGTTAAGAGCTCTCATAGCCGGAGCTACTAATACGGCTAATGGTAGCAGCATACCTAATCCATTTATCTCTTTCGGTTTTGATGCGGCGAAATTTATGATTCATTTGCAGATGCACGAGGTGACATTCAATCCTGCGACTAATTATTTGGAAATCAACAATAATGATGTAAAGAACTTTGATTTCGACAAAGAACATTCGCAGCAATGCAAAGCGTTTGTTGAACAATTGCTTACCATGCCGGCATCGTTGTTCCGGGTAGCTGATTATCTTTCGCAAAAATTTGACCTTCAGAAGAACGAGATGTTATACAATGCACTGCAACGCGTTCATGGCGAAGCACTGCAACGTCTGTTGAATGCAGTAGATGAGAATTCGAAGCCCACCTTTGCATTCTGCTATATGTTCTGGAAAAGCAATTATGCGGCAGATGACAAGTTGTATATAGAAGCTATTGAGAATGCACTGGGTTCGTTATAATCAATTCAAACAATAAATCTATGACTCCGTTTTGGATTATAAATTTCATGGAGAAGGACTCGGTTGAGTCCTTCTTCGAATCGTATTGGAATGCCGTAGAAAACAATAGTTCTGCAGATGAAAAGCCGCTTAAATTCTTTCATATTACGGATGGAACGAAGGTCGATTTGACTAAAGAGGCGTTGAATGATATAGCATTCAAGCGTTTAGCAATGGATTCCGCAGAACAGAAGAAACTAATCCCTGCGTTAACGAAGAATCAAGGGAATAAGATTTCCGTATTCTTTATCGGCGACATTACCCAAGAGAATACTATCGAGCGTCTTCATACATGGGCTGCCTACCTGCAAAAGAAACGTATGGAAAACCTGCAGCAACCATGGTACTCCATCAGTCATGTAAAAATGTACGCTATTTTGCTTCGTCCCGAAAGTATTACGATTGATGATAAGGTGCTGAATCATCGTGTAAGAGGTTTCTTAAATGAACTGCACTCGTTAGAGAAAATGGACATCAACAATCGTCCGTTTGACAAAGTTCTGTTCTTGCAGGCATCATCAGAAAACACGGACCGTAAAGCAGCGGAGCAGTCTGCCTGCTTAGCCGCATATCATATTGCACGGACAGACGGACGTTGTTTCAAATCATATGGGCAAGATGCTGTGTATTGTGATGCAAGCGCAAGTGCTGTATTTTTTGAAGGCAATGTACAGAAAGAAATAGATGCCTACCATCTCGGGTGCATCCTATTGGATAATTTGGCAAACAACCAAGGTGAAGAATTCCTGAATGTGAAGGAGGCGCGTGCGTTTGTAGAGAAGTATCAGACGTTTACAGACTCATTCAAGCCGGCTAATACCAAGTTATTCTATATAAGCGAAGCGCCTTATGTTCCGAATTTGGATATCACAAAGTTCTCTAGCAAGCTGAATTTGCTTCATATCATACCTATTTGGAAGTATTACGATGCAAAGCATATAGAAAAAGTTATCAGCCATGTGACAGAAGAATTGGCGGTGTTTGGTCGTGATTTCAAGCGCAGTCTTAACCAACAACAACATAAATTGATTTTTGGCAATTCGCGTGCGTTGTTAGATTATGTATTTCAAATGTTCTGCGAACAAGATACAGAACAATTTAAGCATATTGGGTTGCAGCAAGCGTATTCGGTACTGGAGCAATTTAAACTGAAGATTGGAGATGCTTTCAAAAGTACAGACCGAATACCTAAGGCTTTTGAATTGCCGAAACAATTGGATAAATTGCTGAACAAGTCCAAACGTCTTGACTTATCGTCCGCCTGCTTAAAGAGAGAATTGGAGGTTCGTATGAAAGCCCTTCCAAAAGTAAAGCGATCGATTCTTCTCTCCAGTTTATCAACCGGCGTTTTATTCAGTTTGGCTCTTTTCCCGTTGATTCAATGGTTAGGCTTGGTGATGCTTCCTATAGCAGCATTAGTCGGTGCAATGGTATTTTTGTGCCATATCAACAACTCGGAGAAACTGAAAGACCTGTTCGTAGGTGCCAAATTGCGTGAAATTCGTGCCGAATTGGATGAGCATGCGACAAAACTGCAGGAGAAGACAGTATCGGAAATGAAGCAGTATATGAAATGGATCAAAGAGAAGAAGATTGGTAGGCTTCAGAATGAGATGCATGCTGTTGAACCGCCAAGTTTCCATTTCCAGACGACCAAAGTGTTCCAACCGCTTATATCAACTAAGATTGCCACCGATACTGCCGCTCAGTCATTACTCTCCGGTTCTTTCGGTATCGCTCATCTAGTAAGTCCGATACCACCAATTCAGGTTTATTCGAAAATAAAGAATGCGACAGTAAACCTCTATGATATGCTGAATGCAAATAAAGATACAGTACAAGAACTCGTACAAGAACTCATGTTCAACGATGAAGACATCATAAACGCGGAGGAAGAACAGGTAGAATTCAATCGGCATGAGTCTTCTACAATCGGAAATGATATGCTGTTGTTATTAGATGTATCCGGTAGTATGGATGGTGATATGGATGCTCTCAAGAAGTACGTGCATGATTTGGAGTCGGTAGGTAATATTGAATGGATCGCATTTGGCGACAAAGTCGTAGCGACCAGCAAGGATACGGGGGTTGATAATTTGTCTGCGAGCGGAGGAACATGTTTCGTTCCCGCAATAGAGAAAGCTGTTCATTGGTTGGAAACCAATAGTTACGACACTGTTATTTTGCTTAGTGATGGTGGCCCGTTTGAGAGTGTGGATCAAATTGTGGCTACAGCAGATCAACTTAATATGCCGTTGAATACGATTGCTGTAGGTAGCGAAGCGGATGAAACCAAGTTAACCGAAATAGCAATCCGTACTGGCGGTAAAGAAGTGACGGTAGAGAGTTTTGAGCAGATTAATACACCGGATGTATGGAAGAATGAGATTATGCCGAATATAGAGATGCTTGCTACGGGGGATTATACATTTGGCGAACTGATGAAGCATACACAGATAGATGCTTGCGCCTCTGCACTGCGTAAGTTTGCACTTAACTGCATCAAGGATTATAGTTTGCGTATCCCTGATATTTTTAGCGAGAATATTCACGAACCTGGCTTCGATGAATGGCTCGACATGGCATCTCAACGAAATACGTTGTTCCCTGCTGCTTCACAGATGCGCGCAATAGATAATTTCTCATCCGAAGATGAAGGTTTGGCAAGTATGGAAACTATGAAGACGTGTATATCAGAGATGTGTGAGCGGCACTCCACACCGATGGATTTCCATTTGTCGAATGGAGAACCTGATATGGTAGTATCGCTTATGTCGCTACGTCCTTTACTGAATATGGGTGAACTTCAATGGGCCTCGTCATTGAATCATGGTGATGCGACGCTGAACGAGCCGAAAATGATGAATGAATTGATGGGTAATCAAGGTAAAATTGTCAATATCTATGATGAGACTATCACAGCTTGATGCGATCCTGCATGAAATGTAGGGGAGCTTTGTTTATGTACAGAGCATTTGTTAGTTATGGAAAAGTTTCTTCGATTAATGCTGATTATATTCGTCAAATCATAGTAGACCATTCTGTTTGTTTTTAGAAGACATCTTCTTAGATAAGCATCGTATCGGTCTCAAACGTTTTGTTAATAAAATAGAATAGCAATAAAAGAATCTAATTGCCTAATGCTTTGGATAACTAATGAATGCGTTGCACCTAAGAAGAAAGATGAAAAATTGGTATATTGAAGGAATTTAAACGGCTAGGAAAAACAAAAACAGAACGAAGCGCATACCGTTATATCCCCAAAGGCAGGGCTTTTTACCCGAATTATCGGCAAGGTCAGCGTAATGACCCTCGTACTTTAACTTTATCAATAACAAACCGATTGGATGAATCAAATATGCGCTGATTTGATTCAGTCAATTGGTAAAGTGATAATAATTATGAATCAACAGATTAATACTAAAAAGAATAAGAGTGTTTTAAGAGAAATACTTTTTTGGATAAAGACGCACGCAACAGTTGCTGTAATCAGCCTTATTGTCGCAGTTTTTACTCTATTGGCAACAGTTTATTATTCCGAAAAAAATAGTTATAGTCTACCGGATGAAATACAAAAATTTATAATCGATTATAAAACAACAGTTACACCACAAATACCCTCATATTTAGAGCAAGATTCAGATATTATAGTAGTTAGACAGAATTTAGATTTATTAGACTTATGTGTCACGCAGTTGGAAAGACTCGTACATCAGAATGTAAATAATGACATAAATAGTAATTGTGATTATTTATATTCATATTGGTCATTTATAAAGAATTTTCAGAAGACAGGACATATACTTTTGAGAAAATGTATTGATGAAGATATAAAATTCATTAAGAAGGAAAAAATGGATGAATATAAAGAAAATATGGAAGAACTTGAATCTCTATTTGCAAATACAATCAATAAACTCAAATCATATGAGAAACAAAGAAATTCAGGAGAAATTAATCAGAAAAAATTCGTAAAACTATGTACAGATGCTACTGAAGATTTAATTAATTCAAAGGAACTCAAAAAAGACATAGAGTATATTAAGTATATTATCTCAAATTGGAGACAGGGATTGATAGCCCATTTGGAGAGATTAATAGTAGAGAAGAGTTTATTATTGAGGAACATCAGTAAACAGCCTGATAGTTTTTCCATAGATTATAGCCTGTATAGTTACAAAGCATACTGTAGAGGCTATAAAAAACAACAAGCAAATACTTGAATAATCATTGAAAAGTGTCTTTACCGCCCTACGCGGAATGACTAATCCGCACAACAAGAATGTCCAACCCAACAACCACATAACCATAATGAGATTTATCGGGAACATCTACATCACAGACCCGTCGTATATCGCAAAAAGTGAGGACTGGATGGACGGATTTGACCCAACGGACGAGACAATCGACTGTCTGGAGTTTACTGATTACCTGATGAAGTCCACAGGCATTGGCGACGGGATATGGGAAGTGTATGACTGTGGGTCGCATAGTCTTTCCGAAATCCAATCCATCATCAATAAAGGGGACTATAGTCAGTACAATGTGATTGGAGGGTTCTGTGTGGATTCGGCATCCGCCTGTGTTGTCTATCAGCATGAAGCGGATCTGTACAATCCGTCCTTTATGGCAACGTTCAAAGACAAACCGCATTGTTGGGCACTAATCAAGAACTTCAATGGTGAAATAGAGACTTACTATGACTCTGACGGAGAACTCCACTTTATCGGAATAGGCAATCGTTGCTTCTTTACCGCATAAATCAAAAAAATCTTCTTATTACTGATAGATTTCGCTACATCATAGGCTCTATAAGATTGAAGTTAAATCTCAAAAACTATAAAGCCTATGTTAACAATCTGTCTTTTAATCCTTATCGGATACTATCTCAAGAAGCCCGTTGGGGCATTGGTGAACAAACTGAAAAACGCGGATTGGTCCGAAAAATTCAGTGCTCTTTGGCAACATATACAACCCTATACCAAAAAAGCTGGACGTACGGCAACCAAACCGCTACTGCAATTTTACTATGTCGTCACTGACAGCGAGACCTCTACGCTTGACAAGGCACTCATTTACGGCTGCATCGCATACGTCGTATTACCGTTCTCGCTCATCCCGCGTGCCGTTTACAAGTTCCTCGGCATTATGGATGAGGCCGCAGCTGTCCTCTTTGTGTATTCAAAAATCAAGAACAAGATCACACCAACCATCAATACCAAAGTGGAAGCAACACTCGATCAGTGGTTCGGCGCGGAGTATGCCGTCATATAAGGCTGATTGGAGGAGCATTCATTAAACTCAGTAGCAAAAGAATTATTTATAACATATTTAAATCCATACAATTATGAAGACTTGGAAGAAAATCTTAATCGTAGCGCTATCCGTGCTCGCAATCACAGCTGCCACATTTGTCGGGCTATTAGTAAAAATCCATTATGAGAAATATCATCAGGAATCTTATTGGGACCCCCAACCCCAACATGTATCAAAGAATATCCTGATGGTATATGGTTACCATGGTCTAAACGAATACGTGCAACTCAAAGATGTACGTACCGGTAAGTTCACCACTCCCGAATTGCAACACATCTTCATCAATGAATACAGCAAGGAAGACAGTCTTGTTGTATTCCGCACGTTTGACCACCTTCGGGGTTATCTCAATGTCAACACCGGACAGATTATCATACCTGCCCAATATAACCGCGCATGGAACTTCAGCGAAGGCATAGCCGCTGTTCTCAAAGATGGCATTGTGTCCTTTATCAAGGAGGATGGTGAACTCGCATTTAGCAACACCTTTCCCATCTATTATTATGACGACTATAGCGAAATCGCCTTCCAGTTCCATCAAGGTCTATGCGTAATGCGGACATTGGATAACAAATGGGGTCTTATCAATACCCGTGGTGAATGGGTGGTGGAACCCGTTTACAATAGTATTGATGCTCCCCACTTCGGCTACCGCAGAGTGACGGATGGCAACAAATACGGATTGCTGACATTAGATGGCAAAGTGGCTCTGCCGCTTGAGTACGACAATATCCGTCTCTCATCAGACGATCGCGGATTTATTCTCATCAAAGAGGGGCTCGCCAAAGAGGTTGATAAAGACCTACAAACAATAGTGCCTTTTGTTTACGACAATTTGTCGGCTATCACCGATGTTACCTATAATTCTGACGAAGAATACGATGCATCGAATACACAGCCTGTCAGATACTGGCGATATGATATAGGGGAAAAGAGCGGGGTCATTGACAGCAAAGGCAATGTCATTATCCCTGCCATCTATTATAATGTCAGTTTGATTAATGGCAACATGTTCGAGATTGAAATAACTCAGTGGGGCGAACGCTTCCTCGTTAACGAAAAAGGGCAATACATCGATAAGTCCGGTTTCTGAACAACTGAACCTTTTGCCGCAGAAGATTAACAACCGAAACATTCGCCGAAGAACTAATGCATTAATCTATCCTTTCATTTTTAGACGGCATCAAATATTCATTTGCAAAAAAAACAAATAAATGTCGTATCTTTGCTGCCCTAAATGACACTTTTGCTATGAAGAGATAGGAATAGATTCCTTCCCGGCCAGAGTGCCATCTAATACCCTATAATGAAGTTGTCAACGGCAAAAAATAATATTGCCAACTAATCGATTTATTACACAATGGAAACAACATTACAAGACAGAATACGTGGTTCGCTTATCGGCGGTGCGATCGGCGATGCACTGGGCTATCCGATAGAGTTCATCTTCTCTTATAAAACAATCCAAGCGCGGTATGGCGAGAACGGCATCACGCGCTTGGATACGCATCAACTTTGGCTGCCTGAAGAAGAACAGGCTGGAAAAGCGGTTTTTTCCGATGACACCCAGATGACACTCTATACAGCAAATGGACTGCTCAACGCGAAAAAGCAGAAGATAGCCTATAAATACGGAATCGCTCAAGCATATATAGAGTGGTATCTGATACAAGTCGGCAAGAAGTCAAGCAAATACAAAGACTGTTGGATCAGCACCATTCCCGCGCTGAACAAAAGACGCGCACCCGGCAATACCTGCCTGACCGCACTCGAAGCTATCTTCAGAGGCAAGGAACCGTTCAACAACAGCAAGGGGTGTGGTGGTGTCATGCGTATCGCTCCTATTCCTCTTTATGCCACAGTTGATAATAGAATGGACATTATGGATGCAGACCGGTTAGCCGCCGATGCCGCAGAAATAACCCACCTTCACCCGTTGGGATTCATCCCGGCTGCGTTGATGTCGCATATCATCTATCGTTTGGCATTGGACGAACACCCGACGCAAGATGCTATGGTCCGCTATATTGAGGAAGGTGCCGGGTTATTGGCCGGTCTTTTCCCTCAATATCCGAATGAGGTTGAACAAATGCAAACGCTCGCAAGTACGGCAACACAACTTGCCTTTAACGAGAAATCTGATGTGCTGAACATAGAGTTTTTAGGCGGAGGCTGGGTCGGAGAAGAAGCACTGGCCATCGCGTTGTATTGCTCAACCCGCTATTTTGACAATTTTGAGCAAGCCCTAATCGCTGCCGTTAATCATGTTGGCGATAGCGACAGTACGGGAGCCGTAACCGGCAATATCCTCGGTGCGGCAGTCGGATATAACGCCATTCCTCAATATTTTAAAGATGACTTGGAACAGACAGATATCATTCTCCATATGGCAGATGATTTGTATCTTGGAGAACTAACAGAAATGAGAATATGACCGTCCTCTTTGTCTGCACAGGAAACGTGTCCCGTTCGGCTGTAGCGGAATGCATCCTCCGCACCATGGCGGAACGGGCAGGAAGGACAGATATCACCGTTGCTTCCGCCGGTGTGCATAATCTCTTCGGTCAGCCCTATGATTCGCAGATGATTGCCACTGCTGCCAAGTACGGCTACCACATGGAAGGAAACTCGCGACAAATGACTCAGGAGACGCTGCTGCAAGCAGACTTCATCTTTGCTATGGAGCGTTATCATTGCGTCCAAATACAGAAAGAATTGCCATACGCGCAATGGTACAAACTCCATCAGATCACGCAGTACTGCTACGGCGATGAGTTCAATATAGAGGACCCGCTTTACTCCGATGCCGAATACGACTTCGCCTTCCATCAGATCGAATCCTGCTGCAAAATCAATCATCCTTAACAGAATATAGTTCTATGAACTACACACGACTGCAACAAACCAATATCCCTGACCTTGCGCCGGTTTATGGCGGAGTACGGGGAAGAACAATGTCAGCCCTGCATCAGGCTTTCGCGTGGCCTGCGTTACAGGAAGCCGGCATAACCACCATTATCGACCTGCGCGAGAATGATTCAACCGACCGCCTGTCTGCCGCGTGCGAGAGATACGGTATGCGTTATTTCCACTATCCGGTCGCCACTTCCTCCGAGGCTGTGGCGCGTATGGCTGAACTCTTTCCACAGTTTTGCCAACTCATAGATGCAGGCGGTTTCTATATAGCTTGCGCAATGGGTCTGCACCGCACCGACATCGCCTTGAACGCCTATTGGCTCTTTTATGCCGCAGACAAAGGTGTGCAACCGCCCGAGATCCGCGGCTACCGCCAAGAAGACGGCCGTACCACCGACAAAATCAACCGCGTTCTCAATGCCCTTTACGCCGCCTTCACCGAACACAACGGTGTCGAACCCATGCCGCAGCAAGTATTTAAAGAGCGCAAAGCCGTTATCACCCGGCAGGCGCAGCAAAACCAATCATACACAGTCAGCAAAGATTGAAAATGCGAACAACATGTATCAACAAAGAAGCATCATGGAACAGCAATATATACCCTTTCTGACGGAAGCGTATCAGCGGGGTTATGCGATGCGCTATGAGGGTAAGCCGGATGCGCCGGAGATGAAGACGCACTATTTCAAGGTCAGGGAAGACCTGCCGCGTGTGCAGCGGGTACTGGGCTTCCTACAAGGCATCGCGGCTGCGGGACAATGCGGATCCCTATTGGACGTGGGCAGCGGAAGGGGTGTGTTCCTGTTTCCGCTGTTGCGCGATTTTCCGCAGATGGAAGTCACAAGCATAGACATACTCCCGCATCGCGTGGAACTGCTGCAATACGTCCGTGACGGAGGTGTGACCAACCTGCATCCCTTGCTGGCGGATATATGCACGTGGGACGCGCCGGACAAGTCCTTCGATGTGGTAACTATGCTGGAAGTGATGGAGCATATCCCTGACACACAGGCCGTAGTGCACAATGCCGTGCGTCTGGCGCGCAACTACATCGTTGTTTCCGTGCCTTCCAAACCTGATGACAATCCCGAACACATCCATCTGTTTTCCAACACAGACCTTGAGCGGCTGTTCCTGTCAAACGGCTGCAAGAGTGTAAAATTCATGTCTGTAACCAATCATCGTATCATGACAGCATATGTTTAGTATCATCAAATATCCACGCACACCCCATCTGCAGGGTTCGCGTCTGCAACCCGGTGATGAGGATCTGCGCCAGCGGCCTTTCAGCGACATTGCCGGCCGGCGTATAGTGGTTGAAGAGAAAATCGACGGCGCCAATTCCGCCATATCCTTTACGGAAGACGGACAACTGCTGCTGCAGAGCCGCGGACATTACCTGACAGGCGGCTACCGCGAACGCCACTATAATCTGATGAAACAATGGGCTGCTGCACAAAAAGACGCGCTGTTCGCCGTACTCGGGTCACGGTACATAATGTACGGCGAATGGATGTACGCCAAGCACACCATCTATTACGATGCCCTGCCACATTACTTTATGGAGTTCGATATCCTGGACCGACGGACGGACACGTTCCTCGACACCCCTTCCCGGCATAGGCTACTCAACGGTCTGCCGGTATGTTCCGTCCCTGTTCTGGCAAGCGGTACGTTCGGCTCTTTGGATGCCGTCATCGGTCTGCTCGGAGACTCCCGCTATATCACTCCCGCCCATCTCGACCATCTGCGCGAGGATGCGGAGAAGCAGGGTCTGGATGCCGAGCGTGTGCTGCGTGAGACGGACGCGGAACGCACGATGGAAGGCCTCTACATCAAAGTGGAGGAGAACGGCCGAGTCATTGACCGGATGAAATATGTCAGAGCGTCCTTCCTTCAGACGGTCGAAGAATCGCAAACGCACTGGCTGGACCGCCCCATCGTTCCCAACCGCATCACCATTCCGCTAAACGGACTCTTTGTATGACAGACTGGAAGCACATTGAAACAACGGTACTGCACGGCTATGAAGATGCCATGCGCCAGACCCCGCAGGAACCCCAATGGCACGGCGAAGGCGATGTTTGGACGCATACGCGGATGGTGTGTGAGGCACTCGTTTCCCTCCCCGAATACAATGCTCTCAGCGATCAGGAGCAGAAAGCGGTTTATCTGGCGGCTATGCTGCACGACATTGGAAAAACCGTCACGACCACATTTGAGGGAGGCGAACTGCACGCCCCCCACCACGCTCCTACTGGCAGTCGTATGGCGCGTCGGACACTATGGACGGAATACGGGTTGAGCGGCGCAACGGAAGCCGTCCGGTTCAGGGAGACAGTCTGTCTGCTGGTGCGCTATCACACGTTTCCGGTTCATGCCATCGATATGCCGGATGCGCGGCTGCGACTGCACCGTATTGCAGCCAACAGCCAGTTAGCTCCGCTCTTCTCCGTCAGACTGCTCTGTATGCTCAGCAAAGCCGATATGCTAGGACGGATAGCGGATGACATACGGGAGTCGTTGGAACGTATCGCCTTTTGCGAAGAACTGGCACGCGAGGAACGGTGCTACGAAACAGTCTGTGTGTTCCCGTCATCTTATACGCAGCACGCCTTTCTGTCTGGCAGGGAAGTATGGAAAGAACAGGAACTTTATGACGACACGTGGGGGGAGGTGATTATGATGAGCGGCTTGCCCGGTACGGGAAAAGACACGTGGATTACGCAGTATGCGGCAAACATTCCTATGGTCTCATTAGACTCTATCCGCCAAGAAAAACGCATCCCGCCCGAAAAAGAGCAGGGATATGTCGCCAATCTGGCGCGTGAGCAGGCAAAAGAACACTTGCGCAATCATCAGCCCTTTGTATGGAATGCCACCAATATCACCGCTCAGATGCGCGAATCGCTGTCCGCTCTTTTCGAATCCTACCATGCGCGGGTCCGTATCGTCTATTTGGAAACGGCATGGCAGACACTGTTGCGGCGCAACAGTTCCAGAGTGCGGGCTGTGCCGCAGCAGGCTGTCGAAAAGATGCTTGACAAGACCGTTCTGCCGGAAACGCGCGAGGCACAGACCGTGGAATGTCTGTGCGTTTAATCAGACAGAAGAAACTGTAAAACAAGTTAGGGTAAAAGCTAACTATATATAAATGAAACTAATACTGAATGACAATGAATAGAGAAGACATTGATGTAACCAGAATTCGGATTACAGATACGTTCCGATATGGGGAACAGACATTCCAAGGACTGGAAGAGCTTATGAAACACTCCCGTCATAATGGCAATGTGCAGGGTACGCCGCCATACGTTGTTCGCAAGACAGAGAGTTATCCGTGCTTTGACTCATCGGATTTTATGTATGAGAATCGCTTCTATCAATCGTTCTTTCTGACAATGAATAAAGAGAAGGCTGCTTACATCTATGAGGAATCCGGTATGTCCAGTTGGGATTTCAGGGAAAAGCACATCGAGGAACAATATCCCGTGATGGAACCGATGTTCAATATGGGTAGGATAGAAGAACGGCATCTGCCCTTCGTTTATTACCATGGCGATGGCGATTGGATGGAAATCGTGCAAGACAGGAATGCCGAAACTAAAGTGGAAGTGCTTTTCGAACCGTGGTTTCATAAAGAAATCTACGATCCGATTGCCTGTTTGTATGGTCCTCCACCAATAGACTCCTCTCGTCATTTTTAAACCTACAGGAAAGCAGGCCTTCTGTAAAACAGGCGAAAAGAAAAAAAGTGCAAAATTTGTTTTCCTTTCAGGAAAGTTCTTGTAATTTTGCGCGGTTTTCCGTGTTTTCGGGTGCGGACACGCACACAGCACCTGATGACGGAACGGACAAGGACAAAATATCAACCAACAATAAAACAATAAACAATTATGAAACCTACTCACATTGAGCATCTTGGGATTGCAGTTCCCAGTCTGGAAGAAGCTATGCCTTTCTTCGAGTTCTTAACCGGCAGCAAATGCTACTCTATCGAAGAAGTAGCAGACCAAAAGGTGAAAACAGCCTTCTTTAAGGTCGGTGAAGTGAAAATTGAATTGCTCGAGCCAACCAGCCCCGAATCCACCATCGCCAAGTTCATCGAGAAGAACGGCGGTCGCGGCGGCGTTCACCACGTGGCATTCAATGTCAACAGCGTGGAAGAAGCCCTCAAAGAAGCCGAGGCAGCAGGCATCCAGCTCATTGACAAAGCTCCGCGCAAAGGTGCCGAGAACCTTATGATAGCCTTCCTGCACCCGAAGAGCACCAAAGGCGTTCTGACAGAACTCTGCGAACAACCCAAGTAATCAACGCATTAAAAGCATACAAATGGATACCAACAAACTTGAACGCCTCATCGCCAACCGCGAAAAGGCAATGGCAGGCGGCGGAGAAGCTGCCGTGGAAAAACACCACGCCAAAGGGTGTTACACCTGCCGCGAACGTATCAATATGCTTCTTGACGAAGGTTCGTTTGAAGAAGTGAACATGTTCCTCACCCACCGCTGCCACGACTTCGGAATGGAGAAAAAAGTGTTCCTTGGTGACGGCGTAGCATGCGGTAGCGGAACCATAGACGGCAGACTCGTCTTCGTCTTTGCTCAAGACGCAACCGTTATCGGCGGCTCGCTGAGCGAAACGATGGCACTGAAAATCTGCAACGTGATGGATCAGGCAATGAAACTTGGTGCTCCTATCATCGGTTTGAACGACTCGGGCGGTGCACGTATTCAGGAAGGTGCTTGCGCATTAGCAGGATATGCAGAGATTTTTGAGCGTAACATCCTCGCTTCGGGTGTAGTGCCTCAAATCAGCGTTATCTTCGGTCCCTGCGCAGGTGGTGCCGTTTACAGCCCCGCACTGACAGACTTCATCATGATGACCGAACAGAACTCCTACATGTTCATCACCGGTCCGAAAGTAGTGAAGAGCGTAACGGGCGAAGACGTAACCGTTGAGCAACTCGGCGGTGCACGCGTTCACGCTACCAAATCGGGCGTAACCCACTTTGTGGCTGCCACCGAAGAGGAAGCACTGCAAGAGGTTAGACGTCTGGTAAGCTTCATCCCGCAGAACAATATGGAAGAAGCCCCGCTCGTAGAATGCACCGACGACCCCACCCGCGTGGAAGACGAACTGAACAACATCGTTCCCGATGACCCCAATAAACCATACAACATGAAAGACATCATCAATCTGATTGTGGATAATGGTGACTTTATGGAGGTTCAGAAAGACTATGCGAAGAACATCATCTGCGGTTTTGCACGTTTCAACGGCCGTTCCACCGGTATCATCGCTAACCAGCCGAGCTGGATAGCAGGTGTATTGGACTGCGACGCTTCACGCAAGGCAGCACGTTTCGTACGCTTCTGCGATGCATTCAACATCCAGATTCTGACCCTTGTTGACGTTCCGGGATTCCTCTGCGGAACAGGACAAGAGTATGCCGGCATCATTGATCACGGAGCCAAACTGATGTTCGCATACGGTGAGGCAACCGTTCCGAAGGTAACGGTAACCGTCCGCAAGTCCTACGGCGGTAGCCATATTGTAATGAGTTGCAAGCAGTTGCGCGGCGATGTATGCTATGCATGGCCGAATGCTGAGATTGCCGTGATGGGTGCAAGCGGTGCGGTAGGCGTACTGCAAGCCAAAGCCATCAAGGCTATCGAAGATGCCGAGGAGAAGAAGAAGTTCATCGCCGAGAAAGAGGCTGAATACAAAGACCTGTTTGCCAGTCCTTATCAGGCTGCCAATCGCGGCTATATCGATGATGTGATTGAACCTCGCAACACGCGTGTACGCATCATCAATGCCTTCGAGAAGTTGCAAACAAAGCGTCTTACCAATCCGCTCAAGAAACATTCCAATATTCCTTTGTAAACCGTATTCGGGAGACGGCTTAATGCCGTTTCCCGATACAATAATGATAGAAAGAGAAAAAAATGGTATTTCTTGAAGTAACAGCTGACACTTGGTTGGTAACCGGATTAGGTTTCGGTATCGTACTGGTGCTCCTTTGTCTTTTCGTTTATGTAATGAAAGGATTAGGAGCTTTGATGCAATGGATAGAGCAACGTTTGTCGGGGAAAGCCGAAGTGAAGGAGGTAACTCCGAAGGCAGCCCCCGTCAAGGCGGAAGTAACAGCCGGCGGTGCGGACGATATGGCAGCCATAGCGATAGCGTTGCACATGTTTTACGGCATTCACGATATGGAGGCTCCGCGCCTGACTATCCACGCCCATCACTCGACTTGGAACGAACATACGTTTGGCATCAATAATTTGGACAGATGATTGGCAAAGGTATAACAAACAAAGGGACAGTATATGTTCCTTGCATTAACTTCTAAACTTTAACAAAAAACAAATATGAAAGAGTTTTCATTCAAGATCAATGGTCAGGAGTACAAGACGACCGTTGAAGAGAAAGACGGCGGTAAGGCAGAAGTTACCGTAAACGGCAAAAAATACGATGTAGAACTGCCCGCCAACGCGAAGAAAGCAACCGCGACAGCCGCTCCGAAGGCAGCAGCAGCTCCCGCAGCCGGTGCAGCGAAAGCAGCCCAGGCAGGTGGCGGAATGCAAGTAAAGAGTCCGCTTCCGGGCAGCATCATCAAGGTGTTGGTCAGTGTAGGTCAAGCCGTTAAGAAAGGTGACACGCTGCTGACATTGGAGAGTATGAAGATGGAGAACACGGTGGCTGCCGAATGTGATGGTACCGTTAAGCAAGTGGCTGTTCAACCCGGACAGAACGTAATGCAAGACGACCTGCTTGTAGTACTTGAGTAATACGGTACGACAAAGCCTAATTTGATAAGGTAAAAAATGAATAGTGTTCTTGAATTTTTCCAGACAATGGGATTTATGAACCTGACATGGCAGCAGGCTGTTATGTTGTTGGTTTCGTTTTTCCTGTTGTACTTGGCTATCAAAAAGCAGTACGAGCCGCTGCTGCTCCTGCCGATTGCGTTTGGTATGCTCCTCACCAACCTCCCCGGAGCCGGTATGTTCCATCAGGAACTATGGGACGCATTCCTCCAGCCGACACTGGCAGACGGAGCCGCCAACCCCGCTTACCATTCCTATGGAGCGATACTCAAACACGGCGGACTGCTTGATGTGCTCTATATCGGTGTGAAAGCAGGTGTCTATCCCTGCCTTATCTTCATCGGTGTAGGTGCGATGACCGATTTCGGTCCGCTGATTGCCAACCCGAAGTCGTTTATTCTCGGCGCGGCTGCCCAATTAGGTATTTTTATCGCTTTCTTGGGTGCGAATGCGCTCGGATTTACGCCTGCAGAAGCCGGTTCAATCGGTATAATCGGCGGTGCGGACGGTCCTACGAGTATCTTCTTGACGAGTAAACTGGCTCCTCACCTGTTGGGTCCCATCGCTATTGCGGCTTATTCGTATATGGCTCTTGTGCCTGTTATTCAGCCGCCTATTATGAGGATGCTGACCACAGAGAAAGAGCGCAAGATTAAGATGAAGCAGCTGCGTGCCGTGAGCAAGACCGAGAAGATTGTCTTCCCCGTGGTAATTACGGCTATTGTGGCTCTTGTATTGCCCGATGCAGCTCCGCTGATTGGTTGCCTGATGTTGGGTAACCTGATGAAAGAGTGCGGCGTAGTAGATCGTTTGGCGAAGACGGCGCAGAACGAATTGATGAACATCGTGGTTATCTTCCTCGGGCTGACCGTTGGTGCTACAGCTACTGCCGGTACGTTCCTTACTTGGAAGACCCTCGGTATCCTGCTTATGGGTATCATCGCTTTCTGCTTCGGCACGATGGGCGGCGTACTGCTTGCCAAACTTATGAACGTCTTCTCCAAAGAGAAGATTAACCCGCTGATTGGTTCAGCCGGTGTGAGTGCCGTACCTATGGCAGCACGCGTCAGTCAGATGGAAGGCGCCAAAGCCGACCCGAGCAATTTCCTGCTGATGCACGCTATGGGCCCCAATGTGGCAGGCGTAATCGGTTCGGCTGTTGCAGCAGGTATCCTGCTCACCATGCTCGGATAACCTTACGACGCTATACGGGAAAACTTGAGAGGACTGCCATTTTGGCAGACCTCTCTTTTTTTCCACAGCACTGTCTGCATATTCATAACGGTGGCACGGTATTTGTTAGGAAAGTAGCGGAGAGGTGCGGAATGTATAAACGCATAAACTTATAAACATATAACTAAAAAATAACAACTATGACAAAAATCAAACCGTTAGCAGACCGCGTACTGATTCGTCCGGTCGCTGCTGAAACAACCACCGCTGCCGGTATCATCATCCCCGACACAGCCAAAGAAAAACCCTTGCGCGGCGAAGTTATAGCCGTTGGACAAGGCACCAAAGATGAACAGATGGTTCTCAAAGCCGGCAACCATGTTCTCTATGGCAAGTATGCCGGAACGGAAATAGAGATTGACAACGAGAAACTGCTCATTATGCGTCAAAGCGATGTCCTCGCAGTCATTGAGTAAATGTTTAACATCAACTAATTAAAAAACTATGGCAAAAGATATTATGTACGGCATCGAATCACGTGATGCCCTGAAAAACGGAGTTGACCAACTGGCTAATGCAGTCAAAGTGACACTTGGTCCTAAAGGTCGCAACGTAGTGATTGACAAGAAATACGGCGCACCGCAAATCACCAAAGACGGCGTAACCGTAGCCAAAGAGATTGAACTGAAGAACGCACAGGAGAACCTCGGTGCGCAACTCGTCAAGGAAGTAGCCTCCAAGACCGGCGACCAGGCCGGTGACGGCACCACCACCGCTACCGTTCTTGCACAAGCAATAGTAGGCGTAGGATTGAAGAACGTAACAGCCGGTGCCAACCCGATGGATCTGAAACGCGGTATAGACAAAGCCGTGGCAGCCGTGGTGGCAGAGATTAAGAAACAAAGCGAAGAGGTTGGCAACGACTTCAACAAGATTGAGCAGGTTGCCACTATCTCTGCCAATAACGATGCCGAAATCGGTAAACTCATCGCCGATGCAATGCGCAAAGTCAGCAAAGACGGCGTTATCACAATCAGCGAAGCCAAAGGTATTGACACCACCATCGACGTGGTACAAGGTATGCAGTTCGACCGTGGCTATATCAGCCCCTATTTCGTAACCAATACCGAGACAATGGAAGTGGAGATGGACAAACCCTATATCCTCATCTATGATAAGAAAATCAGCAATCTGAAAGAGTTGCTTCCCGTACTCGAACCAGCCGTTCAATCGGGTCGTCCCTTGCTCATCATCGCAGAAGATGTGGATAGTGAGGCACTCACCACTCTCGTAGTCAACCGTCTGCGCGCACAACTCAAGATTTGCGCTGTCAAGGCTCCCGGCTTCGGCGACCGCAGAAAAGAGATGCTCGAAGACATCGCCATCCTTACCGGCGGTACAGTTATCAGCGAGGAGAAAGGTATCAAACTCGAATCGGCTACGCTCGATATGCTCGGCACAGCGGAGACCATCACCGTCAACAAGGACAACACCACCATCGTTAACGGCGCAGGCGACAAGGCTGCCATCGATGCACGTATCGCACAAATCAAGTCGCAGATTGTTGCCACCAAGTCGTCGTACGACAAGGAGAAACTGCAAGAGCGTCTTGCCAAATTGGCAGGCGGCGTAGCACAACTCAATGTCGGTGCTGCATCCGAAGTGGAGATGAAAGAGAAGAAAGACCGCGTGGACGACGCTTTGAGTGCCACTCGTGCGGCTATCGAAGAAGGTATAGTACCGGGCGGCGGCGTAGCTTATATCCGTGCACAACAGGTACTTGCCAAACTCAAAGGTGCCAACGAGGACGAGCAGACCGGTATCGAAATCGTTTGCCGTGCCATCGAAGAGCCTCTGCGTCAGATTGTAGCCAATGCCGGCAAGGAAGGTGCTGTGGTTGTGGACAAGGTTCGTCAAGGCAAGGGCGACTACGGTTACAACGCACGTATGGACAAATACGAAGACCTCAAGAAAGCCGGTGTGGTTGACCCTGCCAAGGTGGCCCGTGTAGCACTCGAGAACGCTGCTTCTATCGCAGGTATGTTCCTCACCACCGAATGTGTCATTACCGACATCAAAGAGGAGAACCCTGCTCCCGCAATGCCCCAAGGCGGCATGGGAGGGATGATGTAATAAAAACTGACTTAAACATTGTTCCTTATGTCAAAAGGCGGAAGAAGTACATGTCCGGGACCGATGTATCCATCAACAACGGGCAATCCCAGTGGAGGCGGTCGTGCCAACAGCCCCTCACACAAGTAATCAATCAGGCTAACTGAAAAAAGAAATCAGCGCACTTTCAATTGAGAGTGCGCTGATTTCTTTTATGTGAAACACTATACGAACAGCTCATAACAGGGACATTACAGATACAAAACAGCAAGCAACTCCGTAGGATAACCGATAGATAACCGAAGGATAACCGATAGATAGTGCTTATCTCACCGTAGTCTCACCGAATGCGCAGCACTGACTGAACCTGAAAAGGTTGACTCCTTTCCTAAACTTGCAAAAGGTCGATGTTTGGCACTTTCTTGTTCTTTTTCTTGCATATCTCAATAAAATAGCAGTACCTTTGCAGCGTCCTTTGAGGGTACGCACTCGTCCCGCGTGCGGCTCAAACAAAGAGACAACAACTTTGTTATATAGAATCCCGAAGTCACAAAGCCGATGGAGATACAGCACTTGCATAGTATTCAAGAGATATCCAAGCAATACAACACAGGCGATTTGCCGGTGTTGGTTTTGTGTTCGGACACGCAGCAATGGGCTGTGCCGACCACCAAAATTGAAAACAAAGTAGAAGAGTTGTTCTCTCAAAAGTGGATAAACGACACATGGGAGAACTTTGTAGAATGTTTTAAATCCTACAGCAATTATGGAAAATAATCTTCTATATAGTATTATTTATGCAGACATCCGCCCGGAAATCCAGGAGCGGTTGAGTCTGGGTGTTTTGACCATTGAGAATAACAAGGTTCATGTACGCCACTCCGAAAAGAAACTGCGTGTACTCAAGCAGCTTTATACGCCTAAAGAGTATAAGGCTATTTCTTCTATTGTTCGCCGCGGGTTGCGTGAACTGACTTCGGTGGAGACGCTGAAGTATCTCACGCGTTACTCGAACAATCTTATTTCTTTCTCGCCGATACAAAGTATAGACAAAACCCAAGCAAACATCACCGGCGAGTGGCTGTATAAGAATTACGTCTATGATGCTGCAACAGCGTAATTACTTTAGCGTTCAACGCCAACTGATGGCAAAATAAATACTCATCGTCCTGCCCATGACGTAAAACCGGACAAAGACAGAGCGCAAGCGTGCGCCAAATTGAAAATTTAGCATATCTATTATTTCGCGTTTACCGAAAGCCCGTCAAACTTACGGAAATAAATGCCAGAAATAATAAGTGGCAGCATACTATATAACGGTATGCCTGTTCTCGTATCTAATAGATGCTCACGTTTAGTGGGTTTCTTATACGAGGACAAAGGTTTCCGTGACGGGCTGCCTTGGTAACGCGATAGGGAACTCACTTTTCTATCGCCAAACGGATTGATAGTTATGCACAAATGACTATCAATCTATGGCTAATAAAGCAGATCTTAATCAATTCCGGCAATTACTCTCCCGCTGCAAGGTGGAAGATGACGTGCGTGCTGCTTATTCCAAATTCTTTGATATTCCATTCGATGCCTCGGAGTATATAGATTTATATACACCACAGGTTCTATTTGAATTCAAGTACGACAAAAATCTTGCACGCAATCATGAAAAAGCGCGTATCTTGGCACAGGCGCTTTATTATGTGCGCCGCTTGCGGTATGGAGATATTGATGAGTTGAAAGCAAAAGAGGAAAGCACGCTCTTTTCGCAAGATCAAATGCAAGAGTTAATGCATGCATTACGTCCTGTGCCGCCTACTATTTGTCTTGCGGACATCAATGAGGCTATTCTTACACAAACAGAACTTTGGTTGTTCTTTATTGAGGACCAACTAAATAAATACGACTGGACTTTATCGCCAAGTAATCCGGATGAGCAACTGATTAAAGATCTTGCTGCAACTCCCGATTTGCAAGCATTACATACGTATGAGTTTGACAACGAACAGGAACTAAAACTCTTTAATGAGTCTTTGACAAAATGTTTGGATGCACAACTATCTCTAAAAGGACTACATGTCAAGAAACAAATCACCGAAAAGAACTTTGAACGCGTATATACTTATTGGGAGCGTATATTCGGGGATGCGGTGCGAAACGGATACAAGCCAAGCCGTTACTTCGTGAGTGATATTCAACAGGGAAATACAATCTTCTCTCCGATAGACGGCAAAGCGCTTTTCAATGTGGATAACAAGTTCATACCAAAGAAGATACTCGCTCGTGATTATAATTGGTTCTGGTCGCTCTTTGACAAGGTCAAGAATATAGATACCATACGCGGTATTCTCGCTAAAGCAGACCGTTTGACCGATGATTCTCTTCGGCGATTTCATGGAGAGTTCTTTACGCCAATTCCTTTTGCGACAAAAGCTCTTGATTATATTGCAGATACCATAAGGCGGGAATGGTGGACTACCGGTGAATACCGGTTATGGGACATGGCAGCAGGAACAGGAAACCTCGAATATAACTTGCCTGCCGCCGCATGGAAATACTGCTATTTATCAACACTCGAAGAAACAGATGTGGAACACTTGACGCGGTTGTTCCCTGATGCCAATGTTTTTCAGTATAACTACCTTGATGATGATATTGATTACATCGCCGCAAAAGTAAAGATGGAGAAGGACAAATTGGCGTCCAAAGATGTCTTTGCTTCTTATCATAAACTCCCGCAGAAACTGGTTGATGACCTCAATAATCCGAATATCAAATGGATAATTCTCATCAATCCACCGTTTGGAACATCACAAGCAGGTGGAAATACCGTAAAGAGGAATAACAAAGCTGGTATTCATTATACAAACACGCGTCGCTTAATGCATGCTTGTAATTTAGGAGAGGTTAGTAGAGAATTATTCTCGCAATTCTTATTTCGTATAAAGTACGAGTTTGCTGGAAAAGAGACTCATCTCGCTCTCTTTTCAACATTAAAATATATGAATGCCACAAATGATACTAAATTTAGAGAGTATATTTTTCAATTTGAATTTGTTCGGGGTTTTGTTTTTTCTTCCAGCAATTTCTCTGGTACAGCTAAAGGTAATGGTTTTCCAGTTGGCTGTATAGTATGGAATTTAACAAATCATATAGTATTAGACGACCAAGAGATTGTTTTAGACGTATTTGATAATAACACAAATAAAATCGGTAAAAAGAAAATAAGAGTTGAGAATAAAGAGAAATTTCTAAGCAAATGGGTAAAACGTCCAGCTTGTACGACTATTTTTCCACCATTTAGCTCCGCTATTACAATTAAAGCGGACAATAAAGACAAACGCGATAGAATCGCTGAAGACTTTGTTGGCTGTTTACGTTGTGCTGGCAATGATTTCCAATGTTTAAATCTAACTTTTTTACTGTCTGGACCTGCTGTAAGCGCAGGAGCTTTTTCTATAACTCCCGATAATTTTGAAAAAGCAATAGTAGTACATGCTGCAAGAAAAATACCGAAGTCTGATTGGTTAAATGACCGTGATCAGTTAATGGCTCCTACCAAAGAACTCTCTGAAGAATTTATCACCGATTGTGCATTGTGGTCATTATTCGCGGATAGCAACCAAACAGCGGCATTGAAAGATGTTGTTTACGAGGGCACAACCTATCAAATACACAATCATTTCTTCCCGTTCTCTGTTAATGAACTAAAAAAATGGCGGATAACGGATTCAGACATTCGTCAAACGCTACTTTCTGCGGAAGACACCTTCGTTTGCAAGTGGTTAGCAGCACATACCTTTTCGCCGGAAGCACAAGCACTCCTTAATAAGGGCAAAGAGATTTATCGATTCTATTTTGAGAACTTGAATCAGTTACGCACGAATAAGTTCAAGATTGAGACGTGGGATGCAGGCTGGTATCAAATACGCATGGCGCTTAAGAACGCAGACTTAGCGGCAGACAATATGAGCGAATTGAAAGCATTACACCGCTCCTTGCGAGACAAACTCCTTCCACAATTAACAGAATATGGTATTCTCTAATAAAAAAAGAGGGAAAGTAATAACAACGCATTTGCAGAATGGCGATTCTAACGTCTTTGTTCGTTCCCAACGAATCTGATTCAGGTTCAAATGTTTATTTTCCATTTCTTTAAATTTGCAACTTGAAATCCTAAATTTGAAACTATAAACTCTCAACTCTCCAACTTCTCTAAACTATCAACTCTCAACTCTCAACTATAATTCTGTCCTTGTTGTCACACGTGTAGTCAAAAGGATAATTTTTTGTCACTTGTTTGTATTTTATTCACAGAGACGGAACGCACTGAAATTAAGTACACTCCGCCTTTTCTTCATGCCGATTCATAATCTTCTGTCTTATGTCTGTTGTCATTTTTTTCTAATTTGACAACAAAAATAGCCTTTTTCTCCCTACTTATGAAAGCGCATTCATTTGAATCGGCGTTCCTGTTCATTCGTTGTTCATTCGTCGTTCATTCGTCGTTCATTGCCTGTTCAAAAAGTGCATTCAGCCCTTTATTCATCGGTTACGCGAGTGCTTTTTTTTTGCAGGCGTACGCTTGTAATTTATAAAACACAAGCTATCCGAATGAGAAGGGAATATGTGTGGTTTTTACAATAATTTCAAAATTTTATTGCCGTATGCCTTTTTTTGTGGTATATTTGCGCGTTTTTTTGAGTCATGTACCCCAAGTACACGTGCAATAGCAACAATACAACACGTGCAACGGCGACACGACAACACGTTCGGGAGCTACCGGACGATACATGCAACCAGACAAAAGAAAGTCAATATGAACATATTACAACACACTTGGATAAAGACGGCGGCGTTCGCAGCCATGTACTGCCTGCTGTCCGTGAACATCGTCCTTGCCGACATACCGTCCGGCTACTACAACGGTATCGATAACAAGAAGGACGAGAGCCTGCGCGAGACACTCAACGGCATCATCACCAATCACACGGTCATCGAATACGGCAACGGTATGCACTCCTACTACGCCTCCACGGACTGCGACAAGAACGGCAAGATTATCGATATCTATTCGAAATGCGTATTCACAATATCCGATGCAGGCAGCAGCCAACAGAAAGTGTGCGACTGCTGGAACAAGGAGCATACGGTGCCTTCTTCTTGGTTCAAGAAAGCGACTCCTGCTTATTCAGACTTTTTCCATATCTATCCTACCGATGCGCGCATCAACAACTTCCGAGGGAACATGCCCTACGGCGAGACGAGCAACACGGACTACGTGACCAAAGACGCGAACAAAGAGAAGGGCTTGGGTCATATCGGTACGAGTTCGTTCAGCGGCTACACGGGGAAGGTTTATGAGCCGGACGACGAGTACAAGGGCGACCTTGCGCGCAACTACCTGTATATGATAACGCGCTATATGACGATGAACTTCACGCAAGCCGATGAGGGGAAGGTGGTGTTCACATACACCGGCGGGAAAGCGTACTTCACCGATTACGCCATCAACCTGTTTATGAAATGGCACCGCGAAGACCCCGTGTCGCAGAAAGAGATAGACCGCAACAACGCTGTTTACCAAAGCGTTCAGCATAACCGCAACCCGTTCATCGACTACCCTTACCTCGCCGAATACCTGTGGGGTAAAGAGAAAGGCAAGGGCGTGGATATGTCGCATCTCATAAGTTCGTCGGACGAACGTTTCATACCGGGTGTGAGCAACGGCTATTCGGATGCGACCGACGATATACAGACGTATGAAGACGCTGCACCGAGCGCAAGAAAAGTGCTGTACAATGGGCAGATCATCGTCATCGTGAACGGTCAGAAATACAGCATAACAGGCGAAAGAATAGACTGAAACAACTAATAAATAATCAATAAACAATAAATTTTTCAAATCATGGCAGAAGAAAAATTGAATCTGTTGAAGGATTTCCCCGCCATTTCAGCACAGGTGTGGAAAGACAAGATTATTGCCGACCTGAAGGGTGCGGACTTTGACAAGAAATTAGTCTGGCGCACGAATGAAGGCTTTAATGTACAACCCTACTACAGACGAGAAGACCTGAAAGGTCTGAAAACGACGATGTCCGCTCCGGGTCAGTTCCCGTACGTTCGCGGCACACGTGAGACAAACGACTGGGCAATCCGACAGAACGTATGCGCTTGTCAGAACGCACGCAAAGCGAATGCGAAAGCCCTTGAGATTCTGAACAAGGGTATCACTTCGTTAGGGTTCTGCTTGGACAAGGAGAAACTGAACTACCGCTTCATCAAGAACCTCCTACAAGACATCCGCATCGACATCGTACCCGTTAACTTCACGGTATGCGCCTGCGCGGCACCTGAGTTGGCGGGTATTTTGGTGCGCTATATCGGTCGCGAATACAAGGGCGTTCCGATGAAGAACTTTGTGGGCAGCATCAACGTGGATCCGATGAAGAGCATGCTGCTGAAAGGCAAGGCGATGCCCCGCGAGAAAGTAGCCGAAAAGATTGTGGCAGCGGTGAATGCCGCCAAGTCGCTGACAGGCTACCGCGTAGTGGGCGTAAACAGCGTGATACTGAACAATGCCGGTGCATACTGCGCACAAGAATTGGCTTACGCATTGGCTTGGGGCGTGGAGTATATGACGATGATGACCGAAGCAGGCGTTGCCAACTACCTCGCAGCACGCAATATCCGCTTCAATATGGGTATCGGCGGCAACTACTTTATGGAGATAGCGAAGTTCCGCGCCGGTCGTATGCTGTGGGCAAAGATTGTGGAATCGTATAAAGCACCTATCTTTACCGCTGCATTGAAAGACGCTGCGAAGATGAACGTGAGCGCGGAGACCTCGAAGTTCAATATGACCGTGTTCGATGCCTACGTTAATCTGCTCCGTTCGCAGACGGAAACGATGTCGGCAGCCTTGGCAGGTGTGGACGAGATAACGGTTACGCCTTTTGACGTTACCTATGAGCGTCCGACCGATTTTGCCGAGCGTATCGCCCGTAACCAACAGTTGCTGCTCAAAGAAGAGGCACACTTCAACAAGATAACCGACCCCGCAGCCGGTTCGTACTACATCGAGAACCTGACCGAAAGCATCGCACAAGAGGCATGGAAACAGTTCCTCGCCATTCAAGAGCAAGGCGGTATGTACCAGATGATTATGGACGGTAAGGTGCAAGAAATGATGCAAACCAATCTGACCAAACGTCTCGGCGACGTAGCCAAACGCAAAGAGTTCATCTTGGGTTCGAACCAGTTCCCGAACTTCAACGAGACCGCAGCCAAGAAGATTAAGGAGAATGCAGGTGCCTGCTCAAGTATTTGTATGTGTAAATCCGGCAAATCCGGAGATGCCGGACAATCCGATTCATGCGGTTGCGGTAGTTCTTGCGAGCAACCCGCTCTGCCTACCCTACCCGTTGCCCGTGCCGCCGAAGAGTTCGAGCAACTGCGTCTTGAGACCGAGGCATCAAAGAAACAGCCTGTTGCTTTCATGCTGACCATCGGCAACTTGGCGATGCGTATCGCCCGCGCACAGTTCTCTTGCAACTTCCTCGCCTGCGCCGGATACAAAGTGATAGACAACAACGGCTTCAAGACCGTGAAGGAAGGCATCAAAGCCGCACGGAAAGCCAAAGCCGACATCATCGTGCTCTGCTCCTCGGACGACGAATATGCTACTTATGCTCCTGAAGCATGGAAAGAGTTGCAAGGTGCCAAAGAAATCTTCATCGTTGCAGGTGCACCCGCTTGCATGGAAGACCTCCAGAAACTCGGCATCCAAAACTTCATCCACGTTCGCTCGAACGTGTTAGATACATTGCGTCAGTTTAACAACCAACTCTTGAAGTTCTAATACACCTGCATTATGAAACCGGATTTTAAGAATATCGATATCAATAAGATTGCTGCTTCCCACGTGGAAGGAGCTAATGAGGCTAACTGGAAAACGCCCGAACTGATTGACGTTAAGCCTATCTATACGAAAGAGGACTTGGAAGGTATGGAGCATCTGGACTACGTGTCCGGTATCCCCCCGTTCCTGCGTGGTCCGTACAGTGCCATGTACCCGCTGCGTCCCTGGACCATCCGCCAGTACGCAGGTTTCTCCACCGCGCAAGAGAGTAACGCTTTCTACCGCCGTAACCTTGCGTCTGGTCAGAAAGGTCTGTCCGTCGCCTTCGACCTCCCGACCCACCGTGGCTACAATGCCGACAATATGCGCGTCGTAGGTGACGTGGGTAAAGCAGGTGTGTCTATCTGCTCCCTCGAGGATATGAAAGTGCTGTTCGCAGGTATCCCCTTGAACAAGATGTCCGTCTCCATGACCATGAACGGTGCCGTGCTTCCTATCCTCGCCTTCTATATCAACGCCGGACTGGAGCAGGGTGCCAAACTCGAAGAGATGGCTGGTACTATCCAGAACGATATCCTCAAGGAGTTTATGGTGCGCAACACCTATATCTATCCGCCCAAGTTCTCGATGAAGATTATCGCCGATATTTTCGAGTACACCTCGAAGAACATGCCGAAGTTCAACTCCATCTCCATCTCGGGTTACCACATGCAGGAAGCAGGTGCCACCGCTGACATTGAGTTGGCTTACACTTTGGCTGATGGTATGGAATACCTCCGCGCAGGTGTCAATGCCGGTATGGATGTGGACACTTTTGCACCGCGTCTGTCTTTCTTCTGGGCTATTGGTATGAACCACTTTATGGAGATTGCCAAGATGCGTGCTGGTCGTATGCTGTGGGCGAAGATTGTGAAGTCGTTCGGCGCAAAGAACCCGAAGTCTATGGCTCTGCGTACACACTGCCAGACCTCCGGTTGGTCGCTGACTGAGCAAGACCCCTACAACAACGTTGGACGTACCTGCATCGAGGCTATGGGTGCCGCATTGGGACACACCCAGTCGCTCCACACCAACGCCCTGGACGAGGCTATCGCATTGCCGACCGACTTCTCCGCACGTATCGCACGTAACACGCAGATTTATATCCAGAACGAGACACAGGTTTGCCGTGCTATCGACCCGTGGGGAGGTTCGTACTACGTGGAGAGCCTCACCAAAGAGTTGATGGACAAAGCTTGGGAGCATATCCAGGAGATTGAGAAACTCGGCGGTATGGCAGCAGCCATCGAGACCGGTGTGCCCAAAATGCGTATCGAGGAAGCCGCAGCACGTACACAGGCACGTATTGACTCCGGCAACCAGAAGATTATCGGCGTGAACGAGTATCGTCTTGACCACGAGGATCCGATTGATATCCTTGAGATTGATAACACCGCTGTTCGTACCGAGCAGGTTGAACGACTCAAAGACCTTCGCGCTCATCGTGACGAGAAAGCCGTGCAGGCTGCCCTCAAAGAGATTACGGATGCTGTTCAGGCTTGGGCGGACGGCAAGAAGAACACCGACGAGACCAACCTCCTTGCTTTGGCTGTCAAAGCTGCAGGACTGCGCGCTTCGCTCGGCGAAATATCCGACGCTTGCGAAAAAGTGGTAGGACGTTATAAAGCAACCATTAGAACTATATCAGGAGTGTATAAAGCAGGAACACAAAACGATTCAGAATTCCAGGAGGCTGTGCGCCTGACCACTGAATTTGCGAAGAAAGAAGGTCGCCAGCCGCGTATTATGATTGCCAAAATGGGTCAGGACGGTCACGACCGTGGTGCCAAAGTGGTAGCCACCGGCTATGCTGACTGCGGATTTGACGTGGATATGGGACCCTTGTTCCAGACTCCCGCCGAGGCGGCGAAGCAGGCTGTGGAGAACGATGTGCACGCTCTCGGCGTTTCATCGCTCGCGGCAGGTCACAAGACCCTCATCCCGCAGGTTATCGAGGAGCTGAAGAAACTCGGCCGCCCGGACATTCTTGTCACCGCCGGCGGTGTCATCCCCGCGCAGGACTACGACTTCCTCTACAAGGCAGGTGTCGCCGCCATCTTCGGTCCCGGCACCCCTGTCGCCCACAGCGCGAAAGTGGTGATGCAGCTGCTCATGCAGGAGTAAGGAGATTTCCCACGGATTAAGCAGATTGAACAGTCGAAAGGCACTTCAGCAAGGAGCGCCTTTCGCTGTTATATGGCAGCGGGAAATAACCCGCTGGGCGGGATCTCTTGCTTGCAGGTTGAAGCGCAAGAGCGGATAGATTACCTCCTGTTATTACAATACGTCAAAGAACACTCGCTTTTGGTGGTTAGTGGAATCTTCTGTAGAGATAAAGCGTAACTCGCAGAAGAAAGATTAGAAACAAGATTATTGCAAGGGCAGTGCAATACTTGTAAAAGCGCGGGATGTAACGGACTTGGACGGTTTCGGTGCGGATGACCTCGTTGGTTATCGTGTCGGTCCTTATGGTTTCACGGTCACGCCAACGGGTGTGCCACTTCTCCAACCAGACGGTATCGGCACGGATGCGGACAAATACGCTGTCGTGGAGATAAATGCTGTCACGGCGGACTTGGTTTGTGATGTGGTTTTGTGTGGTGTCGGTGGCGGTTTGGACGGTCTTACAGGCGGTCAAGCATAGAACGCTCAACAAGATAACGGTCGGAATCCGTGACGTCAATATAAATCTCCTCTCTTTCATTTTGGGCTTTGATTAGCAGTTTGGTAAGGGCTTGTTCGGTGGCTCTGGAGCGGAACAAAGTGGGGATAGTGTGCAGGTCGGACAAGCAGGACAGTTCGGACTTGTCGGACATGTCAGACGAGCAGTCTGTGTCCCAAGAGCCTTTGCCGACAAGGATGCAGCCGGAGGTGTGGTCGCGGGTGTTGCCCGCATGAATTCTTATTCCCTCAAAGCCGAGGACATAACACAAGAGCGGAAGCGGTCTGCCGAACTTGGGTGAGCGGGTGACTTGCACCTTGTACCAGCCGACAGGTATGCAGCCTTTCGGGTGTTGCGCGTTGGGGACGGCGGGTGGTTCGAGAGTGTCGCAAAAAGGTTTGCGGTCGATATAGAGTTTGCCGAGGGTCTCGGCGGGCGTGAAATGGTCACGGATTAAAGTCAAAAGCATACTATCAACGGATTTAACGGATTAAACAGAACGGCAATCAAATTGCCGGACAATTAACGAAGAAAGGGGCGGTCTGGGGACCGATGTCGGATAATATCCGACCTAATGAACGAAACTTTTCACGGCGATAATATCGCCTGACAATGAACAAAGATTATTCCCTGCTTCTGTACTTATAGTCGATACCGAGGACTGCGCCGGCAAAGGTGAGAATCTCGCCGAAGGCGGTGAGGACGGTCGGGTCAATGATACCGAGTGGCGGGACACAGAAAGCGGCAACAATAAGCGTTACACCAAAAATGACAAGGATGGTTGCAAGGATGGGTTGTTTCTTGGTTTTCATGTGGTCAACGAATTAGACAGGTCGGACGAGTCAGACTCGTAGGACTTGTAGGACTCGTGGGACTTGTCCGACCTGTCGGTTAAACACTACAATGTCTGATACACTTGTGCGAAGACGAAGCCTCGCAGGGTGCGGTAGCGCGGATGAGCGCTTTGCATGTGTGCACGCCACAGGGTGCGGTAGGCTTGCTGCCTGTCAACATCCGCCATAATGGTAGCGGTCTGCTGCGCCGCCTGCCGGAACCTGTTCATGGTGGCAATCTGTGCCGCAGTGGGACCGCCGGTCGGCTTGGTGTACGTCTGGGTGAACTTGGTGCCGGTGGCAGTCAGGTAACAGTAGATGGTTCGGTGCTTGCGGCTGATCTTGCCGCTGATGTGGTCGATGGGGTCGATATAAACAACTCGTGCCATAATTGTGCTTTTTGTTTTTTAGAGGCATCTACTGCGGCACCGCTCCTTCGTCGCTCGGTTTCGGTCATTATGATAGAACATAACTCCCTCAACCGTGCCTTGTATCTGCTCTCTAAAAATCCAAAAAGCAGAGAAGAGAGGATGCACACAATAGATGCGGTTAGTAAATTAAGGGTTGGTTTTTAGGACAAGTCGGACTGGTCGGACTGGCAGGACGGGTCGGTGTTGTCGGACCGGTAGGACGAGTAGGACGGGTCAGACTTGTCGGAGTTAGTGGTTAGAGTTTGGCGTACTCTTGTGCGAAGGTGTAGCCCCAGAGAGTGGGGTATTTGCGCTGGTTTTTGAAGGCGATGAGGAGTGCGGCACGCTGCGTGGCATCAGCAAGTGCAGCACGGGCGTTGGCTTGAGCCGTACGGAACTTGGTGCGTAGCGCAGTCTGCGAGGCAGAGGGTGCGCCTTTGTAAGGGTTGCAAATCTTGCCCGTGTAGAGCGTGTCGTTGCGTTTGGCGAAATAGATATCGCTGTGCATACAGATCTTGCCGTGGTACTCTTTGACCATCTCGATGGGAATGTACTTACTCATAGTTGTTTGTTTTTGTGCCAAAACCAAACAGACCGCTGACGCTGACGGACCGCTGACGCTGTTGGAATTGACGGGTTAATAATTTGCCGGACAGAACGGATATTCCTGAAACTCCGGATATTTCGGGGCATACGCTACCGGCAAGTCGAGTTAATAAATGTTGTAAAAGGGTGTCTTTCGGAGTCTGCTCCTTTTTCTGTTGTGGCAACTGAGAGCAAAACGATAGACGCTGCCAAAACAGATTATAATATCTCACCAAAAGACACTGTTTTGTCGTTTGACGCTGCAAAGATAATACACAAAAAAGGCTTCCCGTGCAAGAGAAGCCTTGAATCAAATGAGGGTAAAATGAAAATCAAACAGGGAGAGAAACCTGTATCAAAGAGAATAAAATGAAATCAAAAATAAGAGGCGAAATTCTGATATGAGTATTGCCGCATATTGGGGAAATATGCGCGGAGATTATTGTAAATTTGCTTTTTGTTATCGCCATGGAAATCAAGGTAGCCGTATTTCTGATTTTTATGCAGAAAGTCAGCCAAGACAGGCGCTTCGTCTTCACAAGCTTTTCGGAGCATTGATTCGAACTGCATAGGCGTGTAGAGGTTGTGTTCTATCAATACATTGCGGTCTATATACGGACAATAGTCGGTGACCGGTTCGTATTCCGCATCCACGACATTGCGTTTGTAGTCATTGGCTTGGGCAGTGAGACTGTCGGCTACGCTGCCTTCTACCGGTGACAGATAGACATTTTGGGTCTGCACGTTCTGCACAGCGATATAGTCGCGACCGATATAATAGATGTTTTGCGATGTGGTGTCGTTTTGCTGTTCCATATTGAAGTGATGTGTTATGTTCCGAATTGCAGTTCGGGGAGTTGGTAATCAGTGTTTGTTTTGCGACGCGTTTTCTTTCCTTTTATCTGATACAGGTTTACTTTCTCAATGTTTTGGTTGCCGATATAATCGCGTGCTATGTGGTTGATAGTGGTAGGTTTTTCGAGGTCGGCGATTCGCTGTAGGAGACACTCAATCCTTTCTGCTTGACTTGCTATTATTTCCTCTTGTCCGGCTATTGTATTTCGGAGTTGTTTATTCTCTTCGACTTCCTGGCGTAGTGCCGCACGCAATTCTGCTTTGTCGTGCAGAACCGCATCTAATTCGGACAGATGGGCAGTTATGAGGCTGTCCATCTGCTCTGAATGATTCAGCAATATGTCGGTATCTGAATGCATTAGCCGTTGTTATGCGATAGCAGGTTATCTATCCATTGTCGTTTTTTTTGTGTTTTTCTCGCATTGTCATTTTGTAGCAGTCACCGCCGAGCTGTGAGTCACCTTCTTCGAAGCGTGAGAGGTCGAATATAACGGTGCCGTTGCTGTAAATGAAACCCAGTTTGTCGAACAGTTGTTTGGTGTTCAGATAGTAGTAATTACCGGATTTTAAGACGGGGAAGGCAGTCTCGTCTTGCTTGCGCAGCACCGCCAAATACAGAATCTGCTTGCTATCGCTGTCCGGAGCAATAAGTACGCTGCAATCAGTAGTGAGTTGCAACTGGCTGATCGTGTCGGCCGTAAAACCAAGTTTTCCTGTTGATTGGATGGTGACTTTGAGTTTTGTTGTAAACTCCTTAGCGTTAAAAATTTGTCCTATCATAAATGTTTGTTTTTAATACACATGAAAATTTTAGTGATATATTTGTTGTTTTCAATATTACATTTGTTGTATTGAGTTTCTTTTGCAGGATATTTCAGGTTGAATTTTGCGACAAAGGTATGAAAAATTTTTCTCTTGTGCAAATATTTCTCAAAATTTGCGGTATAAAATTGGTTTTTCTTTATAACGAGTTGGAAGATAGAGAGAACCCCAATCGGTCATTAGACCGAATATAAGTGTTAATCGAAGACTCACCGGATAGGCATTGAACAGGTATGTGGTCGTTTGACCGGACATTCGCGGTACGCATGATTCGCTTCACGGCTGAAGGGAAGAAGAACACAGCGGGAATTCAATCCTGCGAAAAAGAAGAAAGAGAAACGCGAGGAGGACGGGGAGCAAAAGCTGACCCGCAGGCGCCTATCGACCGCACGACACATGCGTATAAAAGATACGGAAGGTTCGATGCTTTTGTCAGGGCGATGATTTACCTCGAACTCAAACAAAACGAACTCTCACAACTAACGGACCAAAACAACTCCACAACAGTACAAAACTGACAAAGAACGCCTCTTTATTATCGGGAAAGACAAAAAATATTGACAATAATAGCCAAAATGTTCCCTTTTGTCAGTAAAAAGTTCCTTTTTGTCAGTCTTTTTCGCTTTGCTAATCAAATTCTTACCCGTACCTTTGCCGCGATTTTTGATAAATGAGTCAAAACCCACACTTGGTTTGAACACTCTTTTCACACATAATCTGATGACAGTAGGCGCGGCAGCGTATGTATGTATGTATGTATGTATGTATGTATGTATGGCGCGGCGATGGGCGCACAGGTTATAGAGGAACAAGCAGATAAACCGACTTAGCGGCTGATGTGTTGTGCATCGGTCGCTTTGTCGTATATAATTAACAAATAATTAACATTATTAACAAAAAACTTTATGAGAAAACTATTAACATTTCTCATTGCCGCGCTCATGAGCGTAGGCATGTTTGCGGCCACCGAGGTGACCATCACCCAAAACGACTTCCCCTCGTCGGGCGAATCTTTCACTAAAGACGGCGTAACCGTTTCGGCTGGAATGATAGACGGTATGGGCGGCAACCTAATGGATGGAGGTTCTTTTAGCACTACACTCGGCAACTTCACCCAGATTGAAGTAAATGCAGAAGATGTGAGTATATATGGACCTGGATGGACTGGTAATTTTGTAAAAAAGACTTGGACAGGAAATGCTTCCAGCGTATCGTTCAGTGGCGAAATTATGGGTAATAGTCATGGAGTTACTCTCAAGTTCACCATCGCAGAACCCACTCCGACTTATACCGTAGCGCTGGAAGACGGCACAGTCAATGCCGATAAAGTAACGCTGAGTGCAAATGAGTCGGAAGCAGGACAAACCGTTACCGTTGCTCCGGCAGAAGGCTATGAAATCACGAGCCTGACGGTGTCTTATCTGACAAACAACTACTCAGTTCGTGTAAAAGAAGAATTCTATGGAGATATAGAAGATGTAGACCCCCAAGTCGTAACCTTGCCTCGT
>CAJOIZ010000002.1 GCA_905234835.1 Paludibacteraceae bacterium
AGGGGCATGTTATCTGCTGGTCAAAGACGTTGTTACTTTATTTCCTGACCTTTACTTTATCTGCTCGCCGACGGCGTTGTAACGGATGCCGTCACGCTCAATAACAAGAGAACCGTTGCGGAGGTACTTCTTTACGGAGGCTCCGGATAATCCTGACTTTCCGGAAACTCCTGATTCTCCGGAAGCTCCTACCTCCTCAATGCCGGTCGTTGTCTCGTTCTGGAGGACTATGCGGACACGGGGGTGTACCGCTTGCACAGCGTTGCTGCCGCTGTAGAAGTAGGCGCGGAAAGCACGGATGTCGTGGGCGACATTGGGCCAGTAAAGGGTGTTGTTCTGACCGAGGAAGAGGAAGCCGCTGCCCGAGCCTATCTCCAACAAGGTGGGATGCACCGTGCCGAAGAACTTGGTCTCACCCACGCTCTGACCTGTCGTGTTGTTGGTGAAGGCATTGGCATCCAACGTCACGCCCTCAAAGACGGGATTGACGATGTTCGAGCCGCTGACCTGCACGAGATACGGTGTGCGGGCGGAGAGTGATGTTACTTCGCTCACATTGAAGTCCAAGCCTTCGGCAGCGTCTCCTGTAACTGATGTGAGGGTGTAGAAGGTTGCACCGCTCATATCGGATGCGGCAATCTGCGAGGCACTGAGTGCAAAGGGGAAGCAGACCGTGTTCCACATTCCGGCATAGAAGGTGCGCATAAGCTGGAAGTCCGTCTCTGTGTTGAAGGTGGAGAGTGTGGCTGTGTAATAGTCGGATGTCCCGTTGTCATCAAGAGTGACGGGTATCTCCTCGAACTCAGCAACCAGCGTGTGTGCAGCGTTAATGCTGTTGATGGTGTAGGAAGCAGTTGTCGCCACCTCGCTTGCGCTCTCCGTCCAGCGGACGAAACGATAACGTCTGTTGGTCGGTGTGGCGGTAAGGGTAACGTCTGTGCCGTAGGCGAATGAGCCTGTGCCGCTGACAGAGCCTGCACCGACAGGGGTTACACTTGCCGCCACGGTGTAGTTGTTGGTTGTGCGTGTGAAATTAGCGGTGACGGTGAGGTCGTCATTGACGGTGGCTGTGCCGTTGGTCCAACCACTAAATGCGTAGGTGTACTGTGCATTAGAGGCTGTGGGTGTGGCGGTAACGGTCGTACCGTTGATAGTAACGGTATTGGTCGAATTGGTGATAGTTGTGCCGTGCGGGACATCTGTCACAGTTGCCTGAGTGACTGTTCCATAACCCGCCGGACTTGCCGTCACAGTGACGGTATGTGTGGCAGGGGCGACAGCGCGAAAGAACGCAGTGACGGTCGTACCCATCCATGCTCCGCTTTCGCTGCCTCCCATATTTCCAAGCTGTTTACACGCACTGGGATTTGATGTGCTAGTTACCAATTCAAGGTCAGGATCTAACCCTGTAGCTACAGAATTTTTATTAATATACCACTCCCAATGGTCAAATTCGTAGCCATCAGCAGGGTAGGCTGTGTACATCATAGCACTTGTACGCACATAGATGCTGATAGTCTGTAACGGACAGATATCAGATACAGTTGTCCACGCGTTGCCGGAAGAGGCTTTGTACATAAGTTCAACTGTTCCGCCCACTCCGCCATCTACGGCGAAGGTGAGGTTGTAATTGCTTGCTTTCACTGTGATAAGCAGGCTCTGTAGCAGACAGAGCGACAGTGTGCATAAGAGTTTTGCACAAGACATTGATCCTTTTCTCATAGACTTAAAATTTTTGTTGGTTAATGATTTTGGTTGTTTATTACGACCTTAGTGTCGTGTTGGTTTTCCGTTGTTTGGCGTTTGGCAGACGTACAGACAAAAAATGAGCGCGAACTTTCGTTTGCTTCATCTGATACTTTGAGGTCTTCGACTACCTTATCAACTCAAATTACGCACGGAAAACTCACGCTTACGCATGAGCGTACATAAAACCGTACTTGAGTTGATAATGAAGACCTTGCGGTCTAATACTTGTGAAAGTGTCGAAGTTTCAAAGTATCAAGTGTTGGCTTGTAACGCTTTATTATATGTATGTCGTTGCACTGTCTACCAGTGCCGGTGTTTCATAGGCGAAAATGTTAGTTGTTTATATTGTTTATATGGTCATCATTATTGTCCGTTATTCCAACGATAGCATATAGAAATACATCAATCGGGGGGCAAAAGAACGATATTCATGTTTTACCAACAGAACTCTATTTTGTGTTTAGAATTCGCGACACGCTCCTCCAAAGCTCTTAAGTTGGCTCGTCTTTGTTCAGGTGTAAGACTCTCCACTTGCTGCGCCCTTTCGATGAAACGCAGGGCATCATCTCCATAAAGGATCAGTGTTTCTGCAATCGGTCGTGCCATAACGGTGTCCTCCTTTTGGTTAAGTGTATAATGCTGCTATTTAGTTTCAGCGGGCAAAGGTAAGGGGTTTAGTCGGATTGGGCAAGGGGAAGGGCGTTTTTGTGTTAATTTTGTTGTTTGCGAGGGGGGCGTATTCTTTCGGTGAGGGTACGGTGATGTCTGCTTAATGTATCGTATATGTATCGTATATCTATCGTGTATGTATCGTATATCTATCGTGTATCTATCGTACTTGCTTGCTGTTTGGTCACTGTTGGATCGCTGCGCTGACAGACCGCTACGCTGTTAGAGCGCTGATGCTGTTGGTGACAGCGTGTGGGGACGGGGAACAGAGTAGTGGTGAGAAGGGTTAGAGGAGCCAAGTGGCGAGGGAGTGGACAGTGAACGCCATCAGCCATGCCACGGCAAGAGAATTGAAGACCGTGAAGGTGCTCCACTTCCAGTTAATCTCACGGCGCAACGTGGTAATGGTCGCCACACAAGGGAAATAGAGCAAGACAAAGACCAGAAACGCATAAGCACTGCCAGGCGACAACGCCGACTGCGCCAAATCGCCGTTGTAGAGAATAGCAAACGTAGCGGCAATCGCCTCCTTAGCCGGCAGACCCGTCAGGAGACATACCGACAACTTCCAGTCAAATCCCAAGGGTCGCATCAGCGGCTCCACCGCCTTGCCAATAGCCGCCAGCCACGAGCCTTCAATCTGCGACAAGTCCTGCGAGGGGAAATACTGCAAGACCCATATCACCACAGAGGCAATCAACACAACAGTGGATATCTTCTTCAGGAAGTCGCTCACACGGTACCAGATGTGGCGTCCGATGCTTTGCGCCGTAGGCATGTGGAAAGCCGGCAGCTCGTTGATGATGATGTCAGAGGGCTGACTGAACCACTTGGTGCGGCGCATAGTGAACGCAAACAGGAAACTAAGCAGTACACCCAACAGATAGAGCGAGCCCAATACCAGCGCCTTGTGCGAAGGGAAGAAGATGGATATGAAGAGAATATAAACCGGCAGCCGTGCGGAACAACTCATGAACGGAATCATGAGCATGGTCAGCGCACGGTCCTGCGGAGAGTGGATGTCCTTCGCTGCCATAATGGCAGGGACATTGCAGTCAAAGCCCATGAGCATGGGTATGAAACTTCTGCCATGCAAGCCTACACAGTGCATCACTCCGTCCATCAGATACGCCACCCGCGCCATATAGCCCGTGTCCTCCATCACAGAGAGGAAGAAGAAGAGAATGATGATATTAGGCAACGCGGTCAGCAACGAGCCAACCCCCTGCACAATGCCGTCCGCCAACAGACTGCGGAGCCACTGAACGGTCAATGTGTCGGTCAGGAAGTCGTGCAGCCAGTCCACGCCCTTTTGGAGCCAGTCCTGCAGTGGTCCGCCGATAGCGAAGGTTGCCCAGAAGACGAAACAGAGGATGACAGCCAGTATGGGGAAGCCTGTCAAGGGCTTGGTGAGCAAGCGGTTGATGCGCTCGGTCCATGTCGATTGGTCGCGTTCGGGGTGATGGAGGACCTCAGCGAGTACACCCTGCACATAGGCACGATACGCCTCCCTGTCCTCCTGCTCCCAGCCGTGTACCACAGGGTGCGCGTACGAATAGGGGCGAGCCGCCACTTCCTTCAAGAGCCTTAGCAGTGCTTCGACACCCTCGCCCGTGAGCGCGGACACGACCACCACCGGCACACCAATCAGTTCCTGCATACGCGGGATGTCAATGGTATGCCCGGTCTGCTCCAAGAGGTCGTAGCGGCTGATGGCGATGACCAGCGGATGGCGGTCGTCCACCAACGAAGGCGTGAGCATGAGGTTGTCCTCAATATCCATCGCGTCCACGACCTGCAAGACGGCATCATGGTGCTCGCAGTCCATATCCTCGTGCGATAGATGCTCGTCGAAGCGCAACTCCACGTCATCGGCTTCAGTCCGCCGACGCGCCTGCGCCTGCTCCAAATCGCGTATGAGGGACGACTTGCCACTCTCCGCACTGCCTACTATCGCAATCTCGCGTATCACTGTCCTTATCGGAAAAAGCGCACAAAAGTACAGCGATTCGCGCATATACAAAATCACAATTGATGGGTATTTTGACAAAATAGTTCATTAAAAAAGACCGTTTTGTTTGCGTATATGCTGAATAAAGTGTTACCTTTGCGGCGCTTTTCGGAAAGTGGCGCGCAGAACAGCCCGTATCCATCGGCACTTGCGCACAGCTAACCCGAAATAAACCAAGACGCAATTACGTTAAACATATAACCAATATGACAAGAGACACGGAAATCTTTGACCTCATCCGCCGCGAGCGTGAGCGTCAGACTCGTGGCATCGAGTTGATTGCCAGCGAGAACTATGTAAGCGACCAAGTAATGGAAGCAATGGGTTCGGTAATGACCAACAAGTACGCCGAAGGTTACCCCGGCAAGCGTTACTACGGCGGCTGCGAGATAGTGGACATCAGCGAGAACGTAGCCCGCGAACGCCTGAAGAAACTGTTCGGCGCCGAATACGTGAACGTACAACCCCACTCGGGCGCACAAGCGAACATGGCAGTGTTCATGACCTGCCTGCAGGCCGGCGACACGTTCATGGGTCTTAACCTCAGCCACGGCGGCCACCTGAGCCACGGCAGCCCAGTCAATTTCTCGGGTCTGATGTTCCACGCCATCGACTACAGCCTCAAAGAGGAGACCGGGCGTGTGGACTATGACGAACTGGAGACCAAAGCACGCGCAGAGCGCCCGAAACTGATTGTTGCCGGCGCAAGCGCATACAGCCGCGAATGGGACTATGCCCGCATCCGCAAAGTGGCTGACGAGATTGGTGCTATCTTTATGGTGGATATGGCGCACCCCGCCGGTCTGATTGCCGCCGGTCTGCTCAATAACCCGCTGCAGTACGCGCATATCGTCACCTCAACGACCCACAAGACCCTCCGCGGTCCGCGCGGCGGTATCATCCTGATGGGCAAAGACTTCGCCAACCCGTGGGGCAAGACAACTCCGAAGGGCGAGGTGAAGATGATGTCCGCATTGATAGACAGCGCCGTGTTCCCCGGCACACAAGGCGGTCCGTTGGAGCACGTGATTGCCGCCAAAGCCGTTGCTTTCGGCGAGGCTCTCACCCCCGAATTCAAGGTTTATCAGCAGCAAGTGAAGAAGAACGCCGCCGTGCTGGCACAAGCGTTCATCGACAAAGGCTACAAAATCATCTCCGGCGGTACGGATAACCACTCGATGCTGGTTGACCTGCGCACCAAATACCCCGACCTGACCGGCAAGGTGGCAGAGAAAGCCCTCGTGGCAGCCGACATCACGACCAACAAGAACATGGTTCCGTTCGACAGCCGCAGCGCGTTCCAGACCTCTGGTCTGCGCTTCGGTACGCCTGCTATCACGACGCGCGGCCTGAAAGAGGACAAGATGGGCTGGATAGTCGAACTCATCGACACCGTGCTGCAAGACCCCGAAAACGAACAGACCATCACCAAAGTGCGCGAGACAGTGAACGCCGAGATGGTCAAATACCCGCTCTACGCGTGGTAATCCGACAAGGTTAAGTCCAACAATCAGACAGTTATACAACTATGAATGCGACAAAACATATTATCCGCGTGCTGTTAGTGGTTTCGATTGTCTATTTAGCCTACCTGTGCGTGTCAAGCGTGGTGGTTCCGATTCGCTTCGAGAACACCCGTATGGAACGCGAACAGGCAGTGGTAGCCAATCTGATACACCTGCGCACCGCCGAGGCTGAGTTCAAACTGGAGAACGGCCGCTATACGGACAATCTGGACTCGCTCATCCTGTTCCTCAAGACCGCTCCCAAGAAAGAGGTGCTGAAAGAGGGTTCGCTGACCGACAAGCAGTTAGAGAACGGTATGACCGAGCACAAGGCCGCCAAACTGATGGAGAAAGCGTTGCTCAAGGCGCGCGTGAACCTCAAGACGGATGTGGACAGCGTCCTCTACGCCTACGTATGGGCGAACGACCGCGAGGTGGTCAGCAACGGGCTGCAAGGCTTCCGCCGCGACACCATCTATAGGAACATGATTGAGACACTGTTCAAGGGCGAGTTCACAGCCGACAACATAGACGGCATCACGTATATCCCCTACAGCAACGGCAAACGGTACGAGATAGAGGTGAACAACCACTACACCACCTCGCAGGGAATCGTTGTTCCAATCATGGCCGCCAAGGCGCACTACAGAACATACCTGAGCGACCTGAACAAACTGGAACTGGTCAACCTTATCGACAAAGAGGAGAAACTGGACCACTACCCCGGACTGATGTTCGGCTCGACAGACGCGCCTAACAACAACGCCGGCAACTGGGAATAAGACCGTGAGATAACTATGCGAATCATCTCCGGCAGATTTAGGGGGCGCCGATTAGCGCCCCCTAAAAATATAACGGCACGACCGACCACCGACTTCGCCAAGGAAAGCCTGTTCAACCTGCTCAACAACCGGATGGATTTTGAGGGAGTGGATATGCTGGATTTGTTCGCGGGCACGGGCGGTATCGGGTTGGAGTTCGTGAGCCGGGGCGCACATAGCGTGACAGCAGTGGAGATGGCACATACGCAGCAGAACTTCATCATTGCCACCTGCAAACAGTTAGGGATAGACAACCTGCGCGTGGTCAGGGGCGATGTATTCAAGTTTATCAGCGCATGCCACGCCACCTACGACTTCATCTATGCCGACCCGCCGTATATGCTGGAGAACATCGACCAGTTGCCCGACCTCGTGTTTCCGCTGCTGCGCGAAGGAGGATGGTTCGTCCTCGAACACGGCAAGACAACCGACATGACGTGGCATACACGGCACAAAGAGACACGCGAGTACGGAAGCGTCTTCTTCTCGTTCTTCCAATAAGAGGACGCTGTCCGTGACAGACATATAAGCAGACATACAAACCATTTATTCTGAAAGGAGAACATACGATGAAAAGAATGATGACCATAGCGATGGCAATGCTGACAGCCGGTATGCCGTTGCTGGCACGCACCGTGACCGGTGTGGTGAAAGGTGAGAACAAACCGTTAGGGTCGGTTCTGGTGACGGACGGCTTCAGTTTCGCGCAGACCGATGCGAAAGGCGCTTATTCGCTCGAGGTGAACGACAAGGCGCGGTTCGTCTATATCGTCACCCCGAAAGGCTACGTGGCGGACTATTCGTCCGGCGTGCCGCAGTTCTACCAGCGGCTGGAGGACAGCAAAGACACATACTCGTTCGCATTGCAGGCAATGAAAGGTGACAAGAACCGCTATGCGATGATTACCATGGCGGACCCGCAGTTGGACGTGGACACCGATATAGACAAGCTCTTCGCGGAAGCCCTGCCCGACATGCGCGAGACAGCCGCCAAGTACAAGGACGTGCAGGTGGCGGGTATCGTATTAGGCGACATATCGTGGGACGTTTACAGCCACAACGAGTACTACAAGGACTTCGCCAAGAAAGCCGGTTTCCCCATCTATCCGGTTATCGGCAACCACGACTTTGACAAGTACCTTGCCAAGAGTCCCGATGCCAACTACGCCCGCTGCTACGAGCGCGACTTCGGTCCCACCTACTACGCTTTCCAGCTGGGCGACGCCTATTACGTGGTGCTCAACGACATGCTCTACACAGGCCACAAGGGCTATACGTGCACCCTCAAGATGGAGGACCAGTGGAACTGGCTGATGCAGCTGTTGCGCTCCGCCATCAATATGGACAACCTCATCTATATCGCTATGCACGCCCCCGTCAAACCGGCGGAAGACAGCGGGTTGATTGGCAACGGACAGGAACTGCTCAACGTGCTGCACGGCAAGTTCCAAGCGGCGTTCATCACGGGTCATCACCACCACAACACCAACAAGGACCTCGGCGGCGGCATTATGGAGCACAACATCGGCGCCCTGTGCGGCAATTGGTGGACAGCCCCCGTCAGCAGCGACGGCGCACCGCGTGGCTACCAGGTCTTCGAGGGCAACGGCCGCCAGCACTCGTGGTACTTCAAGGCGACCGGCTTCCCCGACACCTACCAGATGAAACTCTACGCCCCGGGCAGAGTGATGGACCGCCCGAAAGCGGTAGTCGCCAAGATATGGAACGTGGACGACGGATGGAAAGTACGCTACTATGAGGACGGCGTTCTCAAAGGCGATATGAGCCGCTTCTATTCCTACGACCCCGACTACTGCGAGTACGTGAACGGCGCACGCGTCATCGACGACTATGTGCCGTTCCGCACCAGAAACTACTTCTCCGCTGTGCCGTCGGAAGGCACGAAGGAAATGACCGTTGAGGCGGAAGACCGTTTCGGACGCATCTATAAGGAAACGATACAACTCAAGTAATGCCCTCTTCGTCCTCCATAGAACCGCTTTATTTTCTCGGTATCGGCGGTATCGGGATGAGTGCGCTGGCGCGCTGGTTTGCCGCACGCGGTTGCCGTGTGGAGGGCTACGACCGCACGCCGTCGTCTTTGACGCGCGAACTGGAGAAGGAGGGCATACGGGTTATCTATACCGACTCGCCGGAACAGGTGGCGGATATGCCGTGGACAATGGTTTGGACTCCCGCGGTGCCGAAGCATACCGCTCTGTATCAGTATTTTGAGCAAAAAGGAGCGCGCATACTCAAACGCTCCGAAATGCTGGGCAGGGTGACGGAGGACATGCGGGCGTTATGCGTTGCAGGCACCCACGGCAAGACCTCTACAGCTGCCCTTTTGGCGCACATACTCCGACCGCAGGGAGTGAACGCCTTTCTCGGCGGCATCAGCATGAACGAAGGCTCCAACCTGATAACGGACAGCCAAAGCAACCTCGTTGTGGTGGAGGCGGACGAGTTCGACCGCTCGTTCCTGCACCTCAAGCCCGCTATGAGCGTCATCACAGCCATCGACCCCGACCACCTTGACATCTACGGCACGCCCGAAGGCTATCAGGAAGGCTTCGAGCAGTATGCCCGTTTGGTAAAGGAGGCGCTTGTGATACGCAAAGGCTACCACGTGGATGGCAACGGGATGGCAAGGCTATATCAGTACAGCGTCAACGAACCGTCGGATTTCTATTCGGACAACATTCGGATTACGGACGGACGGCTGCTGTTCGACTGGCATGCGCCCGACACCGTATTGACGGACGTGGAACTGGGCGTACCTGTGCTGTTCAATGTGGAGAACGCCACAGCGGCTATGGCGGTAGCATCTTTGGCAGGCGCAAACGAGCAGATACTGCGGCAGGGCGTACAGACCTATAAAGGGGTACTGCGCCGCTTCAACATACACGTCCGGACGAACCGAATCACCTATATTGACGACTACGCACATCACCCGCAGGAGCTGATGACCGCCATACGGTCTGCTCGGCAGTTGTACCCCGAACGGTACTTGATAGGCGTTTTCCAGCCGCATCTCTACACCCGCACACGCGACTTCATGGACGGATTCGCGGCGGCTTTAGGCGCATTGGACGAGGCGGTGCTGCTGCCCATCTATCCGGCGCGGGAGGAACCGATTGAAGGTGTCACCTCGGAAGCACTGGCGGACAGGATACACGGCTCACAACCCGTCCGGGTGGTGCAGAAAACGGATATGGCAGACTACGTGTGCCATCGGCTACGGACGCTCGACCGCCCTGTCACCGTCCTCACGCTCGGCGCAGGGGATATTGACCGGTTGGTGGACGGACTGACGGCAAAATTAAAGGAGACAAATTGATGAAAAAAGCATTCCGTATAGCAGGCGTAGTGTTGGCTTTCGTGGCGGTTATAGCCGTATTGATATGGGCTGTGAACGACACGGAGGACGATCTCTGCCGCAAGGTCAACATCGAGACGGACGGCGAGTTCTTGAGTGTGAGCGAGATTCAGTCTTGGCTCCGCAGGAAGAGTTTGTATCCGCTGGGGATGCCGATGCACAGCGTCTCCACGCAGGAGATAGAGGATGGTCTGTCCAAGCACGAGATGGTGCGTAACGCCCAGTGCTACAAGCTCGGCGACACCATCGTCGAAATCTCCGTCGAGCAGCGCAAGCCCATCCTGCGTGTGCTCACGGACGGCGAGACGTACTACGTGGATGCCGACCGCAAACGTATGCCCGTGCGGCCCGAGACCAAGGTGGATGTCATCTGGGTCAGAGGACATATAGGGGAGCAGATGGCACGGGAGGAGATAGCCGGTTTTGTCGAGTGGCTCAACGACAACTCCTACTGGCAGCCCCGCATACGCAGCATAGAGGTGCGCGAGGGAAAGCAGGTGTTGCTCCGACAGGCGGAGAACGAGCCGGTCATCCTGCTCGGAAGACTGGAGGACTATGAGAAGAAACTGCACAAAGTGCGTGTCTTCATAGAGGAGGCAAACGTCTCAGGGATTGATATCCTTGCTTACAAACAGTTGGACGCTCGCTTTGACGGACAGATAGTAGGACGCAATTAACACGCACACGCAGTGACCAAACAGCAAGCAATGCCGACGGTCAGCCGACAGTGAGCCGACGGTGAGCCGACAGTCAACCGACGGTCAACCGTAAGAATACCGAACCCTCACCGCACAATCCGACCAACAATGTATTATATTGAACTCACGTTAAATTATTGACGAAAAATGCCTAAACAACCTATCACCCATTCAGTAAAAGACCTGCCGTTAGTGGCGGTGGAGCTGGGAAGCCACTCCGTCCGTGCTATGGCTGCTCAGAAAGTGGGGGAGGACCTGCTCCGTATCCTCGCATACGAGGAAAGCAACCAATTCCCCTGCGTCAATCGCGGCATGGTGGACCAGGTCAATGACGCAGGGTTCATGATCAACCACATACTTCACCTGCTTGCCAACCGGCTGAATGTCGATACCATCCCGTCTGCTTACACACTCATCGGCGGAAAAGGAATGACGCTCGCTGCTGTCAGGTCTAAACGAGACCTCGTACGCAAACGCGCTATGACCGAACAGATAAAGAACGAAATGAAAAAGGAGTGTGCCGACAAGATAGAACTCAAGAACCCTGATGTGGCAGTGTTTGACTTGTTGCCCTCTTACTATGTGCTGGACGATAAGGAGCAGGACGCCGAACCCACCGACAGCCAGAAGGCATCTGTGTGGGAGATTCACTTTAACGCCTTTGTCGGTCATCGTGAGGCGAGAGAGAAACTGCATGTCAGTTTCGAGAACGCTAAGACAACCATCGAACAGACGTTCGTACGTCCCGATGTAGTGCTGAGCGCCATCACCACTGGCCATCCGGACATGCTCGCACAAGGATGCGCCGTCATTGACCTCGGCGCACAGACCACTACCCTAACCGTCTATAAGAGCAATCAGTTCCTCCACAATCTGGTTGTCCCACAGGGAGGATGGCATATATCTCGTTTCATCGAACAGCAGGGCATACCCTTCAATTACGCCGAGCATATCAAGTGCACGTACGGCAAGGCTTCGCCCCGTTTCGTGGAACACGACTCGGCTATGGTGCTGCCCAGCACACACCCAGACCAGACTACGCAGCGTATCAGCCTTACGTCGCTCGCCGAGTTCATTGAAATGAAGGAAGGCGAGATATTGCAGCCCATTCTCAATGTCCTGCATACGTTTGAGGGACGGCTCGGCGGAGTGTATCTGACCGGCGGAGCCAGCCTGCTCAGCGGACTGCCCGAATGGTTGCAGGAACGTACATCACTGCCCGTACAGTACGGCAGTCACGCTTACCTGCTTGACCGACAGACGGATGATGAGTTCTGCAATCCCCGATATACCTCGCTCGTTGGAGCGCTTATTCACGGCTCTGACTGGAGAGACAAGCACACCAATATGGTCGTACCAGACCGCAAATCTTTCGCCAGCAGGGTGCTGAGAGCCACCCAACAGGAAATAATCTATATCTTCTCTGATTCTAAAAAGCCCGATAACGAATAAACAACCCGTAAAATTAAACACCATTATGGAAGACGATACCTTGTTACCCATCCAACTCGAGTTTGCCCAGGACTCCATCATCAAGGTGATGGGAGTCGGCGGAGGCGGCGGAAACGCCATCAACTATATGTACCGCCAGAACATTCAAGGGGTTACATACCTTATCTGCAATACTGACCGTCAGGTGCTCAGTTCATCGCCCATTCCCGCCAAACTGCAACTGGGGCCCGGACTTGGTGCAGGCGGAAGACCCGAACAGGCGTGCAAATACGCGGAAGAAAGCCGCGACCGTATCAAGGAAGCGCTGGACGACGGCACGAAGATGCTGTTCATTGCCGCTGGTATGGGCGGAGGAACAGGCACAGGTGCTTCTCCCATTATCGCCGAAGTGGCAAAGGAAATGGGAATACTCACCGTTGGCATTGTAACTATACCCTTTGCCTTTGAAGGACGTAAGAAGATAGAGAAAGCCATGCGCGGAGTGGCGGAGCTGGCGAAACACATGGACGCCATCATCGTGATTAGCAATGAGAAGCTGACCAAGCTCTATCCTAATATGAACATCAAGACCGCTTTCGCGAAGGCGGATGATGTGATTACCAATGCCGCCAAGTCAATAGCCGAGATCATTAACGTGGAAGGATATATCAATACGGACTTTGCTGATGTCTATAACACGCTCAAAGACGGTCGCGTAGCGATTATGAACGTTGGACAGGCAGGAGGTGAGAACCGTCTGCCAAATGCTATACGCAATGCCCTTGAGTCGCCACTGGTTAACTCGAACGACGTGCACGGCGCAAAGCGTATTCTGTTACAACTCTACTGTTCGCAGGAGCACGACATCCTTGCCGCTGAGTTTGACCAACTGCACGAGTTTGTGGACCGAGTGGGCGAAGATGTGGAAGTGCAGTGGGGCGCCACCTACGATGACACGTTAGGCGAAGATGTACGAATCACACTGATTGCCACGGGTTACGATATTGACGATATTCCCACTACCGAGCCGGATAAAGACCGTACCCGTCCATCTATCTCTGAAGCCATAGAAATGAACTATCCCACCGAAGAAAAGAAGGAAGAGGAGATGCAACAGGAAGAGGAAGAAATAAAGAAACCGGAGGAGACAATAAGGATAGAGGATACGGAAAGAACCTCTGCTCCGACAGGTACCACATCGCACATACAACAAGTAAACGGCAACGAGTTCGTTATACAGTTTGAGGATACTGTCCCGCAAGTTCAGGAACCCGCACGACAAACACCCAAAGCGGAAGAAAAGCCAAAAACAGAAGAAACAACCAAGAAAGACCTTTTCGGCTGGATGCGCGGAAGAAGATAACCATCTGATAAGACACAACAACTATGGAACAGAAGGAAACAACCCTGTGGGATGCCCTGCGCAGTGGCGTTAGAGGCTTGGAAAAGATAGTACAATGGTGCGTACGACTGGTAGCAAGGATGCTCCGCCTTACCTTCCAAAGATGGTGGCTGGTGGGCATCGTAACACTACTCTGTATGGCGGCGGGTGTTTATTACTCACGTCCGTCTAACAAACTCTATAAGGTTCGTGCCGTTGCCACACTGAACGGACCGTCTGTCAATGAAGTAGCGGATTATTACGAGGCGCTTCACAAGTCATTTGAGGCTTTTTATGTGATTGACTGCCTACACGACGGAACGGCGGACTATGTGGACTACGGCAGGAAGAACTCGCTGACCGACACCACCAGCGTTGTGATGAAGGACCAGATTGCCTTCCAGTTCGTCACACGCAACCGCAAGCAGATTCCGTGGATGGAGCAGCAGATTATGCATTGTCTGAACAACCATCCGCAGTTCGTGGATGAGTATCAGGTCTATAAGCTTCACGCTGACCGGCAGTATAGCTTCGACCGCGATCAGGTGGACCGTTTGGACTCGATGACTGCCGCTTTCTATTCGGATGCCGCTGTGCCGCAGATCCAGTCCAACGCGTGGACACTCGCTATGGGACGCAAAGAGATTGTCCTGCCTCTGAAAAACATAGAGGATTATATGATGCGCAAGGCGCAACGCGACAGCCGTTATGCACTTACTACAGCTCCCGTCGTACTGCACGGACACTTTGTTCCGCAGAAGAAAGCCATCAACGGCAGAGTCAAATGCACTGCCATCGGACTGATTGCTGGTTGGCTGTTAGGTTATCTTATTGCCGCTTTCTTCGATGAAAGAAAGCGTATAATACAATGGCTGCGACTAAAATGATGACTATCGCCACGCCCAGTTCGTGGCTGTACCGCTCAATCATATCTTTCTGCCCATTGGCTATGTAGCCGAGTAGAGCCAGAACGGTATTCCACATGAAAGCCCCCATAGCCGTGTAGAGCAGGAACTGCCCGAAATGCATACGGCTCAAGCCGGCGGGGATACTGATTAGTTGACGGATGCCGGGAATGAGTCTCCCTATGAACGTACTGATACGACCGTGGTCGTTGAAGTACGTTTCTGCTTTCTGTATCTTCTCGCCGCTTAGCAGCAGGGCATGACCGACACGGCTGTCCGCAAACTTATAGACGAGCGGTCGCCCAAGCCACACGCTCAGCGCATAGTTGATAACCGCACCTAATACGGCTCCGAGCGTGCCGAACAGCACAATCAGCAGCACATCGACCGGATAGTTGCCCGTTACTGCTAATGCGCTGGCGGGGTTCTCTGCCACGTATGCTGCCGGAGGAATGACCACTTCGCTCGGGAAGGGCACAAAAGACGATTCAACGGTCATCAGCGCGGTAATCGACCAATAGTTCATATTGGCCGAATACCACGTGACCGCTTGATTGAGTATATCCAAGATTCGGAATAGTTAAGCGTTTTACAGGAAAATGAGTTGCACGAGTATGTAAATCGGCAGCAGGCAGATTAGCGAGAATCGGATCATATACCCGAAGAACGACGGCATCTTGATATTGTTCTCCTCTGCGATGGCTTTCACCATAAAGTTCGGCCCGTTGCCTATATACGTCATTGCACCGAAGAAGACGGCACCAATGGAGATGGCCTTCAGGATGATTTCCGGTATTCGTGCCACGAACGGAACTCCGTTCACCACACCGTCACCGTTCTCCAACAGACCGCTCGCCATAGCCTGCAGCGACTCAGGCAGACCCGTAGCCATCGACCAGAAAGCAACCGCCGTAGGCGTGTTGTCAAGGAACGATGACAGCAGACCGGTCGCGTAGTAGAACTGCCATGTTGCGTCTAATCCGAGCGCGGCAGCGTTCTGCTCAAGGAAGATGAGCGCGGGCGCCATCGTGGTGAAGATACCGATGAACAACGCAGCCACCTCCAATATGGGAGCCCATGTGAACTTGTTGTCCTCGTAGCGCACTTTCTTCTTGGTAGTCACGAGCGACAGAACCATAAAGACAATCATCACAATCTCGCGCAGGTACTTCAGATACAGCGGCGCATCATGCTCGCCCATAGCGGGAATCGTGCCGGCGTTAAGGAAAGCTACGCTGCATACGATACCGATAAGCCACACGAAATTGATGCTGCCTGTCAGTTTCAGCGGCTCCTGTTCGCGAGCGTCTGCCGATAAAGCCGTCCAATGCTCCTTTCCGTAGTAGTACGTATCAACAAGGAAGTAGGTAATCAGCAGGATAACGCCCGTGAACAGCCATTCTTTCCACAACGTGGCGAACCATGTGAACGACGCGCCGCGAAGGAATAGCATGAACAATGGTGGGTCGCCTAACGGAGTCATCAGACCGCCGCAGTTCGCCACTAAGGCAATGAAGAACAGCACGGTGTGGACTGTGTATTTGCGCTGCTGGTTGGTGGTCAGCAGCGGACGGATGAGCAGCATTGCCGCACCGGTCGTACCCATAACGGATGCCAACACGAAACCGATGGCAAGGAACGTGGTGTTCACCCACGGCTTGGCCTTGATGTCGCCGCTCAGGTGTATGCCGCCTGTGATGACGAACAGTGCCAACAGCAGGATGATAAAGGGCACATAGTCAAAGAAGATGGTGTGAACCAGTTCGTGCGTCAGACCCTGTATCAGCATATACGCTGCCACGGGAATGCCTAATACACACGACACAATCAGTTTGTTGCGGTTGCTTTCCCACCATTTTTCCGCAAGCATCGGCGCAATGGCGATGGCGAGGAGCATGATGGCAAAGGGAATCATCGTCCACGCCGGCATAATAAATTCTTCCATAAATATATAAGTTTATAAATGATTTGTCATTCCGTCCGGGCCACAAACAGGTACAGTTTGCGGGGTTTGAACGTAAGCAGTTTCAGGTCAAGTATCTCGCTTGCCTCACTGATGTCCTTCACCGACCCGTCCTGATAGAGGATATCTATCGAGTCGGCTTTCTCCGAGTATGTGTTGCTGGTAGATATATGTTCCTCGTAGAAGTAGTGTGCCTCCTCTTTGCGGATGCCGAGCGACTGTGCCAAGCGGGAAGAAAGTTCCTCTTTCTCGCTCTCTGTCAGCGCGTTCTGACGCAGTGTCCCCCGGAACAGACGACGGTTGATGAACATATTGCTCAGCAGTGCCAATACCTTGTCGTCGCTGTTCATCCATGCCTTGATGGCGCTCAGCACATCGCTGTCGTCCAATAGCGCGTATTGCCGCAACGCCTCGCTGCCGGCTGTCATGTCTGTGGCGGTGATATGCCCATAGAGGAAGTAACGCAGCGCAGGCGAGCAGAACAGTTCTTTCCCTTGTTCAGCGAGTTCCTTTGCGCGGCTTAGTATCTTGATTAGCAGTTGCTCAGCGGCTACCGATGTCTTGTGCAGATACACCTGCCAGTACATCAGCCTTCTCGCAACGAGGAACTTCTCGACCGAGTAAATCCCTTTCAGTTCCACCACCAAGTGGTCATTCACCACGTGCAGCATCTTCAGCAGCCGCTCGCTCGCGACACGTCCTTCCTGCACACCGCAGAAGAACGAGTCTCTGCACAGGTAGTCCATCCTGTCCACGTCCAATTGCGAGGACAGCAGTTGGTGGAAGAAGTGCCTCTGGTAGCCGTTACGGAAGATGTCTATCGCCATCCCGAGCGGATGAGGAGTGTCGGCGGTGGCGAGGTCGCGGTCAATCTGCTCCATCATCAGCAGACTGATTTCCTCGTGCGTAATGCCGTGCACTAACGTATGTTCTAACACGTGCGAGAACGGCCCGTGCCCCACGTCGTGCAGCAAGATAGCTATCTGTGCCGCCTCGTTCTCCTCTTGCGAGATGTCCACTCCCTTCTGTTGCAGCATGTTCAGCCCCTCTTGCATCAGGTGCATCGCACCGACCGAATGGGAGAAGCGGCTGTGTTGCGCACCCGGATAGACGTAGTAACTCAGTCCCAACTGACGTATGCGGCCCAACCGTTGCACGTAAGGGTGTTGCAGCACGTCATAAACCTTGTCGCTGCCGAGCGTCACGAACCCGAATACAGGGTCATTGATAATCTTCCGCTTGTTCATTTCGTCAAAAGGGTCAGCGACTGGCGAAGCCGCAGCAGGGTCTCTTCTTTACCTAACACATTGGTTATCTCCCATATATGCGGGCCGCGGGCGGCGCCTACCAAGCAGATACGGAAGGCATTCATCACAATACCCGTGCCGTATTCCTTTTCTGCTATCCAGCCCATCACAACGCTGTCCAAATGCTCTGCCGACCAGTCGTCCTCCTGTTCCAACAGTGCCGTCAGTTCCTGAATATGGCGCGGACTGTCCTCTTTCCAGCGTTTCTGCACCGACTTCTCGTCGAACTGTGTCGGCGCAGCGAAGAAGAAGTCTGCTTGCTCCCACAGTTCGCTCACGAAGTTGACGCGCTCTTTCATCAGCCCCACGATATGCGGCAGCTGTGCCAAAGCGCGTTGCGCGGCGGGTGTATCGAGTTGACCGCTCTCACGCAGTCTCATCTCGGCTATCGGACGGAACAGTTCCGACAGCTCGTCGTCGGTCTTGCGGATGAGGTATTGGTGGTTGAACCATTTGCCCTTCTCGTAGTCGAACTTCGCGCCCGACTTGCTCACGCGGTCAAGCGAGAACTCGTGTATCAGTTCGTCCATCGTATAGATTTCCTGGTCGCCCGAGCTGTGCCAGCCTAAGAGTGCGAGGAAGTTGATGACCGCCTCGGGGAAGTATCCGTCCTCGCGGTAGCCGCGGCTCACTGTTCCGTCTTTCTCGTTGTGGAACTCAAGCGGGAACACGGGGAAGCCCAAACGGTCGCCGTCGCGTTTCGACAGTTTGCCGTTGCCGTCGGGTTTGAGCAGCAGGGGCAGGTGGGCGAACTGCGGCATCGTGTCCTCCCAGCCGAACGCCCTGTACAGCAGCACGTGAAGAGGTGCCGACGGTAGCCATTCCTCGCCGCGGATAACGTGTGTCACCTCCATCAGGTGGTCGTCCACAATGTTCGCCAAGTGGTATGTGGGCAGGTCGTCTGCCGACTTGTACAGCACCTTGTCATCCAGTATATCTGACTGAATCGTCACATCGCCCCTTATCAGGTCATGCACCGTCACGCTCTCCCCGGGCTCAATCTTGAAGCGCACCACGTACTGGTCGCCGCGCCCGATACGTTGCCGCACCTCATCGGCGGGCAGAGTAAGCGAATTGGCCATCTCGCCCCGCGTATGCGCATCGTACTGGAAGTTACCGGTCTCCTTGCGTTTGCTGTCTAATTCTTCGGGAGTGTCAAAGGCGTAGTAGGCATGGCCGCTGTCAAGCAGCTGTTTGACATACACGTGGTATATCTCTCGGCGCTCACTCTGACGGTACGGACCGTGCGGACCTTTGCCGTCGGGAGCATCTTTGCAGATGCCTTCGTCTATGCCGATGCCTAACCAGTCAAGGGCCTCGATGATGTATTGTTCTGCACCGGGCACGAACCGGTTAGAGTCGGTATCTTCTATGCGCAGCAGCATGTCGCCCCCGTTCTGACGGGCGAACAGGTAGTTATACAGGGCGGTGCGTACTCCGCCGATATGCAATGCGCCCGTAGGTGATGGCGCAAACCGTACGCGTACTTTTCTGTCCATATCTTCTGTCTGTTTCTATTCGGTATATGTTTATCTCTATCTGATTATCCCTTCACTACCCTTCCCCTCTATATCAAACCCCTCGTCACGACCCTTCCCCTCAACATCCAAAGCCCCGTCACTACCCTTCCTCTCAACATCCAAAGCCCCTTTACTCCCCTTCCCTTCTATCTCAGGACGGCTTTCGGGCATCTGTTTATTCAACTCTGGACCCCTCTTCTGTTTGGTCGCCGCAAAAGTACGAATAAATTTCTGACGTCCGAAAGTAATTCTGAGAAAAAATATTTGGTTTCCCGCTACAATGTACTACTTTTGCAGCGTCTAAACAGCAAGCAACACCGAAGGATAACCGATAGATAACCGAAGGATAACCGTAGGATAGCCGTATGATAGTGCTTATCTTAAGCATGTTCCACGATACCCATACCGTACTCGGCAACCCCTCTCGGCTTATCCCGCAAAGAACAATGTTCGTCCCATGCGCAGGGCATAAGCCATGCGTCAGAACGAAACCCTATATACTAACTAAATCAATACCTTAAGAACTATGGCTAAAGTCACTCCCGCAAGTCACATTGCAGACATTCGCGGCGCATTGCAGCGCGGCGACAAAGTTGTTTATCGTGTACGTGATGGTGTACAGCAGGCGTACATTGTCAAGCATCCTAACAAGACCAAACCCTCTGATGCGCAGAAGCAGATGAGAGCGTCTTTCAAGTCTTTGACGCAGCAGGTCAAGGCTATCTATGCCGATTCCGAGCAGTTGGCAGTATGGCAGGCGCGTTTTGAGGCTTATGTTTCCACGCGCCAGTATAAGTCGCAGCTCAACCGTTATATCCGTGAGCAACAGGAGCGTTCTTTGAACAATCCCCGTTCCACGTTCCATTTCCTTCCGGCTGCTCACCGCACCCCCAAACCTCTCACCACCCTCTACGGCTTCATCCTCTCCACCCTCTCCAAAGAACAAAACACTTAGCACCAAAGAACAGAACAGATAGCACCGAAGAGCAGAACGGACAGCACCAAAGCACAGAACAGATAGCCCCAAAGCACAGAGCAGTTAGTGCCAAAGACCAGAACAGATAGCACCAAAGCACAGAACAGTTAGTGCCAAAGAACAAAACCGATAGCACCAAAGAGCAGAACAGATAGTGCCCAAGAACAGAACAGTTAGTGCCAAAGAACAAAACGGATAGCCCCAAAGCACAGAGCGGATAGCGCCAAAGACCAGGACGGATAGTGCCCAAAATCATCATTCCGAACGCAAAAAAGCAGAAAAATCTCTGTTCTTTTTGTTGTTTTCACAACATATTGTATCTTTGTTTGATTTTTATGCATCATCACTTTTGCTAAATCAAACCCAATCTCCTCTAAAATAAAACCCGCTCTCTTGCCCAAATCAATCGGTTCAGCAAACTCCTCACCGAAATCAGCGTCCTCGTTGCAACATAAGGAATTAAAAAATAATAAAATAGATGGTATGAAAAGGATTCTTGTAACACGTGATTTTTTAAATCGTGTATCTGTCCGTTTAAATCGTAAAATTACTGGTAAAAGGAGTTGGATTTGGATAACTCTTTTTGCCTTTCTAATGATCGGAGGTATATGTTATTATGAATGGATGCGAAATAATAAGTTTGACACTTGGTCTTATATATATACTGCTCTCAAGCTTAATGCTCCTAATCGCACTTTAGTTGGACCAAACGATCATAATTGGGCGTATTTATGGATGGGGTTCTTTGCTACGCTTTTAATCCCTCTTTTAACAGCAGCAGTACAAACCGGCATAAACATAATAGTAGCGAAACGCAAAGAAGGTCGTCAAATCTATCACTTTATGTGTGAACATTATGTTCTCGTTGGATATAATCGTTATGCTACGCAAATATTGACTCACATACTGAATGGTAATCGGTCGTATGCTATCATTTTAACAACTCAGAATCCGATAAACTTGCGTGAGAAATTAGAAAATGAACTCGAAAGAAACATATCGAAACGCGTACTTATCTATGCTGGTGATGCGTTAATGAATGACAAGATAAAAAAACTCAACCTGTCTTATGCCAAAAAACTCTATTTATTAGACGAATCCGAAACACACCGCAGCCAATATACGCGTAATCTATCTGTACTCCGAAATATCGTTGATGAGGCTGCAAACAGAACAGAGCCGCTTGAAGTATATATGCAAGTGAATAACTACAAAGCATACAATCTCCTACAGCGAACAGATATTCCCAATGAGTTTTTTGAGCGGAATAATAACATCGTCGTTGATTTTCACCCGTTTAATTTCTATGAAAACTGGGCTCGACTCTTATGGAGCTTTCACGTATTGAAAGACAAGGATGGCAATCCTGTATATGAACCCTTGGATTTTGAACAATTGGAGAATACTGATAAACATGTGCATCTTATAATCTCTAAATTTAATAGTATGGGACGTGCATTATTATTGGAAGCGATACGATTATGTCATTATCCTAATTTTGAAGAACAGACTGGCAAAAATAAAACAACTATTACAGTTTTCGATGCCAAATGGAGCGAGAAAACAAATGAATTTTATGCGCAATATCCCAAGGAACATCTGCAACAAATAACAGATATTGAATTAGATTTCCAAAACATAGACATTAATAGCGAAGATGCCAGAGTTCAGGTTGGGAAATGGGCACAAGACAAGGAGCAGTTGGTTACGATAGCTATATGTGATAAGGAATCCGACATCGCCATGACGAATGCACTTAACCTTCCGGAAAAAGTGCTTCGGTCAAATGTGCGGATTCTCGTCCGACAGGAAATAATGATAGCGAAAAATGAGTACGGATGTCAAAGCGTCTATCCACTTCTTAAGTCCTTCGGGATGTTGCAAGATGGATTAGACACGAAACAACTGGATGACAGATTGGCGATGTGTATCGGTGGCATTTATTCCTTCCTCAGAGAGCAACCGTTTAACTTAAGCGATGCACAAAAATTATTGGAATGTCAACAAAAGATTCAGACCACATTGGCTCAAAAGACCGAGGCCGAGTGGTATGAAGAGTGGTTGAAGATTCTCCAAACAGATAAATGGTCTAATCGGTTCCAGTCGGATATGTTCCATAGGTACATAGCCCTATGGAACCGCCATCAGAATCTTTCTGCAACTGAATTCATTCAATGGCAGGAGATACTTGCAGAGATGGAGCATCGTCGATGGATTGCAGAGCGTACCGTTTACGGATTCCGCAAAACGGTAGGAGATGAAAAGAAAGATAAAGTGCTAAAGATTCATCCAGACATAATTCCCTATGCCAATCTGGATGAGGACACAAAAAACTACGATCGCAATATTGTTAACACAGCTCCGCTACTTGTTAAAGAGATAGAGAAAATTTAATGCAACTCTCCTTATTGATACATTCCAAAGATCATTAAAATAGCATCATCACACGTTATGGAACAAGACCAGAAACATTATTACGCATTTATTAGCCATAGCAACGAGGATGAAAAGATAGCCTTCTGGTTAAGAAAAGAGTTGGAAGGGTATCGCATTCCGAGTACCATCCAGCGGGATTACCATGCGCCCAAACGGTTGAAACCGATATTTCTTTATCAGACTGATCTGGCAGAATCCATCAAACTGAAAGAGGCATTGAATAAATCTTTGTCTGACTCACAGTTTCTTATTGTATTGTGTTCTCCGTCAGCGGCAAAATCATATTTTGTAAACGGTGAAGCGCAACATTTTATTGACACAAACAGAGCAGACAAGATTATTCCTGTTATCATATCTGGAACTCCTTATGCCAGTCTTAACGGGAATGATTCCAAAGAATGTTTTCCGCCTGCATTGCTCCAACTGAAAAATACAGACCAGGAACTGCGCGGTATCAATCTGTCGGAAACACGGAAGAAAACAGGTAGCCGGAAGGCGGCTGTGATAAACGTAATTGCATCAATGCTTGGTGTGCGGTTCGATGTGTTGTATAACAGATACCGCCGTCGGCGCATTCGTCAATACAGCATTGCCGGTGCATTGGTTTTGCTACTGGCTATGGCAGGATTTTTTGTATGGGACTATACCCGCCCCACCTACCGCTATTTTGCAGACTATGTAGACCGATGGGGACTACCCGAAGGTGTTATCGAACTAACCAAAGAGCAGCAACGTCATCGCCATCGTATGTATCAGTTCGAGTATAGACGTACACCTTTCGGCGAACCCGATGCGTATAAATGGCGGGTGGTAGCTGTACGATATGTGAATTCTTTCCACTTGCCACAGGATGGCAATGACACGGAATGGTATGAACGGTGTTCCGTCCTCAAAATTGATTATGACAAGCAGACGGGTGATGTCGCACAGCACACCCTCTGTGACCGTTTTGACAAAGTCCTGCGGCATCATTCGTTGGCGGAATATAAAGGAAAAAAAGCATGTATCGCAGATTTGGCACAGTCTCAAAAGCAAAAAGGACAATACTATGTAAGTAGTGACTTTAGTAGTATGAAATATGAAGGATCATGTCCTAAATCATCTATATCACGGTTTGTATATGAACGGGACAGCAACGGGTATATCATTCGTCAAACCTACCACGCTAATAACGACTATAACGTATCGCGTAGCGCAGTCCCTGATGCAGACGGAATCTTCGGACTCCTGTTTTCATTAGACCCTTTAGGACGACGCAAAAGTATGGAATACATAGGATTGCACGGACAACCTGTATGCACACAAAACGGTATCGCCGGCAAGAGATATAAGTACGATGAATATGGGAATATAAGTCTTATAAAAATTGTAGATTTATCAGGATTACCCATTCAGAATGAAGATTATTGGGCTATCTGTAGCAGCGATGCTGACTATTATGGCAATGTTTGTGAGATATCCTATTTTAACACTGACAGCCTTCCGTGTTTCAATGCAAAGAAATTCTCCAAGATGAAGATGACTTATGACAGATATGGAAATCTGACGGAACAAATCTATTTTGACCCACAAGGCAATACCTGTTTGATAGGTAGCAGAGGACAAAGCAGATCATACGAAAATGTGGCTAAATATGCATACAAGCACGACAATAAAGGGAATGTAATCGAAACACGTTGCTTCGGTGTGGACGGGGAAATGTGTCTTGACGGGAACGGTGTGGGGATTTACAAATATAAACATGATAAAAGAGGTTATTTGACAGAAGCCTCCAGGTGGGATATTGACAATAAGCCTTGTCTTGGAAATTCGGGCACACACAAAACCATAATGAAATATGATAACCACGGCAATGGAATAGAATTGGCATACTGGGATACGGAAGGCAATCTTTCCTTCAATGGCGGAAAAATTGCCAAAGCAACACGCAAATATGATGAATACAATAACTGCATTGAGGCAGCGTTCTTTGGGATTGACGGACAACCATGTATCGGTTACAACAATGTCGCTAAATATACCTGTAAATTTGACGAACGGGGCAACGAAATAGAACGAGCATGTTTCGGAACAGATGGCAAACCGTGTTTTGACATTTTCGGGGTAAGTATACACACATATACGTTTGACGAATACGGAAACAGAATCGAAGAAGCACATTGGGACACCATTGGCAATCCTTGTTATGATATGTTTGGCTGTGTACGAAACGTTTATAAATATGATGACAGAGGCAATCGTATCGAGACAATATACTATGATGCGGACGGCAATATGGGAAATAAAAATGGTTATGCGAGATCAACCGACCGGTACGATGAAAAAGGACAAATGATAGAATCTGCGCTATGGGATAGCGATGGAAAACCATGTGTAAACAATGCTGGGGTGGCAAAATCGATATGGAAATATGATGAACGCGGCAACGAGATAGAACGTGCCAGCTTCGGTACGGACGACAAACCGTGTTGTAGTATTTACGGATGGAGTATAACAAAATACAAATATGACAAATGGGGGAATAGGGCCGAAGTGGCATTTTTTGATACAGAAGGCAAACCATGTTTGTATATTTGGGCGGGAATCTCAAAAATGACATACAAGTACAATGAAAAAGGACAGCAAACCGAAGAGGCATATTGGGATATAAATGGCAAACCATGCTTGCACAAATCTTATAAGATAGCGAAATGGACGACAAAATTTGATGACAGAGGGCGTGAGATTGAATGGGCATATTTCGGCGCAGATGGCAATCTGTGTATGGGCAAACATAACTATGCCAAAGCAATATCTAAGTATGATGACAAAGGGAATTGTATTGAACAATCCTATTTCGGGACGGATGGAGGACCTTGTTTGAATGACGACAGTATCGCAAAAATGACAGCAAAATACGATGACAGAAAGAATCTTATAGAATGGCATGGTTATGGCATAGATGGAGGGGTATGTTTGGATAATGACAGCGTTGCCAAGTATTCTTATGTATATGACGAACGGAACAACAATATTGAAGAAGTCTGCTTTGGCATAGATGGAGAACCGTGTAAAAATAAGAATGGTGTAGCCGGATACACATATAAATATGACACGTGGGGAAATAAAACCGAAGAAGCTTTTTTCGATACCGACGGCAAGCCTTGCGCTGACAAGAACGGGGTGGGCAAATACGTATATCAATATGACGGAGCAGTTGACAAATGGGAAGGACACCTCATTAAAGAGGCTTTTTATGATACAATCGGAGAACCGATTGAACATAGAGGGTATCATTGCTGCATTATGAGTTATGACAAACAAAATCATCTCGACAAGACCATTTATTACGACAAGTTCCAGAAAGAAATTAAACAACCTGTCAACAGCGAGATAATTGTATCTGTAGAGGGTTTTGCCGCACAAAAAGGATTGCCTTCAAAGAGCATACTAATAAAATGGAATAACTGGAAATTAGGAGATTCTGTAGAGAAGTTGAAGTCGGAACAGGAAAGTAGCAGATACGGCAAAAAAGAAGCATATTATATGACACCGGAAGGTGAGATTATCCGCTTGTCTGTAAACGAAGGCTTATTTGGTATCAGGACTTCACCTTGTATCGTCCGGCAACAACATGCAAAAGATTGGCTGAAAAAACTTGAAGAATATGATAATAATCATTAAGACACATTGACTATGACACGGGAAGATATTTCAAAAGAATGTTTAAATGTGCGCGAGTTGCTCATTAGAGATTGCCACAATGTATTGCCGACCGACCAAGCGGCGGATATGGAGAAAATCAACCATTTGGTAGGACGCATCGAAGAGGAGTACAAGAATTTTCTTTCTACCCTGTGGAAAGATATCCGACCAGATGACGAGCGAACGCTGGATGACATACTGGATAAGCGTTACAACCGTCTTGTGTTGGCTCGTGACTATACTGCGCCCATTGAAGCCGCAATCGGAGATGCCGAAGAGATTACCCTATGGGAGCGGATAATCAACTCCAATTACCGCGACATCGAGCAACTGAACGCATTGGTCATCGCCTATATCCGCGATCTCTTGGCACAAATAACAAGGGACTTTATGGAAGATGTAAAATTATGACCGATTTTGAAATCATTCAAGGACTGATTGACCGCGACAACGCAATCACGCAGGAGTTCTTCTTCGAGCGTTGTCGGCCGTTGTTCTATTCCATCATACAGAAAGTATTCTCGTATGAGGTGAACTACGATGAGTTTGTCAACGAGCTGTATTTCTATCTCATGGCACAGGATGCGAAGCGGCTAAAGCAGTTCGAAGGACGCAGCACATTGTTCCTGTGGCTGAAAGTGACAGCCACAAGATTTTTCATCAAAAAACACCGCCGCATGATAGAAAACACCTCCCATGAGCCTCTGTCTAATGGAGAGGAGGACGAATTGCTGTCTGTGCCCGCACCGGAGGAGGACAGAACGGCCGCAATAGATGTGGAAAACCTCTTGAACGCCATGCCTAACCAACGCTATGCCGATGTCCTCCGACAACTGCTGCTGATGGAAGTCCCTGCCGACAAACTTGCGGCACAGATGGATATCACTGTTGATAATTTGTATAACATCAAACGCCGTGCGATGATGCAACTTATGCAGGTCGCAGTACGCGATATTCACTATTATGGAAAACGATAACAATATCCCTGACGAACTCATCGCCTCCTACTTGGACGGTACAGCCACATTGGAAGACATACAGGCTCTGCTCAGACAGATGCAGACCAATCCCGAGTTGTGCGAGATGATGATGGTGCTCACACAGGACGAATCAACGGAAGCGTCCGCAGCACTCTACCCTATGTTCAGTATGGCTGCGGAAAACCAGAAGAATCTGTGCGCGTTCTACTCCGAACTGTTTGTCTTGAAAAAACGCAATATACCGCTTGACGAATATGCTCTTCTCCAACAAGCAGAAGAGAAACATTGGGTTACAGAGCACGGCACACCGCTGCACGCCATTGGTCAGCTGCTGGCTTCGCAAGGGCTGATGGTCACGCGCCGGTATGAAGCGGCATTACAAGACATTAAAGATGCTTTGCGTTCCGACAATGAAGTGATTGCCGTCGTGGACAACGACAAACTCTATCCCGGGCGACCCGATGCGGAAGACGCACCCAATCACGCGGTGGTGGTCATTGCATTGGACGAATCGGCGGACAGTGTCACGCTGTTTGAGCCGGAAGCATACACAACGCTTGATTTCGCCTTGTCTGATTTTGTCCTTGCCTGGCATGAGTCCCGCAATTACATGGTCCGTGTCCTCCGTTCCGCAGACGACTATGAACCCCACCCGTTGAATCTGGACGACATCACCCTCACAGACGACCTCCTGGAATTGCAGGAAGCCATTGCCGAGAATGCTCACGAAGTCTGGGCAGCAGCCCGCAAAGCAGATGGCTGGACCTATGGTCCTGTCCGCAACGACACCCTCAAGCAGCATCCCGACCTTCTCCCCTACTCCGCCCTCCCTGATTCGGAAAAAGAATACGACCGCCTTATGGCTTTTAATACCATCAAGTTGGTTAAGAAATTAGGCTGGAAGTTTGTAAAATAATCCTACTTTGAGAATTTTTCTTGCAAGATTCGTAGATTTTTTGTATAAAAAAGCATTCCGAGTGATAGATTTCCCACCATCCATGCCTCTATATAAGCAGTAAACCAAATTTTATTGCCTTATGAACACGAACAATTACATCCCGCAACCGATTGACACAACGGCTATTGAGTTACCACAAGAGTTAATGAACCTTGCTGAAGAGATGGCAAAGAATGTCCATGAAGTATGGTCTGCCGGACGTATGGCAGACGGTTGGACGTATGGAGAAAAACGGGACGATGCGCGCAAAACGCATCCGTGCCTTGTTCCCTACGAAGAACTGCCGGAATCCGAAAAAGAATACGACCGAAATACCAGTATCGAAACGCTTAAGTTCATAGTGAATGCAGGATATCAAATACAGAAAAAATCATGACGGCAGATACAAGTAAATATATCAAGAAGTGCCCAAAATGTGGTACAGACATAGAACCGGTACGCGCAGCTTCTACATCTACCAAAGTACTTGCCGGAGTAATGGGAGGTGCAGGAGCGCTTGTCGGATTTGGTTTAGGAGGTCCCGTAGGAGCTGTAATAGGAGGTGTATTAGGTTATGTAGCCAATAAAGCGACTATTGTGGATATAGAGAACACCCATGACCATTCTCAATCTTATAAATATAAATGCCCTAAATGCGGTCACTCTTGGAATGAAAATATCGAGACGAATGACAACCCTGAAGATCCGAGTTGGATGATGATGGCGGGACATTAGTACAAAAGAGAAAGGAATACGACAACAAGCTTATAGAAAAAGACATCCGATATTGGGACACGAAAGTTCAAGAAGAACTTGAGTATGCTAAAAACGGGTGGTTTATTCCCGGAACATCATACATCCTCTCCACCCTCGCCAAAGAACAGAACGGATAGTACCAAAAATCGTCAATCCGGACGCAAAAAACAGAAAAAATTCTGTTCTTTTTGTTGTTTTCATAACATATTGTATCTTTGTTCGGTTTTACGTGCATACATGCAAATCAAAAGATTTGAGTACGCACGCAAAAAGTTATTGCCATTACTAATAAAACAAATGTACGATGAATCCCTCTGAATTTATTCATCCTGAAGATGCTGCCGCTTTAAGGCAGATGGAATCCATTCCGGGCTTCCCTCAGCTGGTAAAGAAAATATTGGCTCTGGGGGTTGAGCAAATGTCATATGGTTATAATATGGCGTCAACCATTCGACTGTCCGAAAATCAATTACCCGACTTATACAGGCACTTGCCTCCTATCTGCCAGAAATTAGGTATTGCCGAGCCGGAATTTTACCTGCAAATGGATCCGATGCCTAATGCATGGACATCAGGTGATACACGTATATGGATTACCGTCACTTCCGGTTTAGTGGAATTGATGAATGATGAAGAATTGGATGCTGTCATTGCTCATGAGTGCGGACATATTCTTTGTCGCCACGTGCTTTATCACACTATGGCATCTTGGATCAGCAGCGGGATGACATCTCACGGATTGATAGACAAACTTTCTATTCCTGTACAATTGGCATTATTCTATTGGCAGCGCAAAAGTGAACTGACTGCTGACCGCGTATCGGCTTTCATTACCTCTCCAAAAACGGTTACTCAAGTGATGGCTCGGCTGGCAGGAGGCCCGAGAAACATCACAGAGGGCATTAACTTGGAAGAATGGGCAAAACAAGCCGACCTGTATGAAGGGATTCGCAACGACGGATTTTGGAACAAAACACTTCAAATGTATATTACGGCCACCCTGTCTCATCCGTTTGCGGCTGTGCGCGTACGTGAGATATTAAAGTGGGCGGATACTGAACAATATCACAATCTGGCAGAGTGCAAAGAATCCGCTGCACAGAACATCTGTCCGAATTGCAAAAAACATACAGAATCCACATGGACGTATTGCAGACATTGTGGGCATCGTTTAATTTAATATCTATCTATTTATGTTATTTAACAAAGACGGAATCCTCGCCATTGATGAGGCAATGATGCAAAGCGCATCATTCAGAAAAATCATGGAAGACGGAATCGTTACCAGTGATGAACTGGCAGAACAGGTACAAAAAGTAGCCGGATTGCTGCATGAGGCAGAAAAACGATTCTCGGATCAAGACCTCGAATTTATTGAACAACTATTGGTTGAATCCAATGTAATGTTCGCAGTCTATAACAAGTTTGAACTTCAAAACATCTAATCACTATGGCTACTTTCTCAAAACACCAGTTAATTAATGCTTCGCCCACATTGATTCCCGAAATGGCACAGGCTGTTTACAGGGACTTTACAAATGACGGTTTTGAAGTCAATGTTGAAAATTTGTATAGCGGAGGAGCCGACATCAGTATATCCAAAGGAGGAGCATTCAAGGCAGTTTTAGGAATGAAGAGTGCTTTAAAGATAACCCTCCAGCCCCGTGGAAATGCGGTTCTGTTTGATGCCAATGTTGGTATCTTCGGACAACAGGTACTTCCGGCTATCATCGCCTACTTCTGGTGCTGGCCGATTATATTGACCCAGATCTGGGGATTGATACAGCAGTCGCAATTGGATGACCGCGCATTGGCTGCTGTTATGAGCGTATGCGGAACTACCGCAGTGCCGCCACAAGGAGGAACAACGTTCTGCCCCAACTGTGGCAAACAGATACCGCAAGGAGCTAAGTTCTGCCCGTCGTGCGGATCACAAATATAATAATTAACTTGGTATAGGACAGACGATACTTCATCTGTCCTATACTATTAAAAATCAAAAATTATGGAAACCTGTTGTTTCTGTTCATGTTCAGTAATTCTATTGATTACTTACGCTGTATCTATTCTGACCATTATTGGTGTCGGCTGTTTTATGCTATGCCGCTATCAATCCCACAAGCATCAACTTGCAAGTGAAAAAGCAAGAAACGATTTCGCCAAAGAGGAAGCAAGGATTAAACGGATACACGAATACCGCGCCAAGATGCTGGAATATATCAAGTCCGAAAAAATAAAAGAGGCAGGAAACAACCTCTATATCTCTTCTATTAAAAAATGGATTGGAGAAGACCCACAATCTGCCACGGAGTCCAAATCTCATCAAGAAAACATTTGAATTCAAAATCTTAATAGCCCTCCCCAATGACAACTTCTATTCGTAGCCGTTCGCTGCGCTTTGACCGGATGATAACTGGAAGTCTGTGGCGGCAATCTGCATGGATTGTAGGCATCTTGCTGCTGACATGGTTTCTTTCGTATATCCTGCTGTCGTGTTCCGGTGCCGATTGGCAGCAGTTTTGCCAAAAACATGATGTCAAGCCGTGGTTGCTGCCGCTGTATCTGCTTATTGACACAAATGCTCTGAATAATCTGTACATATCCGAGCCTGAAACTATAGGACAACTTAACACGGTCGCACAAGACGTTGCGAGATCAAGTAGTGAGACGCATCATTCGGAGAGTATTCATGGCTGGATGCTCGTTGTCAGCAGTATCACCTATTTGATCGGTCTGTTAATTTTCAATGGTATTATTATCTCTGTTTTGAGCAACTGGATTGCCCGACGCAAAGAGAACTACGACAATGGCATCTCACGCTACCGCTATTCGGGACATTATGTCATTATGGGATATGACGAAATGGTGCCGTCGGTGATTGCGGACATCTTCCGAAGAGACAATGACGCACATATTCTTGTGCTGTCCGCAGTATCTTCTGTTATCATACGGGAACGGCTACGCAAGTCGGTCAAGCGGGAATACTTTGACAGGATTATTGTCAATTACGGGCATCGTGTCGCACGGGAGTATTACACGGATATACGCTTAGAATTGGCAAAAGAGATTTATGTCGTTGGCAAACGGTCCATACCCGACCATGATGCCATCAACGTAGAGTGCGTGGAAAGCATTTTTGACTATCTTGGTGACCATAAAGACTCCGCACTTCCCAAACGCATCACCTGTGTTTTTGAAGATATTGACACGTTTGCTGCGTTCAAACAGGCTGACATATTCGATAAAGCAAAAGAACTGTGTATTGATTTCGTGCCGTATAATTTTTATGACGGTTGGGCGAAGCAGGTCTTTGTCGCCCGCCGATATTACAGCACCTACGGGGACAAACGGTATGACTATCCTGCCGTCTATAGAGACGGAATAGGATACGATGACCCGCATTACGTGCATCTGGTCTTTGTTGGCACATCCACCTTCGCCGTCGCCTTCGCCAACGAAGCGGCTCATTTGCTTCATTTCCCTAATGGCACGACGTATCCAAATAAAGGAAAGCACCCGCAGATAAGAACAAGAATCACTTTTATTGATATCAACGCCGACAAGGAGATGGATCTTTTCCGGACACGCAACAGCCATTTCTTTGAAGTACAGTCGTGGTATTATCGTGATTTGTCTAAAGACAAAGAAAAAGACAAAGACAAGAAAAATTCCAAGAAGACGGATCCGAAACGAAACGCGACTCTGTTTAAACTTCCGGGTACGGATTGCGATTTCCTCGATGTTGAGTTTGAATTCATCAAGGGGGACGTCTTTTCGTCCGAAGTACAAGGCGAGATAAACAACTGGGCAACCGACAAGAACTGCTACTTGTCCGTTTTCCTTGCGATGAAGGACCAACGCGACAATTTTGCCTTTGCCATGAATATGCCGGAATCTGTGTACAACGCCAATGTGCCTATTTTTATCCGGCAGGACAGTGCCGACACGTTCGTAACGGAATTGAGAAACGCACATACCGTCACTCCGCCGGAAGACGGCAGCATAGACAAAAAAGAAACATTCTATACGGTTTCTGCCGACAAGCAGTCCGTCAAAGCGGAACGACGTACCCAACGCTACGCACATTTCTATCCGTTCGGAATGTTTGAGACCGCATTCTACTCCAGCGAGACGGACACAGCCCGTGCACAACTGTTCAACTACCTGTACGAGACCGCCGATTATCCGGCTTACAAGTTCACAGACAAACTGGTGCTGGTTTCTATGTCAGAAGAACAGATCAAGCACGATGCTCTCCTGCTTTGGCAGAGACTGAAAGTATCGCTCAAGTGGTCCAATCTGTATGCGGTGGAGATTTTTGCCTGCAAGCAGGCTTCAATGAAGAAAATGAAAAGCGAGACCAATCCTTTGACAGACGAGCAGCAGACGGAATGTATGGCGCATGTGGAACATAATCGTTGGAACGTGGAGAAACTGCTAATGGGTTATCGCAAGGCGCGGGCGGAAGAAGACAAGTATTCAATTGATGGAGATGACGAGAAAACACAAAAGGACAAGGGAAACCTTGCAAGCAACAAAAAGTTCCATTTCGCACATTCGGACATCCGCCCTTACGATGATTTGGACGACATCAGAAAATTAGACATTGAGTTCACCCAATACATCCCGTGGATCACATCCCTCGTCCCCGACAACGAAAACAAAAAAATAAATACATCATACAATTAAGATTTTTCGTAAGCTTTATAAACCGCAAATATATTCTGACGATATGGAACAGAAATACGATGTTTTTATTAGTTATTCTCGTAAAGATTATGTAGATGAGAAAGGACATATCTTTCCGGAAAATGCTATTTCAAAAATTATACAGATTTTTGACAAATCAGGAATCTCATATTGGTTTGATAAAAAAGGCAAATACTCTTTGTCTAAATTTGAAACATATATTGCCTTAAAAATCAAGACTTGCAGAATCTTTGTGTTTGTTGCCTCGGAAAATGCCAATAAATCGGAATGGACAAGCCGTGAGATTGCAGTGGCAGATGAATTTAAAAAACAGATAATACCACTCAAATTAGACCCTTCCCGTTATGATGATTCAATTATTCTGCGAGTGCAGAATTTAGATTTTATTGCATATTATGAAAACGAGGAACAGGCTCTGGAGAAATTGAAACAAAGTGTCCTCCATTATAGAGAAGAAGTTGTACAAATAGAAAAAGAAGAAGAGGAGAGAAGAAAAAAAGATGAAATAAGAAAAAGAGAACTGCTTCTCACAAAAATAAAAGAAAAAGAAGAAGAATTAACCGAGCAAAAAAACAGATTGCGCAAGATAGCAACTGAAATAGCAGCAGCAGAAATAACCATCAAAACCTTAACTCAAGAGCGAAGGGAAATAAAGAGTAATATACCGAAAATAGAACAGGATCTTAAAATTCTTCGTAGTGATAATCCTTCAACTTCTCCAATCTCATTTATTGAGCGTTTGAAACAAAAATTGCATTCCATTTTCAAAACTTTAGGAATGGCAATTTTATTAATAATCATATTAACAATAGCGATAACAAAATGTAACAACAATACCAAATCAGATGAGGACGTTAATCAAGTGGATAGTACAACTACAACTATTTCACAAGACTTGGAACCGAAATTTTCAGTCCTACAAGTAACTCATTCAGATTCTATTCAATCAGGTAAAAGGCTAGGGGTAATAATGCATTTAAGTTATAAAATTGAAAACGTAGATAATATTATGGCTAATCCATGCAATATAGGTATTTACTTTTGTACAAAAGATGAAAAACCAATATACACGAGCGATAAAAGATTCCAATTCGTTGAGAATAGTAAGCAACTTTCTTATTCATCTCCTGATTTAACTGAAACTCAAGAAACAATACACATCTTTATTCCAAAATCAGCACTTTCATCACCAGATAATGTGAAATGCGATATTGTTATGTTTTTGGGCGGTATTGAATATAAATCACAAGAAAAATTCTATTTATTATGAAGAAGATAATTTTATTCGCGATTGCTATATTATTGTCGTTCAATACATTCTCTCAAATAGTTCTACCTAAACGCTATTCGGATAGTTCGGAGGATTCGCCAGAAAAAGAAGTTGTAATTATTCGTAAAACAGATACGATTCTCGCTATCTCTGACACATTAAAAGAAACTCCGAAACTCTTTGCGTCAATCTCGCGACCTTTTATGTCCATACAAGGGAAAACTGAGATTGACAAAGATATTGCCTCCCGCAGACAAACGAATTTTCGGCTTTCACAAATGAATCACGATAAATTGTGGTTGAAAGCAGAGATTGTCGATGCGGATTTGAATCTTCAATCAGGCGAAGGAAGACGCTTTTTATTAAGCGATTCTACTAATTTGATTTCGTATTGCTCTATAGATATTTCTGAAGTTTGTTATATACGTCTTCAATATAGTGTAGAGGGTAAAAACATTGAACGTGAAATAGCTTATAATAAGGACAATCGGATTATATATCATTGCTATTACACGAATTACACTCAAGAAAATGGTTATAGAGTTGTGATAACCGACTACCAAACATTCGATAATAAATCCTTATTTAAATACAATGGAAAACATTTTAAAAGAGTTCGTTATCTATTTAATCATAATGGCACATTAGAAGGATGTGATGTCTTAGATGAAAGCGGAAATATAATAGTAAGTTTACTAAGTCGAAATGATTCTTGGAAAACAATACCTTCGTATGATGAGTATTACCGCATTGAAAAAGAAAAAATATATAAAAATGACACGTTAAAAACGATAGAACGGTATAAATATGATGACAAGGGTAAAATCATTGAAGATCTTTATATAGAAGTAATTGGTGATACCCTTTTCCATCTCCAAATTACTCCTACTTACAAATACGAAAGGTGGTTTGATGAATATACCATAGATTCTATTGACGCTAATGGACATGTCACTTATTCTGCAACCAGAGGCGTATATGACGGAATAAATAGAAGAAACAAAAATGGATATCATTATCTGCGCAAGATATACGACTATAGAGGCTATCCTCAATGCTATAAAGTCTCTACTAAATTCTATGTCGATACACTATATTCAGACGGCACTCGTATTCACCGATGCATACGACATATTGAAGAAGAATTTCATAAAGATTCCGTTTATTTATGTAAAGAATATAACAAAGATGGAGTATATGTCGGAGGTCTGAAATTTTATCAAAAAATAATGAAAGGGACTCTTTCCGATGACTATGCAAGTTATGACGAACTGAAATCGACGTTGAAATCAAATGATGCTTATAAGAGCGGTATAGTTGTACCAATTACTCCCAATGGATCAGAAATAATAAATGATGGTGATGTGGATGATTTTGACAACATTTCTGCTAATGCGATGGCTGTATCTGTAACGGGCGAGCGCGCCAGCCGATTAGGGCTAAAGGATAATGATATCATTGCTCAATGGGGGAATTGGTATAATTATATACGGGTAGGGATGTTAATAAAGGGGGGATCTTCGAAAGTATACTCCGATTTAAACAGATTATGGCTGCAAACAATACTAACACAAAAAAAGGAAAAAGAGATTATTGTTTTGCGTCAAGAAGCGGACTCAATTCAAAAAGTACGGATTCATTTGCCGATAGGGAATTTAGATGAACTGCAATTTACTTTGATTCCCATAAAAGTGAATAAACGCATTGATTCTCTACTATATGAATTTAAGGGTTCTGACCACAGTACGACTTTTATTCCGTTACTTATACCGAAAAATCCTTATCTTCACAAACCTGCTATTCTTTATGGATTGGGAAGTCATCCTTCAGGATTTTATACCTATACTCGTCCATCGCCAGACAACGAATGGTATTATAATCGTAAGTTCACATATTATGGAGCATATGAAGATAGTCGTATAATAAGAATAGGGAATGTTGCAAATGATGATCCATCATACTTTTTGGATAGTTTTAACTATACGGCTTGGCTGACACATGATTCGTATGACGTAGAACGTGAAGAAGATGTCAGCAAATATTACAATATTCGTCAAGTAAAGATACCAAAATCAGATACGTCAATATTGTATGGTTCGTCATTTACGAATTGGGAAACGAGTTATTTAAAAAAAGAACAAGAAGAAATTGACCTACCCGTCTTAGCAGATACCAGTGAGATGAATCAATTGGGATCCGAAATAACCCCTGATAAAATTTTGGAATATGCGATTTGTTATAATAACGAAAACGGATTTGATTTGTGGAAAAAATGGAGGCCAAAAAACAATGTGCAATTAGAAGATGTTTTTTATAAGTATGAAAAAAATGCGAAGAAGTCTTATATAATACCGTTGGATAGTACAAATATCAAGCAAACAATGTCTGTTGTCTCTTTAGTTCAATATATGAAACTCAAAGATAATGCACAAGAATGGAAACTCTTGGATGAAAAACATAATGGATATTATGACCGTTATGGTCGTTGGTGTGAAGGAAAGGATTATTATATTTTTGTAAGATATGACACACTTTCAAAATATTCGTTAGACTATATAAAAGATAATATAGAATCGATTAAAGGGACACAAATCTTTATTTATGACCGCAAAAACAGAAAAGCTGCTTACATTGAAAAATAGCATTTCCCCTACGCACCCTTGACTTCACCGCTTTTGTGCCGCATCGCTCACCCTCAATGTCTGACTTTGAAATCATAGCCGCCCTAATAGCGCGTGACAATGCCATAACGCAGGATTTCTTCTTCACGCAATGCCGCCCGCTGTTTACTTCAATCATCCATCGTGTCTATGATTACGATGTCGATTATGACGAATGTATCAACGAATTGTATCTCTACCTCCTGCACGATGATGGCAAACGGCTCCGACAGTTTCAGGGACGCAGCTCGCTCTTCCTTTGGCTGAAAGTGACAGCAACGCGTTTCTTCATAAAAAAACGCCGCCACATGATAGAAAACACATCCCGTGAGCCTCTATATGATTGGGACGATGAAGAAGCAACTGCCGGCAACGCATCTTACACTATCAGCACTGATTTGATGGACGTGGAAAACCTGTTGAACGCTATGCCCAATAAGCGCTATGCCTGTGTGCTCCGACAACTCCTCTTGAACGAAGTCTCTCCCAACAAACTGGCAAGGGAGATGAATATTACCATAGATAACTTGTATAATATCAAACGCCGTGCGCTGCAACAACTCATGCAGGTCGCACTATCCGACATCCGACATTATGGAAAACGCTAATCCTATACCCGAAGAACTCGTAGCTGCATATCTGGACGGAACAGCTACTTTGCAGGACATACAGGCTCTCCTCCGCGAAATGCAGACCAATCCTGAATTATGCGATGTGATGCAAGTGCTGACAGAGAATCTGGATATGGAGACATCTGATTTCTACCCCATGATGTGTATGGCTGCGGAGAATCAGAAGAACCTCTGTGCATTCTACTCCGAACTGTTTGTCTTGAAAAAACGCAATATACCGCTTGACGAATATGCTCTTCTCCAACAGGCAGAAGAGAAACATTGGGTTACAGAGCACGGCACACCGCTGCACGCCATCGGTCAGCTGTTGGCTTCGCAAGGGCTGATGGTCACGCGCAGATATGAGGCAGCTTTACAAGACATTAAAGATGCTTTGAGTTCCGACAATGAAGTGATTGCCGTCGTGGACAACGACAAACTATATCCCGGACGACCCGATGCGGAAGACGCACCCAATCACGCGGTGGTGGTCATTGCATTGGACGAATCGGCGGACAGTGTCACGCTGTTTGAGCCGGGAGCATACACAACGCTTGATTTCGCCTTGTCTGATTTTGTCCTTGCCTGGCATGAGTCCCGCAATTACATGGTCCGTGTCCTCCGTTCGGCAGACGACTACGAACCGCACCCGTTGAATCTGGACGACATCACCCTCACAGACGACCTCCTGGAATTGCAGGAAGCCATCGCCGAGAACGCCCACGAAGTCTGGGCCGCAGCCCGCAAAGCAGATGGCTGGACCTATGGTCCTGTCCGCAACGACACCCTCAAGCAGCATCCCGACCTTCTCCCCTACTCCGCTCTCCCTGATTCGGAAAAAGAATACGACCGCCTTATGGCTTTCAACACCATTAAGTTGGTCAAGAAACTAGGATGGAAGATTGTAAAGTAAAAAAGAAATACTTATATGGAGCAAAATCAAAAACACTATTACGCATTTATTAGTCATAGTAGCGAAGATGAAAAGACTGCTAAATGGTTGTGCAAGCAATTGGAGGGATACCATATCCCCGCAGTCATACAAAAGGAATATCATGCCCCAAAAAGATTGAAGCCGATTTTTATATATGAGATAGATCTCTCAAAGAATGTACTAAAACGTGCGTTAGAAAGTGAATTGATCGATTCGCAATATTTGATTGTGATATGTTCTCCGATGGCTGCTAAGTCTATTCACGTCAATGATGAGGTGTTGCATTTTATCAATTCAGGACGCTATGAGAAGATTATTCCTTTTATAATAGACGGAACTCCTTTTGCCAGCCTAAAAGGTGACTTGGAGGATGAATGTTTCCCTCCGGCATTAGTGGCATTAAAAGGCACAGAACAAGAATTGCGAGGTATAGATCTTAGACAAGAGCAAAAAGACAGGGGGAGTAAAAAAGCCGCTGTAATTGACGTTATCGCATCAATGCTCGGTGTGAGGTATGATGAGTTGTGGGATAGATACCAACACAGACGAAGAAAAATTCAGATAGCAGTAGCGATTGGAATATTCCTCTTATGTTTAGTTGGATTGGTCATTTGGGACTATACTCGTCCGACATATCGCTATTTTACAGATTATGTTGATAAATGGGGTGCTCCAGAGGGCATAATAGAGTTATCAAATGGGCAACAACGACATCGCTATAGGATGTATCAATTTGAGTATCGCCGTATCCCTTACGGAGAACCAAATGCATTGGAATGGAGAGTAGTCACAGTGCGATACGTAAATAATCGTAAAGTTACTTTTCCTATACAGCATACTGAATATATCCATCGCTTTCCAATTCAAAAAATTGAATATAATAGGCAAACAGGAGATGTGGCAAGGATCATTTATACCGATGAGTATGGAGAGGTTCAACTAAGGCAAATCTTGTCTAATAAAGGAAACCAACGAGCTGCTATTGTTGATTTTATTAATCGACATGAGCAACAAGGGAACGCATTTTTACAATCTAATGCGAATAATCTGCAAAATATGACAATGATGTCTTTAGGCGTCAATTCTTTCATTTCAAACTCTGCAATTAAGAGATGCGTTTACGAACGAGATCAGCAAGGGCATATAGTGGCTGTTTCATATCGTAAAAATAATGATGATGATTTTTCTATAAGTGTAACGTGTGATGCAGATGGCATTTACGGCATTAAATATATACTAGATTCTTTAGGCAGATGCATAAAATTAACATATGTAGATAAAAAAGGAGAACCAGTAAGTAATCGTACGGGGATAGTATCTAAAGAATATACATATGATCAATATGGCAATATCTGCGAAACGAAGAATTTAGACATTAACGGAAAACTAACTTTCAATGAACAATTGTGGGCAAGAGGGGAATGTTACTATAATGAAGATGGTAATTGCTATTTGCAGAAATATTTTGATATTTCTAACGAATTAAGTCCAAACGTATATGGACGGGTGCAGGACTTCTTTCTCTATGACACAGATTGTAATATCATCGAATCGCAATGCTTAGATGCACGTGGGGATTTGTGTTATGACAAAACGGGAGTTGCAGTCCTTAGGTCGATGTATAATAAGGATGGGAGGACTAAAAAAATAATAAACTTGTCTCCTCAAAAAGAGCCCTGTTGCGATAACGTAACAGGAAGTGCATGGGGGATTATGGAGTACGATAAGTACGGGAGACCAGTTTCTGTAACTTATTATGGAATAGATGGGAAAAAAACATATATCAAAAAAGGGTACTCATCCATGGTAATATCATATAAAGAAAACAAAAGAACATCTAATACATATTACGATGCAAATGGAGAAATGTGTCTAAATAGAGAATTAAATGTTGCACGACAAACATTTGAGTATGATGAACAAGATTATTTGAAAAAGATTTGCAATTATGGAACGAATAATGAATTATGTGTAGTTGGGAATGGAGCAATTGAGTGTAGAAATAATCTTCCCAATGGTAATCCAGAAGAAGTATATTTTTTGAACGAACAAGGAGAAAGATTTAATAATATAAATGGTTTCAATAAAATAAGGATAACCTACAACCCTAATGGTCTAATAACCGAAATGTCATATTATGATAAAAACGATAAGCTTTGCATGTGTGTAGATGGTTTTGCAATACAACGATTCAAGTATAAGGAGTTAGATTCTGGGATGCAGTACTCAATTTCTTTATATGATACCTTAAATAGACCATGTATGCACGCAATACAAAATGTCTCTTCTTGTGTATATGAATTAAATAAATATTCTCAACCTGTTTCTCAGTATACTTATGATACGGTAGGGAGACCGTGTATAAATAATCAATTATGTGCAAAATGTGAGAATGAATACGACGCTCATGGAAATTTAATACAGACCAAATATTACCAATATAAAGATAATAGGTATATGTTAGCAAAAAACATCGAGGGCGTAGCTATTCAACAAAATAAGTACAACGAGCGCGGGCTATGGATAGAAGCGGCTTCGTATGACGAGTATAATAATGCCACTTATACCGCATACGGCAACTCAAAATGGCAGAGGTCTTATGATGAGCGTGGACGATGTATTGAATTAAGAAATTACCTTGATGGCAACATGTTATTTAAAAACGCAGAAGGAGTTGCTATTATTACTTTTACTTATAATGCATCAGGTGATATGGTCGGAGAGAGTTTTCTTGATGAGAATAGGCAACTATGTGAAAATATATATGGAGTAGCTTATATAGTTAATGAATACAATTCGTTCAAAGGAGTAAAAAGAATAAGTTTTTATGATAGAGAAAACAAACTAACAATGTGTAGTCATCCAAATTTCAATTGTGCTTATATGGAATTTTTATATGATGAGCGAGGAAATTTAATTAGTACTAGCAAATATGATGAGGAGATGGAAATAATTAACTAGAATTATGGATATATTATAGATCGCAACTTAAGAAAGACATGTTATATTAAATTCCTCCAATATATTTATGCCACGAATATTTATATCATACAAACGCGCAGACAAGGATCTTGTTTTTCCAATTAAGGACAAGATTGAAACCGCAACCGGCGAAAAATATTGGATTGAGTTATAGAGATGATAGAGGCCAATGTATTGAAAGACAGCATGGATAAAAATTCTAATGAAATATGGATTTTTCTATCCCATTCAAGCGCAGATTTTGAAAAAGTGCGTTTGTTAAGGAATTATCTGGAGGAGAAATCTTTCAGACCGCTAATGTTCTATCTGAAGTGTTTGGATTCTGATGAGGAAACATACAATTTGATAACTCGTGAAATAGATGTACGTACACGTTTTATATTATGCGATAGTGAAAATGCAAGAGCATCAGAATGGGTAAAACGTGAAATGGACTATATAACTTCAAAAGAACCAAAGCGTTCGTATGAGATAGTGGATTTATCAAAGCCAATTGAAGAATTAAAGTCACAACTTGATACTTATACAAATCAAACTAATATTTTCATTTCATATGCGAAGAGTGACAAAAAAATGTGTGAATATATATGCAACCGATTACGTAAATATGATTTGAATGTTTTATGTGATTATGAGTTTCTTGATGGTGGAAGTGATTTTGCAGATGAAATAAAAAAAGAAATCCGGCATGCCGCAAATAATGGATATTTTATAGCTTTATTTACAACAGATTATATCAAGTCAGATTATTGTCTACATGAAATAAGTTACGCCAAAAACATTGGGGCAAATATAATTCCCATTGCTATAGAGGAGAATGCATATCATTATCTGTTATACACCCAACATATTTTAAATCCTAAAAATGTTATAAATTTATCAACAAATGATAGAGCATCTATAGCGGATGATATTACTGATGCAATACTGAAAATGATTCTTCCGGGCGGAACCCGAATTACTCATGCCGAGAATTTTAGATCGGGAAAGTTTAATGATATAGATATTGATGAATCTGAAAAGCAATATAAAATTTTGTTAAAAGAAGCTGAAGATTCACAGAACCCGCATGCCTTAAAATTTATAGGAAGGTGTTATGAATATGGTCTGGGAGTAGAGAAGGATCTTCGGATGGCAGTAAATTATTATGAAGAATATATTCATGCGCCAGAAATTAATTATCATGTGGATGAGGTCTTTTTAGTTCATGTAAAAGAACTTCATGAACAATTATATGGAGTAGTTTCATCAAAAAATAAACAAAATGAGAATCTTCTCTGTAGAAGTATTAAGCGTATTTTTAATATTAGATAGACTATGACACTAACCTACGACATATTTATCAGTTACCGCCGAGATGCGTTTGAGTCGGCGAATTTATTTGCAACAAGGTTGAAAGCCCTGGGATACCGCGTGTTCTTTGATGTGGAGTCAATGAATCCCGGTAAATTCAATGAGCAGTTATTAGACGTAATCAGCAAGTGCAAGGACTTTATTCTCGTACTATCGCCCAATGCGCTTGATCGTTGCAACGATGAGGGAGACTGGGTGCTCAGAGAAACGATGTGTGCGATGAAGCATAAGAAGAACATTATTCCGATTATGCTTTCCGGTTTTGTATGGCCAACGGAGATGCCAGAAGGCATGGAGGAACTATGCAACTATCAAGCTTTAGCACCAGCTCCTAATACCTATTACGATTTGCAAGTGCAGCGTCTTAGAGGCTATCTCAAAAGTAAGGCACATTTTCAAACAAGAAAAAGATGGTTGATAGGGCTAAGTATCACCATTGGTGTATTGGCTGTAATTATGCTAATAGCTCAATTGACGTATATGCCTGTCGCTCAGCATGTAGCCGACAATCTGACCATGCAGACGCAATGTATGAATGATTTGGCATGTATTAGTACTACGCTACAATCGGAATGGGGAAAATATGTCGATAAATATAAAATCAGTAAGAAAAGCGTAGAAAAATTAGAACTGAAATCCCTTATGTGCAAAACGATTCAAATTCAGGAACGCCAACGGGATGCGCTTTTGAAAACACTAAAAGCCAGTTCGATAAGTTTGAATGGAATCTATTTGCCTTTATTCTGGATGCACGGAATCAGCCCTGCCGACTTGTTAATTTGTGACACCTACGCGGAGAGCCTGTTTGATGAACTCCAATCGCAGATAGATTATTATAACGGTCTATTAGAGAGCGATGAGTACACGCAGTTAAACATGCGAATGGCAAAGATTAACTCCAATATTATTATTGCCTATACTGCTACCTACTACTATGGTTATCTGCAAATGATGACCCATCTGCCAAAATCTACCTATAAAATGTTTTATGAAGTGTCTCCAGATTGGCATAATCTGCCTAAGGCAGGTATAGGATGGGCAGATGAAGAATATGAGCGTCAGCAAAAAATATTGGCAGATGAAGCCGAAAAAGAAATGGCGCAGTTGGAGATGATTTTAGCTTATTCGGAGTCTGAATTGGCTGAACAAGAAGAGAAACTAAGACAATTAGAAGAGATGGCGGATGAAGTGCAAAAACGTATCGATACAATGGGTGTGATTAATGCTTTTATCTTGCAACAAATGCAACACTAAACAAACCTATGTCCGAAGAAAAACAATATTATGCCTTTATCTCTTACAAACGAGAAGATAAGAAGGAAGCGAAACGCTTACAACATCAATTGGAATATTATCGTCTGCCAAATAAACTGCGTCAAGAGAATCCGGAACTTCCTGAATATGTCCGGCCTGTATTCCGTGATATGACGGATTTGGATGTCGGTGAACTCTCGACGCTCATACATGAAGCACTTGAGCAATCGCATTATTTAATAGTGGTCTGTTCTCCTCGTGCAGCAAAATCAAAGTGGGTAAACGACGAAGTGGAGTATTTTATCTCATTAGACAAGCAAGATAAAATCATTCCATATATAATCGAAGGCGTTCCTCATGCAGATGACCCTTCCGAAGAATGTTATCCACCGGCATTGTTGCATCTATCAAAAGAAAAGGAGTTACTTGGTGCCAATATTAATGAAGTAGGCAAAGAAGCAGCAGGAATTCGTGTCGTAGCAAAGATGTTCGGTATTCGTTATGATACACTTTATCAACGATATCAAAGAGAGCAAAAGCGCAAAAGGCGAGTGATTGTAATAGCTATTGCACTTGTAATTTTATTGCTGTTGTCTTTTGTCGGATATGTGTTGGATAATAACCACTTACTACAAAAGAAGAACGACTTAATAAAATTTCAAAATGAGACTTTGGAAATTCAAAAATGCGAAATTGAACAAAGTCGGGATAGTATTATAAAAACTAACGCATTACTTCAAAAGAGTCAAGATAGCATAGAGTCTACAAATCAAAAACTTATTGAATATAATGAAAAATTGGTAAAATCAAACTGGCAACTATTGGAAAATGATGCAAAGGCAGTTGCTTCAATAGCAGAAAAATATCTACAAGAAGGCGACGCATATGATGCAATGAGATATGCATTATCTGTATTGCCTCATGACATGAAGCATCCAACTCGTCCATGGACCGAAGAAGCAGAGTTCGTTTTGCGCCGTGCAGCCGTTTCTAATAATTCATGTGTATATACTCCAGATGCGCCATTCTCTGCTGTCTTCAACAGAGATAACTCACTCATTGTATCTACCCATGCAGACTCAATGCTTCGATTGTTTGAATATTCGTATGATAAGCCAATACGTTTGAAATATCAAATGCCTTTAAGAGCATCTTATGCTCAATACAGTCCGAACGAACAATATATTATCGCTAATGACTTTTCTGACACCTCGTTGGTAATTATTGACGTAAAGAGTATGCACATATGTAAACGTTTGACCTATCCGTCTGGATTGTGGGCGAGTTTTGCTTTTGATTCGACAAATAATGTGTTAATATCTTCTTCACATTCAGGTGATTTCTTATTTTGGAATATGCAGGAAGGAAAATATTTCGGCACATTGAGGAAAATAATAAAAGGGGCGCATAAGGAGACGTTATCCGAATTAAGAAACTCACTTTCAGTTAGTACAGATGGTACGAGACTAATTTCTTCTTTAGCATTTGAAAATAAAATTTCGATTTGGGACATCCCAAGCGAAAATCTTATTCGCGAGATATATTCGACTGATATGAGCAGCGAAATCTTTTTGATTCCCAATAGCCATAATATTCTATATCTTGAAAATGGTTTTAGCTACACACGGCGATGTATTAAAATATTATATGAAAATGATTCTATAGCGACGCTTCCTATTCTTATGGAAGGGGTTTCTTGTTGTTCGGTTAGTCATAATGGTAAGTTAGCGGCTGTAGTTGGCGGCAATGAAATTCACTTAGTTGATCTTGATAATTTGAGCATCATTCGTACGTATAATTATCAGAAAAGAGGTAGTTATTCAGGAATAATGTATTCTGTAGCATTTAATGCATCAGATAATCAAATCATTACTGGTGGCGCAGATGGCACTATTAGAACTTGGGATGTGGAGCAAAAGATATTTAATCCTACCATTTCCGTTGATGCATCCGATTGTGTGGCTAGTTTTGATGCAAGTGGAACCAAAATTATTACAGCTCATGATGATCGAATAATTCGCATTTGGGATAGTAAATCAGAACAACTTCTACAAAGTATTGATACAAAAAAATTATACCACATGTATAATGATATCAATGACGTGGAATTCGTTGATAATAACAATATTATATGTCGCCAATCAAACTATAAAGTTAAAATAAATTTATCGACCTATGAGTGTATAGTAACTAAGTGGTGCTCATTCATGGGAGATACCAGTTTGATGGCATACTCAAGAGATAGTCTATTGGAGGCTATTGTTTTGCATGATAATTATAATATTCAATTGACAAATAGAAAGGGTAAGACCGTTTCATTAAAAGGTCATATGGACCGGATTAATAGTGTTGTATTCAGCAATGATGGAAAATTGTTAGTGTCTGCTGCTGAGGATGGAACAATTCGTGTTTGGAATACTCGGACAGGAAAGATAATGCATGTTCTATATCATGATATGCGAGGTCTGTATTATGCTGCAATCAGTTATGATAAAAAGCGAGTGGCAACAGTGGATATGGCACATAGGCTTTATATTTGGGATTTGGAATCAGAAAAGGTTACAAATCATATTGTATTCGTTTCTACTCCTCGAAAAGTATGTTTCTCCCCTGATGATGAAAGAATATTGTGTGGATTAGATAATGGTGAAATTAAAGTATTATACTTCCCGCCTATTCAAAAGTTAATAAATGCATCTCTAAAAAGAATTTAATCGTCTTTCGCTGATAGAAATCCCACTCTTTATGCCTCTATCATAATGTAACAATCAAAATTAGTTATCTTATGAAAACGAACAATTACACACCGCAGCCGGTTGACACAAAGGATGTCAAATTGCCGAGAGAGTTAGAAAACATTAGTAGAACAAATGGCAAAGAACGTCCATGAAGTATGGGCTGCTGGACGTATTGAAGATGGTTGGACTTACGGCACTAAACGTGATGATGAGAAAAAGACTCATCCTTGCCTTGTAGCATACGAGGAACTGCCAGAATCTGAAAAAGAGTATGACCGTAAAACCGGTCTTGAAACTTTAAAGTTCATCATCCGAGCAGGATATCAAATAATAAAGAAGCAATGAAATTTAAAGGCAGCATATACATTACTGACTCAAGCTATATAGCCCTCAAGGAAGATTGGGCGGATGATGATGGCTTTGATCCGATGGATGAAACTATTTATTGTCCCGAATTTACTGATAGTTTGATGAAATCCACGGGAACAGGTGATGGAGCATGGAAAGTGTATGAGTGCGAATCGCATAGTCTTTCCGGAATCCAAGCCATCATCGAAAAAAGTGATTATAGGCGGTACAATGAATTGGGCGAATTTAGCGTGGATTCGGCATCGGCGTGCGTGGTCTATCAGCATGAAGCAGATGAGTATAATCCGTCCTTTATGGCTACGTTCAAAGACAAGCCACTATGTTGGGTGCTAATCAAGGACTTCGATGGTGTAGTGGAAACATACTATGACTCTGACGGAGAACTCCACTTTATCGGAATAGGGAATCGCTGCTTCTTTACCGCATAAATCAAAACAATTACTACTATCCGATAAAAATACGACGTACTTTCTCGATATCTTTGTGGTGAGCGGACCTTGCTCCAATTGACACAAAAAGAATTGCGCTACATTGTTTATGTAACGCAATTCTTTTCAATCTGGCTTCGTCTTAAAAACGATAGCCTATTTTGAAGTAACCCATGTGCGTATTGGCTGTTACATCATTTGCTGTTTGGCTATAGAGTTGATAACCGCCACCAAAGTTGAATCTGTTCCAATCGATACCCAAACCTACGCGGAAATACAAACCGTCAGCATCTCTATTCGATGATTCAGTAGTATTGTTATTGATTGTTACCAACGATTTGAGACCAACCAAGCCACCAAGAGAGAGATCTACATAAGGAGCTAAACTGCCCATAGGATAATAGCCCTTTAAGTTAGCGAAAACGGGCAAATAATGATTATACACGAACACATCTGCTGCCGTATACTTCCCTACCGTATACTTTGTATCCCCCATCAGAGTGTGGTAGCCGAGTCCGACACCCGCAAAGAAATAGTCCGTTATTCGTGCACCGGCAACTGCGTCCAAAGCAGGACCGCCCATCTTTGAAGTAAAGTCTGCCGACAGGTCAACGTGACCTTGGAAATTTACATCCACTCGTGCATAACTCATCATCGGTACGCACACTAATGCCATCGCAATGGCAAAACTCTTAATAATCTTTTTCATCGTTGTATGGGTTAGAATGTTATCTTTTTCTTTTGCGCTGCAAAAGTACTGCTTATGACTGATATGTGCAATTATTACTCAATTTTAGTGATATATAGACAATAATACACACTGGTTTGTGCCCGAAAATTATCGTTTGTTAAGATTGGACAACTTTTTTATGCCTTATTTCCTAATAAAGTCGTAAAAAGAGTTTACTTTTCTTAAGAGGGTATTGCATTTTGCCCGAAAATGTATTATCTTTGCACGTCATTTCAGTGGAAATGGCTTACGCCGTGAGGCGTTTACAAGTGGCAGTCAGACGTTTTATCCTTCTTGTGCACAGGCGGATAAGAACGGAAAAGGACATCTATCGTACAGGATGTTTTCTTTTTTTCTGTTTCTGTTCGAGTAACAGAGTGTCATCACCTATGTACGACGTTTGCCGCAACATTGCGCTGCGGAACGGCGGGGCGGAAGCAGACCAACCGCACACAAACTGCAAGTGATCTTTGACAATCGTATTAAGAAAGAACGGAACAAGCGTTCCATCGTACCGCGCATCTACTGCAACAAGTCCGGGCGGCGTTCACGGGTATGGGCAATGCTCTGTTCAAGCAAGTACTCCTCCACTTTCGCCTGATGGCCGGAAAGGAGAATGTCCGGTACTTTCCAACCCTTGTAATCAGCGGGGCGCGTATAGACTCCTGCTTCCAATAGCCCGTCCTGGAACGAGTCGTTGAGAGCGGATTCTACATCACCCAGTGCGCCCGGGAGTAACCGTACAATGGCATCTGTCATAATAGCGGCAGGCATTTCACCACCCGTCAGTACGTAGTCGCCAACGGAATACTCCTTCGTAATCAGATGGTCGCGTACCCGCTGGTCCACCCCCTTATAATGCCCGCAAAGGATAATGAGGTTGTGGCAGAGGGAGAGGGTATTGGCTGTCTGTTGGGTAAACCGTTCACCGTCTGGGGCAGTGAAAATCACCTCATCGTATTCGCGCTCCTGCTTCAATGCGGATATACAGCGGTCGATAGGCTCAATCTGCAGCACCATACCCGCACCGAAACCGAAAGCGTAATCATCCACTTTCCGATGCCGATCGAGGGTATAGTCGCGCAGGTTATGTACGCATATCTCTGCCAATCCCTTCTGCTTGGCTCTTCCCAATATTGAATAGTTGAGCGGGCTTTCCAACAGTTCGGGACAGCAGGTGATTATGTCAATTCGCAAGGGCATATAACATGGGTTATTCAGCTTTTGCGGCAGTAGAGAACCGAAAGACAGTTGTCGATTGGTATTTCTCACCCGGACGGATAATAGGCGATTGCCAATCGGGTTTGTTGGGTGAGTCAGGGAATTTCTGTGTCTCAAGGCATACTGCATTACGGTGTGCATATACCTCTCCGCGTTTGCCTGTTACCGTACCGTCAAGGAAATTGCCGGTATAGACCTGCAAACCGGGTTCGGAAGTGAGGACATTGAGTACGATACCCGTTTCGGTCGAAGTCAGTGTAGCTGCGTTGGTTAGTGCCTGTAGGTTCTGACGCAGTACGAAATTGTGGTCGTAGCCATGTCCGTTATGCATCTGTACGTTGTCGGCATCTATGTCCTGTCCTATCGCTTTGGCGGCTGTCAGGAAGTCGAAAGGCGAACCAGCGGGAATATCGCTTATCTCGCCGGTGGTCATAAAGGTGTCGTCCACCGGGGTCATCTGTGCGGCATTGATCCATAAACGGTGGTTCATAACATTCTGAGTGCCATCCCCCGTGAGGTTGAAGTATGAATGATTGGTCATATTGATTACCGTAGGAGCATCGGTAGTGCCGAAATAGTCCATACGGAGCGAATTGTCATCACCGAGCGTATAGACAACACCCGCTTCCACACGTCCGGGGAAGCCGTTGTCACCGTCATCCGAAACGAGAGTGAGACGTAGTGTACGGATATCGGTCTGCTCTGCATCAAAGACGCGATACTGCCAACCGGTAGGTCCTCCATGTAGCGTATGACCGAAATTATTGGTCGCTAACTGGTAGTCCTGCCCATCAATAGAGATCTGTCCTTTGTTAATTCTGTTAGCGTACCTGCCAATGGTGGCTCCGAAATCGGAGGGGATATTGACATAGTCCTCCACGTTGTCGAAACCGAGTACCACATCTCTCATTTTGCCATCCTTGTCGGGAACGAGCATCGATACGATGCGTCCGCCGAAATTGGTGATGCACACTTCCATCCCGTTCTTATTCTCAAGGACAAAGAGACGGGTGGTCTTACCCTGCCTCAGGCTTTGAAACCGTTGCGGGTCTAAACCCGAACGGGTACGAGTAGTCTGGCTGCCGGCTTCGATTACCGCCTCATTGGCAGCACGTACTTTTTGTTCGTCCACTTTCATTATTTTTCTGTCGTAAGTCATTAAACCGTTCACTTCTCCTTCCACATCAGTTGTCTGCGTATAGACTGCCGCCGAGAAACCTTTGGCAACCAACTTCCGTAGCATATCGCTGTAACGCACATACTCCGCCGTCACTTCCTCACTGCTACCGAAACGGATGTACCCCCAGTTGCGTCTGTTCCACCATAAGTGGTCTTCTACGGGCCAGCCTATACCGCCGTACTCGCCGAGTACATTGACACGCTCCGCATCATAGAGATACATATCCGGCTGAGGATAATTGTGTAAGTCGGTGATATCTCCAACATGGCGGAAATTACCGCCCGATGACTGATTAACCAAACGCGAAGGATCATACTGCTGCGTGAAGGCAACCACTTCCTCGGTGTCAAACTGCCCCCAAGCTTCGTTGAAGGGAACCCACATCACGACTGACGGGAAGGGCATACAGAAGTCCATTATGTCCTGCCATTCGCGGTAGTAGTTGGCAGCCGACTCATCGGTACGCTCACGGTCAGTGCCGCCCATAAACTGCCTCGGCTCCCACTCATTGCCCATATCGCCTGAAGGCATATCCTGCCATACGAGCATACCGAGTCGGTCACAATGATAGTACCAGCGTGCCGGTTCCACCTTTACGTGCTTGCGAATCATGTTGAAGCCAAGATCTTTGGTCTTCTGTATGTCAAAGCGCAGTGCTTCGTCGGTCGGAGCAGTGTATAGTCCGTCGGGCCACCAACCCTGGTCTAAGGGACCGTATTGGAAGAGTATGCGGTTGTTAAGCTGCATACGCCAGTGTCCTTTTGCGTCCTTAATGCGAGAGATCTTGCGCATAGCCGCATAAGAACGCACGCAGTCTATCTGTTTTTCGCCACGTTTGAGCGTAACCTGCATATCGTAGAGGAAAGGACTATCGGGCGACCACAGTTTGGCATCAGGTACCTGAAGGACAATGTTCTGTCCCGCTACGCCACGACCTACAGCCACTTGCCTACCCCCTTCGGTCAGGGTAACGTATGCCACGTCCTGATTGTCGGCAGAAGTATGTACAAGCACGTTCAAGAGTGAACGGTCGATATCAGCCGTGGGTATAATGGCGGTTATATGGTTGTCCTGCACCGGTTCCATCCAGACGGTCTGCCATATACCGGTGACTGATGTGTACCATATAGAGCGAGGGCGGCTCACCTGCTTGCCACGGGGTTGGTAACCGTGATCCGTCGAGTCATATACGCGGAGGGTAAGCACCTGTTTACCTCTTTTAAGGAACGGGGTAGCGTCCACGGAGAAAGGCGTATAACCACCCTCGTGCACGCCTGCCAGTGCACCGTTCACATACACTTCTGCGCGCCAATCTACCGCACCGAAGTTGATCATCAATCGTCTGCTTCTCCAAGTACGCGGGATATTGAACTCGCGGCGGTACCATAACTCCTGCTTATCCGTAGGCACCCGTCCGACACCGGACAGAGCAGACTCAATGGCAAAAGGAACAAGGATATCGCCATCCCATGCTGTCGGTTCGGGGAGACCTTTCTCGGTGAGAGCGTACTGCCACAGTCCGTTCAGGTTACGCCATTCGCTACGGCGCAGTTGGGGACGCGGATACTCGGGGTGTACGTTGGCAGGTGATACCTGTTCCGCCCATTGGGTGCGGATCTTGTCACCCGCTATTTGCCACTTCGACGGCTTATTGCAATTGCATGCGGTCAGAAGGGTCAGGACACACAGTGTCAAAAATGAAATACGTTTCATAGTATGATAAACTTTGGTCATTGGTTGTCTTCGGTTACGTTACCGCCACTCACAATAAACGTCTTCATTGCGGAGAAAGCATTGTCCCAACGATGTATGTGATGACGGTCGGTATCGGTAAGGAATATCTGCGAGAAAGGTGCAATCAGTTGCGCCTGCGCGGAAGGTAATACAATGCGTTCGCTTGTCACCATCTCAATCAACTGACTTACACGGTGACTGTCCAGCCGGTCGAATATATCGTCAAGGAGCAGGAAAGGCGGTTGTTTAGTTTGGTTAGACAAGAACAGAGCCTGCGCAAGGCGAAGAGCCAGCAGACATGTCTTGATTTGTCCCTGTGACGCCACCTGCTTGATAGCATACCCTCCGATGGAAAAGAGCAGGTCATCCTTATGACATCCTACCGATGTCCATCCGAGTATAAGATCGCGCTGGCGTGTCTGCACCCATGCATCAGGCAGGGGACGGTCCGCCAACTGGCTCTGATAGGTCAGAAGGACCTCTTCACTACCTTTGGACAGAATAGCGTATGTGTCTGTGAAGAAAGGAACAAACTGCTCCGTAAACTGCCGTCGTGCTTCGTATATCTGTACCGCAAGGGGTTGCATCTGCTGTTCATAGATAGAAAGAACCTCCTCGTATGACGAAGGAGCGGTACTCCCTTCCTTGTCAGAGAGTTGTTTGAGCAGCGAGTTGCGCTGCTGCAGGAGTTGGTTGTAACTATTGAGAGCGGGCAGATACGTCGGGTCATACTGCGATATCGTGCCGTCCATAAACTTGCGTCTCACATCGGAGCCGTCTAACACGATACCAATATCCTGCGGCGATATAAGCACCAACGGCAGGAGACCTATATGGTCACTCAACCGCTGGTATGTCTTATCGCCTTTGCGGAACTGCTTTTTTCCTCCCTGTCGCAAACCGCAGGCAATGGTCATCTGTTCGCCGTCTTTCTCATATACTCCCTGTACCATCATCATCTGCTCACCGTGACGGATACAGTCGCGGTCCTGTAGGGAGAAAGCAGACTTGGCGAACGAAAGCATATAGATAGCATCCAACACGTTCGTCTTTCCCTGTCCGTTCAAACCTACGAGTCCGTTCAGCCTGTCTGCAAAGCGCAGATGGGCTTCCGGTATGTTTTTATAGTTGAGCAGATGCAGTTCCTTAAGAATCATAACGGCGCGGCTGAATCTATCCGTATCAAGCGAAGTTAGTCACATCCTGTTCGGTAACAGGGTTGTCAGCAAGAATAAGAAGTCGCTCTACGACATTGCGCAGTTCACGTACATTGCCTTGCCAATGATGCTGTTGCAACGCGGCTATAGCCTCTTCGGAGAAAGTCTTGCATGCACGCCCCTGCTCAGAAGAAATCAATTGGTTGAAATGGTTCACCAGTAGGGGAATGTCTTCCTTTCGTTCATCCAAGTCCGGTACATGGACAGGAATAACGTTCAGGCGGTGATAGAGGTCCTCACGGAAAGTGCCTTTAGCAATCTCGTCTTTCAGATTCTTGTTAGTCGCAGCGAGTACGCGTACATTAACGCGAATAGTTTTGTCGCTTCCTACCCTGGTTATCTCGTTCTCCTGCAAGGCTCGCAGCACCTTCGTCTGTGCCGCCAACGACATATCGCCTATCTCATCGAGAAAGAGCGTTCCGCCATCGGCTTGCTCAAACTTACCTGCACGGTCCTTTACGGCACCTGTAAACGAACCTTTCATGTGCCCAAACAGTTCGCTTTCTATCAACTCGGAGGGGATAGCGGCACAATTGACCTCGACAAGGGGCTGCTTATTACGCTGGCTATGTGCATGAATCATCCTTGCTACGACCTCCTTACCCGTTCCGTTACTACCGGTAATGAGTACACGTGCATCGGTAGCAGCTACCTTGTCTATCACGTCCCGTACATGACGTATTGCCTCACTCTCACCAATCATTTCGTTTTGGTGAGAGAGTTGGTTGCGTAGTTTGCGCACTTCCTCCGTCTTGGTCTTTACCTCCGACTGGAGTTGCCTACGGTCAAGAGCGTTCTTTGTTGTGACAAGCAGACGGTTGAGGTCAATGGGTTTTTCGAGAAAGTCAAACGCTCCTTTCTTCAACGCTTCCACCGCGGTTTCCACAGTAGCATGTCCCGAAATCATAATGAACGTGGTATCTTCCACCTGTTCCAAGACTTCGATACCGTCCATGCCGGGCATCTTCACATCACAATATACGAGGTCATACGGCTGCTTCTTAGCAGCCTCTACCCCAGACTTGCCGTCCGCCGCCGTATCTACCGTATAACCCTCGAACTCAAGTATCTCCTTGAGCGTGTTACGGATAGCGCGTTCGTCGTCAATGACTAATATACGTGCCATTGAATATACGGGTCCTTATCCAATCAGGGAGTTCAATTTGCTCTGTATAGTAGCCTTGGGGTGAGCACCCGTCAAGCGGTCCACCAGTTCTCCGTTCTTGAAAAGCAGGAGTGTGGGAATAGACATGATACCGAACTGCTCGCATACCTGCTGGTTCTCATCCACATTGAGTTTACCTATAGCCGCCTTGCCTTCAAACTCCTGTGCAAGTTCGTCGACTACAGGCGAGAGCATACGGCAGGGACCGCACCAGGGTGCCCAGCAGTCAATCATCGCTACGGTATTGTTCTGTACAAATTCGGCAAAGTTGCCGTCAGTAATTGCTTGTGCCATATTGTTTTCTGTTTTATTATTGTTAGTAAGTAACGTTACATCTTATTGTGCGTTAACCACGCCTATATACGGGAGGAGTCTTCCCTGTCCGTTGTCGTCGAGTCCGCATCCGACAAAGAAGTCCGCCGAGTCGTCTGTGATACAGGTATGAAGCGTAATCTCCTCCGGCAGAGAGGTAGTGGTGCGTTTAAGGAGCGTAAAGAAACATACGGAGTGCGGGCGGAACGAATGCAGATACCGATACAAAGCAATATCGGTCTTCCCCGTGTCGCATATATCGTCCAAAACGACCACATCGCGTCCCGTCAGGTTCATCTCAGGCAAGTAGTCCCAATGAATATCTCCACTGCTCATGCCATCGTAGGAATGGAGTTTGACGTAGTAAACCTCGTTCTGAGGTTCGCCCAAACGATCGAAAACGTGTGATGCAAACCACGTACCGCCATTCATCAGCACGATATACACCGTATCTTTTGTGAGAATCCCTTGCTCTTGCAGGCGACTGACAGTAGTGTCCATCGCCTCACTTACTTGAGCAGCCGTATATTTGACCTTGTATCCCATATCAACTATACATTCCTAAACGTCCAAACACCTTAACACATACCTTCTTAATATACGAAGATATCCTTGATTTTCAGGCGGCGTACGGCACCGCGAGTCTTAAGGAAGTCCATCGGCATTTCATTCTCGTTTCCGAGGAAGAAATAACGATAGGTGCGGTTAGCAACATGTTTCTTCTGGAACGCCTGTACATCTTCCAGCGTGAGGTTCTTCACTTCACGATAGATATCCTCAAACAGGTCATGGTCCCAGCCTTTGTCGCGGAAGCCGAGGTAAGAGCCAATGGGTGAGGAACGTACATAACGCCGTTTCTCTATGTTCTTGAGCAGTGAAGACTTGGCTTGTGCAAAAGCAGCCTGCGACATCGGCATGTAGTTGCAAATGGAGTCGAATGTCAGCATACAGTCTTTCAGTTTGTCGTTCTGCGTGATGATATAAGTGAGGTACGAGTTGTTCTCTCCTTTGTGTCCCGCCATGCTATAGTATGCTGCGGACGTGTAGCACAACGCGCGTGCTTCGCGCATCTCCTGGAATACAATAGACCCCATTGAACCGTCGAAATACTCGTTGTACAAGCGTATAACGGCTTCGTCTTTCGGAGTATATACCTCTCCCCAGTTGGCATAACCCACATAGTAGGTCGTATTGGCATCAAAGGGAGCGATATAGACTTCACTCTTCTTCACTACCTGCGGCTGCAAGCGTTCGGAATGAATCTGCTTAGCACGATTGCCTTGCGCCACCAGTCTGGACTGCGAATTGAGAACCTGCTTGAGTTCTCCTTCCGTCATCGGTCCATAGTACGTCACCCTGCACATTCCTGGAATCAGTTCACGCAACCGCGCAAGCACTTTCTCACCGGAAAGTTTTTTCATCTGCTTCGGCGTAAGTACCATCCGTTGCAAGTTCTTTTTGCCATAGGTACCGTAGGTGCGCAGGTTGCCAAAGCATGAACGCTGGTCAAGCTTGCTGTCCTCGTGCGCTTTGATACGGTCAGCAACCACCTCCTGATAGACTGTCTCTTCGGGACGGGCAGTCAGTACCCAGTCTTCGAGAAGCTGAAGCGTCTTTTGGAAGTTCTCTTGCAAACCGTAAATGTGGAAGTGTGTTTCGTTAGCACTTGCATAGGCATTGGCTTCCGCTGCAATCTGGTAGAGGTCAGACTGGAACACTTCCGTAGTCATAGTAGCGGTACCGAGATACGACAGGAGGTCTGTAGCGAGCGAGAGGGACGGATCCTGATGCGTACCTTTCTCGATGCAGAAGTCCAATTCAAAAAGTTCATTCTCCTTGTTCTGCACATAGAGCAGTTCCTGTCCGTTGTTAAGCGTGGAGCGTGTCAAGTCCTTGTCGAAATTAAGGAACTGCGGTTGGAGTTGGTCAGCAGACATAGCCGCAAGTTCCAACATCCGTGCGGACTGTGCTTCGCGGTTCATATCAATGGGTGTAATCTTGGGTTTGTCCACCTTGGGCGGATTGACATCTTCGCCCTGCTGTTTGAATACGCAGGCATACCCATCGGTGAAGTAGCGGTTGGCAACGCGCATGATGTCCTCTTTGGTCACTTTGGCTTTGCGGTCCAATTCGCCTATCACTTCGCTATAAGGGATATTGTAGATATATGAGTGGAGGAACTTGTTGGCACGGGAGCGGTTCGACTGGAGACTCTCCATCTCATAGCGACGGTGGTTCGCGTTAATAGCCTGCAACATACGTTCCGAAAATTCGCCACGTTTGAGCTTCTCCAATTCATCCAGCAGCATCTTACGTACCTCTTCAAGTGTCTGTCCTTCTTTCGGACTACCGAACATGAAGAACGTCGTGAAGTCTTTACCTGCCAGTGCGCCAGCGCCTACGCTGAGCATACGCTGCTGCTGGTCAATGTCCACATCCAAGAGACCACACTTACCGTTTTGCAATACGCTCTCCATCACTTCAATTACATCAATATCCTCGTGGGTGATATCGGGCATACGCCATCCCATCCATACTTCGGGCGACTCCTTTCCATATACCACCGTATCTCTATGCTGTTCGAGAACGGGTTGGTTGGGTGTCTCATAGTTTTCGATATTGGGATTGGGTTGCCACTGTCCGAAATACTCATCTATAAGGGCAATTGTCCTATCGAAATCCAAATCACCGGCAAGGCATATCACTACATTATTGGGACGGTAGTAGTTATCGTAGAAGCGGCGAATGTTCTTAATGGAAGGGTTCTTCAGATGCTCCTGCGTACCTATGATGGAGTGCTGACGATAAGGCACATTAGGATAAAGGATATTGTTGACAGCGAGCATCACCTTATCGCGATCCATTGTGCTGTACATATTGAACTCCTCATATACGGCTTCGAGTTCGGTATGGAATCCGCGGATAACCATATTCTGAAAGCGGTCGGACTCTATAATCGCCCAACGGCGCAACTCACCCGCCGGTATCACTTCGTGATAGCAAGTGCGGTCATCGGCCGTGTAAGCATTCACTCCCGTTGCGCCAATGAGCGACATCAACTTGTCAAACTCGTTGGCTACGGCAATCTTCGAGTTGAGGTAGGAGATGCTGTCAATGAGGTGATAGATAGCCGCCCGTTGTTCCGGGTCAGTGGTCTGCCCGTACTGCTCGTAGAGGTCGTCAATCTGGCGGAGCAGCGGCACTTCTTTCTCGTAGTCGGTAGTGCCGTAACTGCGTGTACCTTTGAACATCAAATGTTCAAGGTAGTGCGCCAGACCGGTGGAGTTGAGGGGGTCGTTCTGTCCGCCCGCACGAACCGCAATCATCGTCTGGATTTCGGGTTTCTCCGCATTGCGGCTCATGAAGACCGTCAGGCCGTTATCGAGCGTGTACTGCCGCGCCTGCGCCGGGTCATTGGGGAAGGTTACGTACTTGTAGTCTTTGGCATACGCCATGAAGGCGAACATTGCCAATACGATAGAAAGAATCTTTTTCATTTGTACAGGTATAATTGGTTAACGTTACAACGCCGCAAAAATAGTATTTTTTCTTACCTTGCGCAACCCTATTCCACTTTTTGGCATGAAAAATGCGGATTTCATTGTGTATGTCAAAAAAAAACACTTACTTTGCTGCGTTTTTTGAAAACTAACCTATCGAATAATCGTTTAAACACTTCACACTATGATTTGGTATATCTGGCTCATTATCACACTTGTATTAGTGGTTATCGAACTGTTTACAGGTGGATTCGGCGTCCTTTCTTTCGCTTTTGGATGCGCCGCCGGTGCCGTAGTATCCTTATGCGGACTGTCGCTCAACTGGCAACTACTGACCGCGATAGCCGTTTCGTTAGTGTTCTTCATCTTTGTCCGTCCGTTTGCAGTCAAGTTCCTGCTGCGTCAGAAGAACGATGAGGTCCGTACGAACACGGATGCGCTAATCGGTCGCAAGGTACGCGTAACAGAAACCATCGACAACAACGCGGGTACGGGACACGTAGCAGTGGACGGCGATGTGTGGAAAGCCGTGGCAAAGGATGACACCCTTATCCCCGTCGGAACAATGGTCCAAATCACCGAGCAGGACAGTCTGATTCTGACCGTCACCCCCGTATAAACTATTTCGCAACCAAAATAAAACAACCTTAAAACATTAGCACTATGAACTCAGGAACATTTGTACTCATTGCGTTAGCAATTGTAGTTGTCATCTATGTATTGAGCGGCATCAAGATTGTGTCGCAGTCGGAAGTGATGATCGTTGAACGACTGGGTAAGTACCAGCGCACTCTCGGTGCAGGCATCCATATCATGCTTCCTATCATCGAACGCGCCCGCGAAGTGCGTCAGCGCGGCAGAGGTACATCCGCCCGTATTGACCTTCGCGAACAAGTATTTGATTTCGACCGCCAAACCGTAATCACGAAAGACAATGTGATGACTGAAATCAACGCCCTACTCTACTTCCAGATTGTGGATCCCGTCAAATCCGTTTATGAAATCACAAACCTTCCGTTGGCCATCGAGAAACTGACCCAAACGACCCTGCGTAATGTGGTAGGTGAACTGGAACTGGATGAGACACTTACGTCACGCGACACCATCAACTCCAAACTGCGCACCGTATTGGACGACGCAACGAACAAATGGGGTGTGAAAGTCAACCGCGTAGAGCTACAAGACATTATGCCTCCGGTAAACATCCAAGAAGCAATGGAGAAACAAATGACCGCCGAACGCGACAAACGTGCCGCCATCCTGACCGCCGAAGGTGAAAAGCAATCCGCCATCCTGAAATCAGAGGGTGAGAAATCGGCAGAAATCAACGCCGCCGAAGCCGAGAAACAAGCTCGCATCCTGCGTGCCGAAGGTGCCGCCAAAGCACAGGTACTGCAAGCCGAAGCCGAAGCTAACGCCATCAATAAAGTGGCTGAAGCCGTCAAAGGACAAAAGTCCAATCCCGTCAACTATCTGTTGGCAATCAAGTACATAGATAGTCTGAAAGAGATGACGTCGGGCAAGGACAACAAGACCGTCTATCTGCCTTACGAGGCAACGGGCGTTCTCGGTTCGCTGGGCACCATCAAGGATATGTTCAAACACGAGTAACAAGACAGCAACAGCGAACGCTGTTGCTGCTTTTTTATTCCCTCCAGAAAAGCGATACACTTGCTGTAGCATTTATGCAGCAAGTGTATGCTATCCCTATAGTATCCCTATAGTATCCGTATAGTGTGCTGAGGGTAGTTTATTGGTCCCAGCCTATACCTTTATACTTACTCAAATCCCAGTCCTCGTCCACCTCGTTGAGATAAATAGTGCCGGGTTCGTCTTCCTCCGTGTCCGTGTCATCATCAGCCACGTCCCGAGCATCGACAGCAATCGGTGCGTGCGATATCTCGATGACCTGATTCTGCTCTTTCTGCAACTCCGCCCATAGCGCGTCCTTGAGTTCGGGGATGCCCATACCCGTGACGGAGGATATGCAGAAGACAGGAATACCCAGCTTTTCTTGCAGGGGCTGCGGGTCAAGGGTCTGTATGTCGCACTTGGTCAGCGCCAACAGCCGTGCCTTAGTGAGCAGTTCGGGGTTGTACTTCTCCAGTTCGGCGAGCAAGATGCGGTACTCCTTTTCTATATGTGCGAGTGCGGACTGTTCGTCTGCGTCGCCGTCTCTGTCAGGGACAGCTACCGGCACCATGAAGAGCAGCACGGCGTTGCGCTCGATATGCCGCAGGAAGCGGAGTCCGAGTCCCTTGCCCTCGCTGGCACCCTCGATAATGCCGGGGATGTCCGCCATACAGAACGAGCAGTTGTCACGTACAGCAACGATACCCAACTGGGGCGTGAGCGTAGTGAAGGGGTAGTCGGCAATCTCGGGTTTGGCAGCCGAAACGACCGACAAGAGGGTCGATTTGCCTGCATTGGGGAAGCCGACAAGACCGACATCGGCAAGCACTTTGAGTTGGAGGACGATGTTGCGCTCCTGCGCAGGTTCGCCGGGCTGGGCATAACGGGGTGTCTGGTTGGTAGCCGAGCGGAAATGCCAGTTGCCCAAGCCTCCACGTCCACCTTTGAGGAGGACGAGCTGCTCCTTGTCCTCCTTTATCTCAGCGAGCCATTCGCCCGTGTCGCCGTCATAGACCACCGTGCCGCAAGGGACTTGGATAATCTTGTCCTCTCCGTCCTTGCCAAACGAGCGCGACTGACCGCCGTGACCACCGTCGGTGGCAAGGATATGCTTCTGGTACTTAAGGTGGAGCAAGGTCCACAAGTTGCGGTTGCCCTGCAGGATAATGTGTCCGCCACGCCCGCCATCGCCGCCGTCAGGTCCGCCCTTGGGGACGTACTTGGCACGATGAAGGTGCATACAGCCCGCGCCGCCCTTACCTGAGCGGCAATAGATGCGGACCTGGTCTATGAAGTTTCCGTTCGCCATGGGCTTAATAAGCAGTTATCTTTGCGCCTGCGACGAGCGCAAGACGCAAAGATAACAGATAAAGTGGTTAAAGATTATTGAAGACGAACGCCCTGTGCGTTGTAGCGGATGCCGTCACGAATGATAACGATGCGGCCTTCTTCGACAACTTTTACGACTTTCACCTCTGCTTCTACCTGGTCAACAGCAGTAGGAGTAGCGCCAAGACGGTAGAGCGTGAGAGGTCCGCCTGTATTCTCTGCGTAGCAGGCAAAACCATACGTATTATTATTACGCAGCCACTTGTTGCCAGAGTCTTGGGAAGAAGCAGCACGAGCTACATTCTCAAACTCGTAAGTATTGGCTTCGGTGACGGAGATGTTCCACTTGGCGTTGTCGGTCGTAGCGTCGTCTAACAAGGTGCCTTTGTTCTTGGCATCCGTGCTGGCAGCGTATTTGCCTGTGCTCTCGTTGAAGAGTGTCCAGTGGTCACCTGCAGAAGCAATGTGCCAGATAATGTCGGCTGCGGGATCAACCAATACTTCTCCTGAAACAGTAAACGTAGCGACATCAAAACGGTTCACTTTCTCTTGCTTAGCGTTCTCCTGGATGAAGGCTTTCATTGCGTATTCGCCATAGGTGATTACGTAGTCACCTTCAACAACTTCACCTGACATCTTCACGAAGCCACCAGAAAGGTCAGCAACATTCAACTTAACTGATACCTGAGCGGATACATTGTCCGCTTCGGACTTGATGGTTAGGGTCTGGCTGTATTTGCCTTCCGTAGCGGGATTGGCAGTGATGGTCAGTTTGTCGCCACTCTCAGCGAGTGAACCCGATACGCTGAACGGTGAAGCCAATGCCGTATAGGTTATCTCGCCCTTCAGATTACCGAAAGAAACAGTGATTTCCATCGAAACAGCCTTGTCACCAACGGCTTTGGTGCCGAAATCAGCAGCGGCAGGCGTAACGTTAATAAACGGAGCGGTTGACACTTGGAGCTCATACACGGTGAAATTATGTCCGTAGCTGTCTATATTCGATTGCGCATAAGCCTTGTAGCCATTGGAGCCTTCGGAGGTCTCACCGAGGAAACGGTCAGCGTTGGAGACGTTGGTGATAGTAGCCTCATCGCCATCGAATGTGAATTTCCAACGAGCACTTGCATCGTTAGACATCGTAATGTCGGTCTTCTTGGAGGGGTTGCCGAGGAAGATGTGACCTGTAGGATCATCAGCGTACTTCTTTTCGTTACGGATAGCAAAACCTTCGATATTGTCTCCGTCCAGTTTCCATACGTAGTCCTCTTTACCAGTCAGCGCGGTTGTCTGGTAGTCATCCGTAGCCTGTAGAACTTTGTTAACGAGCGAGGAGCAGAGAACGTGGTCGTTGCGCTCGAACACATAGAGACCGCCGTCCTTGACCTCGGTCACCTTGACGAGGCTGTACTGTTGGGCCGAAAGAGTGCCCATTAGCAGCAAAGCTGCTGCGAGAGTAAACAGTTTTTTCATAGTTGATTTGGTTTTGGTTAATTATTGTTTAGTTGAAAGTTTAAAGTTGAAAGTTGAAAGTTGAAAGAAGTTCGGATAGTTTATAGTTTAGAGTTTATAATTTGGATTTCGCTTGTGAGCGGGCGGCACGCAGTTTGAGGATGGTGTCTATCTGCTCAAAGGTCTGCTCCATTGAGTAGTTGCCGTTGATAAGGAAATAATTGTGGTGGCGCAGATAGTAGGCGCTGACGGGTTTGGTAACCTCCTGATAAATACGGAGACGCTTCTTGATGGTATCGAAGTTGTCGTCCGCTCTGCCACTGGTCTTGCCACGTTCGAGAAGGCGTTTGATAACCTCGTCCTCATCCACCATCAACTCAAGCATCACTGCATCCATCCCCCTGCGACGCAACAGCAAGGTCAGCGCGTCCGCCTGCTCCACAGTGCGGGGATAACCATCGAAGATGACCCCTTTGCAGTCCTTTGGCAAGTCGTCAATGTAGTGTGCAATGAGGTGTACCATCATGTGGTCAGGAACGAGATTGCCCTTCGATATGAGTTCGTCAATCTCCTTACCAAGTTCGCTGCCGGATTTGATTTCCGCGCGGAGCATATCGCCCGTGGAGAGATGCTGGAGACCATAGTGTTTGACCAACAGTTCCGACTGCGTCCCTTTTCCACTTCCCGGAGCACCAAATAATATAACATTGAGCATATAAAAACTCCTCTTTTTGTTTACAAGCGACAAAGATAAGGCAAGTTTTTCTAAAAATACAAAAAAAGTTGCGTATGCCACATTTTTTTCGGTACTTTGCCGCATAAAACCATAATTAACCATTTCACAACTATGAGAACAAGTACTATGAAAGGTATTGTACGAGGCATCACAGGCATCGCCTTGTGCGTATTTTTAACAGGCTGCAGCTGCAATACATGCTGCAAAGAAGACGGCGGATGCTGTGAAAAGCAAGAATGCAAATGCTGCAAGAAACAAACATGCGAACAATGTAACAAGAAAGGATGTAGTATGCAACAGGCAGTGATTGAAAACATTATGACACGTGTGAGCGTGCGTCAATTTACGGGCGAGAAAATCAGTGACGAGCAAGTGGAGAGCCTACTGCGTTGCGCGCTTGCCGCTCCCTCAGCAATGAACAAACAGCCGTGGGAATTCATGGTAATCAGCGACGAGGAGATGCTCGGTCTTCTCGGAGAGACCTTCCCGTACAGCCGTTGCGGCAACGGAGCGGCAATAGCCGTCATCCCCTGCGGCAACCTTGAGCGCGCTATCAACGGGATGGAGGATTTCTGGATTAACGATGTATCCGCCGCTACGGAGAACCTGCTGCTTGCCGCCCACGCGATGGGACTCGGTGCCGTATGGACAGGCGTACACCCTAATGCGGAACGCGTAAAGCAATTGCAGGATATTCTTAACCTGCCCGAACATATCGTTCCTCTGTGCATCGTTCCCGTAGGCGTTCCTGACGAGCAGCCCGAAGTGAAAGACAAATGGGATGCAAGCAGGATTCACTACAACACATTCTGACCCGCGAAAAGATAGCCCAAGGGTAGCGCAAGGGTAGCGCAAGGGTAGCGGAATGAACAGTTACTTGTCAGACGCGCCGATAGAGTGAGCAAGGATACGGAAAAACAAAAAGCATTTTGCCGTTTACCTGTTTTTCCGTACTTTTGCCGCCCGCAATCGTAAACAGAATAATATGAATAGTTTTCTTGAATTATGCCGTGCGCGGCGGTCGTACCGCAAGTACACCTCCGAGCCGGTGAGCAAAGAGCAATTAGACCGCATCCTGCAATGCGCGTTAATGTCGCCCTCGGGCAAACGTCTCAACCCGTGGGAGTTCTACGTCAACACTAACCCTTCGGTCATCCGCAGCCTGAAAGACTGCCGCCCGATGGGTACGACGATGTTAGATACCGCTCCTGTCGCCATAGCGGTGGCCTTGGACGCAGAGAAAGCAGACACGTGGCAAGCCGACGGTGCCATAGCCGCCCTGAACCTGCAACTTGCCGCCACAGACGAAGGATTAGGGTCTTGCTGGTGCCATATATACAACCGCGACAACGCCGAAGAACGCGTGCGGCAAGCATTCGGCATCCCCGCAAACCTCCGCGTCCTATGCCTCATCACCATAGGACATAAAGACGAAGAAAGACAAACCTACGACCTGCAAAAACTACCCTACACAAAAATCCACTACACAGAATGAAACCCACAATAGCCATTACAGCCGGCGACATCAACGGAGTCGGCTATGAGATTATTCTCAAAGGATTAGAAGACAGCCACATAACAGATATATGCAAGCCCATTATCTATGGGAATGCCAAGATAGCCCAACAACACGCTGAGTTGCTTACGGACGAGGTGAAACAGATGCAACTGAACATCATCAGCGATGCCGACTCAGCCGCCGACGGGAAAGTGAACCTCATCACATGCTACCCCGATGACACCCCTTTGCAGATAGGCGTGAGCACCCCCGCAGCCGGCAAAGCCAGCCTCGCCTCATTGGAACGCGCCTCACAAGACCTCAAAGCCGGCAAAGTGCAGGCACTCGTCACCGCTCCTATCAACAAAGAGAACATCCAGTCGGAACAGTTCCGCTTCTCGGGACATACCGAATACCTGACCAAACAGTTCGCCCAAGGCAACGACTCGCTGATGATGATGGTGAGCGACTGCATGCGCGTGGCATTAGTGTGCAACCATGTGCCACTCCGCAAAGTGCCTGAGATGATAACCGAAGAACGCATCCTGAACAAACTGCGGACACTGGAACAGACACTTCGGGACGACTTCACGATAGAGAAACCGCGCATAGCCGTATTGGCACTCAATCCTCACGCAGGCGACAACGGCCTGATAGGCACCGAGGAACAGGAGATAATCCGCCCGACCGTGATGAAAGCCGTGGACGAAGGGATATGCGTGTTCGGTCCGTACTCGGCAGACGGGTTCTTCGGTGCAGGACGGTACGTACACTTCGACGCCGTATTAGCCATGTACCACGACCAAGGACTGATACCCTTCAAGTCGTTAGATATGAACGGCGTGAACTTCACAGCCGGTCTGAACATCATCCGCACCTCACCCGACCACGGCACCGCCTACGACCTCGCCGGCAAGAACAAAGCCAACCCCACATCGTTCCGCCACGCACTGTATATGGCCATCGACCTATGGCGCACACGGGAAGAGAACAAAGAACTGCGGAAAAACCCGCTGCACATAGTGGAAATAACCAATAACCACAAACGCCCGGACATGCCCCTGCCCACAGAATAAGAACCTAAAAACGCTACACAATGACAGCAACAGAAATACGCCAGTCGTTCCTTGACTATATGCAAAGCAAGGGACACACCATAGTACCATCCGCCCCCATGGTACTCAAAGACGACCCCACACTGATGTTCACCAACGCCGGTATGAACCCGTGGAAAGGTATCATATTAGGCAACGACCCCATAGTTCACCCCCGCGTGGCAGACAGCCAGAAATGCCTGCGAGTGAGCGGCAAACACAATGACCTCGAGGAAGTGGGACACGATACATACCACCACACGATGTTCGAGATGTTAGGCAACTGGTCGTTCGGCGACTACTTCAAACAGGAAGCCATCGACTTTGCATGGGAATACATAGTGGATGTGCTGAAGATAGACCCGAAGAACCTCTATGCGACCGTGTTCGAAGGCTCCGCGTCCGATGGACTTGAACGCGACAACGAAGCCGCAGCCATCTGGGGCAAACACCTGCCCGCCGACCATATACTGAACGGCAACAAACATGACAACTTCTGGGAAATGGGCGATACAGGCCCGTGCGGTCCGTGCTCGGAACTGCACGTGGACAGCCGTACCGAAGAAGAGAAACAACGCACAGGCATATCAGGTCGCGAACTGGTGAACAAAGACCACCCGCAAGTGATAGAGATATGGAACCTCGTGTTCATGCAATACAACCGCAAAGCGGACGGCTCATTGGTAGAACTGCCCAAGAAAGTGATAGACACAGGCATGGGCTTCGAACGATTAGTCCGCACCCTGCAAGGCAAACAGTCGAACTACGACACGGACGTGTTCCAACCGATGCTTCGCCGCATAGGTGAACTGACCGGCGTAACCTACGGCAAAGACGAACAGACAGACATAGCCATGCGCGTGATAGCCGACCATATACGCACCATCTGCTTCGCCATTACAGACGGACAGTTGCCAAGCAACGAGAAAGCCGGTTACGTCATCCGCCGCATCCTTCGCCGCGCCGTACGCTACGGCTACACGTTCCTCGGACAACGCGACGCTTTCCTATACCGGCTCGTACCGCAATTAGTAGCAGACATGGGCGAAGCCTATCCCGAACTCAAGAAACAGGAACAACAAATAACACCCGTCATACAAGCCGAGGAACAGGCTTTCCTGCGCACATTGGACAAGGGTATCTCGCTGCTTGACAAACTGATAGCCGACGCAAAGAAAACTGGCAGAACACAGATCAGCGGCACAGACGTATTCACTCTGAAGGACACCTACGGCTTTCCATTAGACCTGACGGAACTCATTCTGCGCGAGAACGGGATGACCACCGACGAGGAGGAGTACAACAAGGCACTGGCGCACCAGAAAGAGATGGGCCGCTCCGCCAACAAACAGGACCTCGGCGACTGGAACGTCATAGAGGAAGGGGAAACAGAGTTCACGGGTTACGACGAGTTAGAGACAGAGACGAAAGTGCTACGCTACCGCAAGGTGACGCAGAAAGGAAAAGATTTCTATCAGGTCGTGTTAGCCAAGACACCTTTCTACGCCGAGATGGGCGGCCAAGTGGGAGACACAGGCATTCTGACCTTTGCGGATGGAACAACGGCAAGAGTGACCGACACAAAGCGTGAGAACGGGTTGCCGGTGCATATCGTCAGCGAACTGCCCGAGAACGTTACGGGTACGGTACGTGCAGCCGTGGATGCGGCACGCCGTCAGGCAATAGCGTGCAATCACTCCGCAACGCATATCGTGCACTACGCGCTCCGGCAGGTATTAGGCGCGCACGTGGAGCAGAAAGGCAGCCTCGTGACAGCGGACAGCCTACGCTTTGACTTCAGCCACTTTCAGAAAGTGACACCTGAGGAGTTGCGGAAGGCTGAACAACTTGCCAACCGTCTTATCCGTCAGGACTACGCATTGGAAGAGAGCCGCCATACGCCGATAGCCGAAGCGAAAGCGATGGGGGCAATGGCGCTGTTCGGTGAGAAATACGGAGACGATGTGCGCGTAATCAAATACGGTCCGTCCATCGAGTTGTGCGGTGGCTGCCATGTACAGCGGTTAGGGCAGATCGGTTCGGTACGCATACTGATGGAGACCTCTGTGGCGGCGGGCATACGGCGCATAGAGGCCGTAACCGCAGCGAGAGCCGACGAGGTGTATTACGACATGCAAAACATGCTCAACACCATGCGCGACATGTTCCATAACTCTCCCGACCTTGTGGCTGCCATACACAAGCAGATTGAGGAGAACACCGCTCTAAAGAAGCAGATGGAGGAGATGATGGCACAGAAGATAGCGCAGTACCGCGACCGAATTATAGAGAAAGCAGAGGACTTCGGCGACATACGGTTAGTGCGCTTGGAGGGTGAGGCAGACAACGCGCTGATTCGCGGTATGCTGCCCATTCTGAAAGGGAAGTTCGCCGACGTGCGCTTTGCTGTATTAGCAGCGACCGTGAGCGAAGGCAAGCCGCAAATCGCTGTGTTCTTCAGTCAGCCGCTTGTGGATGCGGGACTGAACGCGGGCATGGTCATCAAGTCGGCAGCGAAGCATATACAAGGCGGCGGAGGCGGTCAGCCATGGATGGCGACAGCAGGCGGACGCAATACGGAAGGCCTAAAGGCGGCTATGGAGGAGATGACTGCTGTTCTTGCAGAAAAGCGATAAAGTTGTATGCGACTACTTACCTCCCGATTGAACGATACAGCGCGCTCAGCGGTACGGTTCACTATCATAGGATTAGCTGGAACCGTGCTACAGTACGTGCTATATGACTTCCTGCTTTGGCTCTTCGCTCAGCGGGACGGGGGTATCAACAACTGGCTTACTAACCTTGCTTTCGTCCTTTCCTTCGTGCTGGAAATGTTCAGCAACTATTTCCTTACAACCTACTACACGTTCCGTTCACGTCCGTCGTGGAAGAACGTCAGCGGCTTTGCAGGGTCTCGTGCGGTCAATTTCTTTGTCCAAATGGGTTTCCTCAACCTATTCCTACTGATTCTGCACCGTTGGGAAGACACTATCAATACTGACCGCTGGGCAGGCTTAGCGGCTATATTGGCAGCAGGCGTAGTCAACTATTTCCTGCTACGCGTTATCTTCCGCAAGAAGAAAGAGATACAGACGCAGCAACAAGAGAGAGCGGCTACTTATCCTATTAAAGACCTGTCGCGTACGGCACGATAAAAACAAGAACAACATGAAATTCCTTATCGCCCCCCTTCACAAGCGGTTAGTATGGTACCTCGCTATGGAAGAGTACCTTGCCGCTAACGCTAAAGAAGACACAATGTTTATGTGGGTGGTTCGTCCCACTGTCATATTCGGACGGCATCAGGTGATGGAGAACGAAGTGAACATCCCTTACTGCAAGACGAACGGTATCGAGATGTACCGGCGTAAGAGCGGCGGCGGTTGCGTGTATGCAGACGAGGGTAACCTGATGGTATCATATATATCACCCTCCCCTCACAGCGAACAAGTGTTTGCACACTATATGCAGTTTATGTCCTATGCGCTGCGCAAAATAGGTTATCCGGCAGTTACTACCGAGCATAACGACATCCTTGTGGAGAATAGGAAAGTGAGTGGCAACGCCTGTTACGCCCTCCCTACCAGTACTATTGTACACGGCACTATGTTATGGCAGGTTGATTTCAACCGCCTGCAACAGGCTATTACTCCTCCTGCAGAGAAATTAGCGAAGCACGGTGTGGAGTCTGTCCGACAGCGAGTGGTCAATCTCTGCACGATACAACAGGACGAGCGACTGCGTGAAACACCTCCTATTACCAATATGGCAGACCTGATGAACTGTCTGACACGATTGTTGGCTGACTATTCGGACGAACTACCACAGGACGCATACGCAGCCATTGACGCTATAGAACAGACGTACCTTGCCCCTACGTTCCTTCATCCTGCGCAATAATTACAGACAGAAACAGGGGAAGGACTTGGATGCAGAGATTAAGAGAGTCAGTTTAATACCGCATAGTATGTTGCTGACAGCGGATGACTCAATGCCCCGATAGAGGAAAGGATTGGCATAAGGGTAGAAATTACCGCCTATTACATCGTTAGGATAGGTGACAGGTGCAAGGGTGGTGGCGTTGTCGCCCGCGAACAGCAAACCATAATCAGCGAACAAGGCGACCGCCAACGAGAAACGGGTATGCCTTACCTGCGCGGGAAACTCAAACCGGTAACCGGCTTCTATAGAGACCGACATCTTCGGCACAGGCCGATAGCGAGTGGCTACCGACCTTTTTTGTGTGTCAAAGAAATGGTCGGGCATATTCTCGAACAGCCCATCCCCGTCAATACCTATAAACTCGTCATAGCGTCCTCGTGTCGTCACTATCGATGTTACAGTCGTAGGCGAATAAAAGACATAGCCAAACCGAGGACCAGCCAACAGGTAAATCCGATGCTTGGATTCGTACCCTACAAGCAAGGCAAGGTCAGCCTGCACCTGCCTATGGTGTTCGCGAACGGAAGTGAAGTCAAAATACATCTGCATCTGTTCCCACTCTGTGTCACGCATAGGGAATTGGTCAGAGAAATCGCTCTGTCGGAGAAGGCTGTACCTGTAGCCTAACTCAGGTCCCATCTGCAATAAGAATCCCGATTCCTCATATCTGTAACCCAGTCCTAATGTGGCTCCTGCTCCTCCGATAGCGGATATGTTCTGTTCCGCGTACGGTCGCGGTGAGAGAAGAGCCTCCCAGTGTGGTCCCAGGTCACACCACAAGGCGAAGGAATGGACTGCAAGCAATATGGTACAAAAGAAGCTGCTCATTTGACTATCATTTTTTGTATTTCACCATCTGATTCCATCATGTACACTCCCTGTACGGAAGGAGCCTCTATATCCGTGCCACTCACAAGGACACGCCCAGACAAATCGTAGATTGTTACAAGGATGTCCTGTCCGTCGCGGCGGACTGCGATACGCTGTCCGGGATACAACAACGTGGGTATAGGCTGCACATCCTCATGCGGCACAGGAATAATGGGACAAGTCGGGATAAAGTAGTCCTCCCCTACTCTGCGCAAGGAAGCGTGATAAGGATGTCCCATCAAGAGGGTCTTTCCTACGCCGCAATAGATGAAAGACTGCGTTTCGCCCGGCATCTCTCTGCCGTCCACATACCATCGGTAAGCGTCCCAGAGCCATCCGCCATTGTAACGGCTGTTCTTGAGTGCGAGAACGTTGTTCCATTTCTGTCCGATGACCGTTGAAGGATAGCGCACAAGGAACGTGAAAGGCATCTCCTGCACATAGGACTTATAGCGTATAGTCAGCAGTCCGCTGTAGTAATCGGGTCGGATGCTGTCGGGAACAGGGATAAGCACCGAGCCGCTTATATCTTCTGAACTGATACCCGAGAAGCGGCTGTTACCGAACGTTACATCCAAGCGTTGCGGAGGCAGAATAACATTGGATAAGGCATAGTCAAGAGCCACGTTATAGTCATCGGCACAAAGGTCAGCTACGGGCAATAAGGCGGCAACAAAAGGCGTATCAACAATAGTGAGATGAAGAGTGACGAGGCTGTCGCAGCCATGGGTAGTAAGAGTGTCGAACTGATAATCGCCGGAAGACGTGTAGTTCCACCCCTTCCACATATACTCTTTGTACTCAATCATCTCTTCTTCCTCCTTACCGCTATAGTTGACGGTAAGATGCAAGGTAAATACACTATCGCAACCGTACAGGGTCTTATAGTCCTTACGGTAGTCACCTGAAAGAGTATATGTCTCACCCTGCCAGTCATACCTCTCGCAGGCAACGGCAGTGTCAGGGATATTGTACGACGGTGCGATAGTCAGGGTAAGGTGTTCCGTGCTGTCGCAACCCAATGTGGTTTTGGTTTCGTAGGTATATTCACCAGACTCGGTATAGGTCTGTCCGTGCCACGTATAGGAGACGCAGGCTGTGTCAGTCAGCGACACATACTGCGGGTGAGCAATGGTCAAAGAAAGTTGTTCCACACTATCGCAGCCCGCTGTGGTTTTGCCTGTCCATAGGTAGGTGCCAGACTCTTTGTATTCCTTGTCGTGCCACGTATAACTATCGCAGACGGTGAAGGTATGATAAACCGTATCTTGCGCAGATGTGTTGACATGGATATGGATAGTGTCGGATGCTTCACAGACAGGCATAAAGCGTAGGTTGTCCACGGCAAAGTCGTTTCCGCCGCTCGCCTGATTGTAGTTCTGGAGGGATATTGATATATGTGTATTGCTGCCACTGTACCATAGTTGGTAAATCTTCTTCCAGCGACAGGTTGTGTAGTAATATCCGTGGCTGCCCGGTATGTTAGCAGTATCAGGATGGTGTATCTGCGTGAACGTTTCGCCGTTGATATAGAACTGGAGCGAGGCAACATTCGATATTGTAGGAGAGTTGGAGATAGAGGACACTTCGCAGGAGAAGGCGTACCACGTATCTGTTTTGACATCCACTTCGGTTTTAAACACGTCGGTGTTCTTGCCTGATGATGCGCCGTCCACGACCATCATCAGTCCGTCATAGGTGCATCTTGCCCACGGACTATTGACTTGTCGTGGGAAAGACACAACAGAGTACTGTCCCGGGCTGATGTGCATACCAGCTGGCGGAAGGTTCTCCCATGGTTCTATGTATTGATAATCGGAATAGAAACCTGTGTTGCCCATTTCAAAGTCGCCATTGATGATGAGGTTGTCGCCGTACTCAGTGTAACTCTTGACGGTGACTTCGTAGGTGTAGTCGCCCCGTTGGTCAAGGTTGACAATGGGATTGCGGATAGTCTGGTCGTTGAGTCCGTAGCCGCTCCATAGGTAGTAGTCCGCCTCCTTGTCGGTGGACAGTTGCACTTCATCGGTATGACAGAGTTCTGTTTCGGATGCCTCAATATGCACTTCACAATCGGGAGCAGCAGAGAAATCTGCTTTAATGGTAAGGCGGTCGGTAGCGCGGCAGAGCTTACGGAAAGAGAGGTTGTCAATAGCGAAGTCGTTACCTCCTGAGGCAGTCTGCGTGTTGCGCAGGATAATGGGTATGGAGCCTGCCGTCTCGCCGGAATACCAAATTGTATATAGTTTCTTCCAGTCACAAGCAGTGGTATTCGGCACATGGCTGTCGCCGAGTACCTGGTCTTTGATATAGAATTGCAGTTGTGGCTGTTTGGTAACTATGTTCGATACGCTGGCTACATCAACCGAAAAGGCATACCAAGTATGCGGTTCGACATTGACATACGAGGCATAGACACGGTTGTTAGGCGTGGTGGAGCCATCGATGACCATCATATATCCATCGTACTTGCATAGAGGCCACGGTCCATTTACCTGGTTAGGGTATACCACGAGTGAATAATGCCCAGCGCCCTTTATGTATATATTTTCGTACCCCTTAAAATAGATAAAGAAGAGGGGATTGCTAATGGCGCTATAGTCCGTCTCAAAGCCTGTGTATCCTCCTTCAAAATTTCCGTTCGGGGCGAGGTTAGGTCCCGTTTCCGTGAAAGCGGTAAGTTCCATCGTGTATTCCTTTTCGCCGTCCGTGTCGATGGTGGCTTTCGGGTTGCGGATGGCAGGGTCATCCAGTCCGTAGCCTGTCCACTCGTAGTAGTCTCCTGCTCGGTCGGCGTTGAGTTGGACCGTGCCAGGTTCATGCAAGAAGGTTTCGGATGCCTCAATATGCACTTCGCACGGCTCAACAACGACAAGGTCAAGCACATCGGTGTCGCTAATGTATCTGCCCGAGACGGAGAGTTGTTCCCCCTCAAAGGAGTATGTCTCGCCCTTGTCAATATAGACCTCGTGGAAGCGTGCTACCCGTTGCTCAATGAAAAAATTGAAAGTCAGCGTGTGACCATGCCATTGCCCTTGAATAACGAGCGTATCACGATATATACCCGGAGCGCAATCCAATTTTAGATAGGGATAGAAGAAATAGCCCGGATACTTACGTCTAAACACCGCTGCATCCAGTTCTGTCGGAGTGACACGGCAATTTACACTGTCAAGACAAACGATAGGGACAAGGAAATCGGACTTCTCGCCTTTGGCGTATGAAAATGTCAAGCCAGTAATGTTATCCTCAGTGTTGCTTTTCACGGCAAAGCAGCAGGCAAACGAAACCGAGGCGTGTTCTGTGTAGCCTTCACGCAGGATGTCAGCGGGATAGAAAAGAACCTCAAAAGGGGGCGTGCCTTCGCCATCGTAATCAACGCGGTAATGCTGCGCACTGACAGGCAGCAAGCAACCTATCAACAGGGAGAGCAGACAGGTTATCCTATGTAATGAGCGTGTGGTCATTTTTCCATATCGGTTGTTAAATAAGATTGTTTTCAGTATGCCATAAAAAGAGTCAGAGGGTACGGTGATGTTACGGTGTTCCTTCGGTGTGGTTAGCCTTATCTATCGTGTATGTATCGTATATGTATCGTGTATGTATCGTATATCTATCGTATATGTATCGTAGCTGATTGCTGCCTTGTCGCTGTCTGTTGGTCAGCTGCGACGTTGAGGACTGCGTGTTAATCAGCGTTGCTGTTAATCTATATAGCACGAAACGGACACGGTACGACTTGTGTGTACCTGTCCGTTTCATGTCAAAGAACGTTGTTCGACGGTCAACGAACCGAAGTGAGTCTCCGCACTTTGTCGTTGAAAGCGTCTGCCTTCAAGAGGTCTTCCACGCGTAAGTGCATACGGTAGTTCCAGAAATGCCGCGGATTGGCTGGAACGTTAATGCGTTCGGACTGTGCATCGGGTTTGCGTATCTGCTCGTCAATAGCCATCCAGTCCTGCAAGGGGAGAATGACCCACATAGCGGGACTGTACATGTGCTGGTTGATGACCGCTTCGGCAATCTCGGGCGTCATTTGCGCAGGAGCATCTCCCCAGCGCCCCAACTGCTCGTTGTAGAAACGCTGTGTGACATTTCGGTCTTCCTCCCACCAAGCACGCAGCGGGTTCATATCGTGTGTTCCCGTAGTGCAAACGCTCAGGTAAGGAGCATCGGCAGGGTGTGCAAAGGTCTGTTTGGGGTCTTTGGGCATCCGCTGAATCTCGAGGCTGAGGATATGCAGTTCGTGCATAACGGAGGGCACACATTCGGGCACCATACCGAGGTCTTCCCCGCAGCAGAGCATACCGTTGGAGTGGATAAGCGTAGGCAGTTTGCGCATTGCCGAGTCACGCCAGAACTGATTGTGACGACGGTAGAAATAGTCGTTATAGATGTCCATAATGACTTGTTTCTGGTCGTCATAGAGCTCGTTGAAGGCGTGCGACTGATAGATGGAGATACGCGGGTGGAGGAGTGAAGGATTCGCCTGGTCACGGACGAAGAGTACTTCGCAGTGGAGATAGAGCAATCCGTTCAACAGGTTGTTGAGCGTATCGTCAGCCAAACGGTCGTTGCGACGGTCCTGCGGCAGAGCCAGCTGGCTTTCTATATACGTCTGGACCTTAACCTGGTTGTCGTATTCGTCCTTGAACCAATAGACATACCCGTCGTTGGTATTGAGGAAATGCTGCTTGGCATACTCAGTGTCGTAACCGAAGACATCGCCGAGGAACGTGGAACGGATATAAGGCAGGGTCATACGGCCTTCGTCCAACTTGACACCCATATTCCAGAGGTCCTGCAGCGAATAAGGCATAGCGGGCGAGAAATGTCCGCAAAGTCCCCATACATCGGTGCGGCGCATCTGCCAGATACGGAAGAAACCAAGTATATGGTCTATACGATAGGCATCGAAATAGTCCTGCATCTTGCGGAAGCGGCGTTGCCACCAAGCGTAACCGTCTTTCGCCATCTCGTCCCAGTTGTAAGTAGGGAATCCCCAGTTCTGACCGCTGATAGAGAAGTCGTCAGGGGGTGCTCCTGCGGAGGCGTCAAGATGGAAGAGCTCGGGATGGGACGCTGCATCGACCGAGTCGGGCGAAATGCCAATAGGTATGTCGCCTTTGATAGCCACGCCTACCGAATGGGCGTAGTCAACGGCTTCACTCAACTGCTTGTCCGCATGGAACTGCAAATAGAAATACAACTCCTTGTCCTGCTTGTCGCGACGTGCGATGAACTCAGCATAAGGCACAAGCCAGTCCTCGTTCTTGGCAAAGAACTGACGAAACGCCTCGGTAGCAGCCAGTTTCTTGTAGTCTTTCTTATAGAGCAGCAGGAAATATTCCATCTTTGCCGCATAGACATTGGGGTAGTCGGCAAACGTGAGGCTGTTGAACTCCTCCTTCTGCTTGTCGTACTTCTTCTGCGCAGCGGCAGTGAGTTTGCCCATTGTGGGTATATGCAGATAGATAGGATGCAAGGCGAACACGCTGACCGCCTTGTAGGGATAGGAGTCAAGGAAAGTATGGGTGATGGTGGTGTCGTTAATGGGCAGAGTCTGAATCATTTTCTGTCCAGTAAGAGCCGCCCAGTCAGCAAGTTTCTTGAGGTCAAGGAACTCACCCGTACCAAAACCTTCATCGGTTCGCAGCGAGAAGACGGGAACAGCCACACCGGCACCCTTCAGACGGGGTTGGGTACGACGGAAGAGCCTGTCGTTCTGGCAGATGGTAATACCTTCGCGTATGCCCCATATCTGCCGGTTCTCACCCCATTCCATATCCGCCACTTCGCCCGATTGGAGGTCGTAGATACAGTATTTGTATTCCACCACTTCGTTCGCCGGAACGCGCAATGCGCCCTGCCATACGGGGAAGCAATGGTCGGTAAGACACAGTTTCTTGGCTTTGTCCCAGTTGCCGAGCGATGACCCGCTTCCAAGAACCGCCACGCCCTGTGTGGGCAGAATTTGCGGCAGGTCGAGCGAGAAGACAACGACCGCCTCACCTTTCTTCGGGGCGATATGCTTCATTGCGGCGGCACGGTCAGGACGGCGGAAAGAGAAGGCACGTGTACGGAAGGCGTCCTCCTCGGTCTCGCTGCGCCAGAAGTCGCGCAGGATGATGTTCTTGTCGGTGGTCTGCCAGTCCAGACGGCGGCTCTCCCCTACCTCGTAGAGGAAGCCTCCGTTGTCAAGGGCAATGGCATAGTGGTAGGCTATCGCGCCTTTGGGCTGCTCGACCACGACGGATGCCGTCCAGAAGTCCTCGCCCTCGCAGTTGAGGAAGAGGGGGCGCTGTTCAGTCCAGCCGAATGTTTCGGAGCCTGTTTCGACCACACATAGGCGTTGGCCGAAGACAGCGCGGTAGTTGATTTGAAAAGTCAAAGTCATACGTCAGAGGGCGTAAAGGTTATTTCTTAGTGCCGACAAAGCGGTTGCGGCGTACGGCGGCTGCACGACGGGCGTTCGCTTTGCGACGAGCAGGAGCGTAATCCATATCATCGTCCTCTTCGTAAACACCTGCTACGTGGAGCGTGTATTCGTAGCCGTCACTGCCCAGAACAACTGCCTCCATTTCGGCACCCGTGGCTGTTTCGCTCACGTTGAACGTTCCTTCAATGAACGAGATGGTTACACCGGTTGTGTCGTTTCCAACAACGGTATATTCGCTCATATAGGTATAATCCGTGTCCATATCCTCCATCGTGTATGTGCCATTGACGGTCATCGTTTCTGTAGGCGATACGGTAAGGAAATAAATCTTGCTATCGCTGACTTGGGTATAGCCGTAAAACTGCCACCATCCCATATCAGCCACTTGGTCAACAAACAGCATTTCGTCGTCAAACGTCAGTTCCTTGTTCCCCTTCTTCTCAAGTTTGGGTGTACTGAAAGTAACGGTAACCACGGGAGTAGAGGGTTTGAACGAAACCGTATCCATTCCTATTGCAAAAACCGTATAGTCTGTTTGCTGGGTGAGGTCATTCACAGTCTGCTGATCCTTACCGATGTAGAAAATGTCTGAATAATTCAAATCCTCTTCAGACAACCATTCATAATACTCGATAATGTTATCAAAGAACGCTTTGTTGTAACGAGAAGTAATTGAATCCTCATTGTAGTCAGCTGTGGGTACTGCGCCGTAGAGATAAGTCATCTCCAAATCAGCAGGCGTTACAGTAACCGTGGCAGATAGCGCCTGTACATTGGAAACCTCAATAGTGAAATACTTTTTGGTGTCCTGGGGTTCGTCCTTCTTTTTGTTGCAAGAAGAGAACAAACTAACAATCATAAGGCAGCAGAGTGCCGAAAAGAATAGTTTTTTCATAGTTGTTTTTGTTTTAAGTTATTGAATAATATGGTTACTTGAAGCAATAGCAACGGTAACGTTTGTCGGAGCCGGGGAAGATGGTGTAAGCCACGCGCACACCGAACGAGACAGGCTTGGCAAGAGCAGGCAGAGAGATCTGCGGTGCGGGGAAAGCGGAAGCCGAGATGCTCACATTCGGCATGGTCAAGTTCTGATTCTGCCAGAAAGGATACTCAGCATAGAACTGGAGAGTGACGTAGCGTTCGGTGGATTCCAAAGCATGGGGTGAGTTATAGCGAGAAGGCGACACTCCTTTCATGCCGAGATGCCATTCATAGCCGAGAGCCGCCACACCATAGAGAGCGAAAGCGGAGCCGGACGCACTACCACCAAAAGATTGTCCGTTAGACGGGATAGCTCCGATAGACGGGTCGTCAGTGATATGCACGTCGTAGTCTATAAGATAGGCATCAATGGTGCCATTGTTGAGCGTCAGCGTATAGGACGGACTGATGCCGAGTGCGAAGCGCGGACCGAGGTCAAGGGCAAACGCACCGAAGCGGAACGAGAGAAGTAGCGGAACTGTCAGTTCCCACTGCTTGTCCTGATAGTTGGCATCAGCGGCAATGGTATAACGGATAGGTACAGGTACAAGTGTGCCGTCTGAAGCGTGGTTATAGGCGGTAATATCGGTCTGCGAAGAAACGGATGAACGTTGGAAAGAGGTCTGCCAACCCAATCCCGCGCCGACTTGAAAGCCGACACGCGACATATAGCCGAGCGGAGTAAGGAATACGTAGCGCAAGTCCGCCGCGAAACTGCCTCCCGGGCGAGGCTGAATACCGCTGCCAAAGCGCAAGTTCGTACCACCCTGCACGCCCACCTGCAAGCCGTTTCTGCCTTGCGGGAAAGCAGGCAGGGTGAGCAGAAGGGTGAGTATGGCAAGAAGGGCTTTTTTCACGGTCTAACGAACTATATAGAGCAATGTCTGGTCAAGTTTAGAAGTCTTGACGTGTACGAGGTAGCAACCCGTAGCCGACTGCGCGGAGAGAGTCATCGTTTCGGACGCATTGGAGAGAGTGCGGAAGAGCAATCTTCCACTCATATCAAAGACAGAAACAATAGCCTGTTCGGTTATAGGCATACCCGTCAGAGCAAGCGTCTGGTTCTTGTCAGCCACATTCGGCACGAGGCGCAGGTTCGCTCCTTCGGCATCAGTGAGACCCGTAAGGGATATGCGATAGACGGGACTGCGCAACACGATGTCGCAACGCTCTGATTCGGGATTGGGGAAGTTGCACTGGGCGTAGTATTCGCCGCTCGGCAGTCCGTCACGGGAGAGGTAGTAACCGGTGGCCACCAAAACATCGTCGCCTCCACCTGCGGCAATAACATTGTCAATCTCACCGATTACGCGGTACCAACGCACTTCGGAGGCAATGGGTTCGTAGCCGATTCCCTTGAGGGCGTTGCGATTGAGAACGTACATCTGCGAGAAGAGGTAATCAACGGGGAGGATGTACTGCGCATCGCAAGCAGAGATAAAGAGAGCCTGCAGTTCCATCGCCCGTGTGACTTCAACGCGTCGGGGGTTGTCGGTATTGCCGTCCGACCAACTGACAAAACGGTAGTCGGGTTCGGGTGTGGCGGTTAGAATGACAATCTGTCCGCAGTGAAGTCCGCTCTGCATCCACTCATCGGCGCGGACAGCACCGAGAGAGAGAAGCATCAAACACAATATAACAAGCCGTTTGGGCAAGGTAAACACGATTGAAAGGGTTATTGTACCTGAATATCCACAGTACCGTGGTCGGCAGTGGCTTTAATCTTGAACTCGCGGTCAACGAAGACAGCATAGACGGTTGTTTCACCAAGAATAGTATAAGCGAAAGTCTTGGATGTAGAGAGAGACGTACCGGAAGCATCCTCCCAATGGTCGAACTGATAGCAAGGGTCGGACTCGATGGCATCGAGTGTGACGGGTTCACCCGCCTTGCCAGTGAAGGTGGTCTGCTCCACATCACCCGTACCCTCGTCCTTGACACGGACGTTAATAGTAAACTCTTGCCCCTCAAAGATGGCAATGAAGTCGGTGATAGTGGTTTCAGAGGAAATCTCCACCTCGCGAGGATTGTCGGTCACGTTATCCGACCAGCGGACGAAGAAGAACCCTTCGGCGGGCTTGGCAGTGAGAGTCACAATCTGTCCGCAATGAGCAACAGCTTCCGTCTGCGCCATAGCCGACAGGGACAAGACAAAGAGCGAAACGATAAAAATATATTTTTTCATACTATGAGGTATTTCTGAGTATTCTGATTGTGGTCTAATCTTCTACGGTAATCTGGATGGTGCCGGTCAGTTCCTCCTTAGGTCGGGCAGTAACGGTCACTTCGCAGTCGGGTTCTTCGGGTTCAACCTCTTCAGGTCTGCCTGACGTAAAGACGAGAGAAGAAGCGGCGTTGTTGAAATTGAAGTTCCAGTAGTAGAACACGCCATCTTCCGACGGGTAGTCAGTCCCCCACTTATCCACATTCTTCTGCTCAATGGTCCAAGAGGAGGCTCCGGAAGTAGACTTGAAGGAGTTCTTGATACAGAGTGCTTTTGTAGGTTTGTTCTTGGAGCATGTCTTCCACATACCGAGATCAAGCGTCTTTTTCGTATTGTCGGTACGTTCGACGTTGATATCATAGCCTCCCCAGTCTGAGTATCGCATACGATAAATATAACTTTCGATGTACTTGTTTTCATCAAAATTGATGGGTCTTCCGGAGCGGAGCTGCCACGAATTATCAATAGCACAGGCTGTTCCATCGGTCCATGAGGTGGCGGTCAACGTAGTGGAACGTGCTGTAACAAGACGGAAATAGACGTAACTATCAGTGGTGTGCGCTGTAATCCATTCCCTCATCTCGGTATTGGAGAACTCAAGGTAGTGAGAACCATCATCGGCTACGTCCATACGGAGCGAATCGAAATAAGTGGACGGATTAGCGGGGTCAATCTCCGGACCAGTTCCGAAGAAAAGGATGCAGATATGCTTTGTGGGGGTGGTCAAACGTGTCGCTTCCCATTTACCCGTAAAATAGAAGAGGTCTTCTCCGCCGCGCTTGACTTTCACTTTCTGGTCATAGCGCAGGCGCGTGCCGTTCACCTCCTTCTCAGGAACAATCTCCATCTTGAGCTCGGCAGCTTCCTTGGAGATGAACTTGACGTAGTACATACCTCCGTTGGTCCAGTCGCCAATAAGATTGTCAATGGAGTCAATCGTCAGTTTCCACATATCTTCGGAACGGATGAGGCGGTGTCCAAGGACATTCTCATCGGTCGTTGCGGGATAGAAGTGACAGTCCTGCTTAGCGACCCACACATCAAGGGGCTCATGTATACCGTTCCAAACAAAGCGCACGCTGTCTTCTTTCCATAGGCTGAAGGGGAGCATAAATACCGTCTGCGAGTCTTCGGGCTGAATCTGGATGGAACGAGGGAGTGATACAATCTCCGTTTCATTGAGACACTGACGTGAGTTGAGGTCAGGTTCGATGTCCACATCACCTGCGGAGGGGACTTCAATCTTCACCCAAGCCTGCACGTTGCGAGTGATACCTCCGCCCGCCATAATATTGCGGTAACGCGCTTCAACATCTAAGACATAAGCGACCTTGCCGTTGATGGTAGTTTTCTTAAAATCGCGTATGATAGGAAGGTCAACATAAGAATCGTCCCCAGGTTCTCCTATGGCATCGGCTATGTCGCGGGCAAGAGGACCGTCACACTTGAAATCTATACTAGCAGAGAGAGTATCAAGCGCCGCCGGATTATCAGGGATATAGACAACGTGCATAGGGAGATCGTAGGTGTAGGCAGTGTACCACGTAGTACCAGTACGGTAGATGTGCTCGGTAATCCCAGTGCCGACCTTAAAAGCTTCGCTACACGTGCCTTGTGCATAGGCAACAAACGGCAGAAAGCTCGTCACAAGAGCCAACAAAAGCAACCTCAAAGGACGGTAAAGACGGTTAGAGCAACTGCGGGTTACAAATGGTAAAAAGGAAATACGGTTCACTATCAGTAATTCGTGTGGTAATTATTCTTTCTTATACGGAGGGGTACGCCTCTCCAAAAAACGCGCAAAAGTACGGTGTTTTTTTGATATAAACAACAAATCATCGAAATATCTTGCATTTTAGGTAATTTCTATCCTGTTCAGCCGATTCGGTTTGTTTAGAAGATAAAAAGAGGCTGCCTGACAACCGTGATGGTGTCAGGCAGCCGTCGAGATATTCGTAATACGGAATTACTGTTTTACGAAGTTGAAGCTGTAGTTCAGTTTGATACCGCAATCGAAGAAGTCCATACCGTTCTTGGCACCGAACTTGAAGCCGTCACCTTGCGTGTAAGCACCGGTGGTGGTAACATCGTGTGTTACAACGGCAGCCGTGGTTCCAGTAGGTTCAGTAACATTATAGATCTGACCAGCAGCGTTGTTGTTGTAGAGCGAGAAGAGGCCATAGGAAGCATAAACGCCTACACCGAACGCATTGTTGTTCTTCAGACGCCACTCATAACCGAGTTCAGCACCGAGGAGCAGATTGAGTTTGCTCATGCTCTGCTGTTTGCCGGTATAAACGCGGGTGTCGCCGTCCATCTTACCCGTGAAATGAGCATTGGTAACTTCCACACCGTAAGCGGGGAACAAGAGACCAATGTTGTCATCAGAAATCACTTGTTTGAAGTGATTGAATACGGGAGCCTGAATGCGCGGACCAACGTTGAAGAAGAAACCGCTGTTAGTAATCATCGAGAACATTACGGGGATCTCAAGTATAACTTCGCCGTCATATTCACGTGTGTTACCATACAGGTTGTAGGTATTTCCACTCGGGGTATTGTAGGTGTTCTTGAACTGAGCGGTAACGCCACTGCGAGCATAACCTACAGAGAGTCCAGTGAGGATACCATACGAGGGATTCATACCTTTCTGCCAGTAGTGAGCATACTGGAGGTCGAGCAGCACGTCAAAGCCGGGTTTCCAGTTACCGTTGGCATTGGCAGTGGTGTTATGGAGCAGAGATGCTACACCGCCACGCAGGCCAATGGTGAAGCGGTCAATCTGACGCTTGATGGTCGTGTCGTTCTCAACGGGTCTTGCATCGTCCACTGCGAGTGTTTCTGTTCCATCCTCCTGCTCAGTGATAGCCGGAGTGATGTCTTTCTCAACAGGCTGTTCTTCGCGGATAGTGGTCTCTTGCTGTTCTTCGGGCTGACGCACGCGCTCTGCGGGTTTGCGGTCACGCTCGAGCATGGTCATACCCTCGCGCTTTGCATCCTCTTCGATAGCTTTGCGGCGGTCCTTGTCCATCTGGCGGAGTTCTTCGCGACGCTGTTCAACTTTGCCACGATCCTGTGCTTCTTTCTGAGCAGCCGCCTCCGAACGTTCTGTTGCTCCAACGAGCAACAGACCATCGGGACCTACCCATGAATTGATACCCTGTACGAGGATACCTTCGGGGAAGCGTTTGCCACCTACCTGGCCAACGATGTGGCGCACGTAGTAAACCCATTCTGAAGGTTCTTCGCCGGTGAGATACTGCTTCACATCTTTGGAGATGATGATAGTATCACCTTGGTTGAACGTGTAGCCCTTACCGGGATCTACAGCTTGTTCTTGCAGGCTTTTGTCACGCTTAGCGTGGTTACCTACTACTACATCGTCTGCCACGCAGTAAGCGGTCATAAGCAGAGATGCGATTATAAATAATGTCTTTTTCATAGTGTTTGGTCTCCTCTGTTATTGTTGAACTTTCTGACCTTGTGCATCGTACATCACATTGTCTTCGGTAATGATATAGAGTTTACCGTTGATCATGTGCTTACGTGTGCCTACAGCCGAGCCGTTCGATACGGATTGGATGATGGTACGCCATTCACCACCGCACTCTTCATTGCTGGTTGTAACGATGCTGATAACAGCGTAGTAAGTGCCATTGGGCAGAGGCTCATTCTCAAATTTGTCAAGTGCAGTCAGGTAGTAACCACCCGTTCTAACGAGTTCATCGTTATCCGGATCGGGCGTAGCACCCTTCATTCTGTACCACTTAACCTGCTTGTCGGTTTCGTCACCTTGTACGAGGTTGAGATCCCACTGTTTGTTGATGGTAACGAGGTCAATGATAAGCAACCAGCCGTTGTTGTACGGATCAACAAGAGGCAGAGTAGTTACCTGATCACCCTTAGCATCAGGAGCATCTACTGTGAGAGTCTGAGTAGCAGTCTGCGACTTGAGAGTTGCATCGCAAGTGCTAACAGCTTCCGCATAGAACTTAACGGTCTTGCCCTTCTCCATCTTAGTTGCGCCATCGTAAGCCTTGAAGCCGTCGCCGAGGTCAACATAGATAGTAATATTGTCTGTTACACCAGCAGCGTCAAACGCAGCCTGAATCTGTTTTTCTACAGCCTTATCATCGTACGGGAGTCCGCAGTATGCTTTGCCCCAGTCGAGAGTGAGGGTAGTCATATCAAATGCGTCATCGCAGCCTTTCTCTACGGGGATATTCCAGATAGTATCCACGATAAGAGCGGTTTCGCACTCAGTGTATACGGTGTAAGCCAGACTGATCTGAGTGGTCAGCGTGAGGTTCTCCTGCAGAGCCTTAACGTTCTCGATAGGACGGAAGTCAAGCTGGTCAGGATCTACATCATAAGCTTCCCAAACAATGGTGTCGTAAGCAGCGAGCGAGTCAGCAGCTGTGAGAGTGGTGTAGTAGTTCTTGAGGAATGCATCGAATGCAGAGTAGTCAAGTTTTTCACCAGCTTTCGCAACAATCTTGTCAGCGTCAGCCACGGTGCTGTAGTCGAACGCGGTAGCAGCCTCCATAGGAGTAACTGTGAAGCGGTAGATAGAGTCAACGAGGATAGTACCGGCACGTACGGAAACGGTATCGTTCCAAGCGAGGGTGGTAGCATCCTTAGCATCGATAGTGTGCTTAATAACTGTAGTAGTCATTACGTCGTCATATACTTCGCCGTCGCAAAGAGTAAGAGCAATGTCCTTGAAGCAGATGCTATCGGGCAACTCATCAATGAAGTCAGCACGGATATACATCGAAGCTTTCGGAGTGCAGAAGTTAACAACGATAGAAGTGGGGTTAACGGACGTGATAAGGTCACGGTCGATAACTTTCGTCTTGGTCTCGTTGGGCTCGAAGGTGTATTGTCCGTCACCAAGCGAGTGTTCTTTGCACTCGAAGCGGAGATCTGCACTTGCAGATACCTTCTGGTCAGAGAGGTTAACAATAGTGAGTTGGAGGTCTTTGCCTTCGGGGATACGAAGTTCTTCTACTTCCTTACCGTCAACAATCTTCGTCTCAAGCATTGCAACGTTGTACCAGAGGCAAGCACCTTGCGGGTTGGTGTTACCGTTCACCCAGTCGAAGTCGATGGGGTTAGCGCACTCGTCACCCTTGCTGAGGTGCATCTCAACACGGAAGGACATTTCTTTCTCAGAAGTAACACGCACGTAAACTACATCCTTGCCTTCTGCCGAATTGAGCAACTCACGGCTGAAGATACGAGTGTACTTGTCGTTACCTTTGAGAATCATGCTCTTGGTAGTCATTTCATACTCAACGGGGCAAACCCAAGCCAGTTCAGCGGTAAGGGTGTTCTCTTCGCCCGAGAGCTCGTTCACAATGAGAGTAGCGTCACCAGAAGTGTTCTCACGAATCTCCTTGAGGTTGATCATATACCATACGTTGGTGTTGATACCCTGTTTGTAATCGGTATTAACCGCGAAACGAACAGCATCTTCACAAGCGGTGATAGCCGGATCAAGTTTCTCGCGAGCAACAATTTGCATCAAGAGGTTCTGAGCCTGAGCTGCGGTGAGCTGCAGATATACCCAAGGAGTATTGAGACCCATCAGAGCTTCAACCATGATGGCTTTCTCTCTCTTGGCGTTAGCACCGATAGTGGCATTGCCAGCAATGAGTTGTTCACCTTCGCAGTCAGTGTAAACAGCTGCATGAACAGCACCAGCCTTAGCGTCCGTATTGGTGAGACTGAAGATGAGTTTGTCGTTAGCGTGGTTAGCGAGGAGGTCAGCTACATTGAGTTTGTACCAGAGGGTCTTGCCAGCTTCGTGACCAAGAACCTTACCGTCCTTGATTTCTACAGCGTGCATGCAGTCAGCACCGGTGTTGGGGTCAACCATATCAATGCGGAACTGATAGTCCTGATTGCCTTCGATATTAACGTAAACATACTCAATACCCTTAGCCTTAAGCTGATTAACAAGGCTCTGTTCGAACAGCTTAGAGATAGTCTGGTTAGCAGCGAACGAGCGAACAACGCTCTGCATTTCCTCAGTAACGGGGCACTCGTAAGCAATCGAACCCTTGATGGACTGAGCGGTAGCACCGTTGATAACCATTACGCGCGGAGCGAGTTCAGCATCAACCAGTTTGTCCACTTTAATCTTGTACCAAGCGTTGTCACCGGTCTTGTTGTAAAGCTTATTAACATCCAGGTCGGTAGCAGGCTCACAAACGGTGATCGGTGTGAACGGATCAGCGTCAATAATAGAAGCCTCGAAGTGGAACTTCTGAGTAGAGGTCAGACGAATATAAACCTTCTCACCGAAGGACATGAATGTCGAACGTGCGATATCTTTCTCACGTACTTGATTTGCCTTGAGAGCGAGAGACTGGCTTTGCGGAGAAGTGCAGGGGCACTCAGGAGCCAACATACCGTCGATAACAGCGTCTTTACCAGTGAGGTTCTTCAGGAGAACGTGCACTTTCTTGCCCTTCGTGTTCTGGATTTCAGTGAGGTCGATAACGTACCAGAGAGTAACGTCAGCGTCCTGGTTGTGACCGGTAGTCCAGTTGAACGGAATAGCTTTCGTGCAGTTAGCACCTTCGTTCTCAATCTTCTTGTTAAGACGGAAGCTGAAAGGCTGATTACCGTTGAGCTTGATATAGAACTTGTCACCTTTCTGGAGGTTCTTCACAAGATCCTTAGCAATTTCTTTCTTGTAAGTACCATTAGCACCGATAGTGAGAGCGCGTTCCTGATTCTCATAGATATCAGGGCACTGAGTAGCCAGTTCGCCGTGGATAGTGAGAGTCTTGTCGCCTTCGTTGGTGATAATGATTTCAGGAATGTAGTCAGCACCAATGATATTGTCAGCAGGCACTTCGTACCAAACGGTAACGCCAGCAGCCTGTTTGTGACCTTCTTCCCAGTTAAACGGAATAGCGTTCTCCAATACGCAAGTTACCAAAGAAGCGTCTTTCAGCTTAGCGGCAGCAGGAACAACTTCAACCTTAACGGGCTGTGTGGTGGTAACACCTACATAAACCACGTTGGAGCCGAGCATTGCAATAGTAGAATACTTAACAGTCTTGGACAAGGGTTTGCCAACTTCTACCTTGCGAGAAATCGTTTCAACATCAATATAGGGGCATTCGAACGCTACTTCAGCGGTAACGTTAGCAGTTGCCTCGCCACGGTTGGTGATAGTAACGGTTACATCTTGCGGAGTAGTCTTGAGGTCGGTGATGTCGATAGCATACCACTGAGTAGAAGACTCCTCTTCGAACTCAACGTCCTGATAAACTACTTCGTTCCACTTAATAGCCTGTGCAGCGGCGCAAGCATTACCTTCACGCATGTGTTTAAGACGTGCAGAAACCTTGATATTCTGGTTCGCAGAGATACGAACATAAACATATTTGCACTTCTCAGCATCAAGCGATTCGATGATGTTACGTGCGAAATCCATAAAGTCGGACTCACCAGCAACAACGGTATCCTTCTTGATGATAACGTTCTTGGTTGCATAGTCATCAACAGACTCGCTGTTGAAAGCAATTTCTACGGTTACAAAAGCAGGAGTAGTATTAGCCTCGTTGTTGAGGGTAATCTGCGGCTGATTCTTCTTAACCTTAAGGAGTTCAGCAAGCGTTGTTCTGAATACTTGTCCAGCAGCGCCAACAGTGAACTCGGGAGTGTCGAATGTTACATCAGTGGGAGAAGCGAAGTTGGTTTCCACAGCGGGACCAGCCACTTTCTTAGTGCTAACAGCGATTTCCTTGCTGTTCTCCACTTTGAGGTAGAGAGTAGCTTCTGTCATGCTCTGAATAAGAGCAGCAGGGATCTCGTGTACTTTGGATTTCTTGTTGGGGATAGAACCCTTAAGACCTGCAAGACCCGTGCTGGGGCAGTCAGTAGAAATCATCGAAACGATCTTAGAAGTAGCTGTCGTTGCCGAATAGGTAATCTCCAAGCCTTCATTGCTCTCGCGAAGAGCATTGAGGTCGATGGTGTACCAGTGCGTACCAGCTGCGAGGCTATGATCTTTGTAATCATAGTCAGTAGCCTTAAGGCAGGCTTCATCAGCAAAACTTCCTTCATAAACCTTCGCTGCGAGGTGAATCTTCTGAGTGGTGGTCAGTTTAACGAACATGTCGTCATACCCCATCTTCACGAGCATGGAAGCGGAAGAGTTCCACACCTTGCTGCCGTTACCGACGATGGTGTAGTTGCGCGCTTCCTCTTCACCTGCGATAATCGCGGAGATGTTCACATCCGCGGAACTGGAAGAGAGGTTCGAGAGGTAGAGGGCGATACTGGGATCGTCAACAGCCTTGAGTCGGTCAGCCAAAGTAACTACATACCACAGGGATGTATTGGCATCCTGGGTGTTACCATTGACCCAATCAAACTCGATGGCATTCGCTTTGGACGAACCATCACCCGTTCCGGCTGCAAACCCTGAGAGGGTCATTGTAGCAGCAATCAGAATTAGGATTAGTTTTTTCATTTTGATTGTTGTTTTTAGTTAATTAAAGAGTTTAGTTAATTTTTGTTTTATATATTGTCGTATTCCGGTATTTCGGGCAAAAAGATAGCAAAGGGTTTTATTCCTTGCGTTCGACTCCGAGGACGGAAATGCGTTTGTTGTCGTTTATAATATATAAGGTACCATTCTCAATGACTTTGCGGGGTGCATAGGGGTTAGAGGTTTCATCCAATGCGTCACCGTCGAGGTCAATGACCTGCAAGAGGATATGCTGGGTGCAAGTATTCTTCTTACGGATAATAACATCGTGTTCGCCCATGTGATCCACATAATAGGTCTTCTTATAATACATCGGCAAATCTGACTTGTAGATACGTAGGGTGTCGTGCTTCAATGTCGCGGGGATAACATTGACATTGTATGTATAGACGTCCACGGTATCCAAGCTGCGCCAAACAGTGTCACCCGAATAAACAGTGGTTTCCTTGAGGATTGTATCCCTCAACTCCAGCGACTTGCCTTCACAGAAAGTGGTATCCATCACTGTCTCCTGCCACTTGATATTGTAACGGAAGCGTACGCGTCCCACATCCTCAGCCTTATGGCGGAATCGGAAGAAGAGCGTATCACCCGCCGCCTTTGCCTTATTAACGATAGCAGTATCGGGGAAGAAGAGCTTTGTCGAGTCACTCATAGTGCGCGTACAAATCAACTCGGGGTTTGCACATGTGCCACGGAGGAAGTCCATTTCGCACGGGAGATTCTTCTTCTGCTGCCACTGAACGAACATCTGCTGGTTCTTGCGCATATCGGCAGGCAGCCAAGCATAGATATCCTCGTCATGGTTGGTGATATAAGTCATCCCGTTCTTAACCGGGAAGAGGTCTTCACAAGTGGAATGCGGTCCCTCGTCATAAGCAAAAGCAAGGACACGTCCCTGTCCTCCTTTGAGAGGATAAACGCGTAAGTGAGGCTTCACGATGGTTTCCGCCAGTTCTGCAAGGTCTCCCATATCGGCAAGCTTGGAGTTAATGAAGTCCACATCAATGTCACGCATTGTATTAGCGCCAACCGACATTGTGTAAGTAGGCTCGGTAGAGGAGCACAAAGCATACAATTCAAGGCGGATACCCTTGTCAGAGAACCAATAAGCGGACAGACCGTACTTGAGGTCGGAGACGGTAGCGGAGAACCAAAGAGTGTCCGTAATTACCGTGTCAAGACCGAAATGGAACTCAACCGTATTGTCCTCGGCACAGTCGCAGTAATAGTAGGGATAGTTGAAGGTTTTCTGAATGAGATCACAACGCTCGATTACCTGTTCATCAGGGAGTTGCGAAGGATTGCCAATAGCCTTCTGCGCCAAGAGGAACAGGGGTTGTACGAGCATCAGGGCAACCACAAACAGTTGTCTGAAACGTACTCTACGGGATGGATTTTGTATGGATTTCATTGTGTTTTCGCTGGTTAGAGCCCATAAAAAATCGCGCAAAAGTAAGCATTTTTCCTATGCTAACAAAACTTCCCTGCATTTTTTTGCAAAATTTTTTCATTCGCTATTTTAGCGTTTCAAAACGGGAGGTTGACGCAAAAGCAAGAAAAAGCGTTATTTAGCGTGTAAGTACCTGTTTATCTGCTTATTGCGTTGATATTGGTATTGCATCGTTGTTGTATCGTCCGTCGAATCACCCGGTAATCACCCGGTAATCACCCGCTAACCACCCGCTAATCACCCGCTCTTGGTATGACGCAACATCGATAAGATAACGGGAGACAAAGGGAAAACAACGGGATAGACATAGGGAAATAAAGGGTAAGGGAATGGGAGACAAAGGGAAAAAGAAGGGGAAACAAAGGGATAAACAAAAGGCGACAAGGGGAAAAGGAAGGGAAAGAGACGAAAGAGGCGAAAAAGTTTTTGGTATATGGACAAATGGCACTATATTTGCGGCGAGGATTATAATGGGATGATACGAGCAAGGATGCCCGAATTATAAATGCGAAAAGACTACTAACAAACAGGACACACTATAAAATGCAAGACTATGAATAACTACTGTGTTATAATGGCCGGCGGAATAGGTAGCCGTTTCTGGCCTTTCAGCCGCAACAACCGACCCAAACAGTTCTTAGACTTCTTCGGAACCGGCAGGAGCCTACTGCAAATGACAGTGGACCGCTTCCGCCCATTAGTGCCGATAGAGAACGTGATCGTGGTGACAAACGTGGTTTACCGCGACATGATTATGCAACAGATACCTGACCTGAGCAAAGAGCAGATACTATGCGAACCCGCACGGAGGAACACGGCACCGTGCATCGCATACGCAGTGATGTATATCAAAGGACAGCTGTGCCGCCAGTACGGATTAGACATACGGACAGCGGACTTTGCCAACGATGAGCGTCTGCAAGCCAACATTGTAGTCGCGCCGTCGGACCACCTGATTGTGCAGGAACAGCGGTTTGCAGACACCATCCGCCACGGATTAGAGTTCGTTAGCACACACGACACCCTGCTGACATTAGGCATGAAGCCTACCCGTCCGGAGACAGGCTACGGATATATCCAAAAAGCACAAGCAACAGACGGCTGGGATGACCTGTACCGCGTCAAGACATTCACGGAAAAGCCTAATCTGGAACTGGCAAAAGTGTTCGTGGAGAGCCGAGAGTTCCTGTGGAACTCGGGTATATTCCTATGGAACCTGAAGACCATCGCCAACGCCATTGAACAATACCTGCCCGAACTGCACACCGCGTTCATGACCGCCCCAGAGAAGATGGGTACGGAAGAGGAAGACGCTTATATACAAGAGGTTTTCCCGACCTGTCCGAACATCAGCATCGACTACGGCGTGATGGAGAAAGCCGAGTCAGTACACGTGCAGCAGGCCGACTTCGGTTGGAGCGACCTCGGCACATGGGGGTCACTGTACGAACTGAGCGACAAAGACGAGAAAGCCAACGCGACCCTGAAATGCAATGCCGAATACTATGACAGCGAAGGGAACGTGGTGGTGCTGCCTGAAGGACACCTTGCCGTGCTGAAAGGGATGAAAGACATGATCGTCGTGGAGTCAGACAAGGTGCTGCTAATCTGCCCCAAAGAGGACGAACAGCAGATACGGCAGATCGTGATGGACGTGGAACACAACTACGAGGGCAAGTACAACTGATAGGGCTTGCATATCTATGAGTTACTTAAGTTTTGACAAGACGGCACTGGTCAATCTGGACCGCAGTCTGCGGACAGAAATCCTCCATACGAACCGTGCAGGAGCCTATACGGCAACGACATTAGCGGACTGCAATACACGCAAGTACCACGGTCTGTTAGTGACTCCGCTGCCAGACAAGGGCGACGACAACTACGTGCTGCTGAGCGGATTAGACGAGACAGTCATCCAACACGGTGCAGAGTTCCACTTGGGCGTGCACCAATACGGCGAGCGGCTGTTCTACCCCAACGGACACAAGTACCTGCGGAGTTACGACTGTCAGTTGCTGTCGAAAACCACATACCGCGTAGGGGGCGTCATCCTGACCAAAGAACGTCTGTTAGTCAGTTTCGAGCCGCGTGTGCTAATCCGCTACACCTTAGTGGAGGCAGGACAGGGGACTGTGATGCGCTTTCATCCGTTCCTTGCGTTCCGTCCGACCGACAGTCTGACGCATGAGAACGGCGCCGCCGACACCCATACAGAAGAGGTGAAGAACGGTCGGATGTGCCGTCTGTACGAGGGCTTCCCGGGGCTGTACATGCAGTTCTCGAAAAAGGCGGCATACACGGAAGATGCGCACTGGTACAAGGATATCCACTACATGAAAGAAGCCGAGCGCGGATACGAGAGCCGTGAGGACCTGATGGTGCCCGGGTACTTTGAGGTAGCAATGAAACAGGGCGAGTCGGTGGTGTTCTCGGCAGGTGTTTCGGAAATCAATCCTGCGACGCTGAAGAGCATCTGGAAGAAGGAAGAGAGCCGCCACTGGGAAAGAGAGACAATGTACGCGTGCCTCAGGAACGCCGCGTCGCAGTTCTACAAGAGAGAAGGCGATAAGTGTTGGTTGTTAGCAGGTTATCCGTGGTTCAAGGCAGAGGCACGAGCGGAGTTCTTCTCCTTGGCGGACTGCACGATGGGCATCGGCCGTCCCGAATACTGGGACGCCATCATGAACAAGACGGCAGTAGGCGAGGTGCGCGCCTTCCTCGAGGGCAGGTACGAGGATATAGGTCTGAAGGGGATGGACGAGCCGGACGTGCTTCTGTGGTTCGCGAGAGTGATTCAAGAATACTCCCATTATGTTGATATCAAACAGGTTGCAGCGCAATACGGGGAGCTGCTGTACGACATCATCGTCTTCCTGCGCGAGCAGCGTCATCCGAGGCTGTTCGTCCATCAGAACGGTCTGGTGTGGACGGACGGGACGAAACGTCCGGCGACGTGGATGAACGCGATGGAAGACGGTCTGCCCATCACGCCACGGACAGGCTATATCGTCGAACTGAACGCGCTGTGGTACAATGCTATCTGCTTCACGGCACAACTGATGCGCGAGACGGGAAAAGAACAGCGCGCCGACCTGCTTGACTACCAAGCCGAACTTGCCCGCGATCAGTTCGTTGCGATGTTCTGGAACGGCTACTACCTTGACGACTATGTGACAGGCAGTTACCATGACAAAGAGGTGCGTCCGAACCAGATATGGGCGGTGTCGCTGCCCTACTCCCCCCTCGACAGGATGCAGCAGAAGGCAGTGGTGGATATATGCACGAAGGAACTATACACGCCGAAGGGGCTGCGGACGCTGTCGCCAAAGAGCGGGTTCTATCGTCCGGTCTATATCGGCGGACACAAAGAACGCAACCGCAACCTGCACAACGGACCCGTGTTCCCGCTGAGCATAGCCGCCTACGGGAAAGCGTATATGCGTGTGTATCAGCACAGCGGGGCAAGTTTTATGCGCCGTCTGTTAGCGGGTTACGAAGCAGAGATGCGCGAACTGACCATCGGGACGCTGAGCGAACTATACGACGGCAACCCGCCATTCAAAGGGCACGGCGGCATGAGTTACGCACCAAGTGTGAGCGGAGTGATAGGGATATACAACTGTCTGAACGAATTGGAACAAAACGCAGATAACCAGCCTTCTTAACTATGAAAGCACTGATGTTCGGGTGGGAGTTCCCGCCACATATTCTCGGAGGTTTAGGCACAGCGAGTTACGGACTGACCTACGGTCTGGCGCAGCAGGGGGACATGGAGATTGTGTTTGTTCTTCCCCGCCGCTGGGGCGGCGAAGAGGAGTCGTTCCTGCGTATCATCGGAGCGGACAGCGTGGACGTGCCGGGACGCGGACACATCGAGTTCTCGGGCCGCTATCCCGACAACCTGTTGGAAGAGATAAGCAACTATGAGCAGGTCGCCGGCGTGCTGGCCCGTCAAGAATCGTTCGATGTGATTCATTCGCATGACTGGCTGACTTATCCTGCGGGCGTTACCGCCAAGCGGCTGAGCGGCAAGCCGTTAGTCATCCACGTCCATGCAACCGACTTTGACCGTTCGCGAGGTCAGGTCAATCCGACCGTTTATGCGATTGAGCGGCAAGGGATGGATATGGCGGACCATATCATGTGCGTGAGCAACCTGACGCGGCAGACGGTGATAGATAAATACGGTCAGTCGCCAGAAAAGGTCTCGACGGTGCATAACGCGGTGTTCCCGTTGGCCAACCCCGATGAGTTCAAGCACCATGCGAGGAAAGACCACTTAGTGACATTCTTAGGCAGAATAACGATGCAGAAGGGACCGGAGTACTTTGTGGAAGCCGCAGCAAGAGTTCTTCGACAGACTGACAATGTGCGGTTTGTGATGGCTGGCAGCGGGGACAAGATGAACGAGATGATTGACCTTGTGGCACGCAGAGGGATAGCCACGCGCTTCCATTTTCCGGGATTCATGCGCGGGAAACAGGTGCAACAACTATTAGCCGATTCGGACGTGTACATCATGCCTTCGGTGAGCGAGCCGTTCGGCATATCGCCGTTGGAAGCCATGCAAGTGGGCTGTCCTACGATCATATCGAACCAGTCGGGCTGCGCGGAGATTCTTCACCACGCCATCAAGACGGACTACTGGGACATTGACGCGATGGCGGACGCCATCCACGCGATTGTGACCAATCCCGCCCTGTACAAGTCGCTGAGCGAAGAGGGACGCAAGGAGGTAAACTGCATCCGCTGGGAGGATGCGGGGAAGAAAGTGCGCGCAGTATATGACCTTGTAACGCGCCGATAATGATGCAGATACGAGCCAACTGCAAAGTGAATGTCGGGCTGCGCGTGAGGCGCAAAAGGGATGACGGTTACCACGAGATAGAGACGCTATTCTATCCCGTCTATGGGCTGTATGACCTGATAGACATAGAGAAGGACGAGCGCGAAGGCCAACATATCACACTGACGACAAGCGGCATAGGGGTGGATTGTGCGGCAGATGACAACCTAATTGTACGGGCATACCTGCGTATGGCGGCGATGTACACAGGAGTCGGTAGTGTGCGTGTACACTTGGAGAAACGCGTTCCTTTCGGTGCAGGATTAGGCGGCGGGTCGTCGGACGCGACGCATGTAGTGAAGGCTATCAATGAGCTGTTTGCGTTAGGTCTGACACGGGAGCAGATGGCGGAGGCGGTCCGTCCGATAGGGGCTGACTGCGCGTTTTTTCTATATAACACCCCCTGTATGGCAACAGGAATCGGCGAAAAGATTCGCCCTGTGGATTTCTCGTGGGCCAGCAAGCGAATGGTGATGATTAAGCCGCCGGTAAGCGTCAGCACCAAAGAGGCATACGCGGGCATACGGCTGCACGACGAGCCGCTTGACATACAGGTGAACGACTTTGAGGAGACCGTTTTCGCACGCTATCCGATATTAGGCCGTGTGAAACAAGCGCTGATGAACGCAGGAGCCGAATACGCCGCTATGTCAGGTAGCGGGAGTGTTGTCTATGGCGTTTTTGAGAAGGATACGGAACGTGGTTCCCTGCCCCTGAACCGACTGATAGACGAAGATCTTGCCGCCATGGTAATCTTCGATGATACGCTTTGAGAGCGACAGCCCGAGTCCCCAGCCGCGTTGCTTGGTGGTAAAGCCAGGGCGGAAGATACGCTTGAAATGATTGCGGTCGATACCTTTTCCCGTATCGGACACGTCCAACACCAGATTTTTATTTTCCTTGTGCAGCCGTAGCGTGATACTTCCAGTTCCGCTGATGGCATCGATGGCGTTCTTGATGAGGTTCTCCAAGACCCATTGGAAGAGGGGCGCGTTGAGGCATGTCTGCACATCACGGCAGTTGTCCGCGCAGTCACAGCGGAGTGTCACTTTCTTAGATATACGCGCCTGCATATAGGCGATGGTCTGACCGATGACCGGGACAACGGGCTGGAGAGTCAGTTCGGGTTCGCTGCCAATCTTGGAGAAACGTTCGGTGATGGCCTGCAGGCGGGTGATGTCGAGTTGGATCTGGGGGATGTATTCATCATCGGGATAGCGTTGCTGAAGGAGTTGCTGCCATGCGGCAAGGGATGAGATGGGGGTGCCGAGCTGATGAGCCGTTTCTTTAGTAAGTCCAACCCATACGCGGTTCTGTTCGCTGCGTTGAGTGGTAAAGATGACCACGAGGGCAATGATGACGAAGAGGGCGAGTACGCCAAAGGAAATATAGGGGTAGATATGCAGGTGGCGGAGCGCGATGGAGTCGTCGTAGAAGAGGTATTGCGTAGTGTTTTCGTCGATGTCCACAACAATGGGCCCGTGGAGGAGAGTCGGATCAGCAACCGTGTCGCTAACATTGCGAGTGAGGAGGATATTGCCGTCGGCATCCAGCATATAGACGGGGATATTGGTATTGTCCTCAATGATATAGGACACAAAATCTATATCAGTGTTTTCGTCCGCCTGAATGAACTGCCTCGTCGCCTCCGCCCATATCTCCATCAGTTTGGTTTCTTCCTCGGCAAGACGGAGAGAGATGAAATTGGAATAGATGATGGACACTACCACAAAAACGATGGAGAAGGCGAGAGCTATCTCCCAAACATGGTGGTAATGAAGGCGGTCGATGAATGAAACCGTACGTTTCATAGATAAAAATCAGTTTTTTGACGAATTTATTTGCACGTGTGAAAAACCTGCCGTACTTTTGCGCGCTGTTTTGAGGTGCTATCGTCTAGTGGCCTAGGACAACGGCCTCTCACGCCGTAAACCCCGGTTCGAGTCCGGGTAGCACTACAAGCGTAAGAGAAAGAGCAGATTACCGAATGGCGATCTGCTCTTTCTCTTACGCTTTATTGTATCCTATTCCCCGAAACAGAATAGACGCTACCGTCTTCACGGATAATCCGTAACGTGCCATCAATGATCAGCTTGCGCGTGGACGATACGGATTGCGGGAGGATGTACTCCAAGGAGGTCAGATCCTCATAACTATCGGGAACAACGGGTGCAGCAATATACGAACCAGTGAAGACTTTGATTTCGTTGGGCCGCAGGGTGCAGGACTCCGCCGCTTCCTGCCCTCCGTCAAGATAGTCATACCACGTGCCTGAAGGCAATGTGACGGTCTGTGATGCCGTGGCAGAAAAGTTACCTACAGCAAACACCTGATTGCTCCATTGAACGCTCTTGATAGCGGCTTTCTCATTGAGGGACGATGCTGTCGGGTTGCCGGCAAAGACGTGCGGCAAGAGACGCGTACGGAGTTGCAAGATTCGTGCAAGCCGCTGATAACCCTGCATACGCGGTCCGGCTGCCATCCACGTTTCAGGACGGTACTTAACGGACATCTTGACTTCGTAATCAACAGTGTTGGTGCCTGTTTCGCTTTTGCCATAGGCATCGATGCCGTCTGTACCGAAACGTCCCTGCTCGTCCTGGAACTTGGAGAAATCGAAGGCGAGTTCGTCAAAATGGTAGAAGAGTTGGGGACCATTGAGCAGACACTGGAGACCAATGACCAACGGAATACGTGCAGCGCGTGACGCTTCGGAAGTCTGGAGGTCACCTGCACCCCACTTTTTGGCTTTGAAGAAGGGACGCTCCTCATCATGGTTATTGAAATATGATACATAGTTGTCCGAGTTGGCGTCGTTAAGTCCGTCACCCTGCAGCCAAGCACCTGTCGCCTGCTGGAAAACGTAGGAGGTGTTCTGCCAACACATCATTCCCTGCGAAACAAATTTCGGGCGGTCGGTTCCCATGCTATTGCCCCAATGCTCAAGCATCAGGTACGAGCCAGGCGAAACGGACTGCATCACATCGTAGTACTCCTTAATATTGGCGGGGGCGTTGTAGGTCTTTCCGCAAAGTCCGTGGCTGAGGTCTAAACGATAACCGTCCACCTTGTATTCATCAAGCCAGTAGGCGACAGCGCGGCGGAACATGTCCCTGACAGGTTCAAAATCGTGATTCCAATCCTGATATACATTGTCCGGATGAGGGGCAGTGACGTTGAAGCAGGGGTTGAACTTGAGGTCGTTGCCGTAGGGATAGAGTTTGTTCATCGGGTTGTTGCCTGTAGCGTGGTTGAAAACCATGTCGAGGACAACAGCCATTCCGCGCTTGTGACACTCGTCAATGAAGCGTTTGAGCATATCGGGTGTGCCGTAGGCCTTGTCAAGCGCGAAGTAGTGGTTGGGGGAATAGCCCCACGAGTTGTTACCATCAAATTCGCAGACAGGCATCAGTTCAACGCAGTTAACACCGAGGTTCTGGATGTAGTCAAGTCGTTTGATCAGTCCGGGAATGTTGCGCTCAGGAGTATGGTCGTATATCCAGAGTTCGTAGATGACGAGGTTGTTCCTATCAGGACGCTGAAATGAGGTAGTGGAAGATGACCAAGCGTAAGGTGTCTTGCCAGACTGTAAAACCGAGACGTAGCCTTCCGCACCTTTCATAGGATAGGCGATAAGGGATGGGTCTGTCCAGCGGGGTTCATAATTATCGTCACCTGTAAGCAGTTTCTCAGAGAAGAGATCGGAGATGAGCATCTTCACTCCGTCGGCACGTACCACGGCATACTGGAAACGGTATTCACGCCCCTTCTCGATAGGAACAGTAATCCAGAAATAGTTGCCGTCACGCTTCATCTGGTAGTCGTTGTTGAGTTCCCAGTCCGTCATATCTCCGATGAGGTAAACATGTTGTGCAGGTACAAGGACGGTGTTGTCGTTGGCAGTCTTGTTGCCTGCAGCGAAGGTGCAGAGAGTAACGGATGTACCATCTTGCGAGTAATATATACCGTTGAAGACACCGGCAGGTCGCGCCTGCTCAACGACGGGTGCGAAAACGAAATCCTCCCAGATGGACTCCTTGTTCTCCTTGCCGAGGTAGATGAGGATATCACCGTTGGACGTGGAAGAACTTTTGCCCTGAAGGGAGTTGTTTCCTTGTCCGTTGTGGAAAACCATCACAATAGCAATGATATTTTCCGTAGAGGGTGCACCGTAGAAGTCGTAGAGGTTGTTGATAGTGAGCGTCCATTTATCCCCCGCTTGGGTCCAAGCTGTTTCCTGCTTCGTACCCCAAGCGTTTTCGGACTTGATATATTTCCAATCAGTGATGTTGGTACTTTGGTCGGTGATGAGTCCCATGTGGGAGTAACATTCCGTAGCCGTTTTCATACCTCCTGTTCCCTGTGACGGGTCGAAGGTAAACTCTATCGCACCAGTATAGCCGAAAGGAATGACTGCGGGATTAGTAGTGACCTGCGCTTTCAGGAGAAAGGCAAAAGACAGGAAAACGGGGAGGATGAGGAGTCTGAACGATTTCATAGTCGGATTATGGTTAATGGATTATTAATGTATAAGTATGCCCTGAGCATTGTATTCCTGATTGTCACGGATGATGACCAACCGCCCGTTACAGAAAATCTTTTGGGCTTTCGTTTCATCAACTTGAATGGCAGGGATGTCTGTGATGGTCTGTCTCGCATAAACGGCTACAGGCTCCTGCGGCTTCTGATAGGCGGAGAATAGCCGCGAGTGGGAGTTATAACTGATAGTGTTGTGTGAGTTGTTCCCTTGGGCGGTAATCTGTGCTTCTCCGTCCTCAATGCGAATCGCCCAAGAGGCATCCGCTGTGAGTTGCGACTGTGTACGGAGGTAGTTCTTGCTGGAAGAGGCGGCATAAAGATAACCGTCCTTCGTATGCAAGCCGAATGTACCATCCGATGTGCCTTGTGTCAGAGTTAGGATCTGCACATCTGTGTTGTTTTCATCCTCAATCTGGATAGCGTTACCGCTGATGGTAACGGCTGCCTCAGAACGGTTGTTTTTGTTCTGAGTGATACCCAAAGCAACTTGATTATCTTCATTCACAATCAGTATTTCGTCACCTACAAGGAGGTCTTTCTCATCTACAACGAGAACAAAATCGCGAGAAGCAGCCACCTCGCCCGTCACAACAACTGTGGCAGAAGCCTGCTGACCGTCTGCCGTGGCTGTAATAACAGCGGTACCCGGACTGACACCTTTAACGGTGCCGCTACTAACTGTAGCTACGGTCGGATCGGAGGATGACCAAGAAGCTATGCGTACAGATGAGTTGGTAGGAAGGATGGTTGCATAGAGGGTCTGTCTTTCGTTGATACGGAGGGTAACCGAAGCAGGGCTGACAGATACACTCTCCACAGCGATGTGTTCTGTCTGAGCGGGTTCGATACCAAAGATAGCATCAAGGTCGGATGAAAACTCATAGCCTTCGTAGTCGAGCGCTGTGATGGCAAAGTGTCCGTTGCCGTCGCCAGACCATCCCCAGTTGATATGCAGTTTGCCATTATTGTCACGTCCGTCGCACACGAATTCGTGTCCGCCTTCGCCGTATGTGTCATTTCCACCCAAGATGACGGGACGGCCCTGCTCAAGGTCATCATAGATATAACTGAGTATCTGCGGCGTTTTGACAGAGTATTCTGCCGGTGAGAAATTGGCTACCCCATAGTCTCTCTGGCTGAGCTGGGTAACAAATTTATCCACATTGTATCCAAAGTACTTAACCAGTCCTGCCGCCATATCATCGGTATAGGCACCGCTCCCTTCATCATAGGAATAATCCATATCACAGGCGACTCCGCAATGGAGCATAAGAGTGGCGACCGCCTTTGCCTGGTCGGCATTGTAGGAGCCAGCATAGGACTCGAGCATATTGTCCCAGTCGTATGGTACATTGAAATCGGCGGAAACAGTCTTTTTCAGTTGTGTACTTGTATAGGAGTGCGAGCCTGTACCCTGTGCCGGGTATTTCCACATACGCATCACCTGTGCCGTAGCCGTAGCGACACAGCCGGTAAGCGAACGGTGGGTACCATCAAGAGGGCAAAGGTTGCTGTAGGGTTTCTCCTGATCGTATTCAATACCACCCAAGAGGGGCTCAACAGGAGTGTAATCCTGCACGGCAGCAGGGGTCATTGCTTCACTTACAGCAGAGACGGCTGCGAGTTGTTTAGCATATCTCTCCAACCACCAGCGCATACTCGGGTTGGCAGTCGAATAATCAAAATCGCCGTGGTCAGTATAACCGAGGATAGGGAGTGCACGTGTATCGGCACTAACGAAGACGGCACCTTGCTGCTGAGGTTGGTTGAAGACGTAATATGCAGTGGTAGTCTGACCCGCGACAGTGGCTGTATAAGCCAGTTGCATCTCACCAGCCACAGCAGGTGCTGTACGGCGCGCACGGAGTTGTGTGTGCTGATTGACAAAATGCGCCGCCACTTCGGCAGCCTGTTCAACAGAGCGTTCGTCCGCCATAAGAGAAAGAACGAACGACAAGGAGAGGAGAATAGAAAAGAGTCGTTTCATCATAAAGGTATTATTGTTTCAGCCCTTACTGAGTTGCATTGGTAAGCAAGGGCGGTAATCAGCCGCCCTTGCCTGAAAATGAGGAGCAGAAAAGTTATTTCACTTCCACACCTTGTGCATTATAGCGTTTGCCATCGTGGAGGATGTAGAGAACGCCGTTTACGATAACCTTGCTACCTTCGGCATTGATCTGCATCTCATCAAGTGCAGTAGCACCTGCCTCAAAGGCAACATACATATTGTCTCTGCCTTCACCAATAATCTTGATGTAGAGAGTGTACTTACCTGTTTCGGTAACTACATAGTAACCATCGGTAGCAGTGAACTGATAACCTGCTTCGTCAAGAGCTACCAACCATTCCGCTTTGGCTACATTATCGTAGTTCTTGAATCTGTCGCCTACTGTCAAGGTGGCGGTAACAACGTATTCGGTGCCTTCGCCCTTATATTCTTCGTTCTTCACACCTGCATAGTAGTCATTATCGTTCACCATAATACCGAAGTCGGGAGTATCATCGCCGGTCGGAATATCTGAAAGCTGAGCATACCATTTGCCCTCGTAGAAATAAGGAGCAGTGGCGTTCCAAGTCAAGTCGGCAGTCTTTTGCTCACCTTCTCCTACTACTCCGTTGTTGAAGATTATATTCACATATTCAACAGCAAACGTATAACTATATACATCAAAACCGTTTACTTGGTCTCCGGTCTTCGTCATTGCTTCACCGGGCCAGTCATTCAGCACGTTGTCCGTCTCACCCTCTTTGTACCATACGTAAGCCTTCACAGTCTCCCACTTGTTCGTGTTCACATAGTAAAGAGTAACAGTAGTGGCAGGGGCAGGGATGTCTTTTGTCTCTGCATACCATTTACCATCGTAGTAGTAAGGAGTAGCGGCATCCCATACGAGGTCAGAAGTCTGAGCCTTGTCGCCGTTGTTGAAGATGACGTTCACATACTCAGTAGCAAACGTGTAGCTGTAGATGTCATAACCGTTCACTTGGTCGCCCGTCTTAGTCATTGCTTCACCTGACCATTCGTTCAACGGATGATCCGTCTCACCCTAGTCTCCCACTTGGTCGTGTTCACATAGTAAAGAGTTACAGTAGTGGCAGGGGCAGGAATGTCTTTTGTCTCTGCATACCATTTGCCGTCGTAGTAGTATGGAGTAGCAGCATCCCATACGAGGTCAGCGGTCTGATCCTTGTCGCCGTTGTTGAAGATGACCTTCACATACTTCGTATCAAACGTGTAGCTGTAGATGTCATAACCGTTCACTTGGTCGCCCGTCTTAGTCATTGCTTCACCTGACCATTCGTTCAACGGATGATCCGTCTCACCCT
>CAJOIZ010000003.1 GCA_905234835.1 Paludibacteraceae bacterium
GGACTACAACGGTCACACTGTCAACACCGCCACACTCAACCGCCGTTTCACACAAGGCAAGTGGGCGACGCTCTGTCTGCCGTTCAATGTCAGCAAAGGCATGATGATGGCTCTCGGTCTGAACGCCCGCGTCTTTGAGTTCCGTTATGCGGAAACGGTAGATGCTTTGACCGTCATACATTTCGCTGCGGCAAAGTCCATTGAGGCGGGCAAAGGCTATATTGTCAATGCGAATGCCAAGTTGGCACAGAAGACCTCGTTCGTCTTCCCGAACGTAACCATCAATACCGATGCCGACAACGAGGACATCACCGCCCTGACAGGTTATAACGATAACTCGGGTCGCGGCAGCATTTACTTGGTAGGCACGCTCCGCACAGGCAAGTTGCAAGGCATGACCAACGGCAACATCTATCTGGGTTTGAAGGACAACAAGCTCTATTACCCGAACACGGTTACAGGAACGAATATCCGCGCTTATCGCGGTTTCTTCCGCAGTGAAGTTCCACTGAACGCCCAGCGCATCCGCATCGTGGCAGAAGGAGTTGATAATGGAGAGTTGATAATTGACAATGGACAGTTGATAATTGATAACTCCTCTGCTGTCAAGTATATTGAGAATGGCATTCTCTACATACGCAGCAACGGCAAGACCTACAACGCGCAAGGCCAGAGTCTCGACTAAATGCCTGCTCGGCGGGTTAATCCCCGCCGCCATATAACAGACGAAAGGCACTTCATTGCGGAGTGCCTTTCGTCGTTGTGTCAGGAATCTGACACGTTGTTGCGTCGGCATGAAAGCCCGATAGTCTTTTATGGTTGCGGCATAAATTTGCAATTTGCAATTTGAAATCATAAATCAAAAGCCCCTCCTCATTTACAGTCTCTTACAAAGAAAATGCAAAAAATAGTAAAAAAAGTTGCCTTTCAGGTGATAGATTTTGCCCTTTTTTTGCCTTATATATGGAGGGGTATATAAATTTGCAATTTGAAATCATAAATTTGCAACTATCAACTATCAATTATCAACTCTCAACTTTCTAAACCACCTATAAACTCATAAACTCCTAAACTCATAAACCAAACTTGTCCTTGTTGTCACATGTGTAGTCAAAATAATAATTTCCTAGTACTATTTTCTATTATCCGCATAGACAAAACATTCTGACAGTAAGCGTGTTCTGATTGCGTATGCGCTTCTTTCTGTTCTTTCGTCCTGTCCTTGTTGTCATTTTTTTCTAATTTGACAACAAAAATTAGCCTTCTCTCCCTACTTATAGAAGCGCAATAATGTGCAGATATGAAATCATAAACCATAAATCATAAATTTGCAACTATCAACTATCAATTATCAACTCTCAACTTTCTAACCCCCCCATAAACTTATAAACCTCTAAACTCATAAACCAAAAAAATACCATGGAAGTGCAAACGAAAAAAGATGTCTTGCTTGCAGTTTTTTTGTTCTTACTGCTATGATTTGGCAGATAAAAGCACTACCTTTGCCGGAAAATTGAAGAGAACTATGGAAAAACAATCATCCGCCCTGCTATTCCGCTGCTATATATGGCTGGTGGAAACCATCTATACAGCCGGACACATCTCCCGTGCGGACATCAACCGCAAGTGGGCAAAGAACTCCACGCTCAACTATATGCATGAGAGTGCCATACCCGAACGCACTTTCCACAACTGGAGGCACGCCATTGAGGACTTGTTTCAGATTATCATCGAGTGCGACCGCAGTCTCGGACGGACATACTACATAGAAGATGCAGACGACCTCGCTCGTGGCGGAGTGCGCCAATGGCTGATTAACACCTTCGCAGTAAACAACCTCATCAACGAAAGCCACCATCTCAAGCATCAGATTCTGTTTGAGAAGATTCCTTCCGGTCAGCGTTTCCTGATGCCGATTATCGAAGCGATGCGCGACAAAGTGGAACTGAAGATGACTTATCACGGCTACCACAAAGACCATCCTTCTACTTTCAATGTCAAGCCCTACTGCGTCAAGGTCTATCGCCAGCGTTGGTATATGCTCGCCAAGTCAGACCTGCCAGAACCGACCGTCTATTCGTTAGACAGAATTGTTGAGTTGGAAGCGACCGGCAAGACCTATAAGCTGCCTGCCGGCTTTGACGCGGAAGCGTACTTCGCTCCGTTGGTGGGCGTGAGTGATGCGGGTAAGAAGCCTGTGTTTGTCACTATCCGTGTGAACAGTTGGCAGGCTAACTACCTGCGTTCCCTGCCTCTCCACGACTCACAGCGCGAGACGGAACGCACGGAGGAGTATTCTGTATTCAAGTATTTTGTAGTCCCCAACTACGAGTTTATGCAGGAACTTCGCGCCCACGGCTCCGCCTTGCAGGTTCTGGAACCAAAGAAACTGGCAGACAAGATGAAGAAAGAAAGTGAATCAATAACTGAATTGTATAACATATAAAATCATTAATTTATGGCTGAAACAAAATTAAATTCCAGTGTTCCCAATCTTTTTGACTACGCTACCTCGGAGTTGAGTCAGGATGCTTTTCTTTTGTGGTTGTTGAATTGGGCTAATCCCTTTGATCAACAGAAAATAGTCCTTAACTATGAGCAAAAGTGTCTTCATGAAGCAGCTCAAGGATTTGTTCGTATGTTATTGGATATGCCTACCGATTGGCCAATAAATTCCGTTAAATGCTATAAACAGAAATACAATATAGATGTTTTAGCAGTAGTCAATGGGAAATATGCTTTAATTATTGAGGATAAGACGGACACAAAGGAACATGGTAAACAAATTGCAACATACACAGAAGCATTGAAAAAAGACGAGAATTTTAAGATACTTGAACGGCGTTGTATATATTATAAGTCAGGAAATGAAAGTCTCCATAGTATAGAGAAATTAAGTAAATTCTATTCAGACCCGGAACTTGAGATTTCATTAAAAACTGTTTTGCGCAAAGATGTTATAGATCTCTTTACCCCTTATGTTAATACAATAAAGGATTCTATCTTTGTTGATTATTTTAATCATTTACAAAAGATTGAAAATCTTACCAATTCATATATGACTAAACCTGTTGCCAAATGGGGAAGCAGAGCATGGCAAGGTTTTTATATGGCATTAGAAACTTGCCTAAATGAGAAACTAAATAAAGATATAGAAGTAGAAAATAATTGGAAATTATGCAAATGGATAAATGATCCGTATAATGATGCTTGGGACTTCAAATTACCAAAGTTTTCCATTAAAGAGGATGGTTCGATTAAATTATATCTGCAAATAGACTCGCAGAATGGTCGTTTAAGCATGAGAACATATTGTAATCCAAAGAAAAAACAAGACAAAGGATGGTCAGAACCTGTAATAGAAGCAATCTATGCTGAGAGCGATGTTGAGAGCTTTTTTAATAAACTGAATAAAATCCAATTGACCGTTGTACGCCCTGAAAGAATTGCAGAATCAGAAAACACTACATTTGCTTATATCAAAAATACAGATGATTCTCATTTTGTTAGTGGAGATGCGATAAAAGTAGATACTATCGCAGACCGGTTGCTTGAGTTACAAAGTATAATTTCAGATTTAGCATCATCTATACTAAAAATCTCTCAACAGAAGCAATAAAAGATTATTTTCTTTCACTTACTGAAACGTTTTGGCAGTCTGGGCACATAATTTTGCGGCGTGATTCACAAACAGAGTCACGCCGCATTGTTAAACTTAAAAACCAAAAATCATTCTGGCACTTTGGAAAATTACCGTGAAGCGCAGAGTCAACAAGGTGGGCTTGCGCTTGGAGGAAGGAATGTCCGTCGAGTTAGTGATTCCGTCTTCAACGAATCCGTTGGCTCAGTCGAAATACTTCCCTCAAATCCGACAACTGTTTGAGAACAAGTATGGCATCAATCCGGAACATTATGTCAATACCGGCTATATGGAAAGCGAAAAATTATCGTAATTTTCCATAATGACTGCCACGATTCGGCAGTATAAGGTCGTACTTTTGCAGCGCAATTCCAAAACAAAGGGATTGCACTGCAACTTTTTAACATTATAAAAATATGAGCTTCAAAAGAAAACAACAACAATTAGAGCAAAGAATCTTGTATCTGTTCTATGACCGCTCTATCGAAATTGAGAAACCGCAGTTCAATCTGCGATGGACGTATATTTTTGCACAGGCTGCGCATCGCCTTAATAAAACAGGTTACGCCGTAACCTTATATGCGACTTCTAATAAGACCAGCCTGCAATTTTCAATAGGTCCGCAGCAACGCAAGTTTCGTCTTGTGTTGGATTGGGATGATGACAACCAGCCTGTGGCGGTGGTGGAGTTCCTTCAGTTTGATCCGGATTATATTATCAATGTGTTGCGCCCCGTCTTTGCTGCCACCGAAACATTACAGGATTTCACCCGCTGCAGCGGCAATGCATTCTATCATCCGCTGACAGGAACCAAAGAGGAAATAGTGGCTTTCCTTTGTAAAACTGTCGCTACATTGTGTATCGCTATCAACAAACTCTAAATGATATTGTTATGAAAAAATTATCTCTTAAAGAATTTGCCAATGATCTTGGCTCTGAAATCACCATTCTCACTCATGGTAAGGTGGTATTGAACAAACCGATTGCTAAGGCAATCAGTATCGGGCTGGATGTCAGAAACACACGAGGATGTATGATGGTGGATATAGGGAATACCATAACCGAGGTCTTTGTGATTGCAAACGGACGCGTCTTGTCCAGTCACCATACTGCGGCAATCTCATACGACATTTTAATTCAGGATATTATCCTTTATATGGCAAGTATGCATAGTACGCGGATTGATAAAGCTATCGCAAAAAAGATTATGACCGTTGTCGGCTCTGCCTGCACAGAGTTGGAAGATGCGCCGAATGATTATAAAGTGATTGGCCCGAATATCACGACCGCTCTTCCGATGCGGACTTCTGTCTCTTATACAGAGATAGCGCACTGCTTGCGTAGGAGCATCGAGAGACTTGAATACATGATTATACAAATTCTCGAAACAACTCCGGTATGGTTGAATAACGATATTGCTGAACGTGGCATTTTCCTGACAGGAGAAGGTGCTTCGTTGCGCGGGCTTGACAAGCGACTGGAGTTTAGGACAACTGTTCCTGTTCATATTCGTTCTCGATAGGGGGAATAGGATTCTAATGCGCTGGCGTTGGTGCTGGCGCTATGGATAATCAAAAAAGAAAGAAACCGATAAGTTATGCTTATCAGTTTCTCGCTTTCCGTTAGTGTGTCCCCCGAGGGACTCGAACCCTCGACCCGCTGATTAAGAGTCAGCTGCTCTACCAACTGAGCTAGGGAGACCGCTTGTCATACGCTTTCCTGAACAAATATCCAGTACTAAACATCGGAACTTTTTCCGAAAAGCGGGCGCAAAAGTACACCGTTTTTTCATTCCTGCCAAATAGAATCGTAAAAAAAAGTTTTTTTTATGAAAATCGCAAAAAAATCAGTTACCTTTGTGCGCTTTTACAAGATAATTGTGAGGAGCATAATAGGGCAAATACCCATTGACGCGATGAACGAGCAAACATATACTATCCTGTCGGAACTCTATCGCAAAGCAACCGGTATGGATGCAGGCGAAATAACCCCATTGACTCAGTCGGGAAGCAACCGCCATTATTTTCGGATATGTCCTTTGCATACTCCTTCTTCCGGCTCTGACAACCGATCACAGGAAGAACCGGTATGCTCAGACCTTATAGGGGTGGAAGGCACATCTCGGGAAGAGAATCATGCCTTCCTGTATATGGTTAGGCACTTTGCCGATAAGGGACTTAACGTGCCGCATGTCATAGCGCAATCCGATGACGAGATGTACTATGTGCAGCAGGATCTTGGACAGACGCTGCTCTTTGACTACATCGCAGAAGGACGCAAAACAGGTGTTTTTTGTGAGCGCGAGAAGCAGATGCTCAGGAAAACCATCCGCGCCCTTGCACGCTTCCAAATCAAAGGAGCGGAAGGTATGGACTACACGCACTGTTATCCGCAGCCGCAGTTCAACCGCAGAAGCATCCTCTGGGACCTCAACTATTTCAAATACTGCTTCCTGAAAGCCACAGAAATAGAGTTTCAGGAAGACCGTTTGGAAAACGACTTTGAGCGATTGGCAGACATACTGCTTGGCGAATCTGCATCACAGCCGCAGAATAGCCCGATGTCGATGTGGGCGTTCATGTACCGCGATTTCCAGAGCCGAAACGTAATGGTGGTGGATGATGAACCCTACTTTATAGACTTTCAGGGCGGACGGAAAGGACCTGTCTATTACGATGTCGCCTCTTTCCTTTGGCAGGCGAAAGCCAATTTCCATGATGACTTGCGCGGGGAACTTATCAGCGAATACTTGGACGAACTTCGGCATTTTATTCCGGTTGACCCAACCGCTTTCCTTTCTACGCTTCGTCATTTTGTACTTTTCCGCACGTTGCAAGTGTTAGGCGCATACGGTTTTCGCGGCTATTTTGAGAAGAAACCCCATTTCCTGCAGTCCATTCCTTTTGCTATTGACAATCTCAGAAGATGGCTGGATGCTGCGCCTGATAACGGGGATGACTATGCCTACCTCAAAGAACTATTGCAGAGGATGACCGAACTCAAGCAGTTCAAGGAAGTGGCTATCCGCAAACCGTTGGTCGTTAAGGTATATAGTTTCTCTTATAAGAAAGGCATTCCGGCGGATGATAGTGGGAACGGAGGAGGCTTCGTGTTTGACTGCCGTGCCGTTAATAACCCGGGGAAGTACGAACGCTATAATGCTTATACGGGACAGGACGAACCCGTCATCCGCTTTTTGGAGGATGACGGTGAGATACTTACCTTCCTGCGCTCGGCCTACCAGCTCGTAGATGCAAGTGTCAAACGCTATATGGACCGAGGTTTCCAGCACCTGATGGTCAGTTTCGGATGTACGGGAGGACAGCACCGGTCCGTCTATGCTGCCGAGAAAATGGCTGAACACATACACAGCACGTTCGGCGTTACCGTCCAGCTTATCCATCGTGAACAGAATCAGCAACGGCAGTTATGAGAGCGATGATTTTTGCAGCGGGGTTGGGTACACGGTTGCGCCCGTTGACTAACCGTATTCCCAAGGCACTGGTTCCGATACTCGGCAAACCGTTGTTGCTTTGGCAGATTGAGCGGCTTAAAACAGCCGGCATTAGCCGGATTATCATCAATGTGCATCACAAGGCAGAGCAGATTATTGAATACCTGCACACCAACCGCAATTTTGGCTGTGAGATTTATATCTCTGACGAGCGGGAAGAACTTCTCGAAACGGGAGGCGGGCTGCGGAAAGCGCTGAAGGAATACCCCTATGACGAACCGACTCTTGCACTAAATGCGGACATCCTTTCTACCAATATACTGAACGGACTGACGGCGGCTTATCAAAACGACCTTGCTCTTTTGGTTGTCAGTCAGCGCAAAACGCAACGATATCTCGCCTTTGATGAAGACTTGCATCTGAAAGGCTGGACCAATGTCAGTACCGGCGAGATACGTCCTACAGGACAGGACTTGACCGGCACACAACTATTGGCTTTCTCGGGAATGCAGATTGTTTCACCGCAAATTCTGCCCTATATGGATAGGATGGGGAACGACAGATTCTCCCTCATTGATTTGTATATGGATATCGTCAGGAGAAAGGGGGAGATACGGGCTTATATACCGGATGACTATCGAATGATTGATGTGGGAAAGATAGAACAATTAACCGAAGTGGAGCAATGGGCAAACGAATGGTTGAGGTAGCATGGTATATGGATATATTAGAGTATCAAGTGACAAACAGACCGTTGACAACCAACGGTATGAAATAAGTTCTTTCTGTAGTAAAAATGGCTTGCAGATTGACCGTTGGATTGAAGAAACGATTTCCGGCACCAAGAATTACAAGCAGCGTCGGTTAGGAACTCTTCTGCGGGGCATCAAACAGAATGATCTTATTATCTGCAGCGAATTGAGCCGTCTGGGAAGAAGTTTCTATATGATTATGGAGATTCTGAGCTTATGTATGAACAAGGAGTGCAGAGTATGGACAATCAAGGACGGCTACCGCTTGGGCGATGACATCCAGTCTAAGGTACTGGCTTTTGCGTTTGGCATCTCAGCAGAAATAGAAAGAACACTCATCTCACAACGAACCAAGGAAGCACTCGCACGAAGAAAAGCAGAAGGAAAACAACTTGGAAGGAAGAAAGGAACTGTCATCGACTACGAACATTTGAGACTGCACCGCTATCACAATCGGATTATGACTTACATACAGTCCGGATATTCGGTGAGCGAAATGGCTAAAAAACTGAAATGCGGTTATATGCAGCTCAAACGTTATATAGAGCGTTACAACCTTGCCCAACAACCTAAACACCAATAGTTTGAATAAAGATTTTACTCTTTCGGAATATAGACGTCTTCTCATAGCCTTGCAGCAGGCAGGTTATCGCTTTGTACCTTTTGGCGATGTATGTAGGTATAGGCTTGACCATCCGGACGGAATACCGCTTGCTGACAGGTATGTCATGCTGCGTCACGATGTGGACCTGCGGGCGGAAAACAGCTTGTGTACAGCACGGATTGAACACTCGCTCGGTATTAGGGCATCCTACTATTTCCGTGTCATACCGCAGTCCAATCAGCCTGACATTATTCGTGCCATTGCAGAGTTGGGGCACGAGATAGGCTACCATTATGAGGATATGGCTATTGCCAACGGGAATGTTACTGAAGCGTTGGCGCATTTTGAGAAATGGCTTGCTTATTTCCGGCAGTTCTATCCCGTCACCACTATCTGTATGCATGGTGCGCCTGCCAGTCGGTACGATGGACGTGATCTGTGGAAGACAAAAAGTTACCGCGACTACGGTATAATCGGAGAACCGTATTTCGACATTGATTTCAATCGGGTGTTTTACCTTACCGACACGGGCAGACAGTGGGACGGCTACCGCGTTTCGGTCCGTGACAAGGTAAAGCAGCAGGAGGAATGGACGCGTCAGGGACGAACCTTCCACACCACAGGTGATATTATCCGGTGCTTGACGGACGGCTCGTTTAAAAGCAAACTCGGCAATGCCGTGATGATAACCACGCACCCGCAACGATGGACCGATAACACGCGGCTGTGGATGCAGGAATATATATCCCAATCAGTTAAAAACATTGTGAAACGCTTACTCTTCGATATTTTTCTATGGCTGCTCTGCGGAACGCTTTATACGCTTTTCCGCGTAGTGGCCCAGAAAGAGGATGTACTTTCGTATGTCTTTCTTTTCGGCGCAATGGCGCTTGTATGGATTCTGCTTGGATTGCTTTTCGCCAAATACCGTAGGTCGTATAAGGAGGCTTGGTACTGGCAGGAACTGCTTTCGCTTTGTTTGACAGGTGGTTCATTGATGCTTGTCCTTCACTTTGTTCTGCCGTTACTGCCATGGGAATTTTCGATGACGGTGGCGCTATGGATGGTGGGCGTTGTAGTCATAGTGGATGCCTTGTCGCAATTAGGCAAGCATTACTGGAAATTTGCTCTCAATATGACCGTACCTGTTATGGAAATTGAGCAGCGCGAGAATGCCGTGGTAGTACGGCCGGATGAACTGCGCAACGAGAAATCGCAACGCACTATCCACGAAACAGTCCTGTCGCTTACGACTGAGGATGAATACTGGATGCTGGTCAGGGAAGCCAACCTGAACAACAAGCGTACCAAGGTTGTTGCCAACCGTGACCGCTATTCCTTCCTCGAGATACCCGACTACCAGTACGATACGCTCGTTGACCTGATTCTTCTTAATGAAGTGAAGGGTATCAACCGTCGGTTCTGTATTATCAACCAGAAACTGCCCGACAACGGAAGGTATATCTGCTGCTACCGACCGCAAGAGTACATCAAGAAGAAGATACTCGCTTCCTATCCAAAGGGAATCAACTATATTGTTTATACTGTATGGTTCGTATGGAAGCGGCTTTTGCCGAGGCTCTTGCTTGTCAGCCGTCTCTATTATGATGTCACCAAAGGAAAGAAGCGCGTACTGTCCAAAACGGAAGTGTTGGGAAGACTCTACTACTGCGGATTTGAGGTTGAGAAAATCATCCCGTCTGAACATATTGAGTACATCTTTGCACGCCGCCATTCGCAGCCATATGACCAGGAGCAGATCAAGGTGTATGGACCGCTTATCAAACTCCCGCGTGTCTGCAAAGACAAGAAGATAGTCTATTTCTACAAGTTCCGGACCATGCACCCCTATTCGGAGTACATACAGAAATACGTCTTTGACAAACGTGGTGGAATGAACATAGCCGACAAGTCCGATGACGACTGGCGCATCACTACATGGGGACGATGGATGAGGCGCTATTGGCTGGACGAGTTGCCTATGCTAATCAACTTTTTCAAAGGCGATATCAAACTGGTGGGAATACGCCCTCTGTCACGTACAATGTTTGATACGTATCCCGAGTACTTGCAGGACAAACGCACACGTACCAAACCGGGACTCATCCCGCCTTTCTACATCGACCACCCGAAAACGTTTGATGAACTTTATGCTTCTGAGAACAAGTACTTGGACGAGTATTTCCGGCATCCGCTTTGGACGGATACGAAGTACTTCTTTATGACCGTTTATTCCATTCTCTTCAAGAGAATGCATAGTGCTTGACGAGGTACGTTTATGCGCCGTTTTACCGATTTTTTCAATCGCTACGCTCTTTTTATTGCAATTGTTATCGGGGCAGCAGGCTTCCCCTTCTTTAGAATTTTTACGCCAGCTCTGCCGCCGCTCATCTTCTTGATGCTCTTTTTTACATTCTGCAAAGTCAATCCGTTGGACTTGCGTCTCCATGTATGGCACGGACTGGCATTGCTTGTTCAAATGCTGTTGGCAATAGGCTCCTGTTTTCTGTTGAGAGCATTTCAACCTTTTGTCCCCGTATTGCAGGACCCTGCAGTTGCAGAGAGTGTGATGCTTTGTTTCCTTCAACCCACGGCGACGGCGGCACCTATCATTGCAGGCAGACTTGGTGGTAGCATACAGAACCTGACTATGTACACGATTGTCTGCAATTTTGCCATTGTGCTGATTGTACCTCTCCTATTCCCGTATATCCATCCTGTAGATGCATTCTCGTTCTCTGTGGCTGCGTGGATTATTCTGAAGAAAGTGGGGGGACTTTTGGTAGGTCCGTTTATCCTTGCGTGGGCAATTCGACTTATCTATGACGCCTTGCAGCGGCGTAAAGGAAGTACAAAGAGGTTCTATCTCCCTCGGACTTGGGCGCAAGTACCTTTTTATCTCTGGGCGACTACCATCGTCATACTGATGGGCGATATAGTTCATACCCTCGTCTATGGCACTTATGACTTGTGGGCGGCTGTAGTTATTTGTATTGGGGCGGCTGGGGCGTGCCTCATGCAGTTCTGCTTGGGCAGACGGATAGGATTCCGTTTCCCCGCTTCAAGCCACGGAACCGATTATCACGATGTGGTCATCAATCCAGACACTGCTCCGACCACACCAAGCGGCATATCGCGTATTACTGCCGGACAGGCAATGGGGCAAAAAAATACGACCCTCGCCATATGGATGGCGCAGACATATCTTTTCCCGCTTGCGGCTCTCGGTCCTGCCGCTTATATGATAGTACAGAACTTCTTTATTGCCCGTCAACTGCGAGTCGCTGCTCGCGGACGATAAGCAACGCTTCTTCGCGTATTTCAGGTGGTAGGGAAATACGGCGCATCTCAAGACTGCGTACCCAACCCGATACATCCTCCGCACGCATACTGCGAAAGACCTCGCCGATAGCTTTGGTTTGCTCATCGGTCATATCCTCCGGTGCTATTCCTGCGAAGGCATCCAGTTCCTCGTCATCGTAATAGACAGGATGATCGAGAGGTTGTAGCAACTTCTCGCGTTCGCAGACTAAATGCTGCCCGCAACAACCCGATACGGGTGCCTGCTTAGAAGCACCCGTATCAGCTTTGCGGTGTCTTTCGCGCCATTCAAAAAGGATAAGAATGGCGAGTCCGAGCGAAAGAAAAACAATGAGAGGAATCATTTATTTCATTTCCGAATCCACAAGAATGCGCCCGCAGAACTCGCAGACAATAATCTTCTTGCGTTGGCGGATATCTAACTGGCGTTGGGCAGGAATCTTACTATGACAACCGCCGCAACTGTCGCGCTCGATCTTTACAACAGCCAGACCGTTGTGGGCGTTTTTGCGGATGCGTTTGAAAGCGGACAGCAGACGCTCGTCCACTTGTGATTCCAGTTCGGCAGAGCGGATCATCAGTGTTTCCGTTTCGTTTTTCGTCTCTTCCAAGATAGAGTTCAAATCGGCTTTCTTCTGATTCAAATCTACAGTCTTTTCTTCAATCTCAGAAACGGTTCTGGCTTTTTCTGCCTGACGTGTTTCCAAGTCGGACGTGTAGTTCCTGATTTTCTTCTGACTCAACTCAATATCCAATTGCTGATACTCGATCTCTTTGGTCAGATTGTCGTACTCGCGGTTGTTGCGCACATTGTCTTGCTGCTCTTTATAGCGGGAGATGGCGGCATTGGCATTCTCAATGCGGACACGGTGGTCGGATATCTGTGTTTCGCATTCCTTGATGTCGTTTTCGATGTTCTTTAGACGGGTTTTCAGCCCTTCTAATTCATCGCTCATGTCTTTTACCTCTTGAGGCAGTTCGCCTGCCAGTATGCGCAGTTCGTCTATTTTCGAATCTACCGCTTGCAAATCATAGAGGGTTTGCAGTTTCTCCTCTATGGATAACTCTTTTTCTTCTTTTTTTGTTGTCATAATATATGTCGTTTTGATTAGTCTCTTAAACCTTAAACACTAAACTCTTAACTTCTCTCAACTATGAACTTTCAACTTTCAACTTTCAACTCTCAATTATCAACTCTCAACTATAGTACCTGACCGGGCTTTGGTCTTTTTCCGAAATCACAATATCCACTTTCCCTGCCAGCAACTCTGCAAACACCTCCCGTGTGAAATGTTCGCTCACCCAATGATCCATATCGATAACTCCGATTTGACCTGCTGCAGGCTGAAAGACATGGTATTTGAAATCTGCCGATACAAAGACATCTGCTCCTTGCTTTATTGCCGCGTCCATGAACTCGCTGCCCGCACCGCCGCATAAGGCGATTGTCTGTACGGATGTTTCTTTTGGTGGAATATAGCGCAGAATGTCCGCTCCGAACGCCTCTTTCACGTGTTGTAACAACGCCTCGAAAGCCACAGGCTGTGGCAGTTTGCCGATGACTCCTAATCCGTATTGCGCTTCACTGATTGGCTGACCCGTTCGTACATCACAATCAGGCTGGTCAGGTTGCGGAACAAGAATACGGTAATTGTCTAAACCAATCTTCTCCGCCATCCTGCCGCTCACTCCGTGCAGGTAGTTGTCCATTGACGTATGTGCCGAATAGACGGCTATTCTATTACATATGGCTTCGATCACGCAACGTTCCTGTTCCGTCTTGCCGGTAATGGACCGCAGACCTCGGTAGAGTAGGGGATGGTGCGACAAAACAAGTTGGCACTGCTTTTCATACGCCTCGCGTACCACGGCTTCAGTAACATCCGTAGTAAGCAACACGCGCTTTACCTCCGCATTGCCATTGTCAATCTGCAGTCCCGAATTATCCCACTCCTCTTGCCTCGCCAAGGGGGCTACAGATTCTATGATATCAATTATATTACTGAGGACCAACCTTTCTTTGTTTCCTGTCGTGTGTCAGCCTTTCTTGGCACCTACACCTGTCTTGGCTGACGCACCGGTCATTTTCTTCTGGGTCTTTACTTGTGATTGGCGTGCCGTCTTCTGCTCCTCGCGGACATCTTTGCTCTCCGTGGTAGTTTCCACATTGTCACCTTCTTCTTTCTCCACACTGAAGTCGGTGATACCCGCTGCAATCAGCAAGTTGTACCATTTGATAAGTTTCTGGATGTCGGTCGGATAGACGCGGTCACGGTCGAAGTCGGGTAGCACACCCTCAAAGAATGTGCGCAGTGCATCGGGAGTGGCGTTCTTCACGTCCATCTCCACCGGACGCATCTCCTGCTTCTTGCCTAATGCGGTCAGCACATCGCTCAAAGGTACATCTTCCCCGGTTGTGTACATTGACACATCCGCTAACGAAACAATCTTGTCGCGGGCGTATGTCGGCATACGTTTCCCGTCCGACAGCGATTCAACAATCAGCATGTTCTTGCCTTGACTGACTAACTGGTATAAACCGGACTTGCCCGTAATGGATAGAATTTTGTTCAGCATATAGAATGGTAATTATTGTCTTCTTATGGGATACGTCCTCCAAGGACGTTGAACCATTGTCCGTCGCGAAGGATGAACATCTGGCCATTGCGCATCACTTTCGTGTAACGCTTTTCGTTTTTCTGTTCGTCCAATGCGGTAGGCACAGGGTAACCGTACTGCAACGTGAACACATTGTCTCCTTTCGTCAAATGTATCCGCCAGTAGTTGATATTTTTGTTCTGGTATGCGCCGTCGCGCACGAGGGCGAACTGCGAGACATCGCCGCCTCCGATATTCAGTATGTAGTCGTCTTCAGCAGGGGCATAGATATGCAGTTGCACGTCCGCCTTGCCGTTGGTCAGAGCAGCCGTATGTACCGCAAGATCCGTCCCGTATGCCTCCATCCATAACTGAAGTACACCCGTTCCATCACCGTGCAGTTTGGCAAGGTCTTTACCGATGACGTAACTATTCTTCGCCTGCTGCTGGAGATAAAGTTCTATATTGTCATTGAATCCCCCGTCGGGATGGGAGATGACCAGTGTGTATCCCCCTGATTCTGTCTCGCTGGACGGCAAACGGCGGGGAGAGTCAAACTCCTCACCTGGGTCCATGTTTCCGCCGAAATCGAAACCGACACCCGATTTGGTGAATGCCAGTTTGCCCGCAGCGGCGGTCTGGATAATCAGCGGTTCACCCACGTCCCATGAACGGTCAAGCAGTTCGAGTACATAGACGCTATTGGTATTGTCATAACGGAAGGCGTAGTCCACCCCCGTCAGTTCGCCCGTTGCCTTGCTCCATGCTGTGTTGGCTACTCCGTTCCATCCGCTGACGGCGGGGTTGGTACCCTCGTTCTTGCTGACGGTCACGTTCTTGGCTTCGGACGGGTTGTTGCCCGGACGGCATTTCCATGTGTTCTGGGTCGTGCCATTCAGCACCATCTTGTAACATCTTCCCGAGTTCAACTCGCTGTTGGTACTCACCGCCACCCACGGATCCTGCCCAGCTGCGTACCGCGAACCGTCATACACATAAATGGTGACTTTGCCTTGCGCGGCGTTCACGGAGGCATTGGTGGATGACACGATGTTCGCTACCGGTACGGTGTAGGGGACGGCAAACAGATAAGCCTTGCCTTCCACGGCTTTTGACTTGTTCTGCTCGAGTTTGAGTTCGTGGATGGTGGTCTGAGCTGTTGCAGCCCCTCCACAGAGGACGATGCTGCATAGCAGCATCAGTCCTCTTATAGAAAAGCTTTTCATAACGTCTTAGCGTACTTTGGGTGATTGGGGCGCGTAGGTTTTGTCGGGAAGTGCGGAATCTGCACTGCCACCTCCGCCGCCGTACGACAGAGTGACTTCATCCATCATTCTTTCTCCAGCCAAATGTAGAACTTGTGTGGTCGGATTTTGATACGTTTTCATAGATATGATTTTTTTATGTTTGTTATTTGTTTTTTAGTTCATCTGCTGACCCTGTGCGTTGTAGCGGACACCGTTATTCTCAATAACCAGTCTACCGTTTTGCATATACTTCCTGGAAGCATTGCTGTCCGTTACATTGTCATTCAAACCGGTGGGGGCTTGGCGGTTGCGGATAATGAATCGTGCGGGTGCGCCCGCTCTGCCCGGTGCGGAAATGAGTCCGGCAGGCAGTTTGAAGTAAGCACGGAATCCTTTCAGGTTGAAATCTTCATTGGGATAATACACCTTGTTGCCTTTGCCGATGAACAGCACCGTCTTGTCGTCTTTGGTGAGAGGAGTGGGTTTTTCAATACCTACAAACTGGATGCCGTTGCCGATGGTCTGGGGAGTGAAGGTCTCTACCATTACATCGTCAAAGAAAATGTGGTCAATATTTGTTTCGGGCTTAACGAGATAAGGCACGTTGGTTTCCGTTCCGGCGGTGATATGACTGCATTCGATTGTCAGCCCTACGCTTTCCGAGAAAGTCGCACTCTCAAAATTAAAGACGACATCGGTTCCGAAGTAAGACTCTACCTGGCTCTGCGTAAGGGCAAACGGGAAGCAGAAGGTGTTCCATTGGTCAGCAGTGAACGTCCTTTGATAGTAAACATCAAGTTTGCCGGAAGGCTGGTCGGAATAATCATTTACATCGCTGTCGCTCCATGATTTGCGCATTCCTTTCTCGTATTTATAACCGGAATCTTTGTACTCTTCAATCAACTCATCAGTAACTTCGATAGTGTGCTTCCAACTTGGAGCATTACCGTCTTCCCAATCAATTGGATCGAGTACGACAGTACCGCGATATTCAGGTTTCACTTCCAGATAAACTATGGAACCGTTTTGCTGGAAGGGGATTTCGATAACTCCGTTTTTGCAGTATGGATCTACAGACTGAGTCATACCATCAATCTTCAGATTGAAGATTTCGCAAGCATTGGAAAATCCTATTTGCACTGTCAAAGAAGGTGCATCTGCCGCAATGGATAATTCCTCAGGTAATGACGCGTCAATAGTGATGGAAGAACCGGAAGTACAGTAAGCAACGTAATCACCTGTGTTTTCATCGATACAATAAACCATCAGGTCATTGTAATTCAGCGTAAAGTACAGCGTCGTACCATCAGCAATCTCAAATTGCTCATACCCGCTTGATACGTCATACTCGTTGTTGTTCTGGTCAACAATGGACTGGAAATTGGGATCCGATGCGTAATCGTAGAACGTTACAGTATGCGTTTGAGCGAACGCATAACTGATGCCCAACAGGGCAATTAGTGTTAGAAAACAGTGTTTCATAATGTTTTGTTTTTGGTTAATATTGAGGTTAATTGTTTTGGTTGTTATTCTTCTGTTCGTTGTCCCTGTGCGTTGTAAATCAGTCCGTTATGCCGGATCTTCAGCGTGCCGTTGTCTATGAACTTCTCTGCGGTTGCCGTACTATCCGTTTCTTCTATACCGCTGGGAGCTTGCGGATTGCTGAAATAAGCTATGTAGGTTCTGTCACCGTCAGCAGGCACTATCCGGATACGGTCGGTCACACCATCGTCCCATCCCGTGAACTTAAACCCTGTTGTTTCGTCCTCCGAGGCAATGAGCTGCACCTTCGAGCCGCAGTTCACTGAACCTGCCACATCAATGAAGATGTCGCCTACGCCGCATCGTATGAGCGCACGACCTGCATCGGCAGGCATCACCTGTGCCTCAATCGTGTACTGGACAATCTGGAACCGGGCATATATGGTCAGCGGCTCCGTTCCCACCGTTAGACGGTCGTTCTCCATCATGCCTCCGATGCACTGCCATTCTGCAAACACACTGCATTCGCTTTTCGGTGTGCTGATGAATGTCAACTGCGTGCCTTGCGCAAGGTCGTAAGGCGTGTCGGAAGCGGGATACTGATTCCCCTTCCCGTCTGTGGCGACCACCGAACCGAAATTGGGCTTCACAATCCGCACCGGAATGGCCATCGACGTGAGGGCGAAGACTGACATCAAGTATATTGCGATTGTTCTCTTCATCTGTTCTTCTTGTTGGTCTCTTATTCAGCTGTCAGGTCAGGCATAGTGTTCTCTGTTATCTGTCCGTCTGACGACATAATCCTTATTCTTCGAATCGGAGCATTCGCCGCCCCCGGTATATAGAAATAGGCGCGGAAGGCATTGAGGTACATTCCGAGTTCCGCGTTGGGATAATAGACTTTGTTGTCGCGGAAAGCCACTACCGACTTGCCCATGTTCATTAGATGCACGGGACGAACTACGGCACGGAACTCTACGGTTCCGCCTTTTAGGGTCTTGCCCTCAAACCGGCGCATCGTCACGTTCTTGAAGAACGGATTGACGATGGTATCGGAGGCAAGAATTAAGTACGGGACACCCGCCTTGATCTCTGTGGCGAACGTGAAGGTCAGTGTCAGCCCCTCGTCGGCATCGCCGGTGGCTTTCACGAACTGCAAGACGCTACCGCATAAGTCCGTACCCACGATATCAGGTACGTCGAACGGCAAACAGAAGGTGGAGTAGGTGTTTGACTTGATTGTGCGCTGGATAACTACCAGACCGACTTTCGCGTCCACGTAGTCCGCCATACTATTGTAGTACAGACTATCGCCGTCCTCGCGGATGGACAGATAAGGTATGTCGTCACGTGCGAAGAGGGCTGTCAGTTGGGTTTCGCCTGTCATAATGACCGTGCGCGGGTTGTCCTTCACGCTGTCGTTCCAGCAGACGAAATGGCAGTTGACGGAAGGTGATGCATAGAGTTGTACAGCCGTTTCATAATCCAATTGCGTCTCGTTGTCAAGCAATTGTCCGTTAGATGTGGCGACCACCGTTCCTTTGTCGCTTGGCGATGCAGACACCTGCAACAAGTACTGTCTGCGACTGAACTGCGCCGACAGAAGGGTGTCCTGTGTCAGTATGATTGTGCGCGGATTGGTTGTTGTGCCATCGCTCCATTGGTCAAACTGCCATCCTTCCGAAGGCACCGTGGTGGCTTGGACGGCGCTCTCAAAGTCCGCTTTCTCTCCGCTCAGCAGGGCGTTTCCGTTGACGGTCAGCTGCACTTCGCCTTTTCCTACAGGTAGAGACTCTGTCCGCACGGTATATTGTTCGCGAACCATCACGGCGGTTATGCCGACAGCCGCTGTTACAGTTACGGTACGTGGATTGACGGTCTCGCCGTCGCTCCATCCCGCAAAACGCCAACCTGCAATAGGTGTCGCCTCAAACACCGCTGCCGTTTCGTAAGCCAGCAGGCTGCCGTTCGCCTGCTCCTTGTCGTCAACGGTCATTTTCACCGTGCCTTTGTCGGCAGGACTGACCGCAGATGTCACCACATATGACTTGCGGCCTATAACGGCGGTAAGTGCTGTATTGTCAGACATCGTGACAATTCGCGGATTCGACTTGTCGCCGTCGCTCCATTGCTCAAACTGCCAGCCTTCTGTGGGCGATACGGACAGACTCAATTCGGTTTCATAGGGTATGGCATCCGTATTGAAGTCTGCTCCGTCTTGTGCGGTGACAGAAACGTCTGCTTTTCCTTCAGGGTCAACGGATATAGTCAACGAATACGTCTCACGCACAAAGTACGCCGTCATTTCCACATTCTCTTTGACCAATATGTTGCGCGGGTTCTGTGTCCCGTTGTCACTCCAGCGGTCAAACCGCCATCCCTTTACGGCTTTTGCCTGCAAGGTCACTGTCTTGCCGTACTCCGCTTTTGAGCCGTTTTCCATCGTATTGCCATCCGCCGTAATGATTACACTGCCTTTGTTGTCAGGACTGCAGGATAAATTGACGAGATGGCTCCGTTTCTTCCATACCGCTTCCAGTACGTAGTCTTGTTTGCCAATCAGTATTGAATAAACGCCTTCGTTACTTGTCACTTTGGATGCGTCCTTGCCGCTCCATCCAGTCAGTTCGTAACCGGTGTCGGGTTGAGGAATCAGCACGACGGACGTACCCTCCTCGAATGTGCCGGTGTTGATACTCTCTTTCTTGTCGGCGGATCGGAGTGCAACTTGTCCGTATGAGGAGGCGGCAACTGTTATTGTGTGTATCTCCGGCTTGGGAACAACGTATGAGAAGAATGCGGTCAGCGAAAGATTGTCCGTCAGCGTTATGGTGCGTGGGTTGGTCATATCGCCGTCGCTCCAGCCGTCAAAGCGGTAACTTTTGGCAGGTATCGCCTCATAGACTACTTGTGTCTCGTACGGCAGAGCCGTTCCGTTGGTTATTGCCTTCGAGTCAACGGTCATTTTGACCGTTCCGTCATTGGTGGGACTGGCTGCCACCGATACGGTAAACTGTCTGCGGCTGACTTGGGCGGTCAGCGAGCAGTCGCCCGTTATATTATAGGTACGCGGGTTGTCCTTGTTCCCGTCATCCCACTGGTCAAACTTCCACCCTTGTACGGGTCGGACGAACATTGTTATGTTTGTTTCGTAAGGAACGGCTTTGGTATCGGCTATCGGGCTTCCATTGACTGTCGCGTCAATCTGGGCTTTGCCATCAGGGGTGACGACTGTCGTGAGAGTGTAACCCTTGCGTGAGAAATAGGCAGTTAGACGGATATCGTCAGTAACTTGTAGGGCTCTCGGATTAGCGGTTTCGTTGTCGTTCCAGCGTGTGAAAGTCCATCCGTCCGCGCCTGTAGCTGTTAAGGTTACCTGAGTCTGGAAGGATACGGAGCTGCCGTTCTCGATCTCCTTGTCACCTGCCTTGATGACCGTGCTGCCGCTGCCGTTCGGACTGTTTTCAATTGTTATCGTATAATTGCGCTTTTCCCATTGTGCCTCTAATTGGTAGTCCTGTCTGCCGATGACAATGGAATATACATTGTTGTTGAATACGACTTGCGAAGCGTCCTGACCGGTCCAGCCTGCAAACTGCCAACCCGTTGCTGATTCAGGGGTCAGTACGACTGTTACCCCTTCCTGATAGGTTCCTGTGTTGATGCACTCTTTGGTGTTGATTGAACGCAGACGCACTTGTCCGTAGACGGAGGACGTTATGGTGATACTATGGTTTTCGGGTTTTGGAATGACATATGAGAACAAGGCGGTCAGTAGCGTGTCGCTCGTGACGGTGATGGTGCGAGGATTGGTCATGTCGCCATCGCTCCACCCGTCAAAACGGTAGTTATCCCCGGCGGTAGCCTCAAATGTGACCTGCGTCATATAGGGAATGGATGATCCATCCGTCAGCGTGTTGCCGCCCATGCGGATGGTGACACCACCTTTGCCAGCAGGCGAGCAGGCGCTGTGCACCTCGCACGACTGACGGGTGAACGATGCACTAACTGCAAGGTCGTTCTGTCCCATTGTCAGGAGATGAGTGTTGTATGAAGACTGAATCAGGGAAGCGTTCTTCCCGCCCCACTGGTCGAACAGCCACCCCTTGTCTGGCGATGGGAGGAGTTGCACAGACGTGCCTTCGCTGTATGACCCCGTGTTGGTCTTGGAGTTGTAGCCGGCGGCCAGCAACGTGACCGACCCGCCTTCCGAACAACTAACCTGTAGTGTGTGTTGTATTGGCTCGGTAGCACTGACCTTGAAATCGCCAACCAGACGGTAGGTGTTGAATTCGTTCATCGTCAGCGATAGGTCTATATGGTATAGGTTCTGCCCGTTGATGGTCACTTTCCCACTTACTCCCACTGGGGGCATACGGACACCACCTTGTTCTATGTAACTATCGGCAAGGGAGATGTTGGTTGAGGTGTAATTACCTGCATAGACGGACGACAGAACTTTCACCTTTGCCTTGTAACTCTCTCCGTTGCCGTCCTTGAATGATCCGAATACAATGTACGATGGCGATGAAACTGTAGTCAGGTCGTCTAACGACAATACCGACTCTGCAGTCAGCAAGACCGTTTTCGGTGTGCGGTTATAGATGAAGTTGACCTGCTGGTTCTCCTCCGTAATGTCGCTCAGTGTCCTGTTCTGGGTTATCTGGCGGAAAGTCACTCCCATCTTGCCTGGGTAGGAGTCGCTTGATGTGCCAAGGTCAGTGGTTGAACCAGTGGCGGACAGCAGCGTATAGCGTGGTGAATAGGCGGTGTTGTTGGGGTTGTTGTTGCTCCAGTTGCTTTTGTTGTATTTCACTTGCCATACCAACAGCCCGTGTCCCGGCAGGTAGCGGTCCCAGCCTACTCGCTCGCGGCATTCCACATAATATACCGTTTCCTCCGTGCGTGCAGGAGCGAGTTTGCCGGATGTGGTGACTTGACAAGTGGTGTACTCCTCCGTTCCTATCGGATTAAGGGTAACGCGCTGCTCCTGCGCACCCAAGTTGGCTGGGGTGTGCCAGCCTATGTAGTAGCGGTCGAACGCGCTGTAGTTGGGCGGTGTCTTACTTTCGTTCAGGTAACTGCCAACATCCATTATTGACCAGTAGCGCGGCGTGAGACGGTTGGAATAATTTATGCCTGACTTGGTGTCGTAATAGTCGGGCAGTCCGATAACGTGACCGAACTCGTGGCAGAACGTGCCTATGCCTGCACGCTTGCCGGTGCGGCCGTTCTTCTCAGCCGCGCAGGCGTAGTTGTCTATGTACAGCCCGTCCACAATGCACGTTTTCTTGGCACCGGTACGGACGTACCAATTGTGGGGCCATATGCTCTCCGCCGGACCGCCGTCGGCTTCGCCTTTGTCGGCAAAGATGATGAACACAAAATCCACCGTTCCGTCGTGGTTGTTGTCGTAGAGAGTGAAATCAACCCCTGCCTCGTCCGCTTTGATGCAGGCGTCTATAGCCATCTGCGCGGTGTTCACGTCCAGTCTGCTGCCGTTGTTGGCGCCGTAATAGGCACGGGGCTGGTCAAGGGTGACAGGACCGAACACATCAAACTGTGGGGCATACTGACCATCCGACTGGTCGATGAAATAACGGCGTGCTGAACCGGTCGCGTCCTCATACGTGTAATTGTCGCCGTTCAGCATCTCGTACATGCCCTCTGGACTGTTGGAGGCATCGAAAGAAATGTCCGAATAATTGACCAGAATGACCAGCCCTCGTGGAGCGAGATTAATATCTCCTATCCGCCTCGGACGCTGCATCAGCGGGGACGCGTTGCGGCGGCGGGTTATCTGCTGCCTGCTCTCGTTTGGATTAAGTTGCTGCCAGTAACCGTCCGAATCCAGTTCGTAAACGATACCGTCCCTGTCTTCGTAGTGCCGCTCGTATTCATCGCCAACGATGCACAACTCGACGGACGTGCCGTCAGGCTGCCAGAACACTTGCCAGTATTCATCGGCAGGCACGGCTCGTAGTGAGACTGTCATTGCAAGCAAAACGAGTATCAATGCGAATGGTCTTTTCATAGTCATTTCTCCTTTTGCAGAGAAAAATGTTTTCTCTTTGCATAGAGAACGCCGCAAAAGTACGAACTTTTTGATGTTTTCCAAAATAATTTTGTTCTTTTTGTTGTTTTCCTGTGCTATCTTGTATTTTTCGGTGCGGATTATTGTTTAGTAAAAAAGAGTGAAAATGGAGAAAAAATAGGATAAGGCTGTTGGATGAAGGAGCAGATAGAGGTTGGATAAGAGACAGAAAGGACAGTGTAAGGATAGTATGGCGAAGAAAAAAAGCAGAAAAATTAAAAAAAAAGTTGGCAGAATGATTATTATACAATACTTTTGCGCGCTTTACCCTGTTTATTTGTTTAGGGGTAAGTAACATTTTAAGTTAGAGCGATGATTAGAACAAACTTTTTGACGTTTTCCAATAAGATATCCCATGTGTGTGTCCGTGTGGCGTGCTTGTTTGCTTTGTGGTGCGTTGCTGCCCTTCCTTTCTACGGACAGGAGCCGGAGGAAAAAATCAATACCACGGAAGGTACACGTTTCCTGATTGTTTTTCCGCGAATTACAGCTTCCAAATTCGTTGACCCTACCCTGCAGATGTATGTGATGGCCACGGCAAATGAGGCGGCGACGATTACGGTTAGACACAAAAATAGGAAAATGGGCGAAATCAGAATCCCTGCAGGTGGTGGTTTTGGTGCTGTAAAGATCGACAACAATTACTTGAGTTATGTGTTTGACGATGACAATGTATATCCACGTGGACTCACTGCGTTTTCCAATGACGGCAAGACACCTTTTTCCTGTTATGCCTTTATCCAATCGGGACCGTTAGGCGCTTCCGCCCGTGATTACGCTTTGGCTATTCCGCAGAAAGCCTTGGGGCGCGAATATATGATTCAGACTTTCCCCACAGACGGTAAAAGTACGGAATTTGTCATTATGGCAACCGAGGACAATACGACCGTCCGCATCACACCGAGTGCTGCGACATCCACAGGTCAGGCTGCGGGAACTCCCTTTGTCCGGAAGTTGGCCAGGATGGAAAGCGTAATGATAGCCAGCAAGCAGAAAGTGAAGGATTCGTCGGACACGCTGGATATGTCCGGCTCGCTTATCTGTTCGAACAAACCGGTTGCGGTATTTGCTGCCAACGAAGCGACTAACATACCGTTTACGGATGCCTATTCCGATGACTACACATTCGAACAAGTTCCGCCGCTCAACACGTATGGTAAACGTTTCTTTGTCGCACGACCAGACAAGTACGTAAAGAATATGGAATGCTGTGTTACGGCGTTGTATGACAATACAGAAGTGAAGGAAACCCGCTATAACGAGGAAACCGGCAAGACAACGACCGTTACGACTAAACTGAATGCTTATCAGTCGCTTGCAAACCGTCTCGTTCTGACAGAGAAATTCTCCAATATCGTAATCGAAACGTCCCAGCCTGTCTTGTGTCATACTTATCTTACCAGTGCCTCCTACAACAGCGAATCGATTTATGATGAGAACGGAAAACTGATAGCAACCAACACGTGGGGCGACCCTGCCAACGCAATGCTGGTGCCGTGGGACCATCGTGTCAAGGATATGACTTTCCTTACTAATGCATTGCAGACAAAAGAGAATGCTATCCAGTACCACTATGTGCATGTGAACGTTCGCCAAAACGAGATTGGTTTGCTCCAGTTGGACGGTGAGACTGTCAGCAGCAGTCTGTTCAAAACGTATGGTGGGGATGCCAATATGGCGTATGCCATCATTCCTGTGGAGAAATTCGGCAAGCACCGTCTGACTACCACAGGGGAAGGCTTTACCGGTTATGTGTATGGCATTTCGGCGGATGCCACCGCCTATATGTACACGCTCGGTTATCGGCTGGATCTCCTGACAGACTCGCTCTATATCACCGACAATACTAACTATATGAGTCCGAAGTCATACGACTTGGAGCGTATGAAGAACGGTTGGTACCAGCGGCAGTTTGACGATTTTCCACCAGACCAGCCTCGGCTGGACACCGCCATTGTCTGTGACAGGTCGACACTCAACTTTGCCGTTGATTGTGACCACACCTATGACAGCGTTGTATGGCAAGTGGATAAAATGACCAAACAGGGCAAACTGGAACGTGTCATCATACGAGAGGATTTCAAGTTCGCCAAGTTGAGCAAGTGGCAGCATCAGTTCGTCCAAGATCCGGATAAGGATCTGGAAGCCTCCAAGCGTGACCGTTACACCAACTATCAAGTGCATGCCATCCTACGGCAGCCGCGTATCATCTGTCCCGATGAAATGCCGGTGTTTGACACGTTGACCACGGTGGTGCGCGTGATGCGTTCCTACGATGACACCATTCCGCGTGTCATCTGCGACGGTGCGCAAGTAGAATTCTTCTCCGATAAGTCTCACGTTGAAACCATAAATAGTCCTAACATTCCTCAAACCAGCGAACTGGGACTCCGCACAGAAAGGAAACCCACTGTCTTCATAGGCGACGCGTCTGTCACGGGCGAGGTGAAAGTGGATGACCAGACATACAAAATAGGACTCGGCAAGCATTTCTTCAAGCGCAAGTATGAAACTGTGTCCGGTTGCGACTCCATCGTTACCTTCGCTGTCTATGTATGCAACATCCCCAACCCTGTCACGTTAAAGGATATGGTGCTGACGCACGACAAACCGAGCATCAAGTTTGAAGGCGGGGAGAACACGTTCTACAACGGCAAGACCATCGACAAACCGGGTGTATACACCGACCACCTGCGGACGGTGGGCTGTAACTGTGGCGGCTTGGAAGACCCCGAATTCCAAGGTTGCGACAGTACGGTCATACTAAAAGTGCATCTGCGTGATACGCTGACTACAAGTTTCTGCGACCGGACCGATAATCCTGAACTGTACGGAGTGGACTGGAAGGATTACGTATGGAAAGGACACGAAAAAGTGTTCCCGGATGTAGCCAGTCAGGTCGCGGTAGGGGAGACAAAGAAATTCGTTGACGATAATAAGACAAAAGACGGTCTGGACAGTCTCTATGTGCTTTACCTGACCCGCAATAAGGTGACGGTAAAGGAATACGCATTCACTATCCCCAATGGTTTCGCCTATACATGGGAGTACAGCGACGGCGATGTGACACGCACAATGGATATTCCTCCCGGACAAAATGAAACCAAGACGTTCAATGCACGTATCAATTACGAGGGCGGTTGCCCGATGCTCTTCCACCTCACTCTGACTTGGATAGAGATGGAAGCGAAGATAGAAGAGAGAAGCGTCTGTCTGAACGATACCATTATGTATCGCGGCAAGATATATGCCGGTACCAACTGGCAGGACACCTACCCGAATGCTTCTTTCACACCAGTTGAAACGAGGGGGCTCGGCAGATTCCAGATAGAGGTAGAGACCGTTGATCTTGGCTCCTCCAAAATTACCTATTGGGTTGGTCTGACTGTCAATCCCATTTATGAGAAAGACAACAAGCGGTACTTGTGCGACAACGAGGTTATTGAACACAACGGCGAGTACTTTGCCGGTAGCAAAGCCGTAACCAATCTGCCTATCACGTTGCGATTGAACAAACCGGAAACCCAGTATGACCGTAATATAGGCTCCGTACTCGGTTGCGACAGTATAGTCCATACCGTCTTCTATATGAGCGAATCCTATCGCATTGAAACCTTTGACACTATCTGTAGCAACAGTGACTATGTGTGGGAGGGACATTCCAATTCAGGCCGTCCTATCTATGATACCGAAACGGGCGGACCGATCAATTTCGGTCACGGCCGTCTGTGGAACAACACTACCCCAAGGACCACATTCGTGCTGGCGGACAGTCTGCGCACCAAGTCCTGTCCTGAATGTCCGAAGAAGGGCTGCGACAGCGTGTATGTTCTCAACCTGACCGTGCTTCCATATTACTATCAAGAGATTGATGTCGATTTCTCGGAAGAGGAAGTGCTGGAGTGCGGTGGCGTGATTTACGGCGGAGCCAAAGCGACCAAACCGTATGATGTTCTCATTGACCAGGACCAGACCATAACGTGCAGTTACAAGCTCCGTACCGGCACGTACGAGTGTGACAGTATAGTGGTCAAGCACGTCCGCTTAGGAGAGGTAAAGCGCGACACGACTTACGTCTTCCTTGAAGGCGGCGAGGAGTACACGTGGCACCGCACGATGGCAGATGGTACTGTCAAAGCCGTATGTACGCAAAAAGCCGTAGGCGGCGAGACAGTCTATTGCTATGACAGATACACGACCGCGCTTGGTTTCGACTCTATCTTTGTATTGGCGTTGTATGGTGCCCAGGACTATCATTTTGACGAGACCGATTCGATTTGTCAGGCAGACGGGACCTACGATTGGACAGGACACATGGGGTCTGATCATAACCTGCGTATCAATGGTCTGGCTGTCAAGGAGATCTCGCTTCGCGATTCGGGATGGGTTACCATACAGGATCGTCTGAAATCCATCAAGACGTATAAAGACCCGCACGGCGGACCGCCCACTACCACGTATACGGACAGTATCTACACGCTACGCTTGTACGTACGCCCTGTATTTAACGAGGTGTTCAACAAGGACGTGGTTGTTTCCCGCGATACGCTTTGCTCCAATGAAACGTATGTATGGGAGCGTACCTTATATATAGGTAAGGACTACGACGAGACGGCTAATCCTATTGATGCGTCATCGCCTTATTACGATGACATAGTCTATCTGACATCCAGCGACCTTGATGCGAACGGCTTCCTCAACCGCCAGATACCGATGAAGACCGTGTTAGGGTGTGACTCTATCTTATCGCTCCACATCAAGTTCAATACGATAGGGCAGACATATCTCACTCCGCGAATAGGTGATAATGATACCACATGGACCTTCGGGCACGGGAGCAACAGGCATACCGGCAAGGAGTATTTAGTGGACGACTACACGGACGAGACCCGCACCATACGCGAATACTCATACGTAGATACCTTACAGACATCTGCCGGTTGTGACAGTATTCTCCATTGTGACCTCACTGTTCTGCCCACGTATCTCTTCTGGGATCCGGATGACAAGACGTGTACCACGGAGAAGTACGACTGGCGGGCAGAGTATACTGACAAGTTCCTGAACATCAACCTTATCCGAAAGGACTATTTCTATGACACTTTGAAGTCCGTTCAGTTCGGTGCCGACTCCATCCGTGCTCTCCATCTGGTTCATATCCCCGGTTATCTGGAAACGTCGGAGAAACAGTTGTGTAAGGATGCGGAACTTCCGTGGCACGGTTTGGTGATTAAGTTCAAACCCGAGAACGAAGGAGATCTGTGGGTTAATTATGAGCAGCGTTTTACCGGTGTGGACGAGTGTGACAGTCTCTTCCAAGCCAGGGTTCAGTATTTCGATGTTTACAGTTTCCCTGTCAAAGAGGATGAGGTTTGCCGTTATCAACCTTACCATTGGATGACAGAAGACGGTGTAGAACATACGAAAGGGCTACGTGATGAAAACGGAAAGAAACTGAAAGCCGTTCCTACCGACACCGTCGGATGGATTACCATCTACGACTCGCTTTCCACCGTCACCTGCAAGTGCGACTCCGTCTATACGCTTCGTCTGTTCGTCAATGACGCGGCACTCGACCGAGATTCTGTGACCATCTGTTCAGACGCTTCCTATACGTGGGACAGGAACGGCCGTACCTATGCTTACGATGCTGACACACTTGTCCGCGATACGTTCGTTGTGCTGAACGATGCCGCCTGCAATGATACGAGTTTCCTCTACCTGAAGATTAACAAGGCATACCATTTCGTGGACGATACGGTAGTTGTCTGCGGCTTCGACCTGCCCTATACGTGGCCGGGACATTCGGACCGCATAGACCTATTGCCATCCGATGCAGAGAAATGGACGCAAGACAGGATCTTTGACCTTTGGGATAGGAACCAGACCGTATTAGGTTGCGACTCCGACTACCATCACCCTGTTCGCGTGATGCCCGAACAAAAGACCTTCCTGTTCGATACCATCTGTCAGGGTGACACCTTGTACTTCCGCGACCATATACTGACGCAAACAATCACCATAACCGATGAGGATAAGAACATCTATGGTTGTGACTCCAGCATCACGATGAATCTGTTAGTCATCCCGCCGACCGAGTTTACCGTGGTTGATATCCCTGCCATCTGTGCGGATGACAAGATCTTTGATGTTCACTTCGCATCGGTCGGCGAACCGGCTATCGCTTATTGTGTACGGTTTGACGAACGGGCTCACTTGCAGAACTTCACGGATGTGAATTGGACAGCTATTCGTACCACAGATCGGACGCTGACCCTGCCGATGCCTGCGATTCCTGATCCTATGCACTATACTGTGCCCGGCGACTATTCGGCGACTATCTATTTCGATAACGGCTATTGCCTTGACTCCAATCTGCTCGTTATGCCGTTTGACTTCCAAGTGCGTTATCCGTCGTGGCTGATGGAGCAGCACTGGAACGATGCGATAGGTCTGCTCGTTGATTCGCTCAACGGCGGGTATCATTTCTATGCGTTCCAGTGGTACAAGAACGACGTACTGATGCCGGGCGAGACCAAGCCTTATTTCTACTGCCCGCAGTACTTGGAGAGCGATGCCCTGTATAGCGTGGCGTTGAGCCGTTCCAGCGATTCGCTGACGTATTTCACCTGTTATCTGTCGCCCGACCTGTCGCAGCAGCAGACGCTTACACCTTCGTTACCCTATATATCCGTAGTACCCACTCACGTGGTGGTAGAGAACCCCGTGGTCAATATCCTGTGCGTGAACAGCGGTACGTATGAGATTTTTGACCCGTACGGAGCCAAGCTAACGAGCGGCGTTTATCATCCAGGGGCGCATAATGCCCAAGAGGTTCAGTTGCCTGCCGTCCCGGGAGTTTATATTTTCCACCTACACGACTCGTCCTTCTTGGAGCGAACGGTTAAAGTGCTTGTCAAATAGCAATGAGAAGAAGAATTACCATAGTCCTTTTCTGTTTGTTGGCCTCGTTGCCTCTGTTTTCTCAGACACGTATCGCCGGCGAGCCGTCCATGCGCGGTTTGTCTTCCCGGCATTTTACTTCCCGCGATGTCAAGCGTCAGCGTGACTCACGCGGTTTGCTTCGCTCAAAGGAAACCGGCGAAGTGCATACCTTCGGTTTCTATGGCATTGGCGCTTATTCCAACGTAATGGGCGGTCCTTCGCTCCTTAAGTTGAAACCCGGCGGTTACGATGGCCGTTTCGGAATGGTCTATGAGTTCCGTCAAGGATTGCTGATGATTCAGACCGGCGTAGGAGTATCCTTGCGCGAGATACGGAATAACGTCGGCGATATGCGTTTCACCAACAGGGATCTTGTCTTGTATGACCCGCTGTGGGAACGCGTTATCGATTCGTGGGGTACGCCCCTTTCTACCCTCACCTATACCGTAACGGAGCGTCAGGACCACCTGATGCAATTGCACGGGCAGATTCCGTTGTTGGCGGGAATGCATATCTACGGGTATTATCTGATGGGTGGTTTAACTTTCACGTTTCCTTTCGTGCAGGAGACCAAAACCGAGATGAACGTCACCTCCCGCGGTTCGTACGACCGTTACTACGGTATGGGTGATGATACGGAGTGGATGGAAATGGATAACCACGGCTATCGTGAACAAGTACCTCTGAAGAGCCGTAATGACGAAACGGACAAACGCTTTGATGTGCTTCTGACGTTGGAGACCGGTTACGACTGGACGACCTACAAGAACGGTACGCATCTGCGTATCGGTGCATACGCCGATTTGGGGCTGTTCAATTTTTCCACCCAGTCGGGCGATCCCGCCATTTACGTTCCGTATGTTTCCAAGTGGGACTTTGCGACGTTTGTGGCCAAGCCGATTTGGTTCTCCAATTCGATGGGCAACTACTATCTGCACAATTTCTCGGCAGGACTGAAGTTCACCATCCTGTTCACGTTCCCGGGCAGGGAGAAGTGCGTGATGTGCGGACTTCGCGACCGTAACGCCCGCCGTTACAGATAGAGTTTCTACCGTTATTTTTGCATTATCCCCAACGCCTGTAAAGGTGAAGCACAGCTCGGGCAAGCAGGAAGAGAAGCAACAGGATGGCAAGGGCTGTGCAGTACTTGTAAAAGCGAGGGATGTAACGGACTTGGATGGTTTCTGTGCGTATGACCTCGTTGGTTATGGTGTCGGCCCGTATGGTTTCACGGTCGCGCCAGCGGGTGTGCCACTTCTCAAGATAAACGGTATCAACACGGACAGGGTGAGGCAACGAATTACCTTCCATGTCAGTTTTGTTTTCTGTCCGCGGAGTAAGCGGCGAGCCGCGCCTATACTCCACGCGTATGCTGTCGTGGAGCCAGGTGCTGTCGCGGAGAAAGAGATTAGCGACCTGCGAGCGGCTGGTCTCTGTAGTATTTCGCACCGTGGAGCAAGCAGGTAAGATCATCGATAGTGCTGCAATGCTCAGTGAAGAAACGCTCAGGCGTAGTGACTTCAATATAATGCTCTTCATCTTTGTGTTTGTTTAATCGTTCAACAAGATCACTTTCCGTAGAGAGTGAATAGTAGAGTGTGTTACCGCATAATTGCCCCACGAGGATGCACCCTGCGGTATGTTCGCGGTTGTTGCCCGCGTGGATGCGAATACCCTCGAAGCCCGGGACATAATGGAGCAGCGGTAGCACACGTCCGAACTTGGGTGAGCGGGTGAGTGTCAGTTTGTACCAGCCAAGCGGAATGGCTCCTTTGGGGTGCTGTGCATTGGGGACGGTAGGCGGCTCGAGTGTGCCACAAAAAGGCTTGCCGCCGATAAGCAGAATGCCCGTTGTTTCAGAGGGCGATTCATTTGTACGGATAAGAGATAATAACATAAGGATTTTGGTTTAATGGTTTAACAATAGGGCGGCGATACAATTGCCGGAGCTTTCATCAGAGCGGCAATCAGATTGCCGGACAATGGAAGAAAGTGGCGGTCAGGGGACCGATGTCAGGATGCTATCCTGACGCAATGAACAAAACTTTACGCGGCGATCGAATCGCCGGAGAATGGACGGAGGGCAATGCTTCTATTCCTTTTTCTTATATTGGTAATCGATACCTATTACTGCACCGGCAAAGGTGAGGATCTCGCCGAAGGCGGTGAGGACGGAAGCATCAATCACACCCAATGGAGGGACAAAGAATGCGGTAATGATAAGCAACACACCGAAAATAACGAGGACGGTTGCAAGGACGGGTTGTTTCTTGGTTTTCATTTTGGTCAACGAATTAAACGGATGATGCTTGCGCATCTTCTTTTTGGTCAAAAATGATCAAAAATGATTCAAAAATTGTTCTTTCTTCTCTTTATCAACGAATTAAACTAATTGAACAAATGATGCTGACGCATCTTCTTTTTGGTCAAAAATGATTCATAAATATTTCTTACTTCTCTTTGTCAACGAATTAGACAGGTCGGACGAGTCAGACTTGTGGGACTGGTCAGTCGAGTAGGACTTGTAGGAGTTGTAAGACTCGTAGGAATTGTCAGACTTTTAGGACTCGTCTGACTTGTCCGGCCTGTCGGTTAACGATTACAATGTCTGATACACTTTGGCGAAGATGAATCCTCGCAGGGTGCGGTAGCGGGGATGAGCGCTTTGCATGTGTGCACGCCACTGGGTGCGGTAGAGTTGTTGCTGGTCAACATCCGCCATGATGGCAGTGGTCTGCAGTGCCGCCTGCCGGAACTTGGTCATGGCGGCAATCTGCGCCGCTGTGGGTGAGCCCGAGTAGTCGGTGTGCTGCTGTGTGTACTTGGCACCGGTGGCCGTGCGGTAACAGAAGATGGTGCGGTGCTTGCGACTGATCTTGCCGCTAATGTGGTCGATGGGGTCGATATAGACTACTTTAGACATGATTGTGCTTTTTGTTTTTTAGAGGCATCTACTGCGGCACCGCTCCTTCGTCGCTCGGTTTCGGTCATTATGCCCGCATAACTGGCATCCCATTCGAGTAAAACTCTTTGGGAACCCTGCAACTTCTTCAACCGTGCCTTGTATCTGCTCTCTAAAAAATCAAAAAGCAGATAAGATGAGTGTGCACACAATAGATGCGGTTTGTAAATCAAGGATAGATTTTTAGGACAGGTGGGACGAGTCGGACTTGTAGGACTTGTCAGTCGAGTGGGACAAGTCCGACTTGTCGGAGTTAGTGATTAGAGTTTCGCGTACTCTTGGGCGAAGACGTAGCCGTTGAAGTCCTTGTACTTCTTCTGGTTCTTGAAGGAGGCGAGGTACGCTGCGGCTTGGGTCGGGTCTGCAAGGGCTGTCTTGGCGTTAGCCCTGGCGGTTGCGAACTTGTCGCGCTGCGCCGTCTGTGCGGCAGTGGGGGCTTTGGTGGACGGATAACAGATCTTGCCCGAAAAGACTTTGCCGAACTTGCGGAAGAAATACATGTCGGAGTGACCGCAGATCTTGCCGTGCATGGACTCAACGAGTCCCATAGGTTTAACTTGTGACATAATGATAGTTTTGGTTTTGGTGCCTGGACTAGACCGCTTCGCTGACGGACAGCTGACGCTGACGGATCGCTCGTTTCACTCGCTGACAGACCGCTGACAGACCGGGTTTGGTTCAGGCGGGTTAATAAAAAGGAAATAACAGTTTGATTTCGAAATCGGGTGCAAAAGTACGATAGCGGGGAAATGCATGTTGGGACATTGTGGGACTTGGCGGCAAATGGCCCGACATAGCGTGTTATTGCCCGACTTCGATGTCATACTTCTCACAGAGGTAGCGAACTACTTTTGGAGGGAGAAGCTGCTGCTTGGGTTTGAGGCCCATAGAAGCCAGAAAGGCTTTGTCCGATTTGAGCCAGCGGCGGAATGTTTCCGATGATACGCCTGCCGCATTCGCGAGCTCGTATTTATACATTGATTTGTATTTTGTCATAATGCTATGTTTTATTTTAAACGAAAACCCCGAATCAAATTCGGGACAATAGAAGAAAGAATCGTATAAATCAAGAAAGAGTCAGCCCGAACAGTATTCGGGAAAACTGACAACGTATAGCATCGGAGGTGGTCTGGCACAAGTATAACACAAAAAGAGCAACGGCAAAAAGATGCTGTCGCTCACAACCAATCTATGTAAATAAATATGTGCTTTAAGTTATTCTCACATTATGTTAAGTCCTTTCTACTTTATGTCAGACTATTGTTGATATATATCCAACACGCATGTCAGTGTGCAGGTACATAGGATCTATTTTATGGCGTTTCTCGCGCTGACATACGGAAGTTTCAGTTGGGTACAAACAGAAGGCCCGTCCGCGAGTTAAAACCCCTAAGGAAGAATTGCAGTCTATGAAAATCTGCCCCCCCTTCTCGCGAACGAGCCTCTTGCTCTTATGTTAAGTACTCCGGATGTACAGAGTACTTTGTATTATCCTGTTTACTCTACACGCTGTCCTGCTGCGTCGTAGATAACGCCTTCGCGCTCGATGTAGAGAACGCCGTCACGGATGAACTTGCGTGTTTCGGGAACTGCCTGTAGTTCGCCGTTAACTACTTCGAGTTCGCCGGCATCCTCGCCGTCAACCACGATGCGGACACGCTCCATGACTTCTAATGAAGCACCGTTGATACTGCGGAACACACCGCGATAAGCGAGAACCGTGCTACCCGAAGTAGTGTTCGGATAGTAAATCTTGTTCTCTTTCAGACCCATGTATGTGTTCTCCGAATCTTTTATCTTCAGCGTACCTTTACGCAGCGTACCTACCAATTCGATTTTGTTGTCTGTCTGGCTTGGGTCGCTGTAACCGTCCAGTCCGTCGTATGCGTCCGCCACCGTCAAGTCCGCAACCTTGTCAGCAGCCAGATTGAAGGTCACGTTGTTGAATACGAACGACGACCTGCCCGCCAGCGCGTTGTTGGCATTGACGATGTAGCATTTGCCCGCTTCCAGTGAGACCGGTGCCGAGAAGTACAGCGTCACCTTGTTGCCATCGTTGGCGTTACCTGTAGCATAACGGAACTCGTATACACGGCCCTTCATTCTGAGGTTGGTCATCTGGGCGGAGCTCACGTTGAACGGCAGGCAGAGCGTTGACCAGCGTCCCTGCACGAACGTGCGGTTGTAAATCACATTCTCCGTGCGACCGTCATTGTCAAGGAACGAGTTGTAGTGAGCGTTGTTGCAGCTTTCACAGAGAGTGAGGCCGAAGGTAGCAACAATAGTGATGTTCTCTGTCAGGGTGAGCGTATTGCCGGATGTGAAACCCTTACCGCCAACGGTCAGAGTTGCCAAGTCATGTCCGCTGGTTCCTACGGCGGTGATGGTAAGTGTGGTGCCAGGAGCTATATTGCGGCTGCCCGAAGTGAACGACTGTGCCGAGCCGTCGTTGTAACTTACCGTAATCGTACCATTGGTCGGAGCGGTGATGGTCACGGTGCGTGCAGCCACTTCCCATTTTGCATAAAGCGTGATGTCGGCAGTGATGCTGTTGGCTGCTATGGTGGTGATGGCATCGCCTGTGCACTCGCTGTTGTCATACCAGCCGAGGAAGTTATATCCGCTCTTTGTCGGACTTACCAATTCTGTGGCACTGCCGTAGGTGTGCTTGGTCGGATAACCGCTTCCGTGTACACCGCTGAATGCTGCATCGCCTTGATCTTTGTAGGTGATGTTATACTGTTTGGCTGTCCATGTAGCGGTGTATTCCGTGTTGGCAGCGGGCATGGTGGCAGCGGGTGTCGGACTCCAGACATTGAATGTATAACCTGTCTTGGTCGGGGTGGCGGGTTGGGCAATCGTTGTGCCGTAAGCCACTGTGCCGTGCGTATAGTCGCCTGTCAGCGCGTCGCCGTCGGTCGTCCATGTCAGGGTGTAAGTGTTGCGGGTGTATTGGTACTCAATCACGAGCGTACCGTCTGCCAATATTGCCTCTGTTTGTGTGGATGGAGCGGTGAAGCCTGTGTAACTCTTCACGGCGGGTGTCACATTCGTTGCAGTTGTGCCGGTCAGGTTCTGTGTCTCTGTCGGCGTGGAAGGATAGGTGCCGTCAAGGTTCTGCTGATAATGCTTGACTGTATAAGCCGTGTTGGTGTTGGGAGCGAAGGTTGCAGCGATGGTAACATTGCTGGTCACATTGTATGTGTTGCCGGAAGTGAAAATGTTGCCACCTACCGTCAATGTGTTCAGGTGATAGCCGGTATTACCTGTGGCAGTGATTCTTAATGTTGTACCGTCTGCCACTTCCGCCGTGTTGTTGGTAAATACCACATCTTCACTGGCAGTTACATTATATACGGCGAGTGTTCCGTTGGCTCCTACTGATTGAGTAACAGTGCGCGACGATACTTCCCACTTGGCGTAAAGGGTAATATCCGCTGTGTAGTCTGTTGCACCGAGGGATGCAGATGTCGTATTGCCTACTGCGCCGGACTGACAATCAGAGGCAGTGAACCAACCGCCAAAGTTATATCCATCTTTGGTCGGTATTTTAAGCGTTGTGGCAGTACCATAGGTGTGTGTTGTCGGTGCATCGGTCTGTGTTCCGGTAAATGCTACATCGCCTTGATCCTTGTAAGTGATGGTGTAAACATCCGGCTCGAAGGTGACAGTGATGGTGTGGTCTCCGTCCATAAAGATTCCATCACCCGAATTGATATTCCCTTCCTCCGAATCTGTATGCGTGCCTACATGATAACCGGCTGCCGGTGTATAAGTGATGACGATTTCGTCCTCATTCTCAATCTCCGCCTCGTTGTTCGTGAAAGTGACAAATTCACCATTGTTGTTACTATACGCCGTCACTGTTCCGTTTCCGGTAACATTAAGGGTGAGGGTGTGTGTGGTGGGAGCCGATGCGGTCCACTTGGCATAGAGAGTGAAATTTGCCTGTTGTGCCGTTGCTCCAATGCTTGAACCAGCACTTGTGGTGCAGGCGGAGTTGGTGTACCAGCCGTCAAATGTGTATCCAGATTTTGTAGGATTAACAAGTGTAGTGGCTTTGCCGAATGTGTGTGTTGTCGGATAACCGCTGCCATGCACGCCGCTGAATGCCACATTGCCTTGGTCTTTGTAGGTAATAGTATAGACAGGAGCATTACCAATAGTTGTTAATATTGTTGTTCCTGAACTTACCATGTCACAATAAAAATAGGGATGATTATCTGCGCTTCCATTCAGAATGTAAATTGTTCCTCCTGTAAATTTGTAAATGTTCTGAGTATTAGGGGCGAAATAAGATGCGGCGGCCACAGAATTATTGTTCGACGTTCCCACTTTTGCATCTTTGACAATATACCCCACATAACTACTGTTATTGAGCCTAGATGTTGAGGTATATACATTCGACCACGTCCCATAATATGGAACATACCATCCGTGAGAACATGCCGAAAGATAACCGTTGGTTTTATTCTCTTTGTTAGGATCTACAATGAAATCCAAATTTAAAGCAGGATAACAAGTCTCACCAAAATCTGTTCTATTTGCTTGAACCTGCGAACGAACCACAGCATAATTGCTAGCCACGTATAATGAACCCTCAACAACCATATCATCCCAATAATAGTGCTGCGTATAGTTGTGTGTGTCCTCCAACTCATCAGTCAGTTCAATGGTAGTCGTACCATCACTCTGTTTGCAGAACACAGGAAGTTCCCATGTTGCTTCAAAACCAGTCTGCAAAGCGTTATTATAACCCATTCCGGTTGCGAGTTGGATACGGTATTTAGGTGCGCCAGTAGATGCGTCTGTCCCAATTCTTGTGAATGTTAGGTTTCCGCATATCGGACAGTCAATATAAACTGCCCCAGTTGAACTGTTAAATTGTTGAACCCAATAACAATTGTTGTCATTTTCGTTATAAAAGAAATGAGTTCCACTTATACTCGTAGGAGAGTTCATAGTAACGTTTGCCAAGAAAATATACTTATTGGCACCGCCATAGTTATTCGTGGCAAGGATTTTTACGTAAAACGTGGATGACCCAGCTGATTTCTGAATCAGTTGACACTGCTTCGGTGTTGAGTTCTTACCTACGGGCTGTGCTGCCTGCACCACCATCCCTGCGGACAGCAGTACAGCGGTTAATAACAAGAATAGTTTTTTCATAGTTGTTTGTTTTTAGGGAGTTAATAATATGTTTAGTTAATGTTAATGACTGCGTGTTGGGGAGTTAATGTTTAGGGTTTATGATTTATGGTTTATGATTTCAAATTGCAAATTTCAAATTGCAAATTTATGGTTTAGACTGCGTGTTGTTGACTTCGTGTTAGTGACTGCCATCCACGCCATTGTCCGCAACCATAAAAGTCCACCGGACTTTCATGTAATTACTGCGTGTTGGTGAGTAAATGTTGTGCATTTTTTTACTGACACACACAACAAAAAGCGGCAATACCATGTTGCATTGGATTACCGCTTTTATTGATTAAAACAAACCTGGTGTTCAGTGTATATAGACAGGTCTGTTATGTGTCGGATGCTGTTTACATCGCCACTTTGCTCATCATCCCGCCGAAGGAGAAGAACTCATGCAGCCATTGGAAATTGGGCTTGCGCTTTATCTCACTGATGATGGTCTTCTCTATCCTGCTGCACAGTTTGTTGTACTCCTGCTCGGTCATCTCCCTTTTGCAGCCTTCCACATAACGCATGAACACAGCCGGTGTCTGTATGGTGCGCAGCATCTTGCCGATGGCTTCTGATGGCATCTCGCCGTCCTCGTACAGGCGGTACTGGTTAGCGCCCAAGCCAAGAATCTGCGACATCTTGGCTGCAGAGAGTCCGTACCGCTCGCGCAGGGCGGTCAGTTCGGCAGGCGACGGGATGTCGTGCTTGGCGCGGTACTGCTCGTAGATGCGCTCGAGGTTGCCTGTGTCTATCTCTGTCGTTGTGTATTCAATACCTGTCTCCAAATCCTTTACATTATGATGCTCGTAGGTGTACATCTCCCCGCGATATTCTATCTCGCGCATCTCTTTCTGATAAACGGCTTCGCCTTCTGTAAGCATGCTTTTCATAATGTGCCTCCTTTCTTATAGGGATAATCCATGGGGTGCTCCGCTATGTGGAACGAAACGCAGATGGTGGAACGGTTGGGCAGTCCGTAACAGATTTTGATATACACCTCCTGTCCGTTCACGTCCTTGCCGAAAACCCACAGGTCGCCCAAACGGTTCAGCAGGTTCTTGATGGGACCTTCGGAATAATCTTCCACCGTGATGGTTTTCACTATCTCTTTTCGTTCTATAGCTGTGATACCCAGTTTGGTAAGAGCTTGTGCGTTCTTCTCACGCTCATCCCAAAACAGGATGTCAAACACCTTTACTTTCTGCTGGAATTCGTTCAGGAAGCGTTCCACTTCCGCGATGGTTGCTATCATTTTTCCGTTTGAATAGTTTTACGCCTGCAAAGGTACGGCATTATTATGAACAGTGCAAGTTTTTTTTCAACTTTTTCGTTGAAAAAACGGATTTTTACGGTAATCCAATATGTCAAAGATCAATTGGCAGCTTCGCTGTTGTGACTGCGTGTTAGTCAACTGCCATCCTCGCCCTTGTCCGCAACCATAAAAGTCCACCGGACTTTCATGTAGTCACTGCGTGTTGGTTAACTGCGTTGTTGATTACTACGTGTTGGTTACTTATAGATTGAAACAACTGACATTAAAAACAATCTGACACGGTATGATTCCGTGTCAGACTGATAAGAGGAGGCAAACGAGTGGGGGTCAGTACAGCAGGCCGAAAAGCCACAGCGGGATTTTGTTACCCGCCGGATAGTCCATGTCATCAGCGGCAATAAAAGCCTCTTCCTTGGCACGGGCAATCTGCCTGCCGTCTTTCGCTTTTCCGCCGACCTCAAACAGCCAACGTCTGTCCACCCTGAAATCTCCCTGTCCGGAATACTCCACCTGATGGCGGCAGCCGGTCTGGTTGGCGAAGAACGTCTCGCGCACCGTCCCCGGATTAGGTTCCGCTAATGACAAGGCATAAACAAGGTTGCTGTTCTCCATCAGCATCTTGTCCGGCTTCTGCATTTTCTTCACCGACAATTCATCGGCATACAGCAGCCGGATGAGTTTCGCCTCGTGGAGATACTGCAAGTACGCCAGCAGGGTTGTCCGTGCAATGCCGGTCATTCGGGACAGTTTGGCTATGTCCACCATCATCGGCACCTGCGTGGCGATGACCGCCAGTAGCGACTTGAGTTTGCGGACATTGGCGATATCTACCTTGCGCAGTTGCGGGAGTTCGATATTGAGCAGCAAGTCCACCGTGTTCTCCACCCGCGTGTCATAAGCGGCGAAGCCCTCCGCACCGAAAGGATAATACCCTTTACGGAGATAATGCCAGAAATGCTCCATCGGGCGGCACAAGCGCGCCACCTCGGAACAGATGTCCGTTCCGTGCCGCAGGATGTCCTCTAACGACACCTTCGGCAGGCTGATGCGGTGATAGAGCTGCATGTACTCGCGGTAAGAGAGTCCCTGCATGTCGTAACTCAATGCGCGGCGTGACAAGTCCGCTTCTGCATTCAGGATATGCAGCAACGACGAGCCGCTGAACACCACCCGCAGAGAGGCGTAGGTGTCGTGAATCTCCTTTATCTCCTTGCTCCAGAAGGGGTAGTGCTGCACTTCGTCCACTAACAGCAGTTCGCCGCCCTGCCGGTAGAAACGTTCCGCCGTTTCCAGCAGCGTGTGTTGGGTGAAATAGGTGCTGTCCAAGCGGACAAACAGCGATTTGCGGTTGGCGACGCTCCCGTATTTGGCTTTCTGGCGCTGAAGCATGAGTGTCGTCTTTCCGACCCCACGTGAACCGCGAATGGCAATCAGACGCGATTCGTCCCATAAGACATCATCCATCATCGAGCGGACAAAACCGTCGGGCAGATGGTCAAGCAGCTCCTGGTTGCGTGCAAAAAGAATATCCATAAAACTTAATCCTTTATTTTAAGGTCATTCAGTCTGGTCGTATTTCAAAAATCGCCGCAAAGATAGTGCTTTTGTTTGATGTGTACAACTTTTTATTGTAAAAAGTGTTTTGTGTACGATACATTTTTATGTAATATGTGTTTTGTACAAATTACATTATGGTCAGTGAGAGACAGGGAACAAGGCAGATTGCCAGAAATTCAAGTTCCGTTTTATCAGTTGTTTCAATACGTCAAAGGTCGATTTCAGCTGCGCTGTTGGGCAACACTGCGTGTTAGTCAGCTTCACTGTTAGTGACTGCGTGTTGGAGAGTACATGTTATTCACACATTCACTGTCATTTAAACGGTCGTTTATTTGTTAATACCTTATTATATACAGAGACCCCATCTGTAAGGTCTGAAGATTACGACAACCAACACCCATAAATAGCATGAATACTGTTAAAAAACGGAAAAAAGAGTCTGTAAATTTGGCAGAATGGAAATTATGCCGTACATTTGCGGCGCAGTTACGTATAAACGACCGTTTAAATGTAACTGCTTTTTTGTATTGAACACAAGGCGCATCGTTGCTCTGTTCAACAAAACCAATCTTGTAAATGTTTGTGACTGCGTGTCGGTGAGCCTTCGGCTGTTGGTTACTGCGTGTTTGTTACTGTGTGTTGGTGAGTTAATGTTTATGATTTATGGTTTATGGTTTATGATTTCAAATTTCAAAATTCAAATTGCAAATTTATGGTTTAGACTCCGTGTTGGTTACTGCGTGTTGGTTAGCTAGAAATCCTCGCTATTGTCCGCAACCATAAAAGTCCACCGGACTTTCATGTAGTGACTGCGAGTTGGTGACTACGTGTTGGTCACTTCTTATCTCCGCTTCGCTCCGAACGATCGGCAGAGCCGTGCGTGTTGGTTAGTGTATGTTGTTTTTTCTGCCACTTTGTTTTATTGGCAGCGCAAGGGTACTCTATTTATACTGAAAAACAACAAGCAGGGCGATGGTCCTGCTTGAGAAAAAGATGAGATGTTATCAGATTGCCGCTATGGTTTAAGACAACCGATAGGGACTATATGCGTGCCGTTTTGTGCGGTCAGTGCATAATCGCCAACCGCAGTCAGCACCATACGAAAAGCAGGTAATCCGGCCTTGTCGGTATCTATTTTCTTTGCGAGTTTGGCTAATGTCTGCTTACCCTGCTCTACACCATATTCGCCGCCCAGCTTGATTTCCACCAATCCATAAGTCCCATCGCGCCGTTCGATAACGGCATCACATTCCAGTCCGTCTTTGTCACGATAGTGATAGACATTTGCATCTATGGCATCAGCATAAACGCGCAGGTCACGCATTGCCATCGTCTCAAAGAGCAGTCCCAAAGTCTCAATGTCAGCCATCAGTTTGTCGGGCGTAGCACCCAAAGCGGCTGTAGCGATACTGGGGTCAGTGAAATAACGGTTGGCTGTAGTGCGTATGGCTGTTTTTGACCGCAGATTAACGCTCCATGCAGGCATATCCTCAACGACAAAAATCTTCTCCAAGGCGTTGAGATATGAAGCTATTGTATGCTCCGACAGCGAGTCGTCGTCATTGGCCGCCATATCTTTGCGCAGTGTGCTCATAGGAGCCTGACTGCCTTGCAGACGAGCCAACGATCGAAGCAAGAGGCGTGTGCGCCGGGGATTTCGCAAGGTGTTGTCCACCTTCGATATGTCCGATTCCACAATGGCATCCAGATAGTTGACGGCTGTTTGCAAAGCTTCTTTTTGCGTCAGTTGCAAAGTGACGGGCCAGCCACCGCGACAAAGGAAATAGGCTATGTCCTGTAACTGCCACCTGCTATGTCCGAATACTTTCCCTTGTCCGCCGAATAATGTCTCCAAACTGACGTCGCCTGTTGACTCTTCTGACTCCCACAGACTCATAGTTCTCATTTTCAGCCATGCGAAACGCCCTGTGCCGGTGTGGTAAATCTTCTCCGTATCAGCAGGGACGGCAGAACCAGTCAATATGAACTGTCCCGTCTGACGGCGATTATCCACCTCAAAACGGATAGCATCCCATAGTTCCGGGACTACTTGCCATTCATCGAACAAACGTGGCGTCAAGCCGTTAAGCAGAAAGTCAGGAGCGGTTGTAACCAGTTCCCGCGCGCTCCGACGGGCTTGCGGGCTGCCGAGCATCATACTGCTGCCCGCAATCTGCAAGGCAGTGGTCGATTTGCCGCACCATTTGGGGCCTTGTACCAGAACTGCTCCCGCTGATGACAGTTTGCTTTTCAGCTGCTGATCCGCTATCCGGGACCTGTATTTCCAATCTTTCGACATAGATATTGTGTTTTGCGCCGCAAAGGTAATACCTATTTTTCAAATACACAAATATTTATTGCTGTTTTTGGATAGTTTGGCGAAAAACTGTTGGACAGTTTGGCGGATATTTTTTGTCTAATACGGCGAAAAATATCTTTTGCTCAAAATGTTTTTCAGTATGTCAAGGGTCGTTGTGACTTCGTGTTAGGCAGCTGCGTGTTGGTGAGTGGATGTTTATGATTTATGATTTATGGTTTATGATTTCAAATTTCAAATTTCAAATTTCAAATTTATGGTTTAGACTTCGTGTTGATTGTTTATGATTTATGATTTATGGTTTATGATTTCAAATTTCAAATTTCAAATTTCAAATTTATGGTTTAGACTTCGTGTTGATTACTACGTGTTGGGGAGTTAATGTTTATGATTTATGGTTTATGATTTCAAATTTCAAAATTCAAATTGCAAATTTATGGTTTAGACTGCGTGTTTGTGAGCTGCGTGTTTTTTTGTTGTTTGCGGACATACATGGGATATGTTCGTAATGGTAGGTCATATTGAAAGAACAGATAATGGACAAAAGCGGATGAGGATGATTTTACTATAAAAAGTCAGACACAAAACTTTCGTTCCGTGTCTGACAGATAAAGTGATATACCCAATCCACTTATGAAAGACTTACAAGCCTTGTGCCAGCGATTCAGGCTCGCGCCGACATTCCCAAAAATCAGCAATGACAATCCGCTCGCTTTCTACGTAATAAATGAGCTTGCTTTGTTTGGTCACAACCACGCTCCGGTAACTCTTTTGCCGGTGCGCTAACAATGGCTCAATCTTCCCATAATGGGGGAAAGATGCCAATTGCCCGGCGGTCGCCTCAGCCTTCTGCATAAATTTCAAACGAGCCTGTTCTCCAAAATCACGCTTGATATATTCCTCGACACTATGCAGAGCCTGCTCCGCCCTTTCAGCCCAAATGACCGTCATACGGCAACTTGCTTTTGAGAGTGAAAGACCTGTTCGGTGGTTTTCCATCTGCCTTCCTCTATCTGCCGCTCCGTTTCATCAAGGCGTGCGTCTATTTCGGACAGCGAATAAGGCTCAACCTTGCGGGTGGAAATCCTTTCGTTCAGTTGTCTCGAAAACCATTCCTGCTCCGTTTCAGACAGACTGAGAACCACTAACAGAAGATGCTGCAATGCTTCCTGTGCCATAGTTGTATAGTTTTTGAGATGTAATTCCGGCTGAATAACAGCGCAAAATTACGGCAACTTTTGCAAACTGCAAAAATTCCGTCACATTATCTGTTTTTTTCAATACGTCAAAGGTCGATTTCAGCTTCGCTGTTGGTCACTGCCATCCTCGCCCTTGTCCGCAACCATAAAAGTCCACCGGACTTTCATGTAGTGAGTGGATGTTTGTGACTGCGTGTTAAGATGTTACATCATTTAAACGGACGCTTTGTTGGATAATATCCAACCCAACAGACGATGCTATATGCCGATTGACAATCGGCGAAATGCAAAGAAGAAAAAACGCGAGGCTGACGCCTCGCGCACTGAATAAAGAAGGTGCCGGATACAATCCGAGGGAATGGACATACGTTTTGATTAGTCCAAAATGTTCAACAATGACTCAAAAAGACACAATCTAAAACAATACGCTTTGTTGGATAATATCCAACCCAATGGACGATGCTATATGCCGATTGACAATCGGCAATTACAAAGAAACAGAAACGCGAGGCTGATGCCTCGCGTTTCTGAATAAAGAGGGGGCCGGAATAAGATTCCGGGCTAACGGACGAAGATGGGGTCTGAATAATGAACGGAGCGGCGATGTTGCAGGGTTACATTATCGGGAACCAGACGAAGACGGCGGCATCCCAGAGGGCGTGGCTCAGGATGATAGCTGGCAGCCAGTCGCGGCGGAAAGCGTACAGCCCGCCCCAGACGATGCCGCAGACGAGCGCTGCCATCACGAGCATGAAGTTCATTGCGGGTACATGTATGAGTGTGTAGATGGCAGTAGCGACCACCATTGCCGCCCATCCGGCAGGCAGACGTTGGAGCCACAGAGGGCGGTTCTCCTTGAACAGGCGGCAGAAAGACTCCTGCACGTAGCCGCGCCAGAAAATCTCCTCCGCCGGACCAATCAGACACAGCAGCAGCCAGCCAATCAGTTGCTGATCGGCTGACTGTTTCAGTCCATAGACGGCATCCACCTCCACACGTGCGAAGGACGGGAACAGCCATTGGGCAGCTTTGTCGCCGACCCAGAACATGCCCCACAGAACAGCAGCTATGCCTATGCCCAAGCCGAGTTGCTTTATGGCAAACAGCACTGCGCCGGAGGACGAGCAGGCGCTCTTCCAATCCTGCCAGCGTTCCTTCCAGAGGTCACGACCGTACCAGAAGGACAGTGCCAGCAACAAGACAGCGGCAGAGGACATGACGCCCCAGAAATTCACATTGCCCGCCGTCCACGGCGAGAACATCATGAACCACAGCAGTGCTGCGACGAACAAGGCATTGGAGAGATGTCGTTTCATAGGTTTATCCGAAGAAATGTGTGAACCCTACCGTCCCCATTATACCTGCAAAGAGCAGCAGGGAGGAAACGAGTTGCTGTTTGGCGGTCAGTTCGTCGAGGTGGTTGATAGCGTCCTTGTCGGTAGAAAGACGTGCCATCATCCGGCAGTTGCCCCAAGCCATCGGCAGCGACAGCAGGATGAGCAGTGCGCCCCACGGCAGTTTGCCGTACAGGATGCAGACCACCACCCATACGACGGGCAGCATGACCTCGATGTAATAGATTACCTGGCTTGCCGAGACACCAATCATCATCGGTACGGTGCGTATGTTTGCGCGTGTGTCGGTGGCTATGTCGCGTGTGTTGTTGGCGTGGAGTACTGCGTTCGTGATGGGCACGTATGCCAGCACGAGCCACAGCGCATCGGTATAGACCGCACAATCGGACGCATCCGTCACGACGACCATAGCCGTACCCAGTGCGGGCAGCAGACCGAAGTTCAGGAAGATGTCCACGTCGCCGAGGGCGCGGAACTTCAGCACCCAATAAAAGAACGCGGTCAGTCCTCCGACAGCACCTATCCACAGCAGGTTCCACGAACCTGCCCACGCAATCGCCAGTCCGTTCAGCACGGCAAGTGCGAACAGCACATAGGCATAGCGTTTGATCTGCACATCCGTCATCGCGCCGTCCACGAGTGTCCGTGACCCGTAGGTGTCGGCAGCATCCACGCCACGACGGTAGTCATAGTAGTCGCTCAGGGCATTGGCGGCTGCGTGGAAGAGGATAATCCCGACGGTCGCCCATAAGGACATACACCAACTGACGGGATAACCCATCCAAAAAAGACCCGCCGTGGTCACCAGCACCGGCATGACCGATACGGGAAATGACCACGGACGAGTAGCAATAAAATATGTGCGTGCGCTCATTGTTTAGAGACCGAGTTTCTTACGGATATCCTTGGGAATAGCGTCTTTGTGAACGAGGATGTCGTTGGTCTTGTACTGCATGAAGGCAGTGGAAACGTACCAGATACCGTTGTAGTCAAAGCCCTTGGTTCCCCACGAGTTCTTAATCATATAATAGATCTTGCCGTTCTGGTCTTTAGCGCGGCCGAAGATCTGCATTCCGTGGTCATCGGTAGTCTCCCAGTTGTTGTAAGCTTCCTGACGCATTTCCTGCGTGATGGTGCGTTCGGGCAAGGGGCGTTTGGTCAGTTCCTCGCGTTTGCTCTTCGCGTCCATACCGAGCCAGTGCGCCATGTCGGTACCGGTAATCTGTGCGCCGTTCTCCTCATCGGGAACCACGCCCACGCCTTTGCGGGTGAAGCCTTGTTCGCTAACGTCAGCACCCCAAGCCATAGTGAAGCCTTTGTCGAGCGCGTTGTCAATGATACGCATGAGGTCCTCCATCGGGACGTTGTACATCATATCCATGCGCCAGTTGTCGGGCACTTCCAATGCGAAGCGGGGATGACCTTCTTCGTAGGAGTAGGGGTGGTGGGTGTAGCTGGTGATGCTTACGTAGTCGTCAGCGTTCAGGTTAAGCGCCTTAACGTAGGACAGGGGAGTCTGTTTCTTTCCGTCCACCATGAAGTCCTTCGGACATTCGCCGAGATAGGTGTCATAGACAGCCTGCAGACCCTGTTTCCATACGGGTGTGAGTTTGCCGAGGCTGCGGGTGAGCGCTTTCACGTAGCCGTTGGCTACAGCATCCAGTTCTTTGTGAACGGGGAGTGTGTCAGCAGGTGTGCTGCCGTACTTGATACCGGGCATTTCCGACTGGGGAACGAGACCGTAGTGCTTCATGCAGTAGATGACGTCGTACGCGCTGCCGCCGGCTGCGAACTGTGCGTTCTGATACATACGTACCACATACTCAGCGCGGTCCACCATCGTATGGCTGACCACGAACATCTCGGCAAAGTCCACCACTTTGCCCTTGTTGAGACGCATTACCTCGCTCTCAAGGAATCCGAGGGTAGAGAAGCACCAGCATGTGCCGCTACGGTGTTGGTCTTTGATGGGCGTAATGGCTACGCTGTCAACTGTGGTGAACACGAACCCCGAATCCTGTTTCTGTTCGGTTTCCTCTGTCTGCGCCATAGCAATTGCGCTGACTGCTGTCAAAGCTAAAAGAAGGAACTTTTTCATCTTTGTGTTGGTTTATAAATGTTGGTTAATTGTTGATTATCCATTAACGAGCGGCAAAAGTACAAGAAAAACGGATTTCTGCAAAATATTTCGCAAAAATCCGTTTCCTTTCATGCCTTGTTGCCTAACCAGGACTCGAACCCAGACAGACAGAACCAGAATCTGTAGTGCTACCATTACACCATTAGGCAATGCATTTTCCCTCGAAAAAGCGCGCAAAGGTACGGCTATTTTCCGAACCGCCAAAGGAAAATCATAAAAAATCGCACAAAAAATACTCAATCAGTCCTAACGCCCCGAAAAACAGTATGAGGTAGATGGGGTGGCTCACGGCATCGAGCACCTTCCGGCGCGCACTTCCTTCCGATGAGGCAACCACCACAGGCAGGACGCTGCAAACGAAAGCCAGTCCAAAGACGACCCAGCTGCCCCAATCGGGGAACGTAGCCGGTGTGACCAGCATCACGGCGGCGTGTGCGATGAGCAGCACTACTGCCAGACGGATGATGCGGAGCACCCAAATAAAGACGGCATTGTCCTGCCAGCGGTCGCGTATATAGTCGTACATGCGGCACACCGCCAGCATAATCACCAGCGACGGCAGCACAATCCCCGCAGAGGCAATGAGGCTGCCCCATACGCCGCCCGCCGTGTAACCCACGTAGGTAGCGCAGTTCATGCCAATCGGTCCCGGCGTGACCTGACTGATGGCGACCATATCCACGAACTCCTGCTCCGTAGCCCATCCGTAATGCAGCACCTCCTGCTGAATGAGCGAGATAATCGCCATGCCTCCTCCGAAACCGAGGAAGCCTATCTTCAGGAACGAAAGAAAGAGTTGCAGGTAAACCATATCACCATATATGTTTGGCAATCCGTACGACCGTTGCGGCAATCAGCGCCACGACAGCGGGGCGTATCCAACGGAACACCGCTTCCACGGCAGGAAGCGTCTTGTATCGGGAGAAAAACACCGCAATCAGCAGAATAACAATGACGGAAGGCAATACAGCTCCTGCGACGCAGACCGTCACGCCGCGCCATCCCGCCAGCCGGTGACCAAGAAAAATAGCGCTGTTAACGGCAATCAGTCCGGGAGCCGCCTGCGCGAGCGCCATCATATTGAGGAACTCTTTCTCGTCGAGCCAGTGATGCCTGTCCACCACTTCGCGCTGAACGAGCGCGAGCATGGCGTACCCGCCGCCGATGGTGAACGCACCAATCTTCAGGTACGTCACGAACAGCGTCCATAGTTCCGGCTTATTCGCGCTCACGAATCTGCTGTTTGATGAATTTAGCCATCATGTTGATGGCAGCGTTGTTGTGTCCTCCCTGGGGGATAATGACGTCGGCGAACCGCTTGCACGGCTCGATGAACTGCTCGTGCATGGGTTTGAGCACTTTCTGGTAGCGTTCAATGACCATCTCGGTCGTGCGTCCGCGTTCCACTATGTCGCGGCTGATGACGCGTATCAGTCGGTCGTCGGCATCCGCATCCACGAACACCTTCAGATCCATCTGCTCGCGCAGTTTATAGTGGTGGAGCACCATGATCCCTTCCAGGATGATAATCTCGCTCGGCTCTACATGCACCGTATCTTTGAGGCGTGAGGAGGTCACGTAGTCATATACAGGCTGCTCGACCGCATGGCCTTGCTTCAGCTCCTGCAAGTGGTTGATGAGCAGTTTCCACTCGAACGCGTCGGGATGGTCGAAGTTAATCTTCTGCCGCTCCTCCACAGGGATGTTGCTCGAATCCTTGTAGTACGAATCCAAAGGAATGACTGTTACTTCGCCTTTAGGAAGACGCTCAATGAGTTTTCTCACCACCGTCGTTTTGCCCGAGCCGGTGCCGCCCGCAATGCCGATAATAAACATAGTGTTGCTTTTTTGCGCCGCAAAAGTAGGCTATATTTTTGTAGTGTGCAATATAATCATCATAAAACCCTCGGGATTGTGATAGTTGATAGTTGATAGTTGATAGTTTAGTGAAGTTGAGAGTTGAGGGTTGAAAGTTTATGGTTTATGACTGCGTGTTGGTGACTGCGTGTTGGGGAACACTGCGTGTTTGTTACTGCGTGTTAGTTAGTAAATGTCGTTTTGGGTTGTTATGGTTAATATTATTGGTTTCGTTATTCTTCTTGGCTGTATAATATATTTCCGTGTTCTGAAACAATGCTTATCCCACGCCTTTTTTGTAAATTCATTACTTGTTATCCCACGCCTTTTTTGTAAAAATGATGCTTTTTATCCCAAGATATTTTTGTAATGTATTTATTTACCGTACTTTTGCGGCGTTAAACCAAAACGACCGTAATAATATGTCAGAATCCGTTTATTTTTCCCGTCGCATAGACTCATCCTTGACCGAATGGAAAGACAGTCCTTTGCGCAAACCGTTGTTGCTTCGCGGGGCAAGACAAGTCGGCAAATCGTCCGCAGTAAGGCATCTGTCAGAACAGTTCGAGTATTTTGTAGAGGTCAATTTTGAAATTGAAAAGCATGCCATTGGGGTGTTTGAGCCAGATTTGTATCCTGACCGTATTTGTTCTGACTTGGAAAGTTTGTATCGTATTCCTATTACAGACGGCAAGACACTGCTGTTCCTTGACGAGGTGCAGGCTTGTCCGCGCGCTATCAGCGCATTGCGTTTCTTTTATGAGAAGCGTCCCGGACTGCATGTCATTGCTGCCGGCTCGCTGTTGGAGTTCGCTTTGGCGGAACTGCCCTCTTTCGGTGTCGGCAGGATTCAGTCGATGTATATTTTTCCTTTCAATTTCGCGGAATTCCTGCATGCTGCCAATGCAATGATGTACAAGTATCTATATAATAAAGCAGATTACGAACCTCTGACCCCAGCCATTCATAACAAAGTGGTGGAATACTTCAAAACCTTTATGTTAATCGGTGGCATGCCCGAAGTCGTGAGGATGTGGCTCAAACAAGGTCGTTCACTTTTGTGCCATCAGATACAAGCCGACATAATCGCTACATATACGGATGACTTTGCCAAGTACAAAACCCGTATCCCGCCTCTTGTGCTGCGTAACACATGGCAGTCGGTTGCGGAGCAGGCAGGCAGCAAGTTTGTCTATTCGGCAGTACAGGGAGGCTTTGACACCACCAAAGTGAAAGAGGCTTTGGAACTGCTGCAGATGGCTGGGCTGATTATCCCTGTCACCCACACATCCGCCAACGGAGTGCCTTTCGGCGCCCAGTCCAACCCCAAGTTCCGCAAGTTCCTGCCTGTCGATACCGGCATTATGCTTCATCAGTTGGGGCTTAACATAGGCGAGATGCTGCTATTGTCCGATACAGACCTCGTATGCAAAGGCGGTTTGGCTGAAGTGTCAGCCGGACTGGAACTTCTCAAAAACGGCAATCCGCGTGTGCGGGAAGACTTGTATTACTGGCTTAACCTGCACAAGGACCGTCAGGCGGAAATCGATTACCTGTTTGCCGTGCAAGGCAGGATGGTTCCTGTGGAGGTGAAAGCCGGCACTCGCGGCTCGATGCAGAGTTTGTACTATTTCCTGCAACTGAAGGACTTGCCTTACGGCATCCGCACCAGCATGGAGCCTTTCGGAGAGATGGAGAGAGTGCATCTCGTCCCTCTCTACGCTCTCGGCGCAATGCGCGACAGACTGTAAAAAGTGAGCTGCGCTGTTGGTGACTGCGTGTTAGTTAGGCTTCGCTGTTTGTGACTGCGTGTTGGTCAGCTGCGCTGTTGGTGACTACGTGTTGGTGACTGCCATCCTCGCCATTGTCCGCAACCATAAAAGTCCACCGAACTTTCATGTGGTCACTGCGTGTTGATTACTGCGTGTTGGTGACTACGTGTTAGCGTTGCTGTTGGTTGTGTCTGTTTATTTTTGCTCGCGGGGGTAGCCGCGAGAGATAAACCTGCAAGGCGTTCCTATTGCTCAAAGGTCGGTCATAATAAACGAGTCAACCTTTTTCAGGTTGGTCAAGGGTTGGTCAATAGTTGCTTAAAGGTAGTTCATAGGTTGGTCAAGGGTTGCTCAATGATTGCTTAATGGTAGTTCAAAGGTTGGTGAAGGATAGCTCACGGGTAGCGCAAAGGTAGCGCAAGGGTAGCGGAATGGGCAGATAGGTCGCTTTTTTTTTGTCGGTTCCGTAAAAAGCGTTACTTTTGCGGCTCAAATGGGTAACCATCTATCGTTTAGCATGGGTCAAACAACCACAGACAATAATCAATGGGACATCGTCATCACTCCTAAAGCGAACCTCTTGGCGTTCGACTGGAAGGAGCTTTGGAGGTATCGCGATATGTTCGCCCTGTTCGTGCTGCGCGCTTTCCGCGTGGCGTACAAACAGACGATTCTTGGTCCGCTGTGGTTCCTGATTACACCCGTGTTGTCGGTAATCGTGTATGTGGCGGTGTTTGGCGGCATAGCCAATATCCCGACTGACGGCATTCCGCCCGTACTGTTCTACCTGTTGGGCATCTCGCTGTGGGGCTATTTCGCCTCATGCCTCAGTTCGACGAGTAACTCATTCGTTACCAATGCCGATGTTTTCGGGAAGGTCTATTTCCCGCGCATCATCATGCCGCTCGTGGCGGTGACGGTCAACCTGCTCAGCCTCGCTATTCAGTTGGGCATCTTCCTCGCGTTCTATATATATTATGCAGCCACCGGTTCGGAAGTGGCCGTGCACTGGCAAATAATACTCTTCCCTGTATTGATACTGATACTGGCGCTGTTCGCTGTGGGTGTGGGGATGATCGTGTCGTCGTTCACCACGAAGTACCGTGACCTGCAGATTGTGTTTGCGAAGGTCATTACGCTGTGGGTGTATATCACTCCGGTCATCTACCCGATGTCGATGGTGACAAACCCCAAGCTCCATCTCGCTATGTCGCTCAATCCCGTGACTCCGATTATCGAGGCAATCAAGTACTCGGTGCTTGGTGCAGGCGAGTTCTCGTGGCTGTGGCTCGGCTACAGTCTGGTGATGACTCTGATTACCTTATTTATAGGTGTCGTGATATTCAACAAGGTGCAAAAGTCGTTTATGGATACGGTTTAGCCGGACATTGTGAAGCAGACAAAGGATACATATTGGACCACCGTCATCGCACCCCGTGAGAAGTTCTTCAACCTCGGGCTCAAGAGCGTATGGGAGAAACGCTACCTGCTGTGGCTGTTTATCAAGCGCGACATCACCGTGCAGTTCAAGCAGACCGTCTTCGGTATGGGATGGTACTTTATGGCGCCGCTGTTCTCCACCATAATGTATATGGTCGTGTTCGGACGCATAGCCAATATCCCCACTGACGATATTCCCCAACCCGTATTCTACCTGAGCGGCATCTGTCTGTGGGAGTATTTCTCCACGTGCCTGACGGCGGTGTCCGGCACATTCCAGACGAATGCCGGTCTATACGGTAAGGTCTATTTCCCGCGATTAGTGACGCCTCTGTCGGTTGTGTTCGGCAAGCTGTTCCGTTTTTCGCTCCAACTCGCCACCTTTATAATAGTCTATGTTTATTTTGTTGCCAGAGGTGTGCATCTGTGCCCGAACGTGTATCTGCTGCTCTTCCCGCTTATAGTGCTTTGTTTAGGCGGCATCGCGTTGGGTCTGGGCCTGATAGTGTCTTCGCTTACCACCAAGTACCGCGACCTGACGAACTTCTTTGGCACGTTCATCTCTCTATGGATGTATGCCACCCCTATTGTCTATCCGCTCAGCTATGTCACCAATCCGACTCTCCATAAGATTATGCTCTATAATCCGATTACTCCTCTTGTGGAAGCCTTCAAGTATGGTGCTTTCGGTGCCGGTGCATTCTCTTGGGGCGGTCTGGCGTACAGTTTTGCGTGTATGGCAGTGCTTGTGTTTATCGGAATCCTGATGTTCAACCGCAAGCAGCGCTATTTCATAGACACGATTTAACCGATTCGTGGCATTTTTATAAAAAGTCACTTTTTTTATAAAAATGTTACAAAAGTTTTGCGAAATCAAATAAACGTAGTATCTTTGCCCGATTTTTTCGTGGTAAACGGGCTATTTTGTGAGCCTGTCACATGCGAGAAGTACGCTATAAATGAAATCGTTAAAGCGATATTATGGTTAGAAAAATACTAAATATTATATACTATGTCAAAAATTTGTCAAATCACCGGCAAGAAAGCCATGATGGGATGCAATGTGTCGCATTCGAAGCGCCATACCAAGCGCAGCTTCGATGTGAACTTGTTCCACAAGAAGTTCTACTGGGTAGAACAGGACTGCTGGATTCAGCTGAACGTAAGTGCGGCTGGTCTTCGTACGATTAACAAAATCGGTTTGGATGCTGCTTTAAAGCAGGCTGCGGAAAAAGGGTATTTATACGAGTAAAGTAAGGAGAAACAACTATGGCAAAGAAAACGAAAGAAGCTCGCGTGCAGGTTATTCTTGAATGCACGGAACAGAAAGCCAGCGGTATGCCCGGTATGTCCCGTTACATTACGACGAAAAACCGTAAGAACACCCCGGACCGTTTGGAACTGAAGAAGTACAATCCCATCCTCAAGAAGTACACAATTCACAAGGAAATCAAGTAAGAAAGGACTAAACTATGGCAAAGAAAGCGGTCGCTACCCTGCAAACAGGTAACTCGGGACGTCTGCACACCAAGTGCATCAAAATGGTCAAAAGTCCTAAAACAGGCGCCTACGTCTTCCAAGAGGAAATAGTAGAAAACGAAAAAGCATTGGCTTATTTCAAATAAAGAACGATAAGTCTCTGACTTGTAATCAACAAGAAACCGTCTGACGAATCAGTTCAGACGGTTTCTTGTTTCATTATAGGAAAGGCTTTCTGTCGCGCTTACTCATCCATCATTTCGACGAGTTTGTCCCAACGGAGGATGGCATCATGTCCGTAACGCCATAGCTTGAAGCGGACCTGATCGGTGGTCAGCTCGCGGTCAAGATGGCTCTTGCTGTAGAACTTGTCGGCATAGCAGATGATCTTCTCCTCTAATGAGACGGGAAAATAGTCCGCCAGCGGCACATTCAGGTTGTCTCGGATGACCTGCTCCATCGGTATGCCTACGCCTGTGTGCCTTTCTGCCACGGAGGCGTGACGGGATAGACCCTCGTGGCGAAGCAGTTCGGCACCCAAGAACCCATGCTCGATATACGGCCGCTCGCCCGTACAATAGATGCCCGGGGCATCGCAATAAAAGATGCCTATATCGTGCAGCATCGCCGCCTCGCTGACAAACTGGCGGTCCGCACCCCATTCGGGATGGGCATCCACGATGCGTAGCGCACGGTCGCGCACCTGCTCGCTGTGTATCAGCAGGACATTACGCAAATCGGGTGCGTCCCCGTAGTATTTGTCTATAATCTCTATCGGGTTCATATCTCAATGTATTCCGTTGAGCAGGCTCCTGGCGTCCATCCGTTTCTTGCCTGGTAGTTGCAGTTCGGCGATGCTGACTGTTCCGTCTGCGCAAGGGACAGCTATCGGTCCATCGCCTTTCTCTGCGCGGAACACTTTGACGTTCTCGTACAGTTGTCCGCGTATGGTCAGATTGCACCACGCGGCAGGGTAGGGGGACAGCCCCCGGACGAAATTGACTATGTCTTCCGACCGTTGCGAGAAATCGATTCGGCAGTTGTCTTTGAACAGTTTAGGGGCGGGGCGCAGGTCCTCCGACATCTCTTGAGGGGTTGTGGGGATGGGTATGCCCTGTGCATCGCAGTCGGCTATGAGACGAACCGTGCGAAGGGTAAGACCGATACTCATCTCCATCAGACGGTCGTGCAGCGAACCGGCATCCTCGTTGTCGCCGATGGGGGTGCGCTCCTGCAGCAGTATATCGCCCGTGTCTATATCGTGCCGCAGAAGGAACGTGGTGCAGCCTGTTTCCTTGTCACCGTTGATGACAGCCCAGTTGATTGGTGCGGCGCCGCGGTATTTGGGCAGCAGCGAGGCGTGCAGATTGAACGTACCCAACCGCGGCATACTCCATACCACGTCCGGTAGCATCCGGAAGGCGGTAACAATCTGCAGGTCGGCTTGATACGAACGAAGTTCCGACAGGAAGACCTCGTCCTTGAGTCTCTCCGGCTGCAACACGGGCAGACCTACGGACAGGGCGTACTGCTTGACGGGCGACTCCTGCATCTTGTGTCCTCTGCCTGCAGGTTTGTCGGGCATTGTCACAACGGCAACCACGTTCCAGCCGTTCTCCACCAGTCCTCGTAAGCCTGCCACGGCAAACTCAGGCGTACCCATATAAACGATGCGTAACGAACTGTTATTCATAACTTAGCGGAATGTGTGTGAGAAGCCTATTGAAAGCATCTCCTTGAATTGAATCTTGGCCTTGGTTGCGCCGTTGGGCTTGTACGAGCTGTCGTAGCGCGGATGGAGGGTTATGCGGGTGGTCAGGAAACGGTTGATAACAAAGTTACACGTTGTCTGCCAGTCCACTTCCAGTGTGTGCTTCAGGTAGGTATAGTTGATGTAGAACTCCGTCTCCAGAACAATCTCGCGCAGCGGCGTGTACTTGTATTTGACGCGCAGGCTGCTACCCACGTCGTTCAGGATGTTCTTGCCGGCGGGGATACCGTAGTCGGTGACGGTGACGGTAGAGTCAGTCACCATCGCGTACACCATCTTGTAGGATGCGGGAGCCACCACGATACTCAGGTCTTTCACGGGCTTGTAGTCCAGACCGAGGTCGATATTGAAGCGTATAGGGGTGCCGAAAGTGGTCTTGAGATTATTCGTATTGGCTTTCCATGTGTCCCATATCGATGTGCGGAAGTCCGCCGAGGCAGAGAGATACAGGTTCTTGACTATCTGGTAGCCAACTTTGGAGTAGATACGGAACAGGTCGTCGTTGGTGTTGAACAGTCGTAATGTGTCGCCGGGCGTATTGGCGAAGCCTGTCCGCCATTCGCCGAGGTTCTCCCATATAAGGTTGTCTTTCGAGTAGTTGATGTTGCCTTTGAGGACGGACAGGATGTTCAGGTTGAACTCGTTGCCGCCTTGGTACCAGTTCTTGGAGATGTAGCTCTGCGCCATCTGTAGTTGCACCAGTGCGTCTTTCCGCCACGGGCTGTAGATGTTCTGGCGGTTGCGCCGCATATCGGCGAGGTCTTCCTCGGTGTCTTTGATGAGGGATTTGGTTACGGCTATCTGTCCGAGGTGTTTCTCTTGTGCCAACTGCTTCGCCACCGAGTCCTGCTCTCTTTGCAGCCGTGCGATAGAGTCGCGGAATGCCGCTTGCGCCAGTTCGTCGGCGCGGAGGTTGAGAATAGAGTCACGGACGTGTTTCAGTTCGTCCTCCAATTTGCGCTCTTGTGTATAGAGCTCGTTCAGCAGCGAGTCGCGTTGCAGCGAGTCGCGACGGCGTATGTCGTCGCTCTGCTGCGCTATCATACGTAGCAGCATCTCGTCCTCGTCGAACCCAACCACCATCGCGTCTTGGTCTTTGAGCGTATCCACATCAAGTACAGTGTCCAACGGCAACGCACTCACACGCAACAGCGAGTCGGGAATAGCCATCAGTGAGTCGGCAGGAACGGTGTCGCCTCGTAAAACAGGTGTAGCGCACAGCGACAGACCGCTGCACAGCAGAGCGGCAATCAGGAAACAGGTTTTTGTCTGCATGCGTGTACGATTAAATAGATTCCCCATATAATAAACGGTATACTAAGCAGTTGCCCCATATTGAGAGCCATATCGGCCTCGAATGCCTCTTGGTCGTTCTTGATGAACTCTAACAGGAAGCGGGTCACGAAGATAATCTCAAGAAAGACCCCGAAGATAAGCCCCTGCCGTTTGTAGCATTGTCCTTTCCAGTACATCAGCCACGTCACGACGAACGCCACGATGCAGTAGAGCATCTCGTATATCTGTGTCGGATGGCAGGGTTCGGTCTGTCCGTCGCGGACGAAGATGAACCCCCACGGCAGGTCGGTCACGCCGCCGTATATCTCCGAGTTCATCAGGTTACCGAAACGGATGCACGTGGCGGTGATGCACACGCCGATGACTAAACGGTCGAAAATCCAGATGACCGAGGTATGGAACTTCTTGTTCTTCGAGAAGTGTTTCTTGTTCAGACCCCATGCGGCGATAATCAGGCCGAAGGCGCCGCCGTGGCTGCTCAGACCGCCTTCCCAAATGCGCAGCAGTGCCAACGGGTTCTCTATGTACGGGTTGCGGTAGTTCAGGTTCCACGCAAAGAGTTGGATTGGGTCATCCGTGTGGTGCCATTCGTAGAACCAGCAGTGACCTATCCGCGCACCGATGATGACGCCTAATGCCATCCACAGGAATATCTTCTCCGGCCAGTCTTTCGGGCAGCCCTCGTTGGCGTACAGCTTCACCTGCACCAAGTAGGCCATATACAGTCCCACTGCCCACAGCAAGCCGTACCAGCGGATGCCACCGTCGCCTATGTGGATAAGGATGGGGTCCACGTCCCATGTTACATACAGCAGCTGATGCATACTTTATCTCCCCCAGTTGAGTTTGACTTTGAGCGAGTGGATAAAGCCGTTGCCGCCTATCTGCACGATATGGACGGTGTAGCGCGCTTTCTCGATGTGCAGGGTTATGTCGTCGCTGAAGCCCTGGCTGCGGCCGTCCACGCTGACCAAGTAACTGCCGTTGCGGCTGCGGATGGAGAGGTCTATCTTCGAGTCGTCCGGCACGACTAACGGACGCACATTCAGGCTGTGGGACGCGATAGGCGACAGCACGAATGCGGGTGTCTGCGGAGTCATCAGCGGACCGCCGACACTCATGTTGTATGCCGTACTGCCTGTGGCGGTCGCTATAATCAGACCGTCTGCCTCGTAGGCATGGAGGAACTCGCCGTTCAGGCGTGCCTCGACCGTAATCATACTGCTCAGACCCTGCTTCAGAACGGCTACCTCGTTGAGGGCGTTCGGGTCTAATATATGTCCATTCTCCGAGCAGGTCACGGACAGGAGCGTACGCTGTTCCACTGTGTAATCGCCCTCTAACAGACGGTCCATGATGTAGTCCACGTCCTGTGTCTGCACTTCGGCGAGGAAGCCTAAGTGACCGCAGTTGATGCCGAGGATGGGGACGTTCTTGTCGCCCACGGCTGCGGCGGTGGTAAGGAACGTGCCGTCACCGCCTACTGAAAGGGCAAAGTCTATCGGGTCTGTATCGTTGAGGTTCGCTTCGTCTGCGCGGGGATAGACCTCGTAGTCGCGTAGGTTCAGTTCCTGACGCAGTTCTTGGGAGAGATAGATGTGAATCTGATGGGCGGCCATGTACTCAATCAGGTGTCGTACCTCATTGAGTGTCTGCTGCTTCATTGCGTTTCCGAATATAGCGATATTCATAGGATGTATATGGCGGTATGCATTGTGTCGTTAGCCGCCGCAAAGGTAATGCTTTTGCCAATACGCCGAAACCCTTTGTCAAAAAAAATATCATCCCCGTCCACATCCTTTTTACACCCTATGCTGACTATACGGATACTATACGGATACTATAGGAATACTTATAGGAATACTATAGGGATACTATAGGAATAGTATAAAGAAACAAAAATAATAACCAACCAACACGCAGTAACAAACAGCCGAAGGCCAACCAACACGCAGTATAAACCATAAATTTGCAATTTGAAATTTGAAATCATAAACCATAAATCATAAATAATAAACCATGAACGCTCCCCAACACGCAATTATCAACTATCAATTATAAACTATCAACTATCAATTATCAACTACCGTGAGCGGGTGATTAGCGGGTGATTAGCGGGTGGTTAGCGGGTGATTACCGGGTGATTCACGGAACGATTCAAAAACAATACAACGATAACGCAACCTGAACTCAACAGAAACACGACGGGATAACGGAGAAGATATCGGTATTCCGAAATCCCGACAGAACGAAATCCCGATATTCCGTAACGCCAAAACCAACAAATTTGCAATTTGCTACTTGAAATCATCAACTATCAATTATCAACTATCAATTATCAACTATCCATACGGCTTCAGCTGATCGTTCGAGGCTTTGCCGAGATAAGAACTGTCAACTCTCAACTCTCAACTTTCTCAACAACCCCTAAACCCCTAAACGTCTAAACTCCTAAACCATAAATCATAAATCATAAACCATAAATCATAAATCATAAATCATAAACCATAAATCATAAATTAAACGACATCCCGTTTGTGTATGTCGTTTCCCTATTGTACCTTTGCCGCCGCAAATCATACCGTCGCTTGCCGACGTTAAACAGCAAGGACATAAAAAGGCGTTTATTGAACGTTGTTTGCGACTGGTCAGAATCTTCGCAACATTCTACAGAATAAAGTCCGAACGGCAACAATGAATGTCCCGTGGATATGTATTATCCGTTCACGCCCGTCAATGGGCGGGACGGTTAGCATATCTGGCGTGGACTTCGGTTGTTTTTCTACTTTATTCGGGGATTGCGAAGCCCTTGACCAGCGTGAAGAACAAGTGAACTTCACGCTTCTTTTATTGTGTGCAGGTTAAAAGTGTAATAAGTAAACAACATAATTTAACAAACTAAAAATCAAAGACTATGAAAAAACTATTTTTATTGGTTTGCACGATGCTTGTCACCGTGCTGTGCTTTGCGCAAGAGACAAAGAAAGTAGCGATTTTGGAAACGGTTGACCGAGAGGGCAAAGTTTCGTATGCCGTCAAACTGATTCTACGTTCCAGTCTGGCGAAAGCCATTACGGGTACGGAAGGTTATGAGGCATACGACCGCACGGATATGGATGCCATCTTAGGCGAGCAGAATTTCCAACGAACGGGTATGGTTAGCAACGAGCAAATCAAGCGTCTGGGGGAAATGACGGGTGCCAAATATGTGTTAGTGGCGGAAGCCGCTGTGGTGGATGCGAACAATATGTACGTTACCGCCAAACTGTTGGATGTGGAGACAGCTCGCACGGAAATGACCGATAATCAGATGATGGGTGTAACACCGAAAGAGATTCAGCGCGGATGCCAACTATTGGCATCTAATCTGATAAAACCGATTCATCAGGCAGCTTCTGAACAAGATTTGGAAGAAGACGAAGAAAAGCCAAGCAAGGCAAAGAATAAGAAACAGAAAGAGAAACAGATTATTTCCGATTACGAAGACGATTCCGAGTATGAATATGGAAGAAATCCGTATGCCAATTTGGGTGAGATTACAAAAATCAGCGATAATGAGTACCGGTTAGGGCGTTACAAGATGACGAAGAAAGGGTACGAGAAATTCATTTACGAGAACTGCCCGGAAGCATGGAAGAAATACAATGGCGGTAAAAAATGCATTGTAACAGGCTGGTCTTTGTTTGGAATAGGAGCCGCTTCTATGGTAATAGGAGGCTGTTGTATACCGGTATATGGTGGAGAAATTGCAGGTTTAACTATGATGCCTATCGGAGGTGCTTTATTTATGAGTGGTTTGATAACTTTTTCTTGCGGTTACGGAGCAAAAGGGAACGCCTACAAGACCTACAATAAGAAATGTGTGGGAGATACGCCGATAACGCTTAATCTGAAGTCTGACCAAAACGGCATCGGGTTGGCATTGCAGTTCTGACCCTATGAAACGGCTTCTTCTGTTCCTTATTTATCTTTTACCTGCTTTGCTGTCAGCCGCCCGACCGGCACCGCCTGACTGGATTGACCCTGTACTCAGGGAAGAGCGTTATCCCGCAGGGACGTATTTTACCGGCTTCGTCTCCGTTTCTCGGAATCAGTACGAAGACAAAGAGGCTGCATACGCACGTGTACGTCAGGAAGCACGTGTCGAAGTGGTCGCATCCATACAGGTGAGTGTGGAACAAACGGTTGAGCACTTTCTGCAGAACACGCAAAACTATGGCAATGTGTCCACGTATGAAGTTATGACGATGCGCTCCGGCATAAAGACAACCATCAAGGATGTGCCGGGTTTGAACGTGGAGGTATGGGAGAACACCAAGACAGGGGACATCTGCGCGTTCGCATGGGTCAAATCCGCTGACCTGTACAAGAAACTGATGCGGCGCATTGCTGTTAATCTGTCGAAAGCCGAGGCCGTACTCAACAGCGTGGAAACGCGTGCCGGAAGCGGAGACAAGATGCAGGCTCGCCACATGCTGGCGGAAATATCTCCCATACTGGACGGTATTGAGAACGACCAGTTCATCATGCTGGGTATTGATGCCGCGACAACGGATGAAGACTTGTCCCTTCGTGAATCAAAACAGATGAAGGAGCGTTTCTTGTCACTGACTGCGAAACTGAAAAACAGCATAGCGGTCTGTATCGACTGCACGGCGAAACTCTTTGGCACAAGTTATATGGCGTTGAAAAGTGAGATACAAGGCGCGCTGTCGGATTTGGGTGTGATGTTCGTGGATGATGCCGACCGTGCGGATTGGGTGATACGGATTACAGCCCGGGCACGCGAGTACAACAAGGTGGATTATGGCAACGCATCGGCGTACTTTGTCTTTACGGACGCACAAATCAGCATAGAAAAAACGGCTGACGGCAAGCGTATCTACGAGAATAGCATCAGCGAAAAGGGTACTCATACGCTCGGTTATGAGCAGGCGGCACGGGACGCATACGAACACCTTTCCGTGCAGTTGGGTGGTATAGTTAGAGAGCAGATAACAAAATGAACCATCCTGTCCGCAAGTACATCTCCAACGGCATTCTCCTTATCGAACGCAACGGCATCCGCTACGCCGCCCAAGGCCAGCGTCTCGACTAAGAGATAAGAACCTGTCACCTCCGTCAATTACGTTCAAATTGTATTTGAACACGGCTTCCCAGAGCCGCTTGTAAAGAATATGGGCTTTGTTCATTGCGTGCGGATAGTATCCGCACCTCTATCACCACAGAAGGCTACCCGCACGGATAGCCTTCTGTTTGTTTCTTATTGCCTTCTTGTCTTTTTCTTTTATTGCCTTCTTTCTTTTATTGTCTGCGAATTTAATTCGCAGCCCTTTCGTCTGTTGTAGCGGCTGAGAGCCGCTTTTTTCTTCGTCAGTTAGCCCCGAAATAATCGTGCCCTTGTGGCTAAGAATCTTATTCGGCTTCAAAGCGTATGTCTATTTCGCGGCAATTGTATTGCCGCAAAGTCTTCTTCGCTAAAGAGTCGGACTTTGTCCATTGTGTCTACATGAAAGCCCTGCAGGCTTTTATGCCTAGAGGCATAATGGGCGGATATTTGAACATCGGCCTTAAGAGCCGCTTGTAAGAACCCCGCCGTCCTCTTCAGATAACGGAGATCCCGACATCCCGAAAGCACGGTATCCCGAAATTCCAATAGGACGATATCCCGACATCCCGACCCTAAATTTGCAATTTGCAATTTGAAATCATAAATCAAAAACCCCTCCTCATTTACAGTAGTTTACAAAGAAAATGCAAAAAAAAGTAAAAAAACTTGCCTTTTAGGTGATAGATTTTGCCCTTTTTTTGCCTTATATATGGAGGGGTATATTATTCCGCTGTGGCATAAATTTGCAATTTGAAACTTGCATTCATAAATCATCCACCGTATTTCTATCGGACAATAGAAAAAATAACAATTCTTACCGCTATTGTTTACAGGAATGTAAAAATGTAGTACTTTTGCGGCGAAATTACTACCTTGTGAAACAACAACCATAAACAATAATAAACAATAATCAACAACACACAATGAAAAGACTCTTTTCTGTTTTGGCTCTGGCGGCGGTGATGCTGCTGCCGGGCACGGGCAAACTCTTCGCCCAAGACCAAGTGACGGACGATTTCACTGCCGTCAACGCAACCGGCAAAACCTATATCTGGGGCGATGACTATTACACCTCCGACAAACAGGTCGGACTCTGCGATGTCGTCGTGACGAAAATGCCTTCCGGCTCGACCCCGGGTCAGCTGGCCATCACCCATGCGGTTCCGTCGTGGTACTCCTATTATCCGAATTCGATGAAACTGTCGGTGTACATCAAGGACAAAAGCGGTCGTCTGTTCTACATCACCAAGATTGGCAACGACGTGTTCAAGAACGAGACCAACATTTACAGCCTTTACATGGAGTGCTACACATCCGATGCTATGAAGGAGTTCCGCAAACTCCCGTTTGAGATAGGTGCAAGCGCATTCGAGGGCTGTACGAACCTGACTAATATCAATGTTACTGCAAACGGGTCGAAACTGGGAGCCACCACCGAGCTGTACCGCGTGGGAGCCAATGCGTTCAAGAACTGCTCCAAACTGACCACGAATATCGCATCAAGAACCGGCGGCTACATCAGCGCAAACGCCTTTGAGAACTGCTCAGCCCTGACATCATTATCCTTAAGCGGCTCAATCGACAAGACCGCCTTCACAGGCTGCACGGGCGTAAAATCTATCTACTGGTACGGCGGATACACCACCGCTCTCTCCTCCTACTACGACTCGCCCATGTTCCCGATGCGCAACAGCGTGACTTCCATCGAGATATACGGCTCTGTACCCGCACACTTCTTCGAGACCTTCACCGAACTGACCAAAGTGACCTGCCCCGCCAAGATATGGGACAATCTCGCCAACACCAACCAGTACCAGATGGGAATCGGCGACAACGGATTCGGCAACTGTTACCAACTCGCCGAAGTGGAAGTGGCTGGTGCCATTCACCCCAAAGCATTCTACAACTGCTCCAAGCTGGCTAAAATAACATGGCGCGGCGCATTCCTCGCCCAAAGCCAGGTTCCCACTGATTATGACAATGGCTTCTTCAACAGTGCCAAGAATTATGTAACCGAGTTCATCATTGAGGACAATTCCAACACACACCCCAACAGTTACATCCCCTCGTACCTGTGCTACGGCATGAGTAAACTGAAAGAGATTGCCATCCCTGACTACGTGAGCAGCATCGGTGAAGGCGCATTCCGCGAATGCTCCGCGCTCAAATGGGTTACTTTCGACAACAAGGAAAACTCGCAGCTCAGCGTCATCGGCAGCACCGCCTTTATGGACTGCTCGGCTCTGACATCCATCACCCTGCCCGTCTCTATCGAGTATATCTACGACGAGGCGTTCTCCTATTGCACCAAGATGGAAACCTGCCCGCTCAACAGCACTTTGGTCAACCTCAAACATCTTGGTCGTGCGCTGTTCTACAACTCCGCAATCAAGAGCCTGTATGTACCTGCCGGCGTGAAGACAATCGGCGGCGCGCTCGTTTACGGCGGCTCGAACTCACAGTGCGAATTGATTATCTATATGCCCAAGAACCTCACACGCGACAAGATTGGCGGCAGCTGGGCGGACCTCTTCTTCGGCACGGAGTCATTCAATGCGGACAAGCGTAACGGAGTCACCACCGTCCGTATCAACGCCGAGGCGAAAGAGATTCCCGACTCCCTGTTCTACAACTTCAAGGGACTCGTGGCTGTAACCGACGAGACACAGAGTGCATGGCTCGACAACGTGGATTATGTGGGCAAAGCCGCATTCAAGAACTGCGAGAAGATGTGGGGCGAAGGTGCCAAGACCCGTCTTGACAACGTTTCTGCCGTTGGCGAAGCGGCGTTTGAAGGCTCCAACTTCAGCGGACATATCGAGTTCAAGGAACTGCAGGACATCGGCAAACGTGCATTCGCGAACACCCAACTCGTGGATATGAGTCGTATGGGAACCATGCCCAAACTGATTACCATCGGCGAAGAGGCGTTTGCTGACAACAAACTGCTCGAGAAAGCCTTTGTTCCTGCTAAAGTGAAGAAACTGGCCGCAGGAGCGTTCAGCAACTGCATCAATCTGCAGAAACTGAACCTCGGCAGCACGGAGGTGATTGGCAACAACGCCTTCCTCATGGCTGACATTGATACACTCCGTCTGCCCGATGTAAGCGCCATTGGCAACAGCGCCTTCGCATCGAACACCAATCTCAAGACCGTCATTATCAGCAACAAGATTCCGACCATCATAGCCGACGGAACCACTGATGACTCGTTCAATGGCTCGCCCGTGGAGAAGATTCTCGGCGGCTGCGCTGTCATCGACGACCTGAAGAACGACGAGAACTGGAAGAAAGTCTGCGCGAACATCCAGACCGCCGATATGGGCTTCAAATACCCGAAGATCTACGACGGATGGTGGCTGATGGGGCAGGGTGTGCTTGACACCGTTGCCGAACTTGACTGCACCGGCAAGTTCACGCTTGAAGCCAAACCCAAGACCGAAGAGGGTTACTACTTCGTCAGCTGGGGTGATGGCAACACCGACAACCCGCGCACATGGGACATGAACGATCCTGAAAACAACCAATACGGCTACAACATCAGCGTCATCTTTGACAACGAAAGCCTCTATACCGAGGACATCACGGTCAACGTACAGCCCGCAGGCATAGCCAACATAACCGTTTATGACTTCAACACAGGTTTGGAGAACAAACGCGGCAAGTACAAACGCGATGCTTCTTATATCTTCATTCCCGATCAGTTCGAGCCGGACGCATGGTACACCTTCTCGCACTGGGACTATGACATGAACAGGATGGCTACCGTCTATAGCAGTGAGGACGAGTTATATCCCGACGGACTGCAACTGACTGTCCGCTACATGCCTATGGGCGGCGGCATGATGGATCCCGAGAATCCCGATCCCGAACCCTATGAGGAACCCGAACACCCGCAGGAGATTACCGCTGTCTATGCGCCGCAGGACATCTTCGTGTCCATCATCATCTGCTCCGATGGCCGCGGTACGTTTGAGTACACGGGCGAGCAACGCCTTGGTCAGACGCTCACACTCACAGCCCAACCTAAAGACGGCTTCAAGTTCTGGCACTGGAACGACGACCTGAAAGCCACACAGGCTACTGACTACAAGCTGACTCTCACACCGGAACTGCTCATCAAGCAGGGTATGATGCCCGAGGATGAAGGCACACGCGTCTATAATAAGGAGACAAAGACCTATGAGCCTTACGAGAGCTGGTCGGAATACGCTGCCGAGATCTGCGCATGGTTCGTTCCCATTGGAACAGACGTGGAGGACTTGCAGGAAGACCAGCCTCACAGCATCAAGGTTCTGCGCAATGGTGTACTCTACATCGAGCGCAACGGCAACCTCTACGATGCTACCGGCACACAGGTAAAATAAGTCTCACAAGACAATAGCTCTATAACCACAAGGGCAATAGTTCTTAAAATAAGTACAAGGCAATAGCCCTATAAGTCAACAAGGGCAACAGTTAAATTAAGTACAAGGGCTGAAAGCCTGTAAAACAAAAGAAAAGCGTTCTTCAGAGCGCTTTCCTATTGTCTCTATCTGTATCCCTTTGACATATAATCGGTACAAATAGAATAGGTTTGATGATTATTTTTGTATTTTGCATTTTTTGATTTATCTTTGCCCGCTGATTAGTGCGACTTAACGATATTTAGACACGATGAAACTTATTCTTATTTTCCTGACAGTTCTGTCGTCCCTGTTTACGACGCTGGAACAACAAATACTGCAATCGGATTTTACGGTAACCATCACCTCAAAGGACTCGCAACCAATGACCTATGCAGGGAAATTTACCGTACAAGGCGAGAAGTTTCTCCTTCATGCCTTCGGCATCGATGCTGCATACGACGGCGAGACAATGTTCCTCTATCAGGAAGAAACCGACGAACTGACCATCTCTAACCCCACGCAGGAGGAACTGATGCAGACCAATCCGCTCGCCTTCGCCAAAGCATTGGTGGAATCGAGCAAAGTGACCGAGAAAGCCGCAGCCGACGGCAAGACAGTGCTTGTGACACTCGTGCCGCAGGACAAGACAACCGACATCGAGCGGTTCAATATGCGTGTACGGGTGCGGGACAATATGCCCATTATGATAGAAATCAAGGAGTCGCAACGTACCAGCACTATGCGTCTGGGACACCCGCAATACATACAAACCGCCCCGCAATACATCATCGAAAAAGAAGGAGCCTACATCAATGATCTCAGATAGACTATCACGTATTCGCCTGTTCCTGACGGATGTGGACGGCTGTCTGACCGACGGCGGGATGTACTATTCGGCTTCGGGTGACGAACTGAAACGCTTCTGCGTCTATGACGGTATGGGAATGGTGCTCCTGCAAAAAGCAGGCATTCACTGCGGCATACTCACATCCGAGACTACAGACATAGTGCTTCACCGCGCACGCAAACTCAATCTCGACTACCTGTATATGGGCGTGGGCAGACAGAAAGACAAGACGGATGTAATGTGCTATCATCCCGCACAGGGTCAGGCACAGCAGATGCCTTTTATGAGCAAGACAGATGCCTGCATGATGATATGCAACCAAATGGGAATCAGCCTTGACGAAGTATGCTACGTAGGGGACGATATCAACGATGCGGAACTGCTGAAGGCAGTAGGGTACGCCGCTTGTCCTTCTACGGCAATGGACTGCATCAAGACAATTGAAGGTATTCATATCCTGAACAAAGGCGGCGGAGAAGGTGCCGTCAGAGAACTTTGCGACCTCATTCTTCAGGCACATGTAGAACACCATTAAAGAAAGATATATATGAAAAAAGCACTCATTACTGGCATTACCGGTCAGGACGGCAGTTACCTCGCTGAGTTTCTGCTTGGTAAAGGCTATGAAGTACACGGCATTATCCGCCGTTCGTCCACATTCAATACGGGCCGTATCGAACACCTGTACCTACAGGAATGGGTACGCGACCAGAAAAAACCGCGTGCCGTCAATCTGCATTACGGAGATATGACCGACTCGTCATCGCTGATACGTATCATCGGCGAGATACGCCCTGACGAGATTTACAACCTCGCAGCACAGTCGCACGTGAAAGTGTCGTTCGACGTACCCGAATACACCGCAGAGGCGGATGCGATAGGCACGCTGCGCCTGTTAGAGGCTGTCCGTATGCTCGGTATGGAAAAGACGACGCGCATCTATCAAGCATCGACTTCGGAACTGTTCGGACTGGTACAGGAAGTGCCGCAGCGCGAGACCACACCTTTCTATCCGCGCTCACCCTACGGGGTCGCCAAGCAGTACGGCTTCTGGATAACGAAGAACTACCGCGAAGCATACGGAATGTTCGCCGTGAACGGTATCCTGTTCAACCACGAGTCGGAACGCCGTGGCGAGACATTCGTTACCCGCAAAATCACGCTTGCAGCCGCTGCCATAGCCAACGGCAAACAGGACAAACTCTACCTCGGCAACCTGTCAGCCCGCCGCGACTGGGGGTACGCAAAAGACTATGTGGAGTGTATGTGGCTCATCCTGCAACACCCGACCCCGGAGGACTTTGTCATCGCAACGGGAGAGATGCACACTGTGCGCGAGTTCTGCACGCTGGCGTTCCGGTTTGCCGGCATTGACCTGCGCTGGGAAGGCGAAGGTGTGAACGAGAAAGGCATTGACACGAAGACGGGCAAGGTACTCGTGGAAGTCGACCCGAAGTTCTTCCGTCCCACCGAGGTGGAGCAACTCTGCGGCGACCCGACGAAAGCCAAGACGCTTTTAGGATGGAACCCCACCAAGACACCGTTTGAACAACTCGTCCGCCTGATGGTGGAAAACGACATGAAGCGATATGGAAAAGAATAGTAAAATCTATGTAGCAGGTCACCGGGGAATGGTGGGAAGTGCCATCGTTTGCGAACTGCAACGGCAAGGATACACCAATATCATCACCCGTACCCATAAAGAACTGGATCTCACACGCCAAGAGGCAGTGGAACAATTCTTCCAAACAGAGAGACCCGAATACGTCTTTCTTGCAGCAGCCAAAGTGGGAGGAATAGTCGCAAACCAGAGTGCGTTGGCAGACTTTATGTACGAGAATATGATTCTGGAAATGAACGTCATTCATTCGGCTTGGCAAAACGGCTGCAAGAAACTGGAGTTCCTTGGCTCGTCTTGTATCTATCCGCGTATGGCTCCGCAACCGATGAAAGAAGACTGCCTTTTGACAGGTGCATTGGAGAAAACGAACGAAGCATACGCTTTGGCTAAAATAAGCGGACTGAAATACTGCGAGTTCCTCAACCGCCAATACGGGACGGACTACATATCCGTTATGCCGACCAACCTCTACGGACCGAACGACAATTACCACCCCGAACACAGCCACGTGCTGCCCGCCCTTATCCGCCGCTTCCATGAGGCGAAAGAAACCAATGCCGAATCAGTGACGTGCTGGGGGGACGGTTCGCCGCTGCGCGAGTTCCTCTATGTGGACGACCTCGCCAACCTATGCGTCTTCCTGATGAACAACTATTCGGGCAACGAAACGGTCAATGCTGGGACAGGGAAGGAACTGACTATACGTGAACTGACCGAGTTGGTGGCGAAAGTTGTCGGATACAAAGGTCGAATCGAGTGGGACACTACCCGCCCGAACGGCACCCCGCGCAAACTGCTGGACGTAAGCAAAGCCGCCGCACTCGGCTGGACTTTCCGTACCGAACTGGAAGACGGCATCCGTATGGCATACGAAGACTTCCTGAACAACCCCATGCGGGCAGAGCGATGACCAATATAGCGGTCATATTGGCGGGAGGGTCGGGGCACCGTTTCGGCGGCGGCCTGCCCAAGCAATTCCTCAAAGTGGCGGGAAAAACCGTTTTGGAACACAGCGTGGACACCTTTGAGCGCAATGCCGGCATCGATGTGATATACATCGTTGTTCATCCCGACTATATGGATATGTTGGAGAGCATCGTCCAAAACAACCAATGGAGCAAAGTGAGCAGACTGCTCAAAGGCGGAGACGAACGTTATCTGTCAAGCATGGCGGCGATTGAGGCCTGCCGTCCGGAAACGGATGTCTGCCTGGTTTTCCACGACGCAGTGCGCCCGCTGGTGTCACAACGCATTATTAATGATGTTATTACGGCTTTGGACGATAACAAGGCGGTTGCGGTGGCAGTTCCGGCTACAGACACCATATTGGAGCGTGAAACGGGTACTTCCTATATCGGACGTATTCCCGACCGCAGGATGCTGATGTACGTACAGACCCCGCAGGCGTTCCGTTACGAAACAATCGCCGAGGCGTACCGTATCGGACTACAAGACAAGGACTTCCAACCGACTGATGACTGCGGCGTGGTCAGAAAGTACCTGCCGCAGGAGAAGATTTATATAGTGGAGGGCGAGGACGAGAATATCAAACTGACCTACCCGAAGGACAGCTGGCTGGTGGAAAGGATACTGGCGCAACGGGATAAAGGATAAGTGTTATGAATTTTTAGAAACGAAATAAGATTGATAAAGATGACAGATAAACAATTTTGTATGAGTTCATACTTGGCGTTTCGATATATCGAGCGTGATGATATGGAATTTTGTGATGGTATAAAGCATCGTCCTATCGTTCGTATATCGGATGACGAGAAAGTGTTGGTTAAGGATAGCAGTGAAACAGACGTCGCTATACAAAATGTCTTCAATCAACTGAGAGGAGAGCATCTGGGATTGTTGTTGTCAGGAGGAATGGACTCTGCTACATTGGCTTCCTATATGAAGGGATGCGATGCGTATACTTTCCGTTTCTTGGGGGGAGAATTCCAAAAAGAGGAATTGCAGCGGGCAGAACGTTTTGCAGCATATAATCATATGATTTTGCACTATGTGGATATCAATTGGGAAGAGGTACAAAAGGCGTTGCCGTTAGTAATGCAGAGTAAGGGCGCTCCGGTTCATTCTATAGAACCTCAATTGTACATCGCGGCAAAGCAGGCACAGAAGGATGGCATCACGCGTTTAATAATTGGCGATGGTAGTGACTATGTGTTTGGAGGCATGGATAAATTGCTATCCAAGGACTGGAAATATGAGGAATGGAAGAATCGCTTTATTTATCTGAATCCTAATAATGTGTTGAGAGAACCTGGTAATTGGGAGTATTTGTTTGAAAGATATCGGATTGATGAGACCAATGTAGATTGGTTTGCAATGAATGATGTGGTGTCTTCGGAGGAGAGTTATAGTTCGTATGAAAATGCTTTTGCAGCGGCACAAATGCCATACACAGATCCATACGACAAATTGAAATTGGCAGAACCGTTGGATTTGAACCGAATTAGAGCGGGCGAATCCAAATACGTGATACGCGAACTCTATAAGAAAAAGTATCCCGATTTACCTCTGCCAGAAAAATTGCCTATGCCACGTCCGGTAGATATCTATTTTAAAGATTGGCAAGGTCCAACTCGTCCGGAGTTCCGCAGAGATATTGACATGGCATCGTTGACAGGAAATCAGAAGTGGCTGTTGTATTGTTTACAGGAGTTCCTGAATATGGTAGATCCTATTAAAATAGGCTATACTACAGGTGTGTATGATTTGTTTCATATCGGGCATTTGAATCTGTTGCGAAAGGCAAAGGCTCAATGCGATTATTTGATTGTTGGCATCTCTACGGATGATTTGGTAGAGTATAAAGGAAAACGTTCCGTTATCCCCTTTGAGGAAAGGAAGGAGATAGTAGGGGCTATCAAGTATGTGGATGAAGTCGTAACCCAAGAGAACATGGATAAACTGGGTGCATGGAAGAAGTACCATTTTGATGTCATGTTTGTCGGTGATGACTGGAAAGGCACGGACAAATGGAATAAGATTGAGAAAGACCTTGCGGAAGTCGGCGTTAAGGTGGTGTATTTCCCTTATACCAAGGGCACTTCCAGTACGTTGATTAACCAAACACTGATTCGCTTGCGAGAAGAAAACCAATAATGGAAGATTTACGTAAATATAATCCGGAAGGTTCAACGCTTCGCAAAGCCCAAATGCGAATGACAGATATATTGCTGATTGTTGATAAAATCTGTGAAAAGCATAATATCCCTTATTTTTTAGATGGAGGATCCCTGATTGGAGCTGTACGTCATGGAGGGTTTATCCCTTGGGATGATGATCTGGATATAGCCGTAATGCGTGAAGATTTTTATAAACTGCGTGAAATTTTACAGCAAGAGCTACCTGATAATCTCGTATATCAAGATAGTTCTACGGATTATAATTATCCGTTGCTGATAGGGAAAGTACGTGACAAGCATTCCTATTTCGAGGAGGATTTTACCGATAAGTTAGAATATAAAGGTATCTATGTGGATATTATTCCTATGGAGAGAATTCCCTCAATGAAATGGAAAGAGATACTGGATTATTGGTATGGGCATTGTTTCCGTGCCATCCATAATTATACGAATACTAAAGATAAAATTATCTCATTTCTTGTTTTCCCGTTTGCATGGACACTCGTTCTATGTACACGTTTGTTGAATAAATGCAGTTCAAGCACGCAAATAGCACATGTTTATGGTTGGAAGGCATACAATAGTTTCTCGTACAATGATGTTTTTCCTGTCAAGCGCAAGCCTTTTGAGCATATAGAAGTAAGTGTTCCGCATAATCCCGACGCGGTTCTAAAGGCATTATTCGGCAATTATATGCAAGTCCCTCCACCGGAGAAACGCATTACTCATACCGGTAAAATTGAATTCTACGACTGATGCCACTTGTCTCTGTTATAGTCCCTGTTTATGGCGTGGAGCGATATATAGAACGCTGCGCGGTAAGTCTGTTCGAGCAAACATACAAAGATATTGAATATATCTTTGTTAATGATGCGACGCAGGATAAGTCAATAGAGGTATTAAGAACAGTTATGGAGCGGTATCCGGAGCGAGCAAAGGCGGTACGGATAGTGGTTCATACGCAAAACAAAGGTATTTCCGTAGCACGGAATACAGGTGTTGATAGTGCGACAGGTAAATATATATGGCAAGTCGATTCGGATGATTATGTGGCGATTGATGCTGTGCAGAAATGGGTCGATATAGCAGAACAACACAAAGCTGATGTTGTAATATGTGATGTGAATGTCGTGACGGCAAATGGAGTTGAAACAGAAACTGTTCAATATGATAATAAGAGTGATTATATACGACGCTTACTACAACATACACAGAAATGTGCGCATTGGAACAAATTTTACAAGCGTTCGTTGTTCGTGAACTTCGATATTCGTGCGGATGAGCATATTCGTTTAGCAGATGATTATGCTATGACACCACGGCTACTATATTGTGCTGACCGTGTAGTGATGCTACATGAGCCGCTATATTTCTATGAGACGACCAACCAGAGTTCGTATGTGCATAACTTGAGCCGTGTAGCCATCGAGAGTCAGCATCGGGCAGATGGGATATTGATAGCGTTCTTCGCGGATAAACTGGAATATGCGGATATTGTTGCTGTGCTTCCGCAGCGAAGTATGATGTCGCTGATAAAAAAAACAGAAGCGGATGGATGGCCTGTAGTCGTGGATGTGTATAGAGATTGTTTGCAGCATTCTGGCAAAGGGTTGACATTGGTCAACCGCATGATATTCGAACTTGCGAAGCGGCAGAAATGGTCGAAGTTGCAGCAGTTTATGAGGTTGTATCATTTGGTTATGCGAGATAGATAATGATAAAGGTGATACTACAAGGTGGCTTGGGCAACCAAATGTTTGAATATGCTGCGGCTTATGCTTTGTCACGTAGGAACAATATGCCTTTTGCTTTAGATATGTCATACATGGATGTGTTTGGACACAAGTCATGGTGTCGCCCGTATGAGTTATCGGTTTTTGCGCTGCATCAAACTTCATTGTTGACGCATGATTATCATTTGGCAATTCATTTATTGCCTCGAATAAGACAATGGTGTCGTCGGCGTGGTTGGCATCAATTAGGCAGGTATGTTTTTGAGATAAAAGACATAGAGCAATTGCCCATTTGTCGCTCCATGACGATTTTTGACTATTGCACTAACTACAAACTTTTTGATAAATATCGAGACGATCTACTTTTGGCATTCTCTTTCGTGGAAAAGCCCAATATTGCTAATGCAGACATTCTGAAAGAGATTCAAACAACTAATTCTGTAGCCGTACATATTCGTCGAGGAGACTACTTAAATAGTTTCAATAATCATGTATTCTTTCATCCGTCAGAAGCATGGTATAGGAATGCTATGGGAGAGATAAGACGTCGTGTTGATTCTCCTCGTTTTTATTTCTTTTCGGATGATATACAGTGGGTGAGAGAGCATTTTGCAGACATTGAAGATGCTGTGTATGTGGATATAAATCTTGGAAAGAGTGCCTACAATGACATGAGACTGATGAGCGCATGCAAACACAATATAATTGCGAATAGTACATTTAGTTGGTGGGCAGCATGGTTGAATATTAATCCGCAAAAAATTGTTATTGCACCTCAGAAGTATTATCGCGATGAGAGTAGTAATAAAAAGTATGTTGAGTATATGATTCCCCCTAATTGGATAAAATTGGAATAACTATGCTAACAGCTATTATTTGTACATATAATCGAGCGAAATATACCGGGGCGCTGTTGGAGAGTATTGCGGCAAACGATTTGGACAAGTCGCAGTATGAGATTCTGCTTGTGGATAATAACTGCACAGACAATACACGCGCTGTCTGTGAGGCCTTTGCCACGGCACACACGGATGTACAATTCCGTTATGTTGTCGAATATGAACAAGGTTTGTCGGCAGCACGCAATAAAGGAATAAAAGAGGCAAAAGGCGATATTATCGTATATATAGACGACGATGCATTGGTGGATATCGGCTATTTGCGAACCTATGCCGATTGGTTTGCGTTCCACTCTGACACGATGGCATGTGGCGGTCCCGTAGAGCCGCTGTATGAGACACAGGAGCCGGAATGGTTCACCCCCTACACGAAAGCCTTGCTGACCGCTTGGTGCAATTACGGAAGCAAACCAAGAGAATACCCTAAAGGTTGCTACCCGAGCGGAGGGAACGCGGCGTTTAGAATAAAAGTATTCGAGCAGGTGGGACTGTTCAATACAGCATTAGGACGAAAAGGCAACAGTCTGATGGCCTCCGAAGAGAAAGACATATTTGACAAGATGCACGCGTTGGGAATGCAGATAAAATATCTTCCCGGACCGGTGCTACACCACATCATCCCTCAAGCCAAATTAGAGCAGGACTATTTCGACCGATTGACGCTTCAGATTGGTATAAGTGAACGCCAACGAACCTTGACAATAAGTAAAGGCAAATACGTTAAGCGATTGATCTCTGAATGTATTAAATGGAGTGGCACTATTGTTTTGCTATTCCTATATACAATCAGTTTCCACCCTATGAAAGGATGGAAACTGATACTATTCCGAAAGAATGTAACGAAGGGTTTACTTGGCTTTTGCGGGTAAATACTTACTCCATAGAGGCCAAGTGATTCCGCATAGTGCAATTATCAAAAGAAGAATTGCACACGCGTAACTCCATCTATCCAAACGCAAGGCACTCGGCACAAACTCCATTTTTACGGTGTGCTCTCCGGCAGGAATGATAGCTGCGCGGAGGATGTAGTTTACACGTCCAAGAGCGTTCTCTTCACCATCTACATACAAATGCCAGCCTTCCGGATAATAGATCTCGGAGAAAACTGCTACACGGTCGTTGGCGACATTAACCGTGTAGGTGAGCGCGTTGGGTTTGTAGTCCGTAAGAATTATCTTATCTTGCTCGTTCGGTTTCACTTCACAAGTCAGTACTTCTTGGAATTTCTCATCAGCGACAGCTGTTTTATGCAAGTCCATAGAATTGAGTGCGTCACTCTCTTCGTCAGGAGTGGCGACAAACCGCACATCATTAACAAACCAAGCGTTGCCCATCGCATCGGGGTTTTGCACAACGCCACGTTGCGTAATGATGTACTTGGTATTGAGCATATTGATCACATTCCAATTCATCTTACTGATATGCTCATCAATAAGGTCTTGGTAACGGCGCAGTTTAACAGCAGAGTAGCCACCGATGGATTTGAGTCGATAACTTGTACGGGAATCGTTGAAGGTATTGGTGTTGAGGTTCAGCACACGATAGTCGAGACTCTTGTCTTGCAGAATCTGTTCTTCCCAAGGTTGCATCTTGAAATGAGCTTCCGCATCTTTGGGCTTGACAAAATTATCGTTGTTGAAAAAACGTTTGTCCACGGGAACCATGTCAATCAATACTAACGCAGCTAAACCGATGTAGAATATTGTATTTGTTATTTTTGACGTGTTGTTTTTAGTTTGATTCCAAGCATACCAATAGGTGAGACCAAAGCCCAGTACGACAAACAACAGGCTGCGCCACGCATCACTTCGCAACATGGACGTACGCTGGTCGAGAATAGCATCGTATAGCCACTGCGGCACTTGTCCTTTCCATTGTACATCATAAGTGCTCGTCATGTCAAACGAGCCGGCAAAGAGTGCGGCAAACAAGCAAATGCCGGCAGTTACGCCTCCTGCAATGAACAGACTATTACGCAGTTTCGGCCATTCAACTTTTCCTGCAATGATTTGTTGCAAGCCCATGAAACCAAGCAATGGCATGGTGATTTCAGCTACAATGAGGATAGACTCTACCGCACGGAACTTGTTGTACATCGGGAAATGGTTGAAGAATAATTCCGTGAGCCACATCATGTTACGTCCCCATGCGAGGAAGATGGACATGAGCGTAGCAAACAGCAATGCCCATTTATATGGCCCCGGAACAATGAGCAAGCCCAATATGAAGAGGAAACAAACGATAGCTCCGACATATACAGCCCCGCTGGTGAACATCTTTTCGCCGTGGTAGGTAGGCGCATGTGAGCAGAAATTCTCTGCGTCGCGCTTGCTGATACCTTGCTTGCGCATGGCTTGACTGAGTTGCGAGTCTTTGCCTAAGTCGTAGCCGCTAGCACCACCTTCCCAGTTGGGGATGAGCAACGTCATCGTTTCGTCAATGCCATAACTCCAGTCGGTGGCATATTTGATGTCCAGTCCTTCGGCCGGTTGATCTTGTGTCTGTTTGGTCAGTTCGCTGTGTCCGCCGCGCATAGTCTGCTTGAGGTAGGAGTTATTCATCTCCATCCAACTCCATTTGGTACCCAAGATTAGTACTACGCATGCAAGACATATAGCAACACCAATGCCTAAGTCTTTCCATCGTTTCTCATGGATGTGGATATAGAGTTCAGCGCAAGCCATGATGCCGATGAGCATGGCGATATAATAGGTCATCTGCGGATGGCAAACGATACCCAGGAAACTGAATAGCAGCACCAGCGGTACACCGAGCCAATAACTTTTACGGAAAATGACATATACTCCACCAATTACTGGTGCCAGATAACCGATTGCCATCGCCTTGGTGATATGTCCGGCTGGAATAATGAAGATAAAGTATGAACTCAATCCCAAGGCTAAACTGCCGGCTATACTAACCCATGGATTAACTCCAAAACAGATAAGCAATAAGAAGAACCCCAAGAAATATGCGAATAGCAAGCCAATAGGTTGCATAGTATCGGTCATACCGACATGTGCAATCTTCTCTATATCTATTCGCAGTTGATTCGAGGGTGTACTGCCGGTAATCTGATATGTGGGCATCCCCGAGAACAGCGAGTTGGTCCACCACGTTGTCTCGCCCGTCTGCGCCTTGTACTCTCGCGCCTCGTGTGAGAATCCTTCCCAGTGTGTTACGTCACCTGCCTGAAGAACCTTGCCCTCCAATAGAGGGGAGCAATACAGCATGGCAAACACCAAAAACAGCACTATCGCCGCCACATAGGGCAGGCAGCGCTTCCAATCTATATGTTTCATCGTGAGTTGGTTTATCATTGATTATTGTGTTTATACGTTCTCTTTTCTGCCGTCTCCCAGCAAGTAGTAAGCCGCCGTTATATAATAATCCCGAACATACGGGATACTGCGCAGCACGGGCAGCGACCGTCGCGGACGCAAGCCGAATTTCACCTCGTAATTGGGATTGATGAAGTACAGTTCCCGTCTCAATATCGGCAACTTCTCCGTGCGCAATATACGTTCCCAGCGTTCTATGGTGATGCCGGTCTCTTTTATTTCCTGCAACTCTTCTATGCACTTGTCCGACTCGCCGAAGCGGTGCAGCAAACGTCCGTACCAACTGCGCGGAAGTAGATGTATATAAGGCACTTTGCTCAACCGGCTGCGGCATATCTGCTGGTGACCGCCGAAGGGCATCATCCATGGCGGGAACGCAAAGAACATCACGCCGTGAGGCTTCAGAAAGCGAGGAAGGATATGCATCAGTCGTTCTTGGTTGTGAATATGTTCTATCACGTCGCGGAGCATGATGATATCGTATTGGTGTTCATCGGGCGACACGTCGTATATATCTGCGTGAAGCAGTGTCAGCCTGTCCTCATAGGGATGCCCTGCAAAGAACTCTCTTGCGCGCTCTATCTGCGGACCGTTCAGGTCCACACCTGTACACTCGCAGCCCTTGTCAAGGAACGGCTTCAGATTGCCGCCTTCGCCGCAGCCGATCTCCAGCACACGCAACGCTGCCGACTGTTCGCTGACAGCCGTTCCGCCCCATTTCTCTATGAATGGGATTACATACTTTTCCGTCGTATAGGCCTGTTCCTCGAAGTACAGCCGCCTGTTCCGGTGTCTTTCCTGCATATCCTGCGTATTAAAATCACGCCGCAAAGATACGCGAAACAATTGATTCGGCAAACCTCTGCTCAAATATGTTCTCTCGTTTTTGCATTTCTATAAAAAGCGCTACTTTTGCGGCGGTAAAACAGTCTGAATGATGTGGTATCAGTGGCTTATATCTCTGCCGATGATGGTGTGCCTGTTCTGGTGCGTCTATTTCCTTATCCGCTGTGCCGGACGGATGGGTGAGCCGCACGTAAGATACAGTATCCTGCTGTTTTATATCGCCTCCGCCATCCTCTATACCGACCACTGGCTCTATTTCTCCGATGTATCTTCCTTCTGCGGCTCTTATACCTATGCGCTGACCAACCTTAGCGTCTATCCGCTCTACTACGCCTACCTGCGTGCGCTCACTCGCCAAAAGGGCGACATGGAGTTATACCTTCTGTTCATTCCCGCATTGATTATGTTGGTGTTCTACCCACTTAACCACATCTTCGGCTGGACAGGTCATGACAATGTGATGATTCCTGCGCGTATCTGCTTTGCCATTCAGGTCGTATGGGTCTGGATGCGCGGCAGCCGCTTGGTACGTAACACGCGCAGGCGCCTGGACAATACCTATGCCGACAACCGCAGTTACCTGTTGCAGCCTACCCATATACTCCTTGTCCTGATTAGTGCCACGGCGGCGGCATCCATGATGCTCAACCTGTTGGGACGCGACGCGTTCGAAGGCAGCCTGCTGGTCAGCATACCTGCGGTCTGCATGTCCGTACTCCTCTACGGACTCGGCTACGTCGCTGCCAACACTACTCTTCCCCCCGAAACGGTGGCGCAGCAGGACGAACAGGAAGAGGACAAGGCGACCACCGAGGAGACGGATGCGCTCATGCACAAGATTGCGACCGCACTGCGGGAAGAGCGCCTGTTCACCAATCCGCACCTGACCATTCAGGACCTCGCAGCAGCTGTCAGCAGCAACCGAACCTATGTGAGCAACTGCATCAACCGGCGCACGGGACTGAGTTTCTCGCAGTACGTGGCGCGATACCGCGTCGAACATGCCCAGCAGATCCTCCGTAGCCCCCGGTACCCGTCCGACCACGAAGCCATTGCCGATGCGGTCGCACTCAGCGGCTTCTCCTCAGACCAGAGTTTCTACCGCATCTTCAAGGAGGTAACCGGCACCACGCCTCTCCAATACCGCCAGCTGAACCTTCCACAAGTCTGATTTGTACGTTTTGAGAGTGCCTTTTGTACCTTTTGCGAATCTACTTTCTCAAAAAGGCTGCACCTTTGCGCACCTTAAATCAACCAAAATACACAACCATGAAAAAGCTCTTTACTCTTGCTGCCACAGTGGCAGTCATTGCAACGCTTTTCACAGCCTGCAAGAACAACAACGGCAACAACCCTACCGAACCCGAAAAGGACGGCGTTTACTACGCAAAGGACTATGTGGGTCAGCAGTGGGTTACCGACTCTACACGCGTAGGCGATGAACTCACCGGTGCGCCGCACGCATACATCTACGTCAAGTCCGAAACGATGGTCGAAATCAACGGATACGAAGATGAATACAGCATTGAGGGCAACATCCTGACGCTGCGTCCCAATGATGAGTATCCTATGCCGCTGACTATCCTCAGTGCCGACAAAGACCATGCTAAACTGAGTATGCCCGGTTTCGGAGGTGATGACGTTCCCGGTATTGTCTATATGACCCGTGTCGAGGAGCCGCAGGGCAATGACCTGGAGGTGAATATGGCCAATATAGCAGGCAAATGGCGTATGATGTTCTTCATCCGCACGGAGACCTACCTCGACTCCAACAACCAGCAGCATACCTCTGTCCTCAAGCACGCGGAGCCCGGTGAAAGCCTTTTTGATTTCAGGAACGACGGCACGCTTACCGCAACCAACTCGTTAGATGCTATTTGGGGTGCAGAACCGATGACTGGCTGGTGGGAGCTGCAAGGCAACAAGATGGCGTATGCTACCGGCAGCACCGAATACCCCGCAGTTAAGCCTGATCAGATTAGCGATGACTCATGGTCGGTAGTCACCAAACTGACTCAGAACGTGATGAAGCTCACCTATACCCAGACTGCCCAAGGCGGCTACAGTATGTCGTATATGTATTATTTCGTTAGGAAGAAATAGTCGCTGCCCGCAGGGACACACCCCTGTCCCCCTGTACCGTAATAACGGATACTATAAGAAACAGTCTGTTGCCCGCAGGGACGTAACGCTGCCCTGTGCCGGAACAGTGGCATATTGTTTCTGCCAATATCTCTTCCCAAGCCACAACCTCCCTCTCGGACGGTTGTGGTTTATTGTTGCAACCAGCGCAGTGCTCTGTCAGCGCAGCGGTCTGTCAGCATCAGCGGTCCGTCAGCGTAGCGGTCTGTCAGCGTAGCGATCCGTCAGCATAGCGGTCCAACAGTAATAAGGTACGGCAACGACACGATAGATATACGATAGATATACGATAGATACACGATAGATATACGATACATTAAGCAGACCTCACCGAACACTCACCGTACCCTCATCGTACTTTTCCCGCACGAAACCAATAAACCAAAAACCATAACCCAAAATTACTGCAAAATATCTCATCAAACCGAATTATTTTCATAAAAATTCTTTGGGCATTTATCGGTCAATATCATTCATTTTTTTGGTCTGTTCCTGTTCCTTCGTCGTTCATTTCCCGTTCATTGCCTGTTCAAAAAGTGCCTTCAGCCCTTTATTCATCGGTTACGCGAGTGCTTTTTTTTGGGGGGAATTTTCGGGGGAAAAGAGGGGGAATTATGTTGTATCGGACTGTAATAAAAGGAAATCTTTTTTTTGACAGATATTTGTGCATTTTTTGACAGATATTTGCGCAAAACCTCGGAAACGTGTATTTTTGCCGCCTGTAAAACCTCGGAAACGTGTATTTTTGAGCATATACGAACCCTCGGAAACGTGTAAACGGGGTATGTTAAAAACATCTGAAACGCGTATATTAGTGCGTTACGTATGAAATCAGACAGTATATGCAGTTCACTACACCCATAGACATAGCCCGTTCGCCGTGGGAGATAAGGTACGAGGACAGGATGCTGTTCCTCGGCTCGTGTTTCTCGGACCATATAGCATCGTATCTTCAGCGGTATTACTTCCAAGTAACAGCCAATCCTACAGGCACGCTATATAACCCTGTGTCCATTGCGCATCACAGCGGTCTGCTGAAAGAGGCGGATGTGGTATTAGTCACATTCGGCACGGCATGGGTCTATATCGACAATCTGCTGACTGCTACGGACAATCCGCTTGACCGTGTAGTGGACAATTGCCTGAAGCGTCCCGCTGCCGAGTTCACCCGATATCGCTTGACCAAAGAGGAGATTGTCTCGCTGTGGCTGCCCATATTGCAACAGTATGCGGACAAACGTTTTGTCTTTACCGTCTCGCCGATACGGCATATCAAGGACGGTCTGCACGAGAACCAGTTGAGCAAAGCCATTCTTTTAGAAGCGGTGGATGACCTGCTGCGGCAAGCGGCGGAAACGGGTGTCAGGGCGGGTTATTTCCCCTCTTACGAGATACTGTTGGACGAACTGCGCGACTACCGCTTTTACGCGGCGGATATGATGCACCCCTCGGAAGTGGCGGTTGAGTATATATTCTCGCGCTTTGCGGAGACGTATCTGTATGATGCCGCTACGCAGGCGGACATGCGCACCCTGCACCAACTATGGTTGGATATGAACCACCGGCCGCTGCACCCTGACAGTGAGGATTACAAGGCGTTTGCCCGGTCGGTACAGAGCCGCCGTGACGAACTGCAAAAGCAATATTCGTGGATTTGAGCGTAGGATGGACGAAAAGAAGAATATAGGGTCGCTGTTTGACCGCATAGCGGGTAAGTATGACCGCATCAACCACCTCCTTTCGCTTGACATTGACAAGTGTTGGCGAAGGCGTGCTGTCCGGCAGCTGTCGAAGGCAGACCGCGTATTGGACGTAGCGGTCGGCACAGGTGACCTCGCCATCGAACTGGTCCGTAGCGGCAAGGCGCAGCAGGTGCAGGGGATAGACCTCAGTGCAGGAATGATGGCGGTTGCGGCGAAAAAGGTGGTGGCTGCCGGTCTTTCCGACCGTATCAGCATGGAGCAGGGCAGTGCCTTCGACATGCCTTACGCCGATGATTCGTTTGACGCGGTGACGTGCGGTTTCGGAGTGCGCAATTTCTCGGATTTGGACAAAGGACTGCGTGAGATGTACCGTGTCCTCCGTCCGGGAGGGGAAGTGCTTGTTCTTGAGTTCGGCTATCCGGAGCAGCCTGTGATGCGTTGGTTGTATGACTTCTATTTCAGTCGTCTGATGCCGCTGATAGGCAGACTCGTGAGCGGAGACAAGACTGCGTATGCCTATTTCCGCAACTCCGTAAAGGGCTTTGTGCGGGGCGAGGCGTTCTGCGACCGTCTGCGCCAGGCAGGGTTTAGGGATGTTGCCTTTACCCCCATGACTTTTGGTATCTGTATGGTGTATAAAGCAGCAAAGTGATTGGATGGCATCAAAGAAATGTGTACTTTTGCGCGCTGTTAGAAACACGTAACTATGAAAAGATTCTATATAGAGACCTACGGCTGCCAGATGAACGTGGCGGACAGCGAGGTGGTCAGCGCTATTATGCAAACCACGAACGCGCAGATCACCGACCGGTGGGAAGACGCTGACATCATCATCCTCAACACCTGCTCCATACGCGACAAGGCTGAGCAGACAGTATGCCACCGCTTGCAGGAACTGAAGGCTTTGAGCCGCAAGAACCCGCGCAGACGTATCTTCGGCGTGATAGGCTGTATGGCGGAGCGGATGGGTGAGGAACTGCTCAATGACAGGGGAGTGGACTTCGTGGCGGGTCCGGACGCTTATCTCGACATTCCTAACCTGCTTGCCGAGGTTGAGCAGGGACACAAGGCTATCAACATACAGCTGAGTACCACGGAGACCTACCGCGACATCCTTCCTGCCCGTATAGGCAAGACCATCAGCGGGTTCGTGAGCATCATGCGCGGCTGCAACAACTTCTGCTCCTATTGCGTAGTGCCCTACACACGCGGTCGTGAGCGCAGCCGCGACGTGGAGAGCATACTTCGCGAGGTCAATGACCTGCACGAACGCGGCTATAAGGAGGTGACGCTGTTAGGGCAGAATGTCAATTCGTACTGCTACGAAGCGGACGGCGAAAAAGTGACGTTCCCGTTGCTGTTAGCGCGTGTGGCGGAAGCGGTGCCGGATATGCGGGTGCGTTTCACCACCTCCCATCCCAAGGACATGTCCGACGAGACGCTCTATACGATAGCACGCTACAACAACCTGTGCCAGTTCATCCACCTGCCCGTGCAAAGCGGCAGCAACCGTATCCTGAAACTGATGAATCGCAAATACACCCGTGAGGACTATTTAGACCGTATTGCCGCCATCCGTCGCATCCTGCCCGATGCGGCTATAGGAACAGACCTGTTCTGCGGCTTTCATTCGGAGACATTGGAAGACCACGAACTGACGCTCTCGCTGATGCGGGAGGTACGTTTTGATACGGCTTTCCTATTCAAGTACAGCGAGCGTCCGGGTACGTTTGCATCCCGCCATCTGCCCGACGATATACCCGAAGAGGAGAAAGTGCGCCGTCTGAACGAACTGATTGATTTGCAGAACAAACTATCGCTTGAGTCGAACCAACGGGAGGTCGGCAAAACAGAGGAGGTGTTGGTGGAAGGCTTCAGCCGCCGCAACAAGGATGAGATGATGGGGCGGACATCGCGTTACAAGACAGTTGTTTTTCCGCGTGGGGACGCTTCGCATCCTGTTGCCATCGGTCAGTTCCTGAAGGTTCGCATCGACTCGGCTTCGGCTGCAACCCTCAAGGGAACACCTGTTTTTTAGCAGGAACTTGTTTTATTCGGTAGATATCCTTACTTTTGCGCGATTTTACAAAAAAGGCAGAACGCTATGCAGGAGGAAGTACTTCAAATCAGAGCCGTCCGTTTGACTTGGGACGAGTTGTCGGACGTTCAGCGCGAACTGGTTGCTGCGGCAAAGGAAATGACGTCCAAGTCGTATAGCCCGTATTCCCATTTCTCTGTCGGTGCTGCGGCTCGTTTGGCAGACGGGCGGATTGTCCGTGGCAGCAACCAAGAGAACGCCGCCTATCCGAGCGGGTTGTGCGCCGAGCGCACGACGCTGTTTGCTGCAAACGCCAATTATCCCGAACAGGCGGTCGAGTCGTTGGCGATAGCGTGTTTCACGGGTGGTCACTTTACCGCCAGACCGGGTGCGCCGTGCGGAGGATGCAGGCAGGTGATGGTGGAAACGGAACACCGATTCGGGCGGCCGATGGAGGTGATTCTCTACGGTGAAGAGTTTATCTATCTCTTCCGTAGCGCAGCCGACCTGCTCCCGTTAGTCTTTACTGATTTGTATTGAGAGAGCGTTGCGCTATGCATCCGACATTCGGCATGAAGAAATTAGACAGGTATATGCTTCGGAATTTCCTGGGGCTGTTCTTCCTGACGTTTGTCATCTGCTGTTTCATCCTTCTGATGCAGTTGCTCTGGATGCGTATCAACGACATCGTAGGCAAGGGAGTGGAGATATGGGTGTTGTTAGAGTTCCTGTTCTATGCTGTGCTGTCGGTTGTGCCGATGGCGTTGCCGTTAGCCATCCTATTGGCATCGCTGATGACCTTCGGCAATCTGGGCGAGCGGTTTGAACTGACGGCTATGAAGTCGGCAGGCATCAGTCTGTTCCGCATTATGCGGCCATTGACCGTTTTTATAGCGTTGGTCTGTGTGAGCGCGTTTTTCTTCTCCAATAACATCCTGCCGAAGACGCAGGTCAAGTTCTGGACACTGGTCTTTTCCCTGCGGCAGAAGTCGCCCGAACTGGACATCCCGGCGGGTGAATTCTATACGGGTATTAACGGCTACAATATCTATGTGCGCAAGAAAGACACCCGCACGGGGTTGCTGCGCGACTTGATGATATACGATTACTCCAACGGCTTTCAGAATGCGTCTGTGACGGTTGCCGATTCAGGCAGAGTCTGTACAACGGCTGACCAGAAGTACCTGCAACTGACGCTCTATCAGGGGGAGAGTTTTGAGAACTTGAGTCAGGAGCAACAACGTGCGACCCGCTCGGCACAGAACGTCCCTTACCGCCGCGAGATGTTCCGCCGCAAGACGCTGCTCATCGAGTTTGACACGGAGTTCACGCGCTACGACGAGTCGGTGCTGAATGACCAGCACGTGAGCAAGAACATGGCTTCACTGCTCCATTCCATTGACTCAGTGGGTGTGTTAGCGGATGAGAAGAGCCGTCAGCAGAGCGATGACCTGTACAAGCAACATTATCTGGGACGTGATAATCAGGCTCCGTTGGTTTATCCGGATGAGGATACGGTGTATGCCGCGCTGAATATCGATTCGCTGTATGCCATATTCACCCCGACGGACCAGCAGCGCGCTTTGCAGTATGCCATCGACGAGGCGCGCAGGTACAAAGATATCGTGCAGTACAACTCCATCCTGTTAGACGATTATCAGCGGTACATCCGCAAGCACGAGATAGAGTTGCACCGCAAGTTCACATTGGCTTTCGCCTGTCTGATCTTTTTCTTTATCGGTGTGCCGTTAGGTGCCATCATCCGTAAGGGCGGTTTGGGTGCACCTATAGTGATTTCGGTGGCGTTGTTCATTGTGTATTACATCATTGACAATGCGGGTTACAAGATGGCTCGTGAGGCGTTGTGGCCCGTATGGCAGGGGATGTGGCTGTCGTCGTTCGTGCTGCTGCCGTTAGGCATCTTTCTGACTTACAAGGCGGCGACAGATTCGGCTCTGTTCAACCCCGAAGTGTGGATCCGCGAGGCGGAAAAGATAACGAATAAACTAAAAAAACTCTATAAACAGAATGGATAAGATAGAAGATGCTTTGGAGGACATCCGTCAAGGTAAGTTTGTGATTGTGGTGGATGACGAGGACCGTGAGAACGAGGGTGACTTTATCACGGCGGCGGAACTGATAACGCCTGAAAAGGTGAATTTCATGCTGCAGCACGGTCGCGGTGTGCTGTGTGTGCCGCTATTAGAGGAACGTTGTGCCGAGTTGGGTCTGATGCACCAGGTGGCGAACAACACCTCAATGCTCGGTACGCCTTTTACGATTACGGTGGACAAGATAGAGGGCTGCACCACGGGTGTCAGTGCTTCCGACCGCGCCGCCACCATCCGCGCTTTAGCTGACCCTGCATCTACCGCCGACACGTTCGGCCGTCCGGGACATATCAACCCGCTATATGCCAAGTCACGCGGTGTGCTGCGCCGCGCCGGACATACGGAAGCGTCCATCGACCTGATGCGTCTGTCGGGTATGCGTCCCGCTGCGGCTCTCATTGAGATTATGAACGAGGACGGCACGATGGCGCGTATGCCGCAGTTGGAGAAAGTGGCAGCCGAATACGGGTTGCGGCTAATCAGCATCAAGGACCTGATAGCCTACCGTATCAGCCATCCGTACAAAGCTGACCAGGATGGGAACGACCAAGCCGAGATGGACGGCACATTAGTAGAACGCGGTGAGACGGTCTTTCTGCCTACGGTGTACGGCGATTTCTACCTGACTCCCTTCCGTCAGCTGAGTAACGGATTGGAGCATGTGGTACTGACCAAGGGCGAGTGGCAAGAGGATGAGCCGGTGCTGTGCCGCGTACATAGTTCGTGCCTGACGGGCGACCTGCTTGGCAGCCGCAAGTGCGACTGCGGCGAGCAACTGCACCGCGCCCTGCAGATGATTCAGGAAGAAGGCAAGGGCATTCTGGTGTATATGAACCAGGAAGGCAGAGGCATCGGCCTGATGAACAAGATTCGCGCCTACAAACTGCAGGAACAGGGTGAGGACACTGTGGAGGCTAACGTTCATTTAGGCTTCCGTCCTGACGAAAGAGACTATGGTGTAGGAGCGCAAATCCTGCGTGCAATGGGGACGAAGAAGCTGCGCCTGATGACTAACAATCCCGTCAAGCGGGTGGGGTTGGAGAGTTATGGCATAGAAATTGTAGAGAATATACCAATAGAGATTCAACCGAATCCGTATAACGAACGCTATATGCGTACAAAGAAAGAAAAAATGCATCACAACCTTAATTTAGTTTAAGCCATGAAAACACGAACCATTCTCTTTACGCTGTTGGCAATGCTGACATGGTCACTTGCCCCGGCGCGTGCCGATGAAACGATTACCGTTACGGCAACCAATCAAGACATCTCGGAGAGCCTCGACCTTCGTGCCGTAGCTACTCTGTTCGGAGAAGTGGACAACCTTGAGCAGTTCGAAGAAGAACTCAATTCGGAGAAGCGCCATCTTAACAACCTTGACCTTAACGGCGACGGGTATGTGGACTATCTCCGCGTGATTGAGGTCGGCGAAGGCGAGAACCGTCTCATTGTCCTTCAGGCTGTACTGGCAAAGGACATCTATCAGGACGTGGCATCCATCTATGTAGAGCGCGAGCAGGATCAAACCGTCTCGGTGCAGGTAGTGGGTGACACGTACCTGTACGGCGAGAACTACATCATCGAACCTGTTTATCTGTATCGTCCCGTTATATACGACTGGTTTTGGGGACCTACTTGGGTAGCATGGCATTCGCCTTACTACTGGGGGTACTATTCTCCCTACTACACGTTCTATGCCCCGTGGCACTGGGATGTTTATTACCATCACATCTATGACTTCCATCACCATCACCCCCGTTGCAGTTACCACTATGCGCATGTTCCCCGTCCGGGTATGGTTTCGCTGCGCGGCAGCCATCACGCTGAGCGCATAATCCGTAACGACTGGGCAAAAGGACATCCCGACCATTCGTTTACAGCCCGTGCATCGCTGCGCGGCAGCAAAGCTACCAACGCCCGCCAGTTGCAGCGCGAGACACGCAGCACAGCGGCAGCCCGTACCAGCAGCAGTCCGGCTTCCCGCACATCTTCCGCACCCTTGACAACAGGAACACGTATGTCACGTTCTGCCAGCGAGGCTCGCGAATCGGCTGCGGCACGTACCTTCGGCAGCACGAACACTCGCGCCTCATCCAGTGCATCGACCGCTTCACGTGCTTCAAGAACCGGCGGCACAACCCGTTCATCGTCTGCTTCTTCCGCATCCGGAACGACCCGCGCTTCCGCCTCTTCGCAAAGCAATGCGGGCATACGCTCCAACACTTCTGGCAGCACCACCCGCTCATCGGCTACTACCGGCGGTACACGAGTGTCCGGCAGCAGCGCCGTCCGCCAACCTGCTACTACTGTAACAGGAACAACCCGCTCTTCCGCTTCGTCGCAGAGCAATTTGGGCGTACGCGCCAATACATCAAGCAGTACCACCCGTTCATCGGGCACTACTACCCGCTCGTCAGGCACGACCAGTACCCGTTCGTCAGGCAGCAGTGCCGGCGTACGTACACCGAGTTCGTCCTCTTCATCGGGCACGTACCGCGCTCCCGCATCGTCCGGCAGCAGCTCTGGCGTCCGTTCATCGGGCGGCGGTTCGTCAAGCGGTGGCGGCTCGCGTAGCGGTCGCAGATAAGAATCAGCGGATGCCTGTCTCAGAAAAGGAGGCAGGCATTCGTTTGTATAGAGGGCATAAAACAGGTGGCACAATGCCTGACGATTTGCAAGACAGATAGCGTGTTGCGGAAAAAAGAGCATAAATTGCATTTTTTATTTTGTCAGGTGAAATGAAAGGTGTACTTTTGTCGCCGCTTTTGAGAGAAAGTGCGGGATGTGGCGCAGTCCGGTAGCGCAACGGTCTGGGGGACCGGAGGTCGCAAGTTCAAATCTTGTCATCCCGACAGAAGGAAGAGCCTTCTATCAACTGATTGGTTGGTAGAAGGTTCTTCCTTTTGTTATGGTCCGTATTTTTGATAGAGAGTCCGCCATAAGATTTGGGGGTAATCAGGAACGGGAGTCAGCCTTTAGTCATACGGGAGGGTACGGTCGGGTTACGGTCGGACATCACCGTCCCCTCATCGTCCCTTTCCCGCACGAAACCAATCAAGTTGCAACCATAAATCATAAATCATAAACCATAAATCATCAACTCTCAATTATCAACTCTCAATTATCAACTCTTAACCACTCCCTTAAAAGTCGATGTGAGTCAACAAAAATGCGTATATACGCAAAAATTTTCAATGAAATATTTGCAGAGCAGAAACAAAACAGTACTTTTGCACTCAAATTAAATGCATATATACGCAGAAATTTTCAATACTATGGAGATAAAAAGAGATTTATACCTTAAAAAGTTGCTAAACAGCCGTCACAATGGAATGATTAAAGTAGTGACGGGATTACGGCGTTCAGGTAAGTCGTACCTGCTGTTTAATCTGTTTGCAGATGCTTTGATTCGTGATGGTGTACAGGATAATCATATTATCAAAATAAATCTCGAAGACAGGCGGAATATGTCGCTTCGTGACCCTGACAATCTGCTGAAACACATTGATTCACTGTTGGCAGACAACCAAATGTATTATATTTTGCTGGATGAGATACAATTGGTCAGTGAATTTGAAGATGTGTTGAATAGTTATTTGCAAGTTAATAACGCTGATGTATATGTTACCGGTTCCAATGCAAAATTGCTTTCAAAGGATGTGATTACGGAATTTCGTGGTCGTGGAAGTGAGATACGCCTGCATCCGTTGAGTTTTCTGGAATTTATGTCGGTTCAAGAACAGCCTGACAGATATGATTTGAAGTTGCTGTATGAATATATGCAGTATGGCGGATTGCCTAAAATCGCGACCACCAAAGACGAAAACGAACGCAAAGAATATCTCCAAAGCCTTTTCACTCAAACATATATAAGAGACATCAAAGAAAGATATTCCATACAATTAGATGCGGATTTAGAAGAACTTATAGATGTGATAGCAAGCAGCATCGGCAGTCTGACTAATCCTTTTAAGATACAAAACACCTTCAAGTCCGTCAAACAAAGCAGCATAACGGTCAATACGATAAAGAACTATCTCGACTATATGCAGGATGCGTTTATTATCGAGAAGGCGGCTCGTTATGATATTAAGGGACGAAAATACATAGACACTCCGTATAAATATTACTTTGAAGACTTGGGACTGAGGAATGCACGATTGAATTTCCGCCAGACAGAACAAACTCATTTAATGGAAAATCTGATATATAATGAATTGAGGCTTCGGGGATATTCTGTGGATGTGGGGCAGGTGGTTCTTAACTCCCGCAACCCCAAAGGCATTAGTGAGCGTAAGCAGTTAGAGGTGGATTTCGTTTGTAATAAGGGATATGACAGAGTGTATGTTCAGTCTGCTTTTGCTTTGACTTCGTTGGAAAAACAACAACAGGAATTTATGTCGCTGAAACACATAGGCGACAATTTTCAGAAAGTAGTAATCGCCGGTGATATGCAACCCACGTATCGCAATGATGATGGCATCCTCATAGTAAATATCTTTGATTTTCTACTCAACAAAGTAACCATATAAATCCGCCTTCGCCTCACCGAGCCGCCTGTAAAAGCCCCGCCGTCCTCTTCAGATAACGGAGATACCGACATCCCGAAAGCACGGTATCCCGAAATACCGGAATACCGTAAAACAACTCAATTCTCAATTATCAACTCTCAACTATCAACTTTCTCAACAACTCCTAAACACCTAAACTGCTAAACCTAAAATAACCATAAATCATAAACCATAAATCATAAACTCTCAACTATCAATTCTCAATTATAAAAGATTCTCAATTATAAAAGACTTTCAACAATAATTTTTGCGTTTATCCGCAAAAATCTCGTACCTTTGCCGCGAATTTGTATAATAGGATAGACAAACATAGTCGTTATTTGTATTTTCTATTATACAAATACCCAAGAGAATCGAATAATAAAACAGGCACAAAAGAACAAATATGCAACGGTTATTTTTACTTCAAGAGCAGTTATTGAACTTGACGCCGATGAAGATTGTGCGACAATGTGCGTCTATAATCAATTGGGATCAGCAGTTGATTGCTATTCGCGGCGCACGCGGTGTTGGTAAATCCACTATCATTCGGCAGTATATACGGAATCATTACGCGAAAAAAGACCAAACAGCATTGTATTGTTCGTTGGATGCCAATTTTTTTGTGGATCACTCTATCTTGGACTTGGCGGAACAGTTCTATCGGATGGGCGGCAAGCATCTGTTCTTGGATGAGATTCATAAATATATGAATTGGGGGCGCGAGATAAAGGAGATTAACGATTATTACCCTGATTTGAAAGTGGTCATCAGCGGAAGTTCGTTGCTGAGTCTTACGCAGGGCGAGGCGGACTTGTCGAGGAGGTGTATGAACTATGACATACCCGGACTCAGTTTTCGGGAGTATCTGCAGTTCTATGAAGGAATCGACTTACTCACATGCTCCTTAGAGGAATTCACTGACTTGCATGCGTTCATCGAACAAATATACAAGCAATGCAAACCGATGGCGTATTTTGATAAGTACTTGAAGTACGGCTACTATCCGTATTATAAGAACAATCCGGTAGAGTATTATGCGCTGATTAACAATGTCGTGCGATATGTGATAGAGGAAGAGTTACCGAGGATTTGCAAGGTGGAATTGGAGAATACGCGGAAGATTCGGGCATTGATGAACATTCTGGCTGCTACCGAACCATACCAAGTGGATATATCGAAGATGTCGGTACAGAGTGCGCTGCAACGACCTACGGTTTTGTCGTATCTCAAGTTCCTCAACGATGCCAAGTTGCTGAATCTGCTCTATAGCGATTTGCTGAACGTCAAAAAAATGCAGAAACCGGATAAGATATACATCGAGAATACCAATATGCTCTATGCGCTTGCTACGCACCCGATTAAAGAGGGTACGGTGCGCGAGACTTTTGCTGTCAACCAATTAAGTGTTGGGCACGAAGTGGAATACGGCAAGAACAAAGGTGACTTCAAGGTGGATGGCAAATATACGTTTGAAGTCGGCGGTCCGAGCAAGGACTTCAAGCAGATTGCCGGAGTGCCGGATTCCTATGTATTGGCGGATGATATTGACTATCCTTACGGCAACAAGCTGCCCCTATGGATTATCGGCTTCCTATATTAACCAACATGCAATCACCAACATGCAATTCCCATCATGCAATCCCCAACATGCAATAACCAACATGCAATCACCAACATGAAATTATATCAACCATGAAAAAACTCTATCTCTTCGCGCTCGCAGCCATCATGGCTTTCGGCGCAACAATGCAGCTACAGGCAGGTGAGAAAAAAGTGTACACCGAGTTTGTGGGTAACACGCTGACCTATTATTACGACGACCAGTACGACAACACCGAGGTGCGTACCGGTACCGTGGAGTTCTACAACCCGGACCCGATGGCATTAGACCCTGTGCCGGAGGTACGATTCAAAGGCTATAATAACAAAATCGCCAAAGTGGTCTTCGACGAATCGATGAAAGACAATAATCTGCTTTCCATGAGGTGCCTGTTTTTCGGATGGGATGATGATATAAATGATGTCTTGCCTTTAATGGCGCTGCTGTCTATTGAGGGACTGGAGAATCTCAATACCGAGCATGTGATAGATATGAGAGGCATGTTCTCATACGCTCTCAACATTGAAGAGTTTGATCTCAGCGGTATCAATACTTCCAACGCGAAATCTATGTTGGGTATGTTTACGGGATGTATAGCGTTAACGAAACTCGATGTGAGCGGTTTCGACACCAAGCAGGTTACAGATATGAGTAATATGTTCGCCACATGTGAGTCGCTTGAGGCGCTTGACCTCAGCAGTTTCAATACCGAAAAAGTTACCTACATGGGGTTTATGTTTCATGGCTGTGAAAAACTGAAAACGATTACTTTCGGTCCCGATTTCAGGACCGACAAAGTGACCGATATGAACTATATGTTTTCCGGAACAGCTGTTGCTTCACTTGACTTGAGCGGTTTCAATACCGATAATGTGGAGGAGATGAACGAAATGTTCTATAAATGTGCATCGCTGGAATCGTTGGACCTCAGTTCGTTCAATACCTCAAAAGTGAAGAAAATGGGAAGTATGTTCGATGATTGTTCGTCGTTGAAGTCCATTACCTTCGGAAAGAATTTCAGTGCAGGAGAAGATTGTATTACCATGTTCATGGGTTGTACATCGTTGACGGAACTGGTTTTGAACAATTTCGATGTCAGCAGGGTAAAGAAGATGACATGGATGTTCCGTGATTGCAGTAATTTGGAGACCATCTATTGTTCCAAGAACTGGGGTGATATAGCTACAGCATTGACGGATTCATACGGTTTGTTCTATGGATGTACCAAACTGAAAGGCGATAACGGAACAGGATATGATGAAGCGAATGCCAATGATATCACATTTGCTCACCCGGATGGAGGTCCCGGAGCAGAGGGATATTTCTCGGCTGTCTTCAGCGGCGAAAAAATGATTGACGGAATCAACTACTATCTGGACGGAAGCACCGATGACGCACAAGTTATCGACTTGGACGGAGGCGACAAATACGAAGGCGACATCACAATTCCGATGATTGTTTCTTACGCAGGAAATGATTATACCGTTACCTCTATCTCCGACATCGCCTTCACCAATTGTCCTGAACTGCTGTCGGTCAGCCTGCCGAAGTCGATCAACTGGATAGAGCCCAACGCCTTCCTTTCGAATCCCAAACTGACGGCCATCAACGTGGCTGCCGCCAATGCGGACTATAGTTCGTTGGACGGTGTGCTGTTCAATAAGGATAAGACGGAACTCATCGTCTATCCTACCGGCAAAGAAGGCGCGTACACTGTGCCTGACGGCGTAGAAACGATCCTCGACGATGGGTTCGCCGACAACACGCACCTGACAGCTGTCACACTGCCGGCTTCGTTGACCGAGATAGCTTCTTTGGCCTTCGAGAACTGCACCGGATTGACCAGCATCACCAGCCTGGCTACCACGGCTCCCCATGCCGGAAGCGAAGCGTTCGACAATGTGCCCAAATCGATTCCGGTCTTTGTGCCCAAAGACGGCCTCGCTTCCTACAAAGCAGAAGACGAGTGGAAAGACTTCGATAACTTCATTACCTTGGAGGATAAAGCCGCTGCGGAGGCTGTCGTCGCCAAGATAGAGGCTATCGGTACGGTGGAATATACCGATGAGTGCAAGGCCAAGATTGATGATGCCCGCAAGGATTACGACGCGCTCTCTGAGGGGGCAAAGAAAGTCATCACCGCAGAGCAACTCAAAGTGCTCACGGATGCTGAAGCAGGATATGAGGCACTTAAGAAAGCCGCTTTAGATGCCGTCATCGCCAAGATAGAGGCTATCGGTACAGTCGAATACACCGACGCTTGCAAGACCAAGATCGATGACGCCCGTACCGCGTATGATGACTTGACCTCCGAACAACAGGCACTCGTATCCAACTACAGCAAACTGACGGCGGCAGAAAAAGTGTATGCTGACCTCAAGAAAGCGGCGGACAAAGCCGCTGCAGATGCCGTCATCGACAAGATTAACGCCATCGGTACCGTCAATACCTCTGACTATTGTAAAGGCCTTATCGATGATGCCCGTAACGCTTACGATGCCCTCACCGAGGAAAGAAAAGCACTCATCACCGCCGAACAACTCAAAGTGCTCACCGATGCAGAAGCCAAGTACGCTGAACTCAAGAAAGCACAAACGGACCTCGAAGCAGCGGTAGCTGTGATGGGCAAAATCAATGACATCGACTATGTAGCCTACACCGACGAGTGCAAGACCAAGATCGATGCTGCCCGTGCTGCTTACGATGCACTCACGGCGGATCAGAAAGCACTGGTGGACAACTACAGCAAACTGACAGATGCCGAAGAAGCGTACGCCAACCTCAAAGCCGCTGCCGAGAAAGAGGCTGCGGACAAGAAAGCCGCGAAGGAGGTCGATGACCTGATTGCCGCTATTGGCACAGTCGAATACACCGATGCCAGCAAAGCCCTCATTGATGCTGCCCGCACTGCCTATGACGCACTGACAGCGGACCGGAAGACCTTTGTTACCAAACTTGCTACTCTGGAGGCAGCCGAGAAAGCCTACGCCGACCTGAAAGAGGCAGCAGAGAAAGAGGCTGCGGACAAGAAAGCCGCAAAGGATGTTGATGACTTGATTGCCGCTATCGGCACAGTCGAATACACCGATGCAAGCAAAGCCCTCATTGACGCAGCCCGCACTGCCTATGATGCTTTGACCTTCGACCTACAAGCCTTTGTCACCACCTTCGCTACCCTCGAAGCCGCCGAGAAAGCATACGCAGACCTGAAAGAGGCAGCAGAGAAAGAGGCTGCGGACAAGAAAGCCGCGAAGGATGTGGATGACCTGATTGCCGCTATCGGCACAGTCGAATACACCGATGCCAGCAAAGCCCTCATTGATGCTGCTCGCACCGCCTATGACGCTTTGACAGCGGACCGGAAGACCTTCGTCACCACTCTCGCCACCCTCGAAGCAGCCGAGAAGACCTACGCGGACTTGAAAGCCGCTGCCGAGAAAGAGGCTGCGGACAAGAAAGCTGCGAAGGATGTGGATGACCTGATTGCCGCTATCGGCACAGTCGAATACACCGACGCCAGCAAAGCCCTCATTGACGCTGCCCGCACCGCCTATGACGCACTGACTGCGGACCGGAAGGCCTTTGTTACCAAACTTGCTACTCTGGAGTCAGCCGAGAAAGCATACGCCGACCTGAAAGAGGCAGCGGAGAAAGAGGCTGCGGATAAGAAAGCCGCGAAGGATGTTGATGACCTGATTGCCGCTATCGGCACAGTCGAATATACCGACGCCAGCAAAGCACTCATTGATGCCGCCCGCACCGCCTATGATGCTTTGACAGCGGAACAGAAGACCTTCGTTACCACTCTCGCTACCCTCGAAGCCGCCGAGAAAGCATACGCAGACCTGAAAGCCGCAGCAGAGACAGCAACCGGCACGGATGATGTCCGTAGCGATAAGGTACAAGGCACGATATGGAGGGGCATATATTCCGCTGTGAAAGATAATTTTTTGAATAATTTTTGATCATTTTGGACCAAAAAGAAAGATACGTAAGCATCATTTGTTCAATTCGTTTAATTTGTGAACAAAAAGAGAAAGAAAATTTTTGAATCATTTTTGATAGATCATAAAACCCTAAGCATCTAAACTCATAAACTTGCCTCATATTATATGGAGGGTAATACTTAAACTTGAAATCATGAAAATTTCCTTTTCTTAAGATAGGACAACTTTTTTATGCCCTGTTTCCTAATAAAGTCGAAAAAAGAGTTTACTTTTCTTAAGAAGGTCTTGCATTTCGCCCGAAGATGTATTATCTTTGCACGTCATTTTAGTGGAAATGACCTAACGCCGTGAGGCGTATTACAAGTGGCAGTCAGACGTGTTATCCGCCATGTGCACAGGCGGATATGGACGGGAAGGGACATCTATCGTACAGGATGTTTTCTTTTTTCTGTTTGTGTAACAGAGTAACTCATAAACACCTAAACTCATAAACCAACAAATTTGCAATTTGAAATCATAAACCATAAACCATAAATCATAAACCATAAATCATAAATTATAAACTTGAAACTCTAAACTCTCAACTCTCCAACTTCTCTCAACTATAAACTCTCAACTATAAACTATAAACTAACAAATGTGCTTTTTTAGTTGTACGGACATAAAATAAGCCGTATCTTTGCCGCGCTAAAAAAACAACACGCTATGACACGACTGAGTGTTAATGTGAACAAAGTGGCGACGCTGCGCAACGCACGGGGAGGCAACACACCTGATGTGGAACTCTTTGCAAGGAAGGCGCAGGAGTATGGGGCGGAAGGGATTACTGTTCACCCGCGTCCTGACGAACGGCACATCCGGCGGGAGGATGTCTTCCTGCTCAAACCGCTTGTTACGACCGAGTTCAATATAGAGGGCAATCCGCAGCCGCCTTTCGTGGATCTGGTGACGGAGATACGCCCCGCACAGGTGACGCTCGTTCCTGATGCCGAAGACCAACTCACCAGCAATCATGGTTGGGACACCCGTACCCACCTCGCCAAACTCACCACTCTCGTCCGTAAGTTCAAGCAGGCAGGCATACGCGTCAGCATCTTCGTTGACCCTGATCCCGTGATGGTTGAGTATGCCAAAAAAGCCGGTGCTGACCGCGTCGAACTCTACACAGGACCGTATGCTGAATTGTATGAGAAAGACCCGCAGCAGGCTCTTGATATGTACCGTCCCGCAGCTGAGAAAGCACGCGATTTGGGACTTGGAATGAACGCCGGACACGACCTCAACCTCCATAACCTGCGAGCTTTTGTGCAGGCGTTCCCGTGGACGGCGGAAGTGAGCATCGGACAGGCGCTTATCGCCGACTGCCTCTATCTCGGACTGGAAGAAACCATCCGCCGTTACAAGGCTTGTCTAATATAAACATATAAACTCTAAACTCTAAACTATCAATTATCAACTCTCAACTAACCAACTTCTCTAAACTTTCAACTATCAACTCTCAACTAATATGTTACTTCAAATCACTACTCCCGACACCCTGGCGCAGGAAATAGCTGCCGCCGAACCCGTACAAGAGTCAATGAACGTATGGACTATGGCTTCCTACGGCGGTTGGATTATGATTATCCTCGCCCTGTTCCTTGCGTGGGCTATCTATGTGTTCGTTGAACGTCTCATCGTTCTTCACCGTGCCACCAAAGAGGACATGTCCTTTATGGACCGTATCAAAGACTATATCCACGAGGGTAAGATGGACTCGGCTCTCAATCTCTGCCGTCAGACCAACACTCCCTCCGCACGGATGGTCGAGAAAGGTATATCCCGTATCGGCAGACCGATGCAGGACGTACAGGTGGCGGTAGAGAACGCCGGCAACCTCGAAGTCGGCAAACTGGAGAAAGGACTCGTCATTATGGCTACCATCGCCGCCGGAGCGCCGATGCTCGGTTTCCTCGGTACCGTCCTCGGTATGGTGCAGACGTTCTATAACATGGCGCAGAACGCATCGGGTGTCATTGAGATGAACACCCTCAGCGAAGGTATGTACCAGGCCATGGTCACCACTATCGGCGGTCTGATTGTGGGTATCATCGCCATGTTCGCCTACAATTTTATCGTGGCTCGTATTGACCACGTGGTGCGCCTCCTCGAAGGACGCACGATGGAGTTTATGGACCTGTTGAACGAACCCGCATAACCCTATGGCTCTCAAAAGACGTAACCGTGTCGAGGCGACCTTCTCCATGTCCTCGATGACCGACCTTGTTTTCCTGCTTTTGCTGTTCTTCGTGATGGCAAGCACGATGTCCTCGCCCAACGACATCAAGATCAACCTGCCGCAGGCGCGCGCCAAAACCAATACCAAGCAGGTGGTAGCTAAAGTCTTTGTGGACAACCTTGGCGGCTATTCGGTAGCACTTGGACGCGAGAAACCTGTAGCGATTAACGCCGAGGACTTGGAACTCTACCTGTCATCCGTCCAGCAGCAGGACTCAACGATGTACATCGCCCTCCACGCCGATGAGGACATAGCCTATAAGGAGGTGGTACGCGTGCTCGACATCGCCAACGAACATAAAATGAAACTGGTCATTGCCACGAAGAAATGAACGAAGACCTCCGTGCCAAAATAGAATCCGCCGTCGTCACCGCCATCGTGATGCTGCTTATTTTCCTCCTGACGTGGTATATCTACATTGAAGCACCCGTACAGGAGGAGGAAGAAGGCATTGAGGTGTCGTTTGGTGACAGCGATACAGGTGGTGGAGTACAAGAGGGACTGCTTGCCGCATCGGCGCAACCGACCCCCACTACAGCTCCCCCTGTTCCTTTTACTCCGTCCGACAACGACCTGATGACACAGGAAGACGAGTCGGCTGCGGCGCTACGCTTGGAGCAGGAAAAGAAACGCAAAGAAAAAGAGAAAGCATTGCAGGAAGAACGCCGCAAGAAGAAGGAACAGGAGGCAAGAGAGAAAGCCGAACGCGAAGCTAAAGAGAAAGCCCTCGCCGAAGAACGGGCGAAGAAACAGGCTGCCGTGGACAAAGCCAATCAGATGGGAGCACTCTTCGGCAATACCGACTCACCCGAAGGAGGCAACGGCTCCGACCGCGAATCTGCATCGTCAGGCACCAAAGGCAACCCCATTGGACATGGTAGCAGCGGAGGCAACTCGTGGAGCCTTGACGGGCGGGGCATAAGAGGCGAACTACCCAAACCGTCCACCAACTTCAAACAGGAAGGTACGGTCAAAGTCGCCATCACAGTGGATAAGGAAGGCAATGTCATAGCGGCACACGCAAGAGGAGGAACCATTTCCGATGAAATGACCAGACAATTGGCTGTCAAAGCCGCTAAGAAGGCCAAGTTCACTGACACCGACCGTCCCTCCCAACAAGTGGGAACAATCACCTATACATTCAAATTCAAATAAACAGTTGAACACCAAAAAGAATGTCTATGAATTATCTTTTCCTTGACACCAATTTTGAAGAAATCGAAGCCGTTACCACCATTGATCTGCTGCGCCGCGCAGGCATTGCCCTCACAACGGTAAGCGTCACAGGCAACAGGCATGTTATGGGAGCACATCAGGTGGAAGTGACCGCCGACCAGTGTATTGCCGACTGCGATTTCAGCGATGCCAATATGCTCATTCTGCCGGGAGGAGCAACACACTTGGATGAATGTCAGCCGCTTTGTGACCTGTTGCGCAAACATAACGAACAGGGCAAACAGATTGCCGCCATTTGTGCCGCACCGTCTGTCTTGGGTAAACTGGGTATTCTGGAAGGCAAACAGGCGACCTGCTACCCGGGTTTCGAGGACTTTCTGGGCGAGAGTTTCGTAGGCGGCTTGGTGGTTGAGTCGAAGAACATCATCACTGCCAAAGGTCCCGGTTTGGCATCCGATTTCGCCTTCTGTCTCATTGAGCACCTCGCTGGCGAAGAAACCGCCGACCAGGTATATGATACCGCACAATACTGATTACAAAACTTAAACTTACATACTATGAATCTTAAACACTTGATACTTATTCCTTGCCTCTTACTGCCATCGTTAGTATGGGCGGAAGAGGAAGCACAGGAGAAGAAAGACTGGCAGTGGTCCGGTATAGTCGGACTGAACGCTAACGCCACGGGCATGGTCAACTGGGCTGCCGGCGGCAAGAACAACATCACAGGCGTGGCTTTCGGCAAAGTGCGTCTGCTTTACGACAAGGACAACCTCAGTTGGGACTCCAACCTCGATGCCGAATATGGTATGAGTTACGTGGACCAGACCTACGACAAAGTGCAGAAAGCCAGCGACCATCTCAAGTTCGACTCCAAGTTCGGATGGGCTTTCCAGAAGCAATGGTACCTCACTGTGCAGGCGGGCTTCCAGACGCAGTTTGACCTCGGTCGCACCTACCTCGGTACAGGCGCACCCAATCCGGTCGTTTCCAACATTCTCGCTCCGTCCTACACCGATATCTCTGTCGGTATTGACTGGAAACCCAACAGCATCTTCTCCGTCTATCTTTCCCCTGTAGCAGGACGTATTACGACGGCTTGGGTCAGCAACAGCGTCAATGAACGCTTCAAGGACTTCAACCGCGAAACGGATATGTTCGTCAATCAGACAATCATGTCCACAGCGGCTGACTACGACCTGCGCGAGGCAATGCAGGAGAAATACGGTGTGTGGCGTTACACTGACAATGGCGACAACGGATATTCCAAAGACTATAGCAACGTAAAGGCGGAACTTGGTCTGACCCTCAAAGGAACGGTCAATTATACCTACAAGGACCTCAAGGTCATGACAGGTCTGACCCTTTATACACCTTACGCTTGGGACAAGACAAAACTCTACGATGTGGTCTATCTGGATGATGCTGCTACGATGCAGACACGCATATTCTCTGACCCGCAGATAGCCAACCTCATGACAAAAAAGGGTTACAGCCTCCTTTCGCAGGACTACATAGGCTATCGTGACAACAACCGTCGCTTTGGCAATTTTGATGTGGACTGGACGGTGACACTGTCTTATCAGTTGCTCAAGTGCTTGAACGTCACTCTCTCCACGAACCTCAAGTACGTGAATGGTCTAAAGATTGCGGACAAGGACGGCAACAATCCTACAGAACGTGTGCAGTTCCTTGCTAATCTCGGACTCGGTGTCAGTTACGCTTTCTGATGCAAGTTATCGACCAGTTGGAAGCCTCTGTGCGGCAGTTGCTTGACGAGCAGGACAAACTGCGGCAGCAAGTGACCGAGTTGCAGGACCGGAACGAAGCGATGCGCTCGGAATTGGTGCGTACGCACGGCGAAATGAACGACCTCGAACAACGATATCGCGCCTTGCTTGTAGCTCATCAAATGTTGGGAGGAACAGAAGGAGACAGACAACGCGCCAAGGACCAATTGGCACTCATTATAACCCAAGTCAACAGGGCAATGGAAGCACTGAGAACCTGACGGACAATGGAAGAAGACAAACAAAATATAACCCTTATCCTTGATTCATTCCGCTTTGGCTTTAAAGTGGAACGCAGTAAGGAGTCCGTCTATCGCAGGGCGGCGGAACTTTGTAACAGCAGTTTTCAGAGTTACAGGAAGGCGATGCCGAAAGCCACTACCGAAATGCTGTGGGCATACGTAGCCTTGCAGATGGGATGCAACTTGTGCAACGACGCACGAGAAAAAAGTCTGCAGCCCGTTGAAGAAAGAATAAACCAAATCAACCAACTAATACAAACACATATAAATACAAACCAAACATTATGATCACTTACATTATCGTAGCAATCGGTGCCATGCTTCTGGGTGCATTGGCGTGCTACACCTTTTTCCGATACTCAACTCGTGGAATGCTGAAGAAAGCACAGGAGGAAGCAGAGATTATCAAAAAGAACAAAATCGTTGAAGCCAAGGAGAAATTCATTGCTCTCAAGCAGGAGCATGACGGTCGTGTCCGTCAGGACGAGCAGCGCAAGCAGCAACGCGAACAGCAGCTCAACCAGCGTGACCAGCAACTCAAACAACGCGAACAACAACTCAAAGAAGGACAAGGCGAACTGCAGCGCGGACAGAACGAAATGCAGCAGCGCGCACAGAAAATGGAACAGCAGCAGAAAGCCATTGACTTCAAGCAGCAGGAAATAGACCGTCTCCACCGTCAGGCTTTGGCACAGTTGGAACAGTCTGCCGGACTGCCTGCAGAAGAAGCGAAGAAACAGCTCATCCAGTCACTCAAGGACGAGGCAAAAACAGACGCGATGGCGTATATCAACGAAGTGATGGACGATGCACGCCTCTCTGCCAACAAGGAGGCGAAGAAAATCATTATCCAGACCATTCAGCGGGTTGCCAGCGAAACAACAGCAGAGAACGCCGTCAGCGTCTTCCATATTGACAATGACGAAGTCAAAGGACGTGTCATTGGTCGTGAGGGACGCAACATCCGTGCTCTGGAAGCCGCGACAGGTGTGGAGATTGTGGTGGACGATACACCTGAATGTATCACCGTTTCGGGCTACGACCCCATCCGCCGCGAGATAGCCTGCTTGGCACTGCACCAACTTATTCAGGACGGTCGTATCCACCCTGCACGCATTGAAGAGGTAGTAGCCAAAGTAACCAAACAGGTCGAGGACGAGATTATCGAAACGGGTAAGCGTACCACCATCGACCTCGGTGTACACGGTCTGCACCCCGAACTCATCCGACTGATAGGCAAGATGAAGTATCGTTCGTCGTATGGTCAGAACCTGCTGCAGCACTCACGCGAGACAGCCAACCTCTGTGCCGTGATGGCTTCCGAACTGGGACTCAACCCCAAGAAAGCACGCCGTGCCGGACTATTGCACGATATAGGCAAAGTGGCTGAAAACGAAGAGGAACTGCCGCACGCAGCACTTGGTATGAAGATTTGTGAGAAGTATGGCGAGAAACCAGACATCTGCAATGCCGTAGGAGCGCACCACGACGAGATAGAGATGGAAACACTCATTGCACCCATCGTACAGGCTTGTGATGCTATTTCAGGCGCACGTCCCGGTGCTCGCCGTGAGATTGTGGAGACCTATGTCAAACGTCTCAATGACCTTGAGAACTTGGCGATGTCCTTCCCCGGAGTCATCAAGACGTATGCTCTGCAGGCAGGACGCGAACTGCGCGTCATCGTCGGAGCGGACAAGATTAGCGACAAAGACACCGAACTGCTCAGTTTCGACCTCGCCAAGCGCATACAAGACGAGATGACCTATCCCGGACAAGTCAAAGTGACTGTCATCCGTGAGACCAGAGCCATCAATTTCGCCAAGTAACAGCTCACAATGAAAGCTCCGTTGTCAATAGTCTCGTTGTTGCTTTTCTGCGGGACTCTGTTGTGCCGTGCCGAAACGGTTACTGTTGCACTGACAAGCACAAGTTCGGCTCAGATTGTGGAGCAGGATGCCCCCTTATCGGTTGATGTTACCTATCAGCAGACAGGCGGCAACACCAAAGGACATCTCACAGCCAATGCCGTTGCCGAATTAGAAGTAACGGGTCTGCCTGCGGGAACAGTAACAAGTGTCCTCGTCTATATGCGTTCCAACAAGAGCGCTGGAGCGGGACAGATGTCCCTGACCTTGGGAGACCGGCAGTTGCTCTCGTTCAACGGCTCGTTTGCTGAGTGGCAAGGGACGGGCTATAGTCAGACCTATCTTCCCTTTGCGGCAATCGGCTCATGGCGGGTCAGTATGGAGGATGTTCTGCATCTGCATATAGCCGCTACCGAGAACAGCCTCTATTTAGGACAGGTGGAAATCGAATATACGCCTGATCCGCCTGTCATACAATGCGCCGAGTTGCGCTGTATGCTGAACGGGTCGGTGTTGCACAGTATCCTGTGTGAAGAAGTGGCAGGCGAAGGAGTGGTGTTGCCCGATATGGTAGAAGGTGCACGCATCGTCATGCACAACGGACAGACTTACAGCTTTGTCGGATGGACTATACAGCCGGTAGAAAAGGCTTCTACCATTCCTTTTACCCTGTCGCCGAACAGCCGCTATTACATCACTTCTCCGCAGACTGTTCTTTTCGCCCTCTATAAACTGCAGACGGACAACGTGCTCGTTACCGACAACAATCTGTCGGACGGAGAGTATGCATTGGCTTTGAACACATGGACGGGGTCAATGGCTTTGGCTGCGGGGCGTGTTGCAAGCGGAGTTGTACCTTCTGAACTTGCCAATTTCGACCGCAATGAGGAAGGACACGTCCAATGGAACACCGCCTCTGTTCCAGAAGAGATGCGCTATGTGCTTGCTGTCAGGAACGACAGTGTTACCCTGTATCATCCTTTCTCCAATTCCTATTTAGGGTATAATAATTCGGGTTCGCTTTCTCCCTCTGAGCGGGCTTGGGCTTGGCAGGCGATAGGCAAAGGAACAGTGATGCTGTACCATGATACCAACGGCTCAAGCAACAAGCGCGGACTGACCCTCAAGGAAAGCGGAAACAATTTCGTTTTTGGTGAAAAGGTATTGACGTGGAGCGAAGGAACCGAGTATCTGTTTGTATTCCCGCTGACCGGTGTTTCCGTCAGTGCGACCACTGCTGTTTATACCACATTCCCTGCTATAACCCCGTTGGAGGAAACATCTTCCGATAATCATAATCCCCGCAAGGAACTGCGGAACGGACGGATTGTCATCCGCTCTGACAAAGCGACCTATAATCTGCTGGGGATGCCTGTCAATGACTGACTATGTATCTTTTCTACACCCCCGATATTGACCGCTCGCATTGCCTTAGCGAGGAGGAGAGCGGGCATTGCGTCCGCGTACTGCGCTATGCCGCAGGCGACACCATTCTGCTCACCGACGGGCGCGGCACCACCTATACAGCCCGTATCACAACCGCTCATCCCAAGCACTGCGAATTTGAGATACTGAAAGCCGAGAAGCAGGAAAAGAACCACCCGTTCCACCTTCATATAGCGGTGGCGCCGACCAAGAACGCCGAGCGTATCGAATGGATGGTGGAGAAGTGCACAGAGATCGGGGCGGACGAGTTCACGCTACTCAGCTGCCGTTACTCCGAGCGCAAGCTGATGCGCACTGACCGATTAGAGAAAATCATCCTCAGCGCCGCCAAACAGTCGCTAACACGATACCTTCCTGTTATTCACGAAATGACAGACTTTGACACGTTCATCCGCACCCAGCAGGACAGTGAAGCACAGCGTTTCATAGCCCATTGCTACGAGGCGGACAAACGCCTTCTCCGCGACAGCATTGAGCGGGGCAGGGACGTGCTGGTACTCATCGGTCCGGAGGGCGATTTCAGCGAACAGGAGGTGCAGACTGCTTTGCAGACAGGTTTCCTTCCCGTCAGCCTCGGCAACAGCCGCTTGCGCACCGAGACAGCCGCCGTCGTCGCCTGCCATACCGCCATCCTGTTGAACGAATAAGATTATGGAACGCCTCATTGTCCTCGACCAGCGTCTTCTGCTCGCCATCAACGGCTGCCACGCCCCCTGGGCGGACACGCTGTTCTGGTACGCCAGCGAGAAATGGGTGTGGATTCCGCTCTATATGCTCCTTGTCGCGCTGCTTTGGAGACGGTTCGGCTGGAGACGTATGCTGGTCATGGCCATAGGTTTTGGTGTAGCGGTCGGACTGAGCGACTTCCTGACATCAGGTCTGCTGAAACCCTTTTTCCACCGCTTGCGTCCCACTCATGATCCGCAGATAGGCAACTTGGTGCATATAGTCAACAGCTATCGCGGCGGCAGATATGGTTTCCCATCGTCGCACGCCTCCGACACGATGGCATGTGCAACGCTTTTTTCGTTGCTGTGGAAAAATTGGAGAGCCACCGTGCCTCTGATGCTGTGGGTGGCTCTCAACTGCTATAGCCGGATGTACCTCGGGGTGCACTATCCGCTGGATATACTGGTCGGACTGCTTATTGGCGGCGTGATGGCGTGGTGGGTTTGTCGCTGTCTCTTGGCGGTCTTCGCCCGTAGAACGGCTGACGGTGGCGGGGAAGCGAGTCCACCTGGGCGTTCATGAAGCGGGTGTATTGCTCGGCGGTGAGGATTTGTTTCAGTTCGCCGGTGAAGAGTACCAGCCGGTTGAGTTCCTCCTGCCGCGTGTTGCTCTCGCGGCGCAGACGGGCGTACTTGAGGTGCAGACGGTAGAGCGTGTCCATCTGGAGCGAATCGGTCAGACCCAACTCGCGCACCATCATACCTGTCTGCTTGCGCGCCTCCTCCTCGGCGGTGCGCTGCGGGGCGGGACTGGTCTGCGACCACAGGCAGACGGACAGACTGAACAGGACAATAGCGACAAACAGACGTCTCATAATCGTAAGGAATTGTATATTCATCTTGTAGCAAAAACCGTGCCATGCGTGCAGAAACATTTATAGCCCGTCGTCTTTATTTCAAGCAGGAGGAGCGGAACCGCTCTTCTCGTCCCGCCATCCGTGTGGCTGTGGCGGGCATCGTCATCGGTATGACGGTGATGATTCTGACCCTCTGTGTCGTCATCGGATTCAAGCGTACGGTGACGGATAAGGTGGCGTGCTTCGGAGCGCACATACAGGTTGTGAACTTCGACAACAACAACACCTACGAGATGAAGCCTGTGGAGGTGACGGACAGCCTGCTCTCCGTGCTGCGCGCCATACCGCATGTCACGCAGGCCAACGCCTTCCTGACCAAGCCCGGCATCATCAAGACCGACGACCAGTTCGAGGGCATCGTGCTGAAGGCGGCGGATGACTGGTCGCGTTTCTCGTCCAGCCTTGTGGAGGGACGGCTACCTGAATCGGACAAGGAGGTGCTGCTCTCGCTGACTCTCTGCCGCAAGCTGCGGCTGAAGACGGACGACGATGTGTACTGCTATTTCGTGGGCGATAACGTGCGCGTGCGGCGGTGGAAGATTGCCGGTGTCTATTCCACCGGCTTCGAGGAGGCGGATTCGCGCTTCATACTGGGGGCGTCCTCCGCTGTGCGCCGTCTCAACGGATGGGACGATACTCAGGCTTCCGGCATAGAACTGTTTGTGGATGACCTTTCCCGCCTGGAGGAGACGGCTGACCGCGTGTGGTACGCCACCGCCAACCGCCTTGACAAGGACGGCAACGCCTACTATTCGCAGACACTTGAGCAGTTGAACCCGTCCGTCTTTGCGTGGCTGGACCTGCTGGATATGAACGTGGCGGTCATCATTATCCTGATGCTGCTGGTGTCGGGCTTCAATATCGTGTCAGGGCTGATTATCCTTATTCTGGATAATATCTACCTGATTGGCGTGCTGAAGGCGCTGGGTGCGGGCAACCGCTTTGTGCGCCGCATCTTCCTGACCGAGGCGTCCATGCTGATTGGCAAGGGTATGATTATAGGCAACCTTGTCGGACTCGGCTTAGCGGCGTTGCAGTATTTCACTCGTTTAGTGCCGTTAGATGCCTCTACGTACTATATCGGTTACGTTCCTGTCGCTTTCCCGTGGCTTCAACTTGTCCTGCTTAACGCGGGCGTGGCGTTGGTCTCGTTCCTTGTCATTCTGGCTCCGTCCGCCATCGCCACCCGCATCTCCCCCGCCGAGGTGATGCGCTACGACTGAGAAACTTCGGTCATCTTTTGCTTCATTGCCTTGCCTTTTGCTTCATCGCTCTGGTCTATTGACTCTTCGTGTCAGTCTTCATATTCATTGCACTGTTTCTTTATTCTTTATACCGTTTTTTTTGATTCATCGCGTCGTTTTTGGTGGCATGTTCTACCGTACCCGCATCGTACTACTTTGGTCATTTGTCGGTCAATACCGTTCAATTTTGGGACATTTTTGGGTCTGTTCCTGTTCATTCGTCGTTCATTTCCCGTTCATTTCCTGTTCAAAAAGTGCCTTCATCCCTTTATTCATCGGTTACGCGAGTGCTTTTTTTTTCGGGATTTTTCGGGGGAAAGGAGGGGGAGTTATGTTGTATCGGACTGTAATAAAAGGAAATCTTTTTTTTGACAGATATTTGTACATTTTTTGACAGATATTTGTGCAAAACCGCGAGAAATGAACCTGAAAGGTATCGCTATACTATCCCTATAGTATCCCTATAGTGAGTGTGTAACTTCGTGTGGGTCACTACGTGTTGGTGACTTCGTGTTAGTGACTTCGTGTTAGTGATGGAGTGTTGGTGACGGAGTGTTGGGGAGAGGGCTGTTAGACGACGGAGGATCAGAGTTCAATCCTGATGGTGGCTTTGGGGGTGATGCCGGGTTGGAGGATGCCGCCGTAGCAGTAGTAGCGCGTGTTGGTCAGGTTGGCACAGGACAAGGCAATGTAATAGCGTTGTCTGCCGTCAATCCGGTAGAAGACGCTACCGTCCAACAGCCAGACAGCCCCATAGGGTGTCATCGTGCCGTCGGCGGTCTGATAACTTCCTTCGCGGTTCTGCCAACTTAGTTCCCACGACGCACCGAGATTGCCATAGATGCGGTGGTCAAGGTGCAGCAGCAGTTTGTGACTCAAATAGTCCAGGTACATCGAGCGGCTGATGTCCACATTGTTGAGAAACAGATGCGTATAAGAATAAGACACTTCGGCGCGGGTTATCCAGTAGCCGAAATCGGACATACTCTGCCTGCCGCCAGACCGCCAGACCAGCGCCGCCTGTCCGCCCGCTGCGTCCAATGCGGAGATATTGGTGGCGTAATAAAGGTCGTCCAGCTGCTTCTGCCAGTCGATGATGTCCCGTCCCAAGCGGTAGAAAGCGTTGGCACGGACGGTAAGGGCACGCCACGTATAGACTGTGCCGAGCGAGAAAGTCCACGCCTTCTCGGGATTCAGGTTGATATTGCCACGCTGTATGCCGGCATGGTAGTAGAGGTCGGTGAACGTAGGCTGTCGGAGCGAGCGGACCGCATCGAAGGTCACTTTTCCCGTCTGTGCGTACCGGCAGGCAAGACTCAGGTCGCCCGACCATTGGTTGCCGTTCAGACTGTTCCATTCGCCTTTAGCACCAACCGATGCGGAGAAGAGACTGTACGTAACCGACTGACGGGCAAAGTAATGCAGGTGCAGGCGGTTCTTTCCGAGAGGGTACAGGGGCAGAAAGGATGATGTGAGCGAGTCGCCGAGGTTCGTGGAGACAATGTTCTCGTTGCGCAACTCCATTCCCCATTCGGTGCGCGACAGCGCGGTCGAATACGTCCCTTTCAGCAAGGCTGTCGCGGTCTGCGAGAGGTGTCTGTTCCCGCCTACGGGCGAGCCGCGGTGCCATTCGTAGCGGTCGTGATTGGCTCGGTAGGCTGCAAGAGCTTCCATCCCCCAGCGCCCCCAACGGTTGGCGTAACGCGCAGAGAGGAACGCGGTCCGTGTGGCATCGAACTGGTCCTGCGAAGCGAGCGAGTAGAACGAGTTGGCTCCCGCATCCTTGTATTGCGCGCCCGCTTGCAGCTCAACGCCGTACAGCGACCCAGCGTAATAGAGGTTGGCAATCCGGTAGTCGGTGTTATCGATGTAACCGCCCGACTGGTTGTACTCAACGCCTGCTGCGTGCGCGTGTCCCGTGCGCTGCCACTGCCCTGTCAGGCAGGTGTTCCACAGTCCGAACCGTCCGCCGGTCAGCCGCGCCTGGTACGTGTCTGTCGTGTCCGTGTCAGATGTCGGGCGCGTGAGGATATGGATAGCCCCCTGACGGACCTCTATCCTGCTGACCATCTCCATCGGCAGGGGCAGATTGAGCGTGTAATGCCCCGTCTGCGGGTCGGTGAAATTGACCCCGTTGATATAGACCTTTACCTGGTCGAACGTGCCTCCGTTCAGCCCCGCATCCGCCTGTACACCGTTCACGCCGCGTGCGCGCAGGTCGATTCCCGGCAGACAGGCAAGCAGGTCATTGACCGACTCAACCTGCAGGTGACGGAAGTCCTGGCGTGTGACGGAGTAAAGTAACGGGTGCGCCTCAGTCTGTGCCGCAGGCGCTTCGGCGGTGACGTTCACATCGGGCAGCCGCAGCAGCGAATCAACCTTTTGAGAACTATCAGCCGCACCGAAAGAAGGCTGCTGGAGCCATAGGAATACAAACAGTAACAACATAAATCAGTGATACAGGAACCGCTTGATGCTCCGCTTGGGAGTCTTTTCAAATTCTTTGCCGACCACCTCGACGTGGTGGACCTTGCTGTAGGAGGGCAGCATCCGGTTGATGCGGTTGAGCAGCTCGTCCATCTGCTGGCGCAGTGTGCTTTCGTGTTCCGCAAGGGCGCGGTCGGGGAAAATCAGCGCCACCAGTTTGCCCTCGCGCTCAACCACCAGCGACTCCTCCACCGCCTGCTCGTTGTTCAGACGGCTCTCGATGTCCTCGGGGTAGATGTTCTGCCCTGTTGAGCCGAGGATCATCGTCTTGATACGTCCCTTGATGAAGATGTTCTTTTTCTTGTCAAGCGTGCCGAGGTCGCCTGTGCGGAACCAGCCGTCCCGCGTGAACGCCTGTGCCGTGGCTTCGGGGTTCTTGTAGTAGCCAATCAGCATATTGTCGCCGCGCACCTGCAGTTCGCCCACGCCGTTCTCATCGGGATTGTCCACCCGCACTTCCATTCCCCGGACGGGTTTGCCGCCCGAACGCGCCTTGAAACGGTGCACCATCTCGCCGCCGATCAGCGGGCCGCACTCGGTCATGCCGTAGCCGACCGACAGTGGGAAACGGACATCCATCAGACACTTCTCCACGTCCTCGTCCATTGCCGCGCCACCGCAGATGAAGTAGCGCAACTTACCTCCGAAGGTCTTCTTCAGGTTGCGCTTCACCACAGCGCGTATGATATTGCCCACTATCGGCACGTGCCACCAGAAACGGATGTTCCGCCTGTTCACCACCGGGGCGATGTGCTTCTTGTAAATCTTTTCGATGACCAGCGGCACGGTGACGACCAGGTAAGGCTGCACTTCGTGCAGCGCCTTGAGCAGGATGGCCGGGGTCGGTGTGCGGGAGAGGAAATAGACGGTGCAGCCGGACACCAGCGGGTAGAGCATCTCGCACACCTGTCCGTACATGTGCGCCAAAGGCAGCATGGACACAATCTTCTCCCCCGGAAGGACAGGCAGCGTCTCTCGCCCGACCTCCACGTTGTTGCTCAGCGACCGGTTGGTCAGCATCACGCCCTTCGGATTGCCCGTCGAGCCGGACGTGTAGTTGATCAGGACAAGGTCGTCGAGGTTGTAGGTGCAGAAGCCGTCAAACTCCTCTGTGGAGACAGGCGTTTCGTTCCATTCCTCCCAAGCCTCCCAGGCTTCTTTCGTGCCGCACAGCATTGAGAAATCCGTGAGCGATAGCACGGCTTCCATTTCGGGCAGTTCCTCCTGCTTGAGCTGCTCCCAGACATAAGGACCAACAAACAGCATACGCGAATCCGAATGGCGGAGCAGACGGCAGATGTCCTCCGCCACAAAGTCCTGCAATATGCTCACAATCACTCCTCGGTAGGCGGCTATGGCAAGGTATGCCACCGCCCAGTTGGCGCAGTTGCGACCAGCCAGCGCTATCTTGTCGCCCGCTTTCAGACCCAGCCGGTCAAACAGCAGGTTGAGATGCCGGATATGCTGACCCAGCTCGCTGAACGTGTAACTGCGCCCTTCGTCACCCGCATAGTCAACCAGCGCCGGCTGGTCGGGGTAACGGGCAATCATCGAGTCCAGATAGGCAAGATAATGCTGCATATCAAGAGTACAGGTAGCGTTTGATGGACTTCTTCGGGGTCTTCTCGAACTCCTTGTCCATGACCACTATTTCCGAGATCTGGCTGTATTGCGGCAGGTGGCGGTTGCTGCGCTGCTTCCACAGCACCATCATCTCCTCCAGACTCCTGCCGCGACGGTCGTACTCCTCATCGGGATAGACCAGCGCCACCAGTTTGCCCTCACGCATCACAACGACCGATTCCAGTATGCCTCCGCGCCCGTTGACCACATCCTCCACCTCTTCGGGGTAGATGTTCTGACCGTTGGCACCCAAGAGCATATTCTTGTTTCTGCCGCGTATAAAGATATTGCCATCGGCATCAATCACGCCGAGGTCGCCCGTCTTGAGCCATCCGTCATCGGTGAAAGCGGCCCTGGTCGCCTCCTCGTTCTTGTAGTAGCCAATCATGTTCGCCTCGCCCTTCACCTGAATCTCGCCAACCACGTTCTGCGGGTCGGACGAATCAATGCGAATCTGCATACGATCCACAATCCTGCCGCAACTATGCAGCGCAAACTCCTGCCACGGGCAATGGGCAATCAGCGGACCGCACTCGGTCATACCGTAGCCCACAACAAAGGGGAAACCGATGTCTTTCAGGCACTGCTCCGTCTCGGAGTTGAGCGCCGCACCGCCGATAATCAGGTTCTCCACCTTGCCGCCGAAGGCATCCATCAGACCGTCGTACACTTTCCTCTTGATGGCTTTGCCTATGAAGGGCATATTCCACAAGAGACGTATGACGGGCTTGCGCACGACAGGACGCACTTTCTTCAGGTAGATTTTCTCGATGATGAGCGGAACCATAAAAATCAGATACGGTTGGCACTCTTTGAACGCTTTCATCAGGGTCGGCACCGACATGCGCGGTATGAAGAACACGTGCGTGCCACCCGCCACCTGGTAGAGGAACTCGAACGCCATGCCGAACATGTGTGCTAATGGCAGCAGCGACACCATGTTCTTGCTCGGGTCGTTGGGGATATGCTCCTGCCCGTAGGTAACGTTCGTGCTGAGCGAGCGGTATGTCAGCATCACGCCCTTCGGATTGCCCGTCGAGCCGGAGGTGTAGTTGATTAGCGCGAGGTCGTCCAAATTGTCGTCTTGATAATGCACGTCTTTGGCTGTGTAGCCGTCGGGGTGGGCATCCTCGAACATCTTGTCCATGTTCCGGATGGCTGCCTCCACCGTGTCGTCCTTCGCATACAGCACGCTGAAGTCCATATAACCGATGACGGCGCGCACATTGGGCATATTCTCTGCCTTTATTTTCTTCGCCGCCAGCGGTCCTGCCATCAGGATTTTCGCATCGGAGTGATTGACCAGGTTCTCGATGTCCGGTCCCGTGAAGTCAGGCAGGATGCTTACACCCACCGCCCCGTAGGCGAGGATGGATAGGTAGGTGACACCCCAGTTGCTGCTGTTCACGCCGCAGAAGGCTATCTTGTCCCCTTTCTTCACGCCGCAGGCCTCATACACCAGACGCAATTTCTCTATCAGTACGGCTATCTCGCCATAGGTATAACTTGTCTTCTCGCCGAAGTCTGTAAAAGCAGGACCATCCCAATTGGTCTGCATCGTCCTGTTCAGATAGGTAAAAAAATGTGTTGTGGGTGTCATATCAGCGGTTTTTGTACATATCTTCGTAGTATTTCTCGTATTCGCCCGAGGTGATACGGTCCATCCATTCCTGGTTGTCCAGATACCAGCGGACGGTCTTCTCTATGCCCTCCTCGAACTGCAGGCTCGGCTCCCAGCCCAGTTCACGCTGCAGTTTGCGCGAGTCAATGGCGTAGCGCATATCGTGTCCCGCACGGTCGGTGACGTAGGTAATCAGGTCAAGGTCCTCGCCCTCCTTGCGTCCTAACAGGCGGTCCACCGTCTTGATCAGCACGTGGATGATGTCGATGTTCTTCCATTCGTTGAACCCGCCGATGTTGTATGTTTCCGCTATCGCGCCCTTGTGGAAAATCAGGTCGATGGCGCGGGCGTGGTCCTCCACGTACAGCCAGTCGCGCACGTTCTCGCCCTTGCCATAGACGGGCAGCGGCTTGCGGTGGCGGATATTGTTGATGAACAGAGGAATCAGTTTCTCAGGGAACTGGTACGGGCCGTAGTTGTTCGAGCAGTTGGTCACGATGGTCGGCATGCCGTAGGTGTCGTGGAACGCCCTCACGAAGTGGTCGCTGCTCGCCTTAGAAGCGGAGTAGGGGCTGTGGGGCATGTATTTCAGGTCTTCCGTGAAGAACTTCTCCCCGTAGGCATGATGATGTTCTGACGATGCTTTTGTCGTGAACGGCGACTCGATGCCTTCAGGATGCGTCAGTTCCAGCGCGCCATAGACCTCGTCCGTCGAGATATGGTAGAACCGTTTGCCCTCGTATTTCTCCGGCAGCGTCTCCCAGTAGAGTTTTGCGGCCTGCAGCATACTGAGCGTGCCCATCACGTTCGTCTGCGCGAACGTGAACGGGTCCTTGATGCTACGGTCCACGTGGCTCTCGGCGGCAAGGTGGATGACACTTGTCACCTGTTCCTCCTCCATCAGACGGTGGATGGTGGCGAAGTCGCAGATGTCCGCTTTCACGAACCGGTAATTGGGCTTGTCCTCAATGTCCTTGAGGTTGGCGAGATTGCCCGCATACGTCAGTTTATCGACATTGATAATCCTGTATTCGGGGTACTTGTTCACGAACAGGCGCACCACATGGCTGCCGATGAAGCCGGCTCCGCCGGTGATGATGATGGCTTTCATGATGGTCAGAACTTGGTGTTGCGCATGTCGCCGCTGCGCAGGAACTCTTCGTGCATAGCGAGTGCCAGTGACAGGTTGTGAGGCGTGTGCGCCGTCTTGGCACTTGCGAGGTAGGCGCGCATCATCTCTTTGTATTCGGGAGCGACGCAGTTGTCAATGATGGCGTGTGCACGTTGTATCGGACTCTTGCCGCGCAGGTCGGCTATGCCTTGTTCCGTAATCAGCACCTTCACGCTGTGCTCCGAGTGGTCTAAGTGGCTGACCATCGGCACGATGCTTGATATGGCACCGCCTTTGGCTGTCGAGGGGGTCGTGAAGATGGAGATATAGGCGTTGCGGGTGAAGTCGCCGCTGCCGCCGATGCCGTTCATCATCTTCGTGCCGCATACGTGTGTCGAGTTGATGTTGCCGAAGATGTCGGCTTCTAATGCCGTGTTGATGGTTATCAGGCCGAGGCGGCGCGCCACCTCGGGGTTGTTGCTGATTTCCTGCGGACGCAGCACGATGCGGCTCTTGAAGAAGTCGATATGGTCGATGATGTCCTGCAGCAGGTCCGCGCCGATGGTCAGCGAGCAGCCGCTGGCGAACGTCACGCGACCCTCTTTCATCAGACCGATGACCGAGTCCTGGATCACTTCCGTGTACATTGTGAAGGGGGGTATGTGCGGGTTCTCGCCCAATGCTTTCAGCACCGCGTTGGCAATGTTGCCCACGCCCGACTGGATGGGAAGGAACTGCTTGGGTATGCGTCCGCCGCGCATCTCGTCCTCGAGGAACTGTGCCACGTTAGCGCCGATTTTCTCCGTCGTCTCGTCCGACGGCGTGAACTTGCCCACCTCGTTCGGGCGGTTGGTCTTCACCACGGCGGCGATTTTCTTCGGGTCAACCCTCACGCAGTCCGTACCGATACGGTCGCCCACGTGATAGACGGGTATCTCGCGGCGCATCGGCGGGTCGGCGGGCTCGTAGATGTCGTGCATGCCACGCATCACGGCGGGCATCGCCTCGTTCAGCTCCACGATGATCTTGTCCGCCATACGGCAGATGGTCGGGATGATACCCACGCCTGCCGTCGGGACTATTTCGCCGCGCTCGTTCACCTCGCAGGCTTCCACGATGGCCACCGTCGGACGCGGCAGGAAGCCATAGCGCAGGTCCTGTGCCAGTTCCGAGAGGTGAAGGTCGAAGTAGTGGATATGCTGGGCGTTCAGTTCCGTGCGCATGTCCTTGCTTGATTGGTAGGGCGATCGGAAACTGATGGCTTGTGCGCGGCTCAGTTCGCCGTCGCAGCTGTCGCCGGTTGAAGCACCTGTATAGATGCCAATCTTAAACTCCTCGCCGCGTGCGTGCATCTCTTGAGCCATGTGAGCAATGGCGGTGGGTACTTCTTTCGGCGCGCCGGCGGGCGTGAATCCGCCCATGCCGACTACATCGCCGTTTCGTACAAGGCGTGCCGCCTCGGCGGCACTCATAAAGGGTAATGACATGTTTGTTGTGTTTTTATATGTGTTTGTATATTCAGACGTGTTTGTGTCTTCTTTCCGACGTGCTTGTATTTTCTTCTTTCCTTCGGAAAAGTCCGCAAAGGTAGGGTATATTTTTTATCCGCACAAAAAAAATAGTACGTCTCTGTTTTATCCTTGCCGCTTCCGTCGGATGGAATCCGCACTTCCCTGTAATGTCGCAAAAACCGCCATATCGCTTACATAATGTCACCGCACTGCCGGGCATTTTCTCCGATACCTCTCCGCTACCCTTGGGCTACCTTTGCGCTACCCTTGCCGAAGGGATGTCTTTGATGCAAAAGGTACAAGAACATGTACAAAAGTCGGGCAATTTTTCCACGTGCCAATAAAAAACGTAATTTTTGTTTTGCCAAATAGGAAAGTCGCCGTACTTTTGCGGTCGCAAATGGTGCTTGAACCGCCTTTTCCGGCGGTGAGAGTGAAAAGGGAAACAGGTGCGAATCCTGTGCAGACCGGCTGCTGTGAGTTCCGTAACGTAGTGATTTCTAATTCTGAACGTCATTGACAGTGTTGCAAGACATTGTCGAGAAGGCAAGAAATCACGGAACAAGCCAGAAGACCTGCCATTAGGCAAAACAATTGAACCTCCTCCGGATACAGGCAGGTCAATGAGAGGGAGCTTTATCCGTCATATTATTAAGAGGTACACAAGTGCTGTTGTGTGTATGCGGTTTCGTGCGCAAAGAATTGCGTACGGCTTTGCTGTTGTGTCGGTGAGGTCAGCTTTATCTTTCGTATATCTTTCGTGTATCTAACGTATATCTAACGTAGTTGCTCCGATCCAATATGCGGACAGAACACACTTAAACAACGACCTTTACCATTTAACATTCAGAAATCAATACTTAGCGTTTAATAGTTAGCTTATAACAGTTAGCAATTAACACTAACAATAACCAAACCAATTAACCAAATTATTAACCCAACCAATTAACAACAAACAGTTATGAAGAAAAGATTTCTTTTGACGGGTGTGATGGCACTATTGTGCCTGTTCGCACCAAAAGCAATGGCGCAGGGGTACACACTGCGCGTGCTGACGTTCGAGGATGAAGACCTCGGAGCAAGTTTCTCCGGACAAGCCGGAGTGGACAATTACGTGACCGCGTGGTCGGACATGATTGCCGCCGACCAGGGAAGCGACGCGATGCTGTATGGTGACAACTTTGGAGCGGAATCAGAGCAGTTCTACTGGTGGCACGACGGCGGAAACACGGAGTTGTTCTCCCAGTTGAATTACGCTTGGGGAGCCTATGCATATTGGAGCGGCGGTCATGCCATCAGCCACTACTGGTCGAGCGACATTGTAACCTATGGTGACTATATGAGCCAACTTACCGTTTACCGTCCCGGAAGCGATGACCTGAACACGAGCGGCGGCGGACACGGCGGTTCGGACCATTTCGCAGTTCATTACGGCTACAACGATGGTTCTCCGAATAGTACCGACGGCCGCGTGCTGCTGGAGTTTGCCGATGGTGAAGCCCGCGTGATTGACCACATGTATGTATGCCCCACCACGTATGCGCTCAACTGCTTCCTCAACGGCAACGAGCTGACATCCAACCTGTCTGATGACGACTACGTGAAACTGATTGCCGAAGGCTATGTGGGCGATACGAAAACAGGCGAATGTGAGTTTGTTATGGCTAACGGAAACGATATTGTATTAGACTGGACAAAGTGGGATTTGTATTCGTTAGGTGCTGTGGAAAAAGTGCTTCTGAACATCGTCGGTACCAACGACAACGGTTACGGTTTCTCGCAGCCCGCCTACTTCGCATACGATGATGTAGCGGTGCGCTTCCCCGCAGCGGCTCCCACGACTTATGAGCGCAGCGTGACCAACGGCAACTACGGCACAATCTGCCTGCCGTATGCAGTGAACGAGGGCGACTACACAGGAGCAACGTTCTACAGGGCAGTCGGCCAGACCGCCGAGGGTATCGTGATTGAAGAAGTGGGCAACCTCGAAGCCGGCAAGGCTTACATCTTCCGCGCTACCGCTTCAACCATCAGCTGCACCTATACGGGCGAAGCCGTAGCGACTCCCGTCAGCGCGTCGTCGAACAACGGCCTGCAAGGCACATTCGAGGACAACACAGTCGTTCCGACCGGCAAGTGGCTGCTGCACAACAACCTGCTCTATCAGTCAACCGGCACACAGAAAGTGAACGCCAACCGCGCCTACATTGACGTGACCTACGTTCCCGCAGGCGTTCCCTCACCCGCTCCGGGCAGAAGACAAGTGGTTATCGCCAACGCGCCTGAACAGACGACAGGCATTGAGGACAACGTGATGACAGAGCCTGTACAGAAGACGATGGTCAACGGCGTTGTATATGTAATACGCAACGGCAAGATGTATGACCTGCGCGGCCAGGAAGTCAAATAACCTAAAAGGAGAGAAATACTATGAAGACATACAACAGCCCCGAAACAGGGGTACAGACCATCGTAATGGTGAAGATGCTGTGCGCGAGCGATGACTCCTCGTTAGCACCCAACGTATTGAACTACACGTCGGACGCACCCGATTTGAATCTGTTCGGCGACTAAAGTGAAGAAAAGCAATCTGCGTGTGCTGCTGATTATTTCTGCCATGGGCAGCACACGCAGAGGCTTTTTTTGTTGAACCACACAAGACAGGCACGATGAAGAGAGCAAGCAGGATATGGGCTATATGCGCGGTCATACTGATGAGCGCGTGGGGAGTGAAAGGTGAGGAGGCAAGAGTGAATAGCGGGGCACCGAAAGCGGACCTGGACACCATACGGCTGGATCTGCAGGGTATGCTGGAGACCTATCCGATGGACGGGGACGGCAAATGGGAGGAGACATACAACAGCGACATAACAGGCATAGGGGATGATTTCTTCATCCTGACACATATAACGAACGGCGGCAGCGGCGGGATGATGTCCTACTGGGACGGTTTCACGCTGTGCACCAGCGGCGATGACACGGACTACGGCCAGGCTGGGTCGTCGGACGGCTGGATTGACCACCAGTGGGGCTGCATGGCGGGCGGCGGCCTGAACGCCGCCAAGAAGGCGGAGAAAGGAATGCCATATCTTGTTGCGTACTGGGGCGAGAAGAGCGAGAGCGACGACAGCCACAGCCTGCAGGCGGACTTCGGCGACGGCATGTCGCACACGCCGGTATGCATCTGGATATGCAACCACCCGTGGCCGTATTACGGCATAGAGCATGATGACGGGTTCGCCCATTCGTTTGCGGACAACGGCGCGTACTTCCGCCTGATCATCCACGGTCTGGACTCGCAAGGCAAAGAGGCGGGCGAGCCGGTGGCGGTGACGCTGGCGTCGTTCCATGACGACCGTCTGCACATATCCAAGGACTGGCAGCGGGTGGACCTGACGGGTTTCGGCCAGATACACGGCCTGTACTTCACGATGGAGAGTTCGGACAACGCGGGCAGTCTGGGAATGAACACGGCGGCGTATTTCTGCGTCGGCGGGCTGGAGATACTGGAACACGAGGACAAGATAGAGCGTCCGGCGGGACTGGAAGCGGAGGCATTAGACGAGAACAGGGTGCGCGTGACGTGGGTGAAAGCGGACGGCGCGAAGTACTACAACGTGTATGCGGATTCAGAGAAAGCCGGCACGACCACGAAGGAGGAATATATGTTTGAGGGGTTGCAGGCATACAGCGAACACAAGTTCTACGTGGAGGCGGTGTCGGAGCATGGGCAGGTTTCCGACCGAGGCTATGTGACGGCACGGACACTGGACCTGACGGCGCCGGCCGCGCCGGGCAACCTGCGCGCAGAGGCGGAGCAGCACAAGATAAAACTGAGCTGGGACGCGGGGACGGACAACATAGGCGTGAGCCGGTACGCGGTGTACGTGGACGGCAAGCGGTACTCGCGTCCGAAAGGCACGAGCGTGACGATAACGGGACTGGACGCGGACAAGACCTATAAGATAGAGGTATCGACTTTGGATCTGTCGGACAACGAGAGCGAGAAAGTGTCGATAGAGGTGAAGACCCTGCCGGAGAACGCGACAGCCATCCGGGACACACAGGCTGACGGACAGACAACCGTGTACAACATACAGGGGCAGAGAACGCAAAGGGCTGACAGAGGGGGCGTGTATATAGTGAAAGACGGACAGGAGACGAAAAAAATCATAAGAAGATGAGACAATATAAACATTTGACGCTATGCCTGACGCTGATGCTATGGGCATGGCAGGCAACGGATGCGGCACGCGTGGAGATAACGATGAACAGCGTGACATCCACAATGACGCTGAAAAACAGCGGCGGAGACGAGGTTACGGCTGACTCGCAAAACGGAACGACTTACGTTTTTGACGACCTATCGGCAGGTGATTACACTATATGGGGTTACAACTCATCGAACACGCTGAACGGCACATTCACTTTCAGCGCGGGCGATGACGACATGGAGATGGAAATCTTCACCATAACAAAGATCAGCGTCAGCAACAGCGGCTGGGTGTATGGCACAGACTACACGATTGAGGACGTGGAGGTGCATAGCAGGGAAGGAGCCACTTTCCCTGTGACATTGGGTGAGAACGCCGGTTTCCCGTCGGTACTGACGTATAACGGCGGCAGTGTCACACTCCGTTTTGTGCCGTCCGCAGCCCGCGTGGCGGAAGGCTACATAGCCATCAGTGACGGGCGCACAGTAACAGGCAACACCAACATCCAGGCCACTATGCCAATAGGGGGTGAGTTTGTGGTGACCTGTCCGAAAGACGCGGAGGTGGCGGTCATGCAGAAGCCCGGCGGCGACGGCGGCACGGGTACCATACACTATGTGCCGTTCCGCGTGATTGCGCCCGAGTCGGTGGAGACGAGCGGCTCGACGAAAATCTATACGTGGCGGTTGGGCAATGGCGTGCTGTACAACATCCGCTCGTGGAAGACGGGAGGACTGACCCAACTCGCCAAGTTCTACTACAGCACAGACGCCGCCAAACGGCCTGTGTTCAACTTCACGGACGCCGATTATGAGGTCTATACGCCCAAATGGGTTGACCATGACCCGAAGAGCCTGAACGGACTGAATGCGGCGGACATAATGATCAACATCAACGAGAAAGGCCACCTGAAGATGCGCGCAGGCGGACGGTATGACCTGCTGGCGGAGCGCGTATGGCAGATCATTCCCGACCAAACGCAAAACTACTTCCTTGAGCCTGACTACAACTATGCGGTGTATGACATCAACGGCAATCCTGACAATTCGGTGATTGAGGTAGAGAAAGACGGCAACATCGGCTCAGAGTGGGCGATTATACGCGCCAAACAGGCAGGTACGGCGATTGTGACCATCACCTACGACGCGGCCAGCGCGATGCAATACGACAAGACAGGCAATGGCAGCACCTATTACGGCGGCCGGTATTTCGGCGCCCTGTGGCCGGAGAACACGGCTGTGTTCGTGGTGTCGGTGGAGGCTCCGGCCAACAGTATGGACGCCAATATGCGCATCAACGAGGAGTATAACGAGGACACGAAAAAGAACGCCGGCATCTATGTGGATGCCGAGCACGACGTGTTCTACTACATCAACGGCGAGGAGACTTATAACTACACCTTCAGGCCGACGGGCGTGCAGACGGTGGAAATATCCTATCCCACCATCCGCACCAACGATGCTGTCTATAACACGGGCTGGCACAGTGTGGCGAAGAACGGGGACGGCTCGTTCACCCTGCCCCTGAAGCACGGCAGACAGATAGTGCGGATGGGTGACGGAACAGGCAAGTACGAGTACCAGGTGCTGACCGCCAAACACGCCACCCGCGCCATCACCAACGAGACGACAGGCAACAACAATGTGTTCCGCCCCGGCGACAATGTCAAGATCCAATACGACGGGCTGTATCACCCCGCGAACAAGCTGTCGGGCATATACAACATGTCCGCATACGTGACTTATAAAGGCACTCCCGCCGGCAGTGCGATTATACTTGGCAGCGGTCAGTACTGGTTCGCCTCCACCCCGTCAGCACAGGCCATTTCGTTCACCATTCCCGCTGATTATGAAGAGGAAAGTTACGAAATGACAGACGGCGTGCTGCAAGTGACCGGCTTTGGCGACCCTATCGGCAATCACCGGACCATCGACAAAGTCGGCGGCCGTTCGCCCAACTTCACCGCCATCTCCCACCAGACGTATTTCGGCGCGCTGCCGGATGCCGTCATTCCGGTGACGCAACGGGCGAAGACACTCGCCACCTTCGCGCTTGACCCGTCGGACGCGGTCATCAACTCGGTGAAGAACAGTCTCGGAGAGGAAGTGGCGGCTGTTGACGGCAAGTACCTGCTGACGGAGGGAGAGAACACGCTGTCGGCGGAGAAAACGGGATACAAGAAGATGCCTCTGACGATAGTCATACCGGCGATAGTGAGCGCCGACACGGTCATCCATGTGGCACTGGAGGCTGTGCCTGAGAACGGCTGGGACGGAACGGAAACGACGGCTCCGGCCCTGACAGGCAATGTCTATCATATCACCAACGGCGCGGAACTGGCATGGTTTGCTGCGCAGGTGACGGCAGGAACGGGCGCGGCATACAACGCCGTTCTGGACAACGACATTGACCTGAGCGGCTTCGACTGGGCGACCATCGGCACATCGACAAAGACCTACAAAGGCACTTTTGACGGCAACCACAAGACCATCAGCAACCTGTATATCAACTCCAACGGCACGTGTCTGGGCCTGTTCGGCAAACTGTACCAGGGAGCGGTGGTAAAAGACCTGACCCTGCGCGGCACAATCACATCGTCGTCCACATCGAGTTCGCTCAAAGCGGGCGGCGTGGCAGGCGAAGCGGCAGGCAGCCAGAGCAAGCCGGTGACCATCAGCAACGTGAAGAACTATGTCCATATCACAGGTCACGCCAAGTATGCGGCAGGCATCGTAGGTTATGCCAGTATGTGGGTGAACATCGACCGCTGCGCCAACTACGGCAATGTGACCCTCTCGCATGACACCAAGACCAAAGCCACGGACGCGGCAGGTATCGCGTATGTGAACAGCACGAACAGCACCATCACCAACAGTTACAACTGCGGTACGATTGTCGCCAACAACAATGTAGGCGGTATCTATGCAACTTCGGTCAATGCATCGGTGACCAACGTGTATAACACCGGTCGCGTACATGCCACCCGCACCAATGGAAGCGGTTACTCTTGCCACGGCGCCATCCGTCCGATGGCTAACACGACCGCCACGACCGACCAGGTGACCAACGCCTACGCCAACGAGGACTTCCTCTTCAACGAACTCAACACCATCATCGTCACGGACGGAAAAGCGTGGACCGGCGGCGAGGTGGCATACAAACTCGGCGAGGCGTTCGGACAGGAGATAGGCGTTGACCCGCTGCCCGTCATCGGCGGAATGCATGTGTATGAACTCGAACTGCCCGACGGCAGCAAGTTCTACAGCAACACCTATGAGACCTATGGCGAATACCTGCGCGAGGGACTCACCCCCGGACAGATGGGTACCGTTTGCCTGCCGTATGCCTCCTTCCGCACTTTCGACGCCACTTTCTACAAGGTCCTCCACAAAGAGCTACGGGACGGCACGCCGTGGAACATCACGCTGGAAGAGGTGACAGAACTCGAACCTGGCGTTCCCTACGTCTTCATCCCCGAAACAAGCCAATTGCGCATCTGGTACGCCGTCTCGACACAAGTTCCCGGTCCGGAGCGAGTCAATGGCCTGCAAGGCACCTTCATTGACATCGCCGACGGCGCGGCAGGCACACCTGGCAACATTCTGGAGGACAACTTTGTCATCTACTACAACAGCGGACAGCAACGCAACGTCTTCCAACGCTGCGGAGGCAACTGTAGCCTGCGCGCCAACAGGGCATACGTTGTGATGGACGATGTACCTCTCAAGGGGACAGACAACGCGCCGCAACCCGTTCAGGGAAGACGGCATATCGTCATTGGTAATGCACAGGCTCCACAAACACCTACGGCTGTCGATAACCTGCTGGACGGTATGATGGATAATGAGGCATACGATGTGCTTGGACGACCAGTGGACATTCATAACACTCCGCACGGTGTGTATATCATTAACGGAAAGAAAATTGTGAAATAATATGAATGCGAAGAGAATTTATCAAGTCCCGCAGACAGCAATGCTTGGTATGAATGCCTCGCAGCACGTGCTGACGACCAGTGACAACGGACCGCTGCCCGTACCAGACGGCAATGTCATTGACATCCGCGTGGACGGTATCGAAGGAATCTGAACAACGTGAGAACGTACTTTTTGCCTGCGCAGCCCGTACAAGGCTGCGCAGGTTGTTTGTTAACCCCCAATCGATATTATGACCTATTGGGGTTTAATATGAGTCCGACATAAGCGGTCATAGAGTGCTAATTTCCAACACGCATCAGCGCTCTAACAGCGTCAGCGGTCTGTCAGCGCAGCGATCCAATAGTAACCAAACAGCAAGCAACACCGACGGTCAGCCGACAGTCAACCGACGGTCAGCCGACGGTCAGCCGACGGTCAACCGTAAGATTACCGTAGGATAGTGCTTGCCCGAAGATACCCGTACCGTATCATCCGACCGACTTTACCTGTCTTGAAAAATTATATTGAAATCACGTTTGTAAACCTCAATCGGTTATTATGACCGATTGGGGTTTACCCTTCCACATGGAAACGGAAGCGGATACCCCACCACGGGGAAGACGTGTCATCAAGGCGCGTCACACGGAACACAGCGTACAGGTCGGCGATACGGAGTATATTGCCTATTCCGGCACCCAGTTCAACGTATGGCACGGAAAGGTCTCCGCCCCAAGCAACCTTGCCGACCGCCAGTTCGCGCAGACGCAGACGCTGCACCCACGGTATGCGGTTGAACAGACAGCCCTTGCCGTTCCATTCCGCTTGAAGACTGACGTAACGGCGTGCAGTGAACTGTCCCCTGTGCATCAGCGTGAAGCTATACGGGTCGAACGCATAACTGTCGTTGCCCGCAAACGCAAATCCCATTGTGGCAGGCACGTTCCCAAACAGACAGCCCGTTTCGGCAAGCCAGTCTAACCGGCCGCCCATGCCCAGGTCTGCACGCTGACGCACCATCAGACGCAACTTGCCGTACATATCGTACCCGCCGTTGGGTAGTGACGACGGATGGATGCTCCCAATCTCCCCGTTCAGATAGACTACGGGCAGACTGTTATATACATGCACCCGCTGGAAGAACAGGTCTGCTTTCCGCTCGCCCCAACTCAGACGCACCGTCACGCCTGCCTGACTGTAGCGGACCCCCTCCTCACTGCCGAACGACAGATGTCCGTATGTCTCCACACCGTCCCGCCAGTCGTTCTCCGTTGTCAGCCGAATCTCACGCCTTCGCACGTCGGCCGATGCGTACACCGGTCCGCGATAGAATGGCTCTGTCCAGTGGCTCGTCAGCGAACGGTCCTGATACCATGCGCTGTTCTCCATCTTTAGGCGGGTGAAACAGTCTGCGTCCGTTGCTATATAGTCATCCTTGTACCCCGCTGAAAGGATATGTCTCCGCTCCGTGGGCAGCTTGTAGTAAACCGTTCCTGCACCTTTCCACTTGCGGTCGCCGAAGCCGTAGGCGGCGTACGCCTCCAAGCAGACGCTCTCTGACATACGTGCATTCGTCCGCAGCGGCAGCCCGACCCGCACTTTCTCACGGTCATTGATACGCAATATCTCTGTTACCTTGCCGAAGTCCACTGCTGTACCGGTCGGGATGACTCCCGTCAGCACAATCTGTGCTAACCAATTGCCCACACGCAGCAGAGGCGGAGTAGGGACACTATCCGTCGCAACATCCGTCCTGTCGTCTGTATATGGTGTAACGGAGGTCGGAGTCGGTCTGTCAGGAAGTCGGTACGATGACCGTATCAGCAGGGTAGGAAAAGTGTGCGTGGTGTCCGCACGCACAGCGACATCCAGTATCTCTGTCACCTGTTCGTCTCTCAGAGCATAGTACGATTCGTCTAATACATAGTCTTGCACAATACGCAGGTCCCGCAGGTAATTGACGTTCGTCTCCTGTGGAACACTCGCCTCCACGCTACGCAAGGCGTACGTTGCTGAATCAACCATCAGCCGTCCGTTGAATGTGGCATAATAGGGATTCTTCGTCTTGAACCGCACCTCGTACGTCTTGCGACCGTCCTCGCAGACCGAGTCCGCGAGAACAAACGAATAGTAACGGAACCCGCTCACTGCGAGCGGACTGAGAAAGGACGTACCGCAATACGTCACGGTTGGACGGTAGAAGTCGGTACGTTGCCTCGTTTCGTCGACAAACACCTTCCATACGTCCGTCCCCGTCTTGGTGTCGTTTGAACTGCTGTAAACCGGCAGGAGCCAGGTTGTGTCGCTTTCCGTAATATCCGGCACTAACGACGACTGCATACTCTTCCACAGCTTCTTACGGAGGTGCTTGGCGCGTATGTCGCTCAGGTAAGCCTGCACTTGTCCTTCACCCGACTGACTTGTCAGGGCGGTTCTATGTTCCTCACGGTGTGCGCGCACGCTGTCCATCAGTGCCAGTGCGGGATTACTACCGGGCAGCACGAACACTTCTTCCAATGTAGCCGTCTCTTCGGTCAGTTGTACATCTATCCCTGCCTGACGTCCTGCCTCTACTGTGAAACGCTGCGGCTTGTATCCAACCGCCGATACAACCATCACAGCCTTCTTCTCTAACGGGGCACGAAGCAGGAAAACACCTTCAGGAGTAGTCGCTGTACCATAATCTGTTCCACGGAAATAAACGCTCACCCCCTCTATAGGCTCGCCCGTGCGTGCATCTGTCACCTCGCCTACTATCGTTGTGAGCCGCACTGCCGTCTGACTCAGCATACAGCAGCATACAGCCAACAATCCTATCAACAGATACTTGCGCACGAATAAACAACTATTCCTTGTTTGCAGGATGATACATCATAATCGCGTCCCGTAGGTCCTGTATATCCAAATGGGTGTAAATCTCCGTCGTGGTCAGTTGCTCATGACCTAACAACTGTTGGATGATACGCAGGTCCGCACCGTTCTGCAACAGGTGTGTAGCAAACGAATGACGGAGCGTATGTGGCGAAATAACCTTTTTGATACCGGCCTCGTCCGCTAATCGCTTGATGATAGTGAAAATCATTGCACGTGTCAGTTGCCGCCCGTAATGGTTAAGGAATGCGATATCTGATGCCTCGGGCTTGATGTCCAAGTGACTGCGGTCCTCTAACCAGAAGCCGAACCACTTGTCCGCCTCAGGAGATATGGGTACTAACCGCTGCTTGCTGCCCTTTCCGCGAATCAGCATATAGCCTTCTTCGCGGTACATGTCCGACAGACGCAGACCCACCAGTTCGCTTACGCGCAGACCGCTTCCGTACAGCATTTCCAGTATGGCACGGTTGCGGTGTCCTTCCTTGCTGCTCAAGTCCACCGCTCCTACCAGTCGGTTCACTTCCTCTAATGACAGCACTTCAGGCAGATGCTGCTCCTTTCTCGGCGACTCTAATAGTTCTGACGGGTCGTCTTCGCGCACGTTGTGGTACAGAAGGAAACGGTAGAACGAACGGATGCCGCTCAGTATCCTTGACTGCGTGCGGATGTTCGTCTTCCCGCCGAACTGCTGCCAGACAAAGTCTTGTAGATTGTCAAACGTCGCTGTCTGAGGTTCTATGCTGTTCGCCTTACAGTAGGCGAATAGTTTGTCAAGGTCCTGTTCGTATGCCTCTACCGAATTGGTTGACATGCCGCGCTCCAAGCGGAGGTAACTGTGATACGCCTTGCGCAACTGCTCTGCGTCTTTCATTCCTGTCGCTCTTTTGTCGATTGATAAGCCGGAATAGCGGCAGAGGCAAAGCCTATGATTGCCACGATGGCAAATACGATTACCACGTCCCATGCCTCCAAGTGCACAGGATAACTGCTGATGATGTACTCCGTACCGTTGCCCATACGCAGCCAGCCGAAACGCTCCTGGCTCCAACAAATGGCAATCCCCGACAGGATTCCTGCCACGGCACCTGTTAGCGAAATCATCCATCCCTCGTATAGGAAAATACGGTGAATCAGTCTCTCGTCCGCACCCAGATGCCGCAGAGTCTGTATGTTTGCCTTCTTGTCAATAATCAGCATTGTCAGTGACCCGAGAAGATTGAACGAGGCAATCAGCAGGATGAACACTAATAGCAGCGTGGTAAGCAGTTTCTCTATATGGACAATCCGGAAGAAGTCCGCCTGCTGCTCGTAGCGGTCCATCACTTTGTAGCTGTCACCCAGTATCGCCTGAATCTCTTTCTGCACCTCCTTGCAACGACCGTCCTGCACTTTGCACTCCACTGCCGTCACCTCGCTTTCGCTGTAGTGGAACAGTCTTCGGGTCAGATCTATCGACACCAGCATCATTGCATCGTCGTACTGACTTTGATTGACAGCGAAGATGCCCGACATGAAGCATGTCCCCTGCTCGAAACTCTGTTCGGGGTGCAACAGATTGACCTTGCTGTCGCGCTTCGGGGCGTACAGGTGCATTCCTTTGATGAAATGCGCACCGATACCCAGTTGGTTGGCGAGTCCCTGTCCCATCACCGCACGCTCGAAAGCACCGTCATACACGCAGTAACTGCCGTCCACCAGAATGCTGTCTATCTCTGTCAGTTCTTCAAAACGGTCGTCCACACCCTTCAGTATGGCGGGTATCTGCTTGTCCGCATACTCGGCTAAAGCTGTTTCCTCAATCGTTTCTGAGAACACCGCCACACCGGGCAAATCCCTCACACGGTCGAAAGCCTCCGTCCCGCAGTCGAAACTCTTGCCCTCTGCCGCCTCAATACGGATGTCTGCATCGAAACGCGAGAACATACTCTCTATCACCTCTTCAAAGCCGTTCAGTACGCTCATCACGCACAGCATAGCCGCAGTCACCACAGCAACGGCGGCGGCGCTCACGCCGCTCACCACGTTGATGGCGTTGTGGCTCTTCTGCGAGAACAGATAGCGCCGCGCTATGAACAAGGAAGGCTGCATAACAAAAAGGAACGACAGGAACCTCTCCCGGAACTATCAACTATCAATTATCAATTGGTATGTAGCAGCGAATCGATATGCTCCATCCTGTCCAGTGTATCGTCCAAATGGAAATGCAGTTCAGGGATGATGCGCAACTGGTGCCGCTCGATATTGCCCAGTTCGCCGCGCAGTTTGTGCGTGTCGTTCTCTATGCGCTGCATCGTCTCCTCCGCCTTGCCGCTCGGGTAGATGCTCACGTACACGTGCGCTATTGACAGGTCGGGGCTGATTCGCACTTCGCTCACCGAAATCAGCACCCCGCCCGATTGACGGGCATAGCGCAGAAAAATATCACCCAGGTCTTTCTGTATCAGACGCTCTATCTTCTGTTGTCTGGTCGTTTGCATAACTGTTTCCTTTCTGTTATCTGTAACACGCCGCAAAGATACGCTTTTCTTTTCATACTGCCAACAATAAAAATCGCATACCCGAGAATAAATGCCCTTTACCCCCTCCCGATTTTTAGCCGTCATCTCCCTATCTATCCCATAGGTCGCCCAAAGGTCGCCCAAAGGTCACCCATAGGTCGCCCATAGGTCACCCATAAGTAACCCAAAGGTCGCCCATAGGTCGCGTATGCTCTCACAATACTCTTACGGTACTCTCACCATACTCTCGTCTTTCTCTCACCGTCACTCTCCGCTACCCCCTCCCATCGCCGGAAAACACAAAAAAAAAGGCGCACTCATTGAGTACACCTGTCATGACCTTTGAAGATTCTTTTTCTTAATACTTGTGACGACCTTCGTCGGCTACGGTCAGTTTCTTGCGACCGTGTGCACGGCGGGCGGCTAATACGCGGCGGCCATTGGCGGTCGCCATTCTCTCACGGAATCCGTGTTTGTTGCGACGTTTGCGTTGCGACGGTTGGAATGTACGTTTCATTTCTTCTCTTGTTTATGCCTCACGGCGTTATTGATTGCTGTGGGGCGGCTTATTGACGTCTCACAGCGGTTTATTATGCAGCAAAAAAGCGCGCAAAATTACTCCTTATTTCCTATTTACCAAAACTTTTCCAACTTTTCTCGTATTTTTCTTCTCTTTTCTCCTTTTTTGCACCGCTGTCTCACTCTTTTAATAAACCTTCTATCTTCCCGCCATCGTTAGTTATAAATAGCTTATAAGGTACGTCTTTCTCGTAGTCATACACGAAATACTCTGCGTCGGGAAACTTTTATATTGCCGCTGCCTGTTCTTACCATCTTCATACCATTTCTGTATCGCTATAAAAAAGTTGCTTTTTGCTACAAAATTTGGTATTATAGCGTATTTTATGTACCTTTGTGCGCTTTTGGGTATGTAATGATTGAAATATAACACTTACAGATATGAAGAAAGGGATTAGATTTCTTGTGCTGCTGGCACTTATGGCAGCGCAAACACTGAAAGCCGCTGAGCCGGAGATTTATGGTGCTCTTACCGATGAGGGCAAGACATTGACTCTTTATTATGATGAGTTCAAGGACAAGCATACCGTGCTGGAAGGATGGGGGGATGGTACTCTCGGTACGTACTACTTGTATAAAGATATGCAGCTCATTACCCAAGTTGTGCTGGACGAGAGCATGAAGGAAGCCCGTCCGACCAACACTGCCTGCTGGTTTTCCCGTATGGCCAACCTGGAGCGAATAGAGCATCTTGACTATCTCAATACCTCCGAGGTCGAGGATATGAATCTAATGTTCGCCGACTGTCGCAGCTTGCTTTCGTTGGACATCAGCCATTTCAACACCTCGAAAGTGACAAATATGAGCCAGATGTTCCGATATTGCGATAAGTTGAATTCACTGGATGTCTCTTCGTTCAACACCGCCAATGTGACCTCTATGCGCTATATGTTTGACAATTGTTCAAACCTGACCGAGTTGGATGTGAGCCACTTCAATACCGCCAATGTGACTTCCATGTATGGCATGTTCTCGTTTTGTAGCCGGTTAGAATCCATTGATGTGAGTTCGTTCAACACGACCCAAGTGACCGATATGACCGGTATGTTTGCCGACTGCTCGTCGCTGCGCACCTTGGACCTCAACAATTTCGACTTGACAAACACGAAATATATCTCGGCGATGTTCCTACGATGCATGAACCTGCAACGTATCTACTGTGCCAATGACTGGACCCAATGGAGCAAAGAATCCCTCGCCGGATCGGTTATGTTCGGCTACTGCTACAACCTGATAGGCGAGAACGGCACAAAGTACAATTATATGCAAACGTATTTTGAGTATGCCCATCCGGATAAAGCCGGCAATCCGGGCTATTTCACCATTACCAAAAAGCCCCTTTCCCCGCTTCTCTATGCCGCTGTGTCGGATGAAGGCGCCACCGTCACTTTCTACTATGACAATCAGTATGACACGCGTCCGGGCTATATTCCCCAATGGTGTGTGGACGATTTCAGAGGCGGTGCTTTCCTGTGCGATGAGCAGACACTTGCCCTCATTACCAAAGCCGTCATGGACAAGTCCGTCATCGATGCTATGCCCAAATTCACGTACGGATGGTTTGCCAATATGAAAAACTTGAAAACCATTGAACATCTCGATTACCTGAATACCGAAGATGTCCGTTATATGGATTACATGTTTGATGGTTGTGCTTCACTCTCTGCTTTGGATTTAAGCAGCTTTAACACCGATAAAGTTTGTTGGATGGAGGGCATGTTTGAAGGATGTAATAGTCTTACCGCTTTGGACGTAAGCAGTTTCAATACAGAAAATGTTCAAAATATGGCCGCTATGTTTGCCGGTTGTGAGAATCTCACCACACTGGACATAGACCACTTTGATACACGCAAAGTATTCGGTATGCGTCACATGTTCTCCGGTTGCAAGAAGCTCTCAACCCTTTACCTGTTCCCTTACTACGACAACAAATTTATCACGTACAAGGTAACAGATATGGATAGCATATTTGCAGGTTGCGAGAGTTTGACAACATTGGACATGACCAAATTTTCAACAGGGAATGTAGTTAGAATATCCAACATGTTCAGGGGTTGCAGCAGTCTGAAGACGCTTGACCTGACGGGCTTCGACATGGGCAAAGTGGAAAAACTGGATAATATGTTCTATGATTGTACCTCGTTGACCACTATCAAATGCAACGATTCATGGACGGTGTCGGGTGACTCGGTGTTCTATAACTGTACCAGTCTGGTAGGAGGCAGCGGAACGGAATACCGTAGCAGTCGTATCAGTGCCGCTTCTGCCTCTCCTGACCGCACTTTCTTCCCTGGCTATTTTACTGCTACTGTTCCTCTCGAAGAACTATACGGCGTATATGACGATGCAGAAAAGACCCTCACTATCTATTATGACATGAACCGCGCAAGCCGAGGCGGCGTAAGCGACTGGAGCAACTCGTACAAATACAAATATGCCGAGAACACGAAAAAAGTGGTGTTCGACGAGTCGGTCAAAGACGCGTTGCCTACCACTACTGCCAATATGTTCATCTTCTTCGAGGAATTAGAGAGCATCAAGCATCTGGACTATCTGAACACCCAAAAGGTAACCGATATGTCATCCATGTTCCGTGATTGCGGCAAACTGACGGAGATTGACCTCAGCAAATTCAACACCTACAACGTGCAATCCATGGAGCAGATGTTCTACGGCTGCGCGAACGTGGCGAAACTGGATGTAAGTTCCTTTCAGACAGAGAGTGTACGGAATATGTCAGGAATGTTCAACGGCTGCGCCGCTGTGGATACCATACACTTCTCCTACACTATATGGAGGATAGACGACCTGAGTTATATGTTTGCCAACTGCACGAACCTCAAAGCGGTAGAACATATAAATTGGTGGAGGACAGGTAATGTAACCGACATGCAGAGTATGTTTGCCAACTGCGAAAGCCTTACCAGTATCAATATGTCCTCATGGGATACCCCGCGTGTCACCAATTACGGTTTTATGTTCGCCGGGTGTACCAACCTGGAGACGGTAAACATCCGGCACTTCGACATCCGGGAGGACGCGTCTGTTACCTTTATGTTCCAGAACTGCCCGTCTCTAAAAACCATCTATTGCAACGAAGACTGGAGCCGTTTTGCCGACAATATCAACATGCCGATTTTTGAGGGTTGCACCAGCCTTGTCGGGTCACGTGGGACCACTTGCGACGGCACGATGGCATTCGACGACATCCGGTATGCCACCCCGGACTTGGATGGACATCCGGGCTATTTCACCAATAACATAGAAATATACGCTGTGCTCAACGAAGGGGACACCACCCTGACGTTCTACTACGACTCACTGCGCGTCCTACGTAACGGCACAACATCTTGGAAAAAATACTCAAGAAACTTCTCTGACTATAGTATTACCAAAATCATCTTCGATTCTTCCATCCGTGATGCTCGTCCCGGAAGTACCTATGAATGGTTCGCGGGATTCTCGAAGTTGAAGAGTTTCGAGCATCTCGACTACCTCAACACCTCTAAAGTGACGGATATGCGGTATATGTTCTGCGATTGCTGGGAACTTACCTCGCTTGACCTAAGCAATTTCGACACCCGCAATGTGGAAGCCTTTGATTTTATGTTCACCTACTGCTATTATAATCTGACCGAACTGGATGTCAGCAGTTTTGTTACCGACAAAGCATCTTACTTCAGCTATATGTTCTACGGATGTCCAAAACTCACTACGCTCCATCTTGACAACTTCAACATGGAGAACGCAAGGAGTATGGACAATATGTTTGGTGGCTGCAAGAGTCTGTCCACGATTTATTGCAACAAAGACTGGAGTACCGGCAAAAGACTTGAATATTCAACTGATATGTTCAAAGGCTGCACCGCGCTTACCGGTGAACAAGGGTCTATGGTGACTGGAGAACAGTTTGACGCCACCTACGCCCGACCGGACGCAGGTATAGGCAACGAAGGATATTTCACGCATACCGAGGAAGTATATGCCGTTCTGGAACCGGACAACACCACTCTGACCATGTACTACGACAAACAGCGTGAGGAACGCGGCGGAGTTACCGACTGGCCTAAATATAACAACTTGTTTGCTAACCCCGACCACGAAACCAATCATATCGAGAAGATAGTTCTTGACGAGACTATGCAGCAGGCAAGACCCGTCTCCACCGAAGAATGGTTCGGTTCATTCCATTATCTGACCGAGATAGAACACCTTGACTTCCTCAACACCTCCAAGGTCAAGAATATGAATAGTATGTTCAACAATTGCCAACGTCTCCGTGAAATCGACCTCTCCCATTTCAACACCTCCAACGTGACAACGATGAACTGGATGTTCGTCAACTGCGATTCACTCACGGAGATAGACCTCAATAGTTTCGATATGCAGTCGGTAGAAACGACATGGTGTTTGTTCAACTCATGCGAACACCTGTCAACTATCTACTGCACCAACGACTGGAGCGTTACCGCACCGAACCTTACTCAAAGCGGATTAACGTTCGGCGGATGCAAATCACTTGTCGGCGGTCGTGGCACAGTCTATGACCCGAACTTCGAGGATGTTACGTACGCCCGTTTGGACGGAGGGAAAGACGCTCCCGGCTATTTCGCTGATGGCCCGTATTACGTTACCATCCTCTCCGAGCACGGAACAGTCACTGCCGAAGAAAAGAAAATCAACCTCAACCGAGTCAAAGGCAACACCACACTTCACCTGACAGCAGAGCCGGAAGACGGATATATATTTACCGCATGGGAGAATTACGACCCGGAGACAGGACTTATCGTTACCTCCGATACCACGGTGACCGCCGTCTATATAGCGATAGCGGACCTGCCGGATGAGTGTTACGCTCTTGTTGATGGTAACACGCTCACTCTCCGCTATGACAATCTGAGAATAATCACAGCAGGTGCTTTCCTATTGGAAGATATGACTGTCGATATGCGCAACACCACAAATAAAGTAATCATAGACCCATCGGTAGCCAATACCACTATTGCTTCGATGTACAACCAATTCGCCAATATGCCCAACCTTGAGAGCGTGGAAGGACTGGAATATATCCATACTGCCGATGTGTCGTTTATGTTTATGAACTGCACAGCCCTCAAGAGCATCGACCTTAACGGCTTTGACCTGAGCGGCGTAACATCGGCAGTCGGTATGTTTATGAAGTGTACCAACCTGACTACTATCTACTGCGAAGCGGACTACACGTCCCTTGCAGGTGCTGTCTCCATCGGTATGTTCGACGGGTGCACATCGCTCGTCGGCGGCAAAGGTACAACCTACAGCACGGCGCACAAGGATGCCTCCTACGCACGTCCCGATGAAGGTTCTTCCGCACCGGGCTACTTCACTTCCAAGAAAACGCCCACCGGCATTGACAACATCCTGCCCGATACGGACAACCTTCACCCCAACATGCCTGCCGGACACTCCGACACCCCCGCCGCGCAGAAACTCCTCCGTAACGGTATCCTCTACATCCTCCGAAACGGCAAAACCTACAACGCCAACGGACAGTTGTTATTTGATAATTGACAGTTGTGAACGTTTCTTCAAACATTTCTACTAACTTTGTCACAAAATTGCATTTGTTGTTGGACAATATAAATTACGGCTCTTATTTAATGTGTGCAAATTATTGCTTTTTTCTTTTTGCCACTTGCAAAAAACGCAGTATTTTTGCCCGTGATTTCACAACCCATAAACACCTAAACTCATAAACTTAAATTACTATGGCTTACAAAATTTCTGAAGACTGCATTGCTTGCGGTACTTGTAAAGACGAATGCCCGATGGGCGCTATCTCTGAAGGCGAACGCTATTCGATCGACCCCGATCTCTGCACCGAGTGCGGTACCTGCGCAGGCGTTTGCCCCAGCGGAGCTATCTCCCTCTAATCACCCGGTGAATGAAATAAAAGAGAGTGCGTCTTTCTACGACACACTCTCTTTTTGTTCTGATAGCCTTTCCTAATCTTTACGTTTCTCCATACATATTCGTCGCTATGAACGCAAACTCCCTTCGGCAACGCTTGTCGTTGCGAAACATCGGACCATCTCTCCAACGTGTCATTCTTCGTTTTCCCCTTGCAGTCGGTTTCTTGTGCTGTCTAACCTTCCTGCTCTCATATTTTGTCGTCACCAATACGGAAATGGTACGCGGCACGTTATGCCTCACTGTTTTTCTTTCAGTCGGTATCTTTATCAGTATTGCGGCTTCATTGTGGGGTGAAGAGCATACGGATAAACGCCTGAAATGGGCTGTGGAAGGTATATCTCTGACTCTATGGGGAGGCTATTGCGTCCTGTTGTTTATGACGGATATTATTCCCGACCGCGGTCTTCCGGCGTTCTATATCGGCCATGCGGCATGGATTGTGGCAATTGGGGGATTCCTGCTGTTCGGCTCGTTCCTTAAGGAAAAAGACGATCTCAAGGCATGGCATTTCCTATGCAAGTTGGTTGCCGCATTGTTGATTAGCGGCATCGTATCGTGGGTGATGATTGGCGGAGTGGAAGGACTGGTGTTTGGTACGGGTGCATTGTTTGATTTCAAGCCGAATACGAACCTGACCCTCGTAATCATCATTGTGGGTGCGGTACTGCTGTTCGGGTTGCTGTTTCTCGCGTTGATTCCCCACGGAGAACGCAAGCACAACAACTCCCCTGAGATGCCTTCTTTCCTGAAAAAATCCGTGTCGTGGCTACTATTGCCGCTGCTGGGCTGCTATATCCTTGTGCTGTATGTATATGGTATCAGCATCCTTGTGAATTGGGAACTGCCTAAAGGTATGATTTCCTTGCTCGTATCGGCTGTGATGATTGGTTATGTCCTGTGCCTTATCTTGCTCTATCCCGAGGTGACGAAGCGCGATACGTGGCAGAGTCGGCTGCTGACATCTCGGTTGCCGGTCATTATTCTTCCGCTGCTGGTTTTGATGTCCGTTGGTGTCGCACGTCGTTTCGTTGATTATGGTGTCACCGCACCGCGGCTGTATCTGTTGAGTTTGCTGCTGTGGTTCTATGCGATATGCATCGTGATGCTTGTTGTGCCTCGCAAACGCTTCAGTTGGATATTCCTGTCTTTCATAGCATTGTTCCTTTTGACATCAGGGCATCCGCTGAACTATTATCGGATATGCAGGCCTGTACTGACAGAAAAGATTGACAGGATGATGGAGGAGAAGAATCTTCAAGGACCATTAGATATATACTCGTTGAAGGACAATTCCGCTTTGAGTGCGGAAGAGGCTGATTGTTTATATGGTGACCTGACGTATATGCGTGACAACTATGGCGAGGACTATGCAAGCCGATGGATTAAAACGGATTCATCGAACGAAGAAAGAGACACAACGCGGACAGAAACATGGGGTCTGGCTTATTATACTTCCGGCTATGACTTCTCATTCCCTTGTCCGCAGGGATATAAGGAATTCCGGCGTATCAACAGATGGTGTGCTTCTTCCTTGTCGGAAGACAGCCTCTATGGCGGTGTCCTGCATATAGGGTTGAATTACAGCGGAAAGGATTATGTTCTCTTGTTTGATACGGCTGCCGTCTCTGCAGCCAAAGCAGACGGAACGGCGTTGATAGTATCCTCGCAGGGCAATCAGGTTGCTTTTGTATTGGACGACTTTGACCTTACTGCTTATTCCGACAGCAATCTTTATCTCCGGTATGACGGTTGGCTGTTCACCAAAGACTGAAAAAAAAGCACTCGCGTAACCGATGAATAAAGGGATGAAGGCACTTTGTGAACAGGCAATGAACGACGAATGAAAGACGAATGAACGACGAATGAACGACGAATGAACAGGAACAGCGCCTATTTTGACAAAAAACAACACAAAATTCCGCCTGCCCGACAATGTTGCGGCAAACGCTTTGCACAGGACAACACACAGAAGCCATCCGCAAAGTAGATGCTGTCTTGTGTACTGTTTTCCGGCATTGCAAGCAATACACATTCTGTATGTCGTTTGAGAATCAGTTGTCACAGCGCAATAATATTCCCCTCAACAGATAAGGCAAAGTTTATGCTAAAAACCTGTTAGTATACAGTGCAAATCGAGCAACAACAAAAGCAGTACATACCGAAGTATGCACTGCTCTATTGCCAACCTTAATCGCTGATTATATGCGGTTAGACTTATATCACAGGTCTTCTTTTATCCCTTTTACGCGGACGACATACTGACTGTAAATCCAGCCTGTGTTATCAATGATTGCAGCCTCGTCTATTCCATATCTCTTTACAAAAAAGACGGTGTCATTACCTAATAAATCAGCAACAGATTCCAGAGAAAACCCCATAATCTTTCCGCTTGTGCATCTGATGGCCTGATGCTCCTCATCAAAAATATAATTTGCATCCACCAAGTTTCTCCATTTTGAATCAGCCGGTATATGCAAATAACCGTCCGATTTGCGATATTCACCCTTGTGAGTTTCACCCATATCGTCCTTACTTGTCACATTCATATATTGTACTTGTGAATCGCTTGTAATGTTAAAATACCAGTGAACATCATCATACGTTTCTGCGTCAGGATCATAGTCCCAATAGTAAATTGTCTGACCCGTTGTTTCGTCATAAGTGGCATCGCCTTTTGCGATACAAGCCCAGATACCGACAATGGAAGTACCATTGAAGCGGGTCGGGTCTTCCAGTGCTGATGGTCCTGACGAGGATTTCTCACAAGATGTCAAAGCCAGACATGTTGCGCATACAAGCGCGAAGAAAAATTTTGTTTTCATTTTGTAATTGATTAGGATTAACGTGAATTCGATATAATTTTTCAAAATAGGCAGAGTTGGTTGGATTCTTCAAATTCCAGATTCAGAGCAGGTTTCTTCGGGAAATAGCAATATGCC
>CAJOIZ010000004.1 GCA_905234835.1 Paludibacteraceae bacterium
CTGTGCACAAGGCGGATAACACGTCTGACTGCCACTTGTAATACGCCTCACGGCGTGAGGTCATTTCCACTGAAATGACGTGCAAAGATAATACATTTTTGAGCGAAATGCAATACCTTCTTAAGAAAAGTAAACTCTTTTTTCGATTTTATTAGGAAAAAGGGCATAAAAAAGTTGTCCAATCTTAAGAAAAGGAAAGTTTTTATAGTTGAGAGTTGATAGTTGATAGTTGAGTGAAGTTGGAGAGTTGATAGTTTCATGTTTATGATTTATGGTTTATGATTCAACAATTTATCTTTCTCCTTTTTGTTCACAAATTAAACGAATTGAACAAATGATGCTAACGCATCTTTCTTTTTGGTCCAAAATGATCAAAAATGATTCAAAAAATTATCTTTCACAGCAGCCCCCATAAAGTTTATGATTTCAAATTTAAGTATGCCCCTCTCTATATATATAAGGCAAAAAAGAGGCAAAATCTATCACCTGAAAGGCAAGTTTTTACAAAAAAAATGAATTTTCTTTGTAAAAGGCTGTAAATGAGATGTGTTCAAAAAGCCGTCGTGTTCAAATAAAATTTGAACGCAATAAACGGAGGCTTGCTCGCGGGAATAGCCGCGAGGAGTGAACCGATACCGGCACTTTCGGCAGAACCAATGTGACCGTTGTTTATAGGCGGGTGGCGGGGAGGATGTAGAGGGTGCCGTTGTACTCTATATATAGGGTACCGTTGCGGAGGAGTTTGGTGCCTTGCAACTTGCAAATTTATGGTTTATGATTTCAAATTACAAGTTGTAAGTTTGTGATTTATGATTACAACCGTTGGAGCCAGATAGACATGAAGCGGTCATAGACAATATAGCCCTCATTGGTCGGATAGATATACTCCTTCTCGTTGAGGAATTCTATAGCCCGTTTGACACTGCTCACTGCCGGCAAGTTATATTTTTTCAAGAAAAGGGCAGACGTGGGCGCTGTCACTATTTTCTCTTTTGCTATCGCCCGCAAAATGACCGCCTGATTGTTGGTCAACAGACTATACATCTTTCTATAGTCATCATCTTCGCGCTGAACAATATAATCCAGACAGGCAGTAACATCCGCTTCCGTCACTTGTTGGGGATGCGTCTCAAACAGGCGGTTCAAGATATTCTGCATGTACCAAGTATAGCCATGTAACCGCGCATAGACAGCATGGAAGACCTCTTGTGGGAGCAGCGTTCCCGCTGTTTGCAACCATCGGCGAGCAAACTCATAATAAGTCTGCTCAGGAATAACATCCAGCGTTATCTTATCCGTACTCCGAAAGAACGGTCGCTTGGGCGAATTGAAAATATCAGACATCAAGTGCTGCTTGCTGCCGGAAAAGATAAAACGGACATTCGGGCATTGCTGAACCTGCGAACGCAACAAGGCTTCCACATTGTGCTCCGGATAGTCGGCAATCTGCTGGAATTCATCTATCGCGATATAGCAGGTACGTCCAGAGTTGCGGAGATAAGCAAAAATCTCCTCCAATGTAACAACAGGGTTATTGGTGATGAGGTCCAATCCCAGTTTAGGGGCACCCGTCAGCGGGTCGGGAGAAAGATAGAGTCGACAACTCTGGAAGAACTGCACTACGTAGCCCTCCATCTTTTGCAGGGGCGTGTCCAGCTGACCAATTACCACTTTGCCCAATTCCATTACCAAGTCATTCAACGAATGAGTGGAAAACAAATCAACATAGAAGCATTTAATATCAGGCTCCGTTTGGGCTAATTGCGCAAAAACATGCTGAATCAGTCCGGTCTTTCCGACGCGGCGAGGGCTGCGCAAGGTTACGTTTCTGCCATTACGCAAGGTAGAAATCAATTCGTTTGTTTCATTTTCGCGGTCACAGAAATACTCTGCACCAGCATACCCAAAGACCGTAAAGGGATTTGTCAGCTCGCTCATAATAAGTGATTTATGTATTGAGTGATTTGCATTACGCAAATTGCGTTACGCAAATTGCGCAGCAAAAGTACGGCTCATTTTTGAGACATGCAAGAAAAAGCGGGAAATTAACGGTGAGCGTTCGGTGAGGGGACGGTGAACATTCGGTGAGGGGTGCTTTATCTATCGTATATCTATCGTATATCTAACGTATATCTATCGTGTATCTATCGTATCTTCTTACTGCGTGTCGTTGCCGTAGTTGGTCACTGCGCTGTTGGGGACTGCGTGTTGGGGCTGTAAAGAGAGGATGTGAAGAAGGGATGTGAAGAAGGGGGATGGCGATTTATGTAAAATTATTTGCCTGCGTTAGACAATAGCATTACCTTTGCCGCCAAATGGATAGTCCAAACAAACACTCTAATCAAACAGACTTAACACTTATATCAGACAGAACTAATACTTATACAGGACAGGGCTAATACTTGGAATGAACAATCAAACCAAACACTTATATAACTATGCGTAAACATCTTATCTTTGCATTGACCGTGGTAGTCATGGCAATGTTAGCGTTCGCATCGTGCGACAAGAAGAAAACAACCAACAACACTGACCTGCCCACCACTTCGGACGGCGCACAGAAACGCCTAACCCGCGAAGAACAAGTGGACAAACTCAATGACCTCGGTCAGAAAGTTCTCGCTAACTTCAAGACCCAAGAACAGGAAGACCTCATCCGTCTGACGGACTACCTCGCTGCGCGCTTTGAGAACGCCAACTGGAAAGCCGTACTCGACAGTGCAGGAGAAGGCCACGCCGCCTATCCCGGTCTGAACCCCATGATGGCCACCATGCGCCGCCTGTCCGTCAATGCCTGCTACGCTCCTATGGACTTTATGGCCGTTGTGACCCCTGACAACTGGTACGTGTCCGATTTCTACGGCGAGTTCGAATACATCGACAGCGACTCCAAATGGCGCTTCATCGCCAAGAATGACAACGCCGCCATCTTCCACTGCACTGACATGACAGGCAAAGAAGTGCTCATCACCATCAAAGCGACCGGCGACACCTACTCCATCACCGACACCGTCAAAGTGTACGACTACAACACAACCAAACGCATCTATGTGGTTGACTACTGGGACGAGAACACAGAGAAGTATGTAGAAGGCCGCGAGATTTCCGAGAAACTCTTTAACGAACTGCTCAACAACCGCGACGAGGGCGACGACGAATACTTTACCGCCACATACAACGGCATCTACTACCATGTACACGTAGGATACCCCTACACGATGCAACCCTACACCGTTCATGTTCCCACGAACATAGAAGCTACCCTCAACGACAACGGCACGGAGATGATTAACATCAACCTCTCGTTCGACATCAACCGCAAAGACCACGTGAAAGTAGCCGGCAATGTACGTCTCGCCAACGTCATCCAGACCTATGACCTGAACATCACCCGCAATGCGGTACGCGGCAACTACGAGATGGCCGTCAACGGCAAGTCTATCTGCAAGTTGGCACTCGACAACAACGGCTTCAACGCTCTCGCAATTGACCCCAACAACAACCTCAGCACCCGAGGCGACGTCAATAAATACGAGACCAAACTGCAGAACGAACTCAAGCCCGGCAAGACCACTATCCTGCTGACCCTTCTCGGCGGCGAGATGAGCATTCGCGGCGAAATAGACGGCGATGCTCTCTACAACGGTCTGAAGAAGATGAAGGAGAAAGAGTACAACGAGCAACGCCAATGGGCTACCGACTACGCCGAGAACTGGAACGAGAACGTCTATATGTTCGTTTACTACGGCAGCGACATCAAACAGGCCCAAATCAAGATGGATGTGGACGACATGAACTACGAGGTTGTTCCCGTCATCTACTTCATTGAGGACAAGATGGCTATGCAGTTCGACGAGTTCTTCACGCGCCGCTCATACGGAGACCTGATAGATGCCACCGAAGCACTGATAAACGGCTACATATCCTTCTTCAAAGAGCATCAGATAGAGCCCGTTGATTTTTAATCCATGTCCCGCTCCCGCCTCTTGCTGTTGTGCCTTGCCCTCGGCGCCAGTGTAAGCGCACAGGTAGCCGTGCAGAACGACACAACCATAGAGGCATACCGCGACTTGGAAGAAGTACAAGTGAAAGGCAAACTGCTGACCCCGGCGATGAACCAGGTCAGCAGTTCTACTTTGTCGCTCAATGTCAAGGAATTAGACGCACTGCCCAAGTTGATGGGTCAGACCGACCCGCTGTACTTCCTGCAGACCCTCGCGGGCGTACAAGTGAACAACGAGGCACAAGGCGGCATCTTCGTGCAGGGCTGCGACAACGCACACACCCTGCTCACTATCAACGATGCGCCCGTGTTCTACCCCAGCCACGCCCTGAACCTCTTTTCCGCATTCAATGCCTCGCACTTAGAAAGCATACAGGTGGTTATGTCCGCGCACCCCGCCGCCGATGCCAACCGTCTCGGCGGTGCCGTCCGTCTGCAGACGTACCGGAAAGCACCGCGCCGTTTCAACCTGTCCGCCAACGTGGGGCTGCTGTGCTCCGACCTGCATATCCAGTCGCACTGCTCCGACCAATGCGATGTGTTCTTCTCCGGCAGGGCATCGTACTTCACGCTATACAAGGGGCTGCTCAAGACCGATAACCTGCAACCCGACTACCATTTTGACGACTTCAACCTCACCTGCGCCTTCCACCCGACCCCGAAGGACGATATCGTTCTGTCGGCTTTCACCGGCTACGACCGGCTGACCGCCGACAACACGACCAACAACCAGCAACTGTTCGACATCTCGTGGCAGAACCTCGCCTCGTCTCTGCTGTGGGACAGGAAAGAGGGGAACGCCCAGTACCACACGTCCCTTTATCTGTCGGGCTACCACAACCGGTTTGTCTTTGACCTGCAGCAGGAGCTCTTCCTCAACGGCAAGTCCTCCGTCGGTGCCACCGGCGTGAAGCATAATACGGATATCCGGATAGCAGAAGGTATGAGCCTCAATGCGGGTGCCGAATATGCCGCCACGCGCTACTCGCCGCTCGCTTTCGCCCTGCTGGGTGACTTCGCCGCCGGTGTGGAGAGTATGCCGCAGGCAGTCCTATACGCGCACGAGGCTTCGCTATTCGCTGATTTTGCCCATCAGGTCAATGGTTTCTTCCGCTATTCGGTCGGTGTGAGAGGCTCCGCTTACTATTGCCAAGACAAGCCGTTCTTCCAACTCGACCCGCGTGCCAACCTGTCGTTCGAGGTCGCGCACGAACAGTTCCTCTACCTCCACGCGGGGACATACAGCCAGAACAACCACAATATCAACCTTATCAGTACCGGTCTGCCTACCGACTTCTATATCCCCGCATCCGCCCGCTTCAAGCCTGAATATGCTCTGTCCGCCTCGGTCGGCTACAAAGGGGCTTTCCTGCAGAACAAATACGTGCTATCCGCCGAGGTGTATTTCAAGCAGCTCTATAACACTGTGGAATGCAATATCAGCGTGCTGGATCTGCTCTACAACCATGCCGTCTATACCGATTTCATCTATGCGGGGACAGGGCAGAACTACGGGTTGGACATCACGTTCCAGAAAGCCAAAGGCAAACTGTCCGGCTACCTGACCTACTCGCTCGGCTGGGCAAAGCGGTTCATTCCCGAAGTGAGCGAACGGCCTTTCGACAGTTCGCACTCGCGGCGACACCAGTTAGTCGCCACCGCCGCATATCACTTCAACACCGCGTGGTCCGTGGGAGCCGTCTTTACCCTCGCCACGGGAACGCCTTATACCGAGCCCGAAGCCGCATACCTGCTCAACGGACGGGTCGTGGCACGTATGGGGCAGTACAACGCGGCGCACCTTCCGCTTACCCACCGGCTCGACCTGTCAGCCAACTACAGCCTGCAACTCAAGCAGAACCGCTCCATTGACTTCAATGTCTCGCTGTACAACGTTTATTGCCACAAGAATGTGCAGTTCATCACCTATTCCTACGAGGCTTTCCGTATCCGCAAGACGGGTCTGCTCAATATGATCATCCCGTCCCTTTCGGTCCACTTTAACCTGTAACCCACTATGAAGAAAACCGCACTCCTGATACTATTGTCCGTCTGCCTTCTTGCCTGCGAGAAGACCGCGTCGCAGCCGGACCTTATCGTGGTCGAAGGCTGGATAGAGGAAGGGGCACACCCCGTCGTCTTCCTGCATAAGGCGGTCAGGCTCAACGAGAAGGATATCAAATTGGAGGATATGATGCGGGAAAGCATTGTCTATTCCGCCCGCGTCCACGTGGCAGACGGCACGGACTCGGTGCAACTGATAGCCAAGATAGACACCACGATGCTGCCGCCGTACTACTACCACAACGTGCGCATCAAAGGGGAAGCAGGAGGGATTTACAGACTCACAGTGGATTATCAGGGGCAGACTCTGACAGCCACGACCACCGTTCTGCCAGCCGTGCTGATTGACTCTATCGTGATTGCCAGCGCAGAAGGACAGCCTGATGCCAAAGAAGTTATCGTCCATTTTCGAGACAACCCCGCCACCACGGACTGTTATGCGCTGTTCTACAACCAAGGCGGACAGAAGCAGTACGCGCTCGCCTCGATGGGCGTGATGGACGACGGTTCGCGGCAAGGGGAGCATATAGCATGGCGGCTCAACCGCTCCAACACCCTGTTAGACCCAGCGGATGTTTTCCATTTCGCCGCCGGAGACACGGTGCGCGTCAAACTCTCGCACATAGACGACGAGGCATACGCAGTATGGTCGTCGTTCGCATCTTCGTCTGTTTCCAATACGTGGATTTTTATGCCCAAGGCGCAGATAAAGACCAACATACAGGGCGGTGCAGGCTGCTGGTGCGGGTTTGGCAGCGACATACGGGAAATCCGTATTCCCGCCCACGACACGGTATTCATCTATGCGGACAGCCTGTAGGTCAAGATTATAAGGACGGGTCGATATCGGGGAAAAGAAAGTCGTTGTAAGGATAGCGCTGCACGTGAATCGCCTTGATGCGGTCGTACAGCAGCTGACGGAGCGCGTCCACATTCTGTTTCTCCGCAGCCGAAATGAAGATGCAGTCGTCGGAGAGTTTCGCCATCCACGTCCGCTCCAGTTCCTCCAGCGGGATGTTCTCGCGACGCACCGGGGTGAGGTCATCCGCCTCCTTCGGCTCGTAACGGAATGCGTCTATCTTATTGAACACCACAATCGTTGGAAGGGTCTTTTTTACCGTCTGTTTCGGCCGGCGGAGCGAAGCCACCGCACTGTCCTTCCCCGGTGTCTCATCCTCGCCAAGCAGTTCGGACAGGGTCTGCTCCACCACCTGGTACTGCTCCTCGAAATTGGGGTGCGATATGTCCACCACGTGTACCAACAGGTCCGCCTCGCGCACCTCGTCCAGTGTCGATTTGAACGACTCGATCAGGTGGTGCGGCAATTTGCGGATGAACCCGACCGTATCGCTCAGGAGGAAAGGCAGGTTGTTGATGGTCACTTTCCTTACCGTGGTGTCAAGGGTAGCGAAAAGGCGGTTCTCGGCGAACACCTCGCTCTTGCTCAGCAGGTTCATCAGCGTGGACTTGCCCACATTGGTGTACCCCACCAGCGCCACGCGCACCATCTTGCCGCGGTTCTGCCGCTGGGTCGCCATCTGACGGTCGATGCGCTTCAGTTCGTCTTTGAGCAGAGCGATGCGCTGACCAATGATCCGGCGGTCCGCCTCAATCTGTGTCTCGCCCGTACCGCGGTTCGTTCCGCCACCGCCGCGCTGACGGTCCAGGTGGCTCCACATGCGTGTCAGGCGGGGCAGCATATACTGCAGGTGCGCCAGTTCGACCTGCGTCTTGGCGTAACTCGTCTGCGCACGCTGAACGAAAATCTCGAGAATGAGCAGCGTCCTGTCCATTACCCGCACTGGGTGACGGTCTTTGCCTGGGCCTTTGGGATTCAGAACATTCTCTATGTTGCGCATCTGGCGCGGTGACAGTTCATCGTCAAAAATGACCATGTCCACCGGGGCTTCGGCGGTCTTGTTGTAGTCTTCTATCCAACGGCTGATCTCCTGTATCTTGCCGCTGCCGATGTAGGTGTTGGTGTCGGGGTGGTCGGCACGCTGAACGAAACGGCGCACAGGCTCTATGTCCCGCGTGTCGGCGAGGAACGCCAGTTCGTCCAGGTACTCGCGGGTTCGCTCCTCGCTCTGTGCCGGCGTAATCAGTCCTATCAGTATCGCTTTCTCCATCAGGCAAAAGGGGTTATATTTTTAATGCGCTTCCAGCCAGTTCTTTCCGACCCCGCACGAAGCAATCAAGGGCACTGAAAGATGGATGGCGTTCTGCATCTCGTCCACAACAATCCGGCGCACCGTATCGATTTCCTGTTCCGGCACATTGAAATTCAATTCATCGTGCACCTGCATGATCATCAGGTCGTTCTTTGCGGGCTGCCGCCGCAGCGGCAGAATCTCGCGGGCGAAACGGCGGTGGATGCTGACCATCGCCATCTTGATGATGTCGGCGGCCGTTCCTTGAATGGGTGCGTTCACAGCATTACGCTCCGCAAAACTCCTGACAGTAGCGTTGCGGCTCAGAATGTCGGGCAGATAACGCCGTCTGCCGAACAGCGTCTCCACGTAGCCATGCTCGCGGGCGAACCGCTTCTGCTGCTCAATGTAGTCCGCCACACGCGGGAATGCGGCAAAATAGCCGTCAATCAGCTGCTGCGCCTCCTGCCTCGGACAACCTAACTGCTGCGACAGGCCGAACGCCGAGATGCCGTAGATAATGCCGAAATTGGCGGTCTTGGCGCGCCGCCGCTGCTCCTTGCTGACCTCCTCGATGGGCAGGCCGAAGATCTTGGCGGCCGTTGCCGCGTGAATATCCTGACCGTCCTGAAAGGCCTGTATCATGTGTCCGTCTTGCGAGCAGTGCGCCATCAGCCGCAGTTCAATCTGCGAATAGTCGGCGCTCAGGAACAGACACCCCGCATCGGGAATCACCGCCTGACGTATCAACTGGCCACGCTCCGTCCGTATGGGCAGGTTCTGCAGGTTGGGATGGCTGCTACTCAGACGGCCCGTCGCCGTAACCGTCTGATGGTAGGTGGTGTGGATCTTGCCCGTCGCCGGATTGATAAACGACGGCAGAGCCGATATGTATGTGGAGATTAGTTTCTTCAACTCCCGCTGCTCCAGTATGAGCGGCACGACCAGATGTCTGTCGCGCAGGGGCAGTAGAACCTCTTCGGATGTGGAGTACTTGCCCGATTTCTGCCGCTTGGCTTTCGGGTCAAGGTGCAGCCTATCAAAGAGTATGTCGCCCACCTGCGCAGGCGAATTGACGTTGAAAGTCGTTCCCGCCAGTCGGTAGATTGTCTGCTCCAGTTCGAGAAGTTCGCCTGTCAGCAGCTTTTCCGCCTGTTTCAGCAGGCCGGTGTCTAAGCGCACGCCTGCCTGCTCCATATCGCGCAGAACCTGCACAAGGGGCAGTTCGACCTCCTGATACAGGTTCCACAACGCGGGGTCTTTCTTCAGCGCGTCCCAGTCCGGCTCAGCCGATGGGTTGAACGGCAGTTCCGAATGGAGAAGATAGGCGCAAAGACGGTTCTCCAGCGTGTCGTAGGACGGGGCTGCGGATGATGCCGCAGGCTGCTGGTCATTGTCCACAGAGGCGAAAAGGTCGAGCGTGCCCTCCTGTCTGGGTTTCTTAACGGGTGCTGCGGCAGTGACAGCGGGCGCGTTGCGGAGCAGCGAGCGGAACTCCAACTGCTCGTACAACGGCGTCAGCTGGGTCCAATCGGGTTCCTGACGTAGCAAGGCGTTCTCGTCAAAGACGATAGGCACATCCGTGCGGATGGTGGCAAGAAAGCGCGAGAAGCGAATCTGCTCCGCCTGGCTACTGATTTTCTCCCGCAGCGCGCCTTTCAGCTGGTCCGTATGCGCCAATAAGTTGTCCACCGACCCGTAAGTCTGCAGCAGCGTGACCGCCGTTTTTTCGCCAACACCCACGCAGCCGGGTATGTTGTCCGACTTGTCGCCCATCAGACTCAGCAGGTCAATCACCTGCTTCGGGTTCTGCAGTCCGTATTTCTGACAGACCTCCTCCGGCCCCATCTGCTCGTAGCCTCCCGTATGGCGCGGACGGTACTGCCATACCCGCTCGCCCACCAGCTGGCCGTAGTCCTTGTCGGGAGTCGCCATAAACACTTCCATTCCAGCCGCTGCCGCAAGTACCGACAGTGTCCCAATCACGTCATCCGCCTCAAAACCAGCTACTTCATGTTGCAGGACACGCATGGTGTCCAGTATGGAATGGATCACAGGCACGGCGCGGCGTATATCCTCGGGTGTCTCCTGCCTTTGCGCTTTGTACTGCTCGTATGCCTCGTGCCGGAACGTCTTGCCATGAGGGTCGAAGGCGACCGCCACATGAGTCGGTTTTACACGTTTCAGAAGGTCGTCCAGAGCAACCACAAAACCGAACACGGCGCTCACGTTCTCCCCTTTGGAGTTGATGCGGGGGGTCCTGATGAACGCATAGTAGGCGCGATAAATCATCGCGTAGGCATCCACTAACAACAGACGTTTCATACAGCGGGATTCCAGTTTATGGGTGTTTGTCCGTGCGCCGCCAGATAGCGGTTCGCCTCGGAGAAATGTCCACAGCCGATAAAGCCCCTGAAAGCGGACAACGGACTAGGATGTGGTGCGGTCAAAACGAGGTTCTTGCGGCGGTTGATATACTGCCCCTTCCGCTGGGCGTAACTCCCCCACAGCATATAGACGATATGCTCCCTTCTTTCGTTGAGCGCCATGACGGCGGCGTCGGTCAGTTCCTCCCAGCCTTTATTCTGGTGGCTTCCCGGGCGGTGCGCCTCTACCGTCAGTGTGGCGTTCAGCAGCAGCACGCCCTGCTCCGCCCAACGCATCAGATTGCCCGAGTGAGGGTATGGAATGCCAAGGTCGCGCTGAAGTTCTTTATAGATGTTCTCTAATGACGGAGGGATACGCACATCGTCGTTCACTGAGAAGCACAAACCATGCGCCTGACCCGTGTCATGGTACGGGTCCTGACCGAGGATGACCACTTTCACCTTGTCAAACGGACACACATCGAAGGCGCGGAAAATATACCTGGCGGGAGGGAAACACTGCCGGGTGGCATACTCGTGACGCACAAAAGAGGTCAGCAGTTCGAAGTACGGTTTGTCAAACTCGCTCTGCAGCACCTCTTTCCAGGTCTCCTCAATGCGTACTTCCATCGTTCAGTGCGTCTAATCGATAATGAGCATCGCGTCGCCGTAGTCGCCGAAGCGGTAACCCTCCTTGACTGCAGTGTCGTAGGCGTTCTTCACGTTTTCGTAGCCACCGAACGCCGCCACGCAGAGCAGTTGGATGGACTGGCTCGGATAGAGATTGACCAGACACGAGTCCGATACGGCGAAATCGTAGGGAGGATAGATAAATTTGCTGGTCCAACCGTTATACGGTTTGATTTGTCCCACCGTTCCTGCCACCTGTTCCAATGCACGGATTACCTCCGTCCCGACGGCGCAGATGTGTTTCTCCTGCTCGTGCGCGCGGTCGACGGCATCCACAAGCGGCTGCTCGATAACCATCTCCTCCGAGTCCATCTTGTGCTTGGGAAGGTCGTCCACTTCTATGTTCTTGAAGTTTCCCAAAGAGACATAGGATGTCAAGAACTGCTGGTCAATGCCTGCTATCTCCATCCGTTTGAGCAACTGCTTGGAGAAATGCAAACCGGACGCGGGAACGGCGACGGCACCTATCTTTTCCGCAAAAATGGTCTGATAGCGATCCTCGTCCATTTCATCTATCGGATAGTCAGGGAAAAGCGCCTCATACTCCGCCTGACGGTCCTCGTCTAAAGGACGGTGAATATATTTGGGCAGCGGAGTATGTCCCAAGGCATAAAGATGCTCAAGGAACTCGGAATTGTCGTAGTCGGTTAGGAAACGGACAGTACGTCCACGGGAAGTTGTGTTGTCAATCACCTCGGCAACGATAGTCAGATCCTCGTCAAGAAACAATTTGTTGCCGATACGTATCTTGCGTGCAGGATCAACCAGCACGTCCCAGTACCGCATCTCGTGGCTTAACTCGCGCAACAGAAATATCTCGATATTTGCCATTGTCTTCTCTTTTTGTGCGTAAAGACGGGCAGGAAAAACCTTCGCATCGTTGAACACAAACACATCCCCCTCATTGAAAAAGGACACAATATCCTTGATGTTCTTATGCTCCACCTCCCCCGTCTTGCGGTGAAGTACCAGCATACGAGAATCATCACGGTAAGGGAGAGGGTACTGCGCAAACAGACTCTCAGGAATATTAACCTTGAACTGACTTAATTTCATAGTATGGTTATTTATCTTTGGTTTCTAAAATATTATTTTCGCGGCTAATCATTTCTTCAAACTGCTCCATCGTCACACAGTCTTTCTCTGTGATGTCCCCCACCCGTGTTCTTCTAAGCGCAATTAGATGTGCGCCGGAATCCAACCGCTGCCCAATATCCCGAGCCAAGGCACGGATATACGTCCCTTTGGAGCATACTATGCGTAGGATCAATTGCATCTTTTCCGCGTCAAAAGATACAATCTCGATCTCGTCAATGACAAGCAACTTGGGTTTGAGTTCAACATCCTCGCCTCTGCGTGCCAAGGCGTATGCACGTTTGCCGTCAACCTTGACTGCAGAAAACATTGGTGGGACCTGCCACTGCTCGCCTTGAAAAGTCGGAATAACTTCCTCAATCAGTTCCCGCGTAATATGTGCCGTTGGATAGGTGGCATCAACGGGTTTTTCGAGGTCATAACTGGGCGTGGTGGCACCTAATTGCAACGTGGCGACATACTCTTTAGTATGCTGTTGCAGTTCGTCTATGCGCTTCGTCTGCTTGCCCGTACAAACCACCACCACACCTGTGGCGAGCGGATCCAGCGTCCCCGTATGTCCTACCTTCAGTTTCTTCACTCCCAATCGGTGACACAGCAACCAGCGCGCCTTGCCCACCACATCAAAACTTGTCCAGCGGTAAGGTTTGTCAAATGCTATAATCTCTCCTGCTATGAAATCCATTTGTGTGAAACTGACAACAGTTAAATGCAATCAAGCGACAAAATGAAAAACAATTGAAAAGAGACCTATGACAAGACAGTAAATTGCAAACCATGTCAGTCTTTGCCGACGAACGATAGCAAGCATCCAACGGCATGCCGCACAACCTGTGATGAAGGCAGCTGCAAAACCTACCGTCAGAGACAGCCAGCCTATACTTGGGGCGGTTGCCTTACCTGTTATCAAATCCAACGACTCAAGAAATGCATCACCCAGGACAGGAATCAGTACCATTAAAAATGAAAAACGCGCCACGCTCTCTTTCTTCACGCCACAAAGCAGACCGGTGGCAATCGTCATACCGCTCCGGCTTAATCCCGGTAGCACGGCTACCGCTTGCGCACAGCCAATAATAAAGGCATCCTTCCAAGCGACCTCATGTCCTGTATAATGCCCGTTGCCTGTAGTTTGTACTGAACGGCATTTAGTTAAATACTCGCTAAACGCAAGCATACAGGCAGTCACTATCAAACATATCCCCACTAAGAGCAGACCGCTACCGAAGAACTGTTCCACTTCGTCCTTGAAGAGAACCCCCACTATAAAGACAGGGATGCAACTCAACAAAAGAAGAGCGACATACTGCTTGTCATCATTCCATTCCTTCGTAGTAAATGTTCCCTTGAATAACTGTCCAATCTCACGATGTAATATGACGATTGTGGAAAGAACGGTAGCGACGTGAAGCACGACAGTAAACAGCAGATTCTCCTCCGAGGCGGTTCCCAATAGGGCTTGTCCGATTTCTAAATGACCGGAAGATGACACAGGCAAGAACTCCGTCAGCCCCTGCACAATTCCTAATATCAATGCGTCAAACCAACTCATTTCCATTAACTTCTACTGTTTCTTCTTCCAAAGTATCGCTACAATCATCATCACAAACCCCGCCAACGCAACCATCGGACCTACTGTGATGCGCCTGACGGAAAAAATCTCAGGATTATATTCCGCTGTACCACTGGGTTCGCCAATCATCAATACGAACCCCAAGACAATTACCACAAAGGATATGGCTATCAGAATACTGTTCCGTTTAGGGAGATTATATTTCATATCGTTTCAATTTTCATAATTTTAAATCTCATACATCTTTTCCTCTTTCATCCTAACATACCTTCCTGTCGCCACAAGTGATGCAAAATAAGTGATAATCAAGCCGCTCAAAAGAACCGACAGTACAATGACGGCTATATTCTCCCACGTCAGCGGGAAGAGCGACACATGCAAGGATTGCAGGACATAATAATAGACTCCGACGAGCGCTACCAAAGTCAGCAATGCCGCCTCCAAGCCCATTCGCATCGAGCGAGCGATAAACGGACGACGGATAACCCGTGACTTGGCACCTACCAGACGCATCGTGTTGATAATAAAACGTTTCGAATAAATATGCAAACGGATGGTGTTCACTATCAGTATCCACGCTATCACTAATAATATCAAAGCACATATAATCAACACCATAGACACTTTATTAATATTGTGATCCAATACCTTTACGATGTCTTCCTGATACAATACTTTTTCGACGTATGGCAGGGCGGTCAGTTTGTCGGTGACTTGTGCGATGCTGTCCTGGTTGGCATAAACTGGTTGTAAGTGCAATTCGTAGGAATCAGACAATGGATTGTAACCGAGGAATTTGGTAGGGTCTTCTCCCAGATTGGTAATATGCTCTTCCAAAGCCTGCTGTTTGGAGATATATGTATACGAGGACGTACAAGGCATCGCTTCCAGCACGTTTTGCAACCGGTTCACCGAAGTGGTATCAGCACTACGGTCCAAGACGATGGTAAGTGCAAGATTTTCACGCATCTCGGATATCATATAGTGTGCACTCAGTAGTACCATACTTTCCAATCCGATAAGAAACAAAACCATAGCCACACTTACCGTGGTGGTAAGGTACATATTAAAGAATCGTTTTTTCTGCTTCATACGAAGAGTAAAAATTGTCATCGAAAAAAAAGAACAGGTTGATGTCCAGCCTGTTCTTTTCTTTTATTTTTAATATTCCCACAGGTCTTGTTCAAAGTTGAGAAGTTCTGTTTCTATACGTGTCTGTTCTTTCTTGGCAGTTACCTCATCTTTGGCATAATCCAGAATCATACGGTTGTATATATTGGTCTCGCCTACAAGATAAGAGGTGTACAGTCTCTTCTGGAAGAAATCGTCAAATGTCACACGCTTCACCTCGTTCTGGGAAGGAATCATATAGTTGCTTGCCAGATAGGGGCGCAAATCCTTGTAGAGTATCCAGAACTTGACGGACTGACGTAAGAACAACATCGGATCAGTACTACTTGCATACTCCGGCTGTAAAGGAGCAATGGCTATCAATTGGCGATGCAGGCGTGAGGTATGCTTATCGAAGAAAATCACCTCCTGGATAAGATACTTGTACTGATTTCTAACATAGAGATTGTATCGTGCCGGATTAAAAATCATTGCATTCTGCACAGAATCATAATATAACAAGTATGATTCTTCGTCGTCTAATTCAGCATCCGTTCCATCTGCGGCTTTGGCCACAAAGCACATCTTATTTTGCATTGCCAAATCTCTACGCTTGATTTTTGCCTCTTCGGTAAACAACGGCGGAAAAGGTTCGTGAGCCTGTATCTTAGCATCATATATATCCATTCCCTCTTGTACTGCTTGCAGAATAATTCGGAACAAACTCTTGTACTTCGGGTCATCGTGTTTCTCCGGAAAATAGAGTTGGAAATTTTGCTTGTATCGAAGGTCAATTATGCGATAGGTAAGGCGAGCCCACACGATATCATCTTTACGATGGAAAACCGTAACAAGCGTATCGGCAGAAGCGTTCAGTTCCTCCGTTTCCAATCGGATGGTTCCGTTGGTGTCAAAGAAATTGAGTACTTCCTGTGGGGCTAGTTGCGCATGAGCTGTTGCCGCACATACTATCAGCAGAATCAATATACGAACCTTTTTCATACTATCATTGTTTATAGATTAGAACAGCAGATTTGCGAGCAAAAGCAAAGTTGCATATTTTTTATTTCAGTCGCAGAGCGATTGGGCTTAACGATTGAGCTTTCCCATCTGCACCTACAGCGCGAATCGTTTGAAGAGTAACCATCGCACCACTGGGCAAATTCTTAATCAGATTCTTTTGTTCTTCTGTCAATTTACCCGAATCAGAGTGCTTGGCATTGTTACCGATGACGATATCAAAACCGGTGATTCTCCACGGCAAATCCAAGATACCGTCAGGACCATAACTGGCTTCTATATAGGCTTCGTTGGACAGAAGGTCTTTTTTCTTTATGAAACCTTCGCTGCGTGATTCGCCGCCGGCTACGAAGAACGAACTCGGTTTGGGCAACTGTTTAACCTTATATTTGTTGGTACCCATCACCTGATTCTTGCCGTCCATATTGGCAGAAACCGTAACCGTAACTTCCTTAGCACTTTCACTCGGTTTGATAATCCAGTTACCGCCGCTACGCGATACAGACGCGCCTGACGCGCTAACCGACACTTTCGCATCAGCAACGCCCGGAACGGAAACACTGAACTTGTTATCAAACCCGCGGTACATAATGTTCATATCTACATTGGAAATCGTGGCATTAGGCTCACCAACAGTGTAAGAGCTCTCGAAAGGCAAATACTCCATCTCGCCGGTACTTGACATAACGCCGATTTTACCGCTGTACTTACGCTCACCGCTACCGGATGCCACTACCTCATACAGACCGTGATCATTGATACGCTCGTTACCGATATAGTATTCAGGACGCTGCGTCGAGTCAATGGCGGCAAGGATAATCTGTGCCGAATACTTGGCACCGCGCATCACATAGTCCGACTTCGGGATGACATATGCCTGCAGTTTGTTCACGCGCAAGTCCATAGCATCTGCACTACCCATCAAGTACTGAATCATCAGACCTTCGGTAGCACGGATATCGTTCTGCATCTTGCTCAATACGGTGATGGTGGCGTTCAGCACCATACCATCAAACATACCGTTCACCCACGTATCCATCTTGCCCTCATGACGGTTGTAAAGCGAGTCGCAGGTAAATAGCATATTGAACTGGTCAACCATCTTGTGAACCTGCGTCTGATTCATCGGGTTGCTGTGTTTCGCCAAAGTACCCAGCAGGTAGTCGCGATAGTCCTCAATCTTCTTTTGGAGTTCTACGCCGTGACCTTCTACTACACCGTATTGTCCTGTTACGTCCAAATTACTTGTTCCGCCAAGACCGCGAACGGCATAACCGGTTGTGTAATTATGTTGGGACACTTTTTCCTCGCCTATGGCAAGAACCGCCATATCGCGTTTGAACTTGGAGATGTAGCTGAACAGCGAGTCCGATTTCTCCTTCATTTCCATCGCCTCATTGAAAGGCTCGGTGTATTTTTCAGGTTTGTCGTTCTTCTGCTGTGCAAGGACTTCGTACATATTGGCGTTACGGTCTTCGGTTGCGGCGATTGACGAAAATAGACTATCATCCACCATTTCGAAGCCGTTCAAAATATCAGTACTTACGTTCAACGCCAGCATGGCGGTGAGCACCAAGTACATCATACCTATCATTTTTTGTCTCGGGGTTTCCGGACAGTTTTTTGCTCCACCCATAGTTAATTATCTATTTGCAGTTTGTTATTATGCGAAAAACCTGTGAAAAGATTATTCCGCCTATCAAAACGCTTTAGGCAAGAGCTGTGAGCATATTGCCGTAAATCTTGTTGAGATCGGTTACTTGGGTTGCCAGTTTTTTCACGCCTTCTTCGTAAACGGCGTGGTTGCGCATAGCCTCTTCTGAAGATGCAGTCATTTTCTGAATGTTGGTAGCCACGCGGCTGAACTGGTCGGTAGCAACTTTGACTTGTTCGTTCTGCTGTTGCAAAGCAGCCAGTTGCAGGTCATATACAGAGTTCATCTGTCCGATCTTGTCGCCGAGAGCCACTACGCCGCGCTGGTAGTTTCTTGTCTGTTCAACCACACCTTGCATATCGTTGGCAACGGTCACATAGGTAGCGTTGAGAGCCTCGCTCTGCTGACCCAACTGTGCAGCGGATGCAGCGAACTGACCGGCGGCTTGACCGGCGGCTTCCATCTTCTCTGTCAGGTTGTTCGAAGCAGTTGCTACCTTGCCTAATTCACTCAATTGCACGGCAGTCTTCGCCAAGTCATTGATACCGCCTTTGAGGGCTTCCATGTCTTTTTCACTCAAAGAGGCCGAACTTATTGCACTGCCACCTGCTGCGCCACCGCCCATATTGCCTAACAGCGTGGGCTTCGGACGTCTGGCCAACTCTTCAAGCTTCTCCGGTTCAGCACCATATCCAAGCAGTTGAGGGAACACTTCCTCCCAGTGGAAATCAACGTGAGGTTTGTCGAGGCAGCCGATACCAAACAGGAACGCCTCCGTGAACATACCTACCATCAGCACTTGTGAAGCACCGGGCCAGTGAAGAATCTTGAACAATGCACCGATAATTACGACGGATGCACCTAAACAGTAAACCATGTTTACTACTTTCTTTCCTCCGTAGGATTCATACCAACCCATGAAACCACTTCTTTTTTCTTGTGACATAATGTGAAAACTTTTAAGATTTATTTTTTATGTTTGTTAATTACTCTTGTTTTAGTCGCCCAAGAACGAGCGTACGCAGCGGAAACCGATGTATGCACGGCTCTCGTACTGGTACTCATAGGTACGCACGCCGCATTGCAGGTAGTAGTAGATATCCTTCCAGCTGCCGCCTTTCACCACCTTGCATTTCAGTATGTCGGGGTCATCCTTGCGCGCCATGTACTCGAAGTTCGAGTTAATATCGTTCACGTACGTGTTTGTCGAGGGGTTGAACGCGGATGATGTCCACTCCGCCACGTTGCCCGCCATATCGAACAGACCGAAATCGTTCGGACGGAACTGGGCGACGCGCATCGTCATCGTTCCCGTATCGTCGTTGTATGCACCGCGATAGGGCTTGAAGTTGGCAAGGAAACAGCCGTTAGCGTCACGGGCATAATTGCCGCCCCACGGATACATTGCCATCTTTCTTCCGCCACGCGCTGCATACTCCCATTCAGCCTCGGTCGGCAGACGGTAGTCGTGCGACTGCTTGCCGTACTGGTCTTGGAACATCTTGGTGCGCCAGTGGCAGAAGGCGTGTGCCTGCTCCCATGTTACGCCCACAACCGGGTATTCGGAGTAGCCGATGAAGTTGAAATAGCCTTTCATCATCGGGTCGTTGAAAGCGAACTGGAAGTCTCTTATCCAAATCATCGTATCGGGATAGATACTGATTATCTTGTAGGTCATCAGGTCGTCGGGTTCGCGAAGCGGACGGACAATAGTCTTGTTGCATATCTCGCCCTTCTCGTCTATCCAGAACGTATCAACGCGTGCCGAAGCACCGTCGGGGTAACGACCTTTGGCTACATCGAATTTGTTCTTCAGGAGTCGAGCCTGATCATAGTTGCGCCAACCGTAGCGATAGTGGAAATCGATGGTGCGAAGACTCCCGTCTGAATAGTACATCGGAGCCAATGCACGGCGGATGTTGGGGTCTTTGCTGTTCCACGGAATTTTGGCTTTCCAGTTGATGCGGAAGTTGACTTTGCGTGCCGCACCTTCTTCTTCATCCTCATCTTCATCCTCTTCTTCGGCTTGGCGGGCGCGTTTGTCTTCTATGGCAAAGCGGGCGCGCAGATCGGCGTTGCCGCCTTCATCTTCGTACTCGTCTTCATCTTCGCCTGCACTGCCGGGGCCTAAAATGAGGTGGTAATAGGCGATGGAATCACGGACATAGTTAACGAATTGTTTGTATTCGTTATTAGTGATTTCCGTTTCGTCCATCCAGAAGGCGTTAACGGTGGTCATAAAAGGATTGTCGGGCTGACCGAAGATGGCGGATTGTGAGTTCTCGCCCATCATAAATGACCCTTTTTTGATGAAGACCATACCATAGGGGTTGGCTTCTTGGAAGTCGCCTGCTTTGCGCACGCCTACCAGTTCGCCGGCAGGGCCGCCACAGGCAGTTAATACAGCCGCGAATGCGACGACGCTTAGAATTTTCGTCAGTTTCATTGTATCAATTCTTGTCACTTCTTTTTCCTTTTTCCGTTATTTGTTTGTTTCCGAACAGCTTACATGTAGCGTATGCTCTTGTAGCGATTGGTTCGTTTTGGCTTGAGGATATCCAATTCGTAAGCCAAGTATAGTTCGTGTGCTCCGAACGAGCCTTTTATCAGTTTGTTGGCGGGCAGTTCATAGGTGTATCCCAATCGTAACCCGCTGATTATATCTGCACTAAATAGCAGATTGATGCTTCCTAACACCCGGTATCCGGCTCCGAAGCGATAGCGCTGTTTGACTTCGGCGAGCAGGGTCAGATTCACGTCCCATGACGCGAAATCGGTCATCAACATTGCGCTCGGTTTGAGCACCCAGTCTTTGTTCGTCAGCCGCCAGTTGTAGCCGCCTGCGGCGTACATCGTCCCGACAAGCGTCATGAACGCGCGGTCACTCCACTCCACTTTCGCGCGGTTCACGTGGCTGTAGCTCAGCGATGCCCACCATGTCGGCGCCTTGTAGTACAAACCCACCGCCATATCGAAGCTCATGCCTGTGACGCCGTCTTTGCCTGTCCCGACAGGGATCGCGGGGTCATCGGTCGCTTTGTGGTGAAACCCGTCTTGCTCGAGGTTCGCTATTGAATCAAGATTTACTTTGTCCGCTTTGAAACTGATATTCGCGAATCCGAGGTCAACCCCGGCGCACAAATATCCGTTTCCTATTTTATGTCGGTAAGCGTACTCTGCGTGGAACGACTGGTTGGAGAACAGTCCGTATATGTCGTTCAGGAAGCGCACGCCTGCGCCATGCTTGGTGTTCGCGATATGGAATGGGACTGACACGGTAAAATACGTCGTCATTGGCATATCGCTCAAGCCGGTGGTATGTATTCGGTGCAGTCCGGCTATCTGCATCATATCGCCATCGCCCGCTACGGCGGGGTTGTACGATGACTGAAAAAACATATATTGTCCTATCTGCGGGTCAGTTTGTGCCTCCAACTGACTGAAGCACAAACTCACACAACACCATAGGAAGATATATCGCTTTGCCTTAGGCATATGTCAGGCTCAATACTCATCTTCATCAAAAAAGAAGTCATCCTTCGTCGGATAATCAGGCCACACATCCTCTATGCTGTCGAACGCTTCCTCCTCTTCTTCAAGCTCTTGCAGGTTTTCTATCACCTCCATCGGAGCTCCTGTGCGGGTCGCATAATCCAGCAATTCGGCTTTCGTGGCAGGCCAAGGCGCGTCTTCTAATTTTGATGCCAGTTCTAATGTCCAGTACATACTTTACCCTCTCAAATTAGCGCGCAAAAGTATAGCAAAGATTTCGTGCGAACAAATGATTTGTTATTTTTTCCACAAAAAAATTGAAATTTTCTGCTCTTCCGCTATTTTTCGTGCCAAAACGAACCAGAAATCGCTCAATCGGTTTACCCATTGAAGGGGTATTGCTTGGCTTGCATTCTGTTCATTTTCATATAGTCCGACCATCAGACGTTCCAAGCGTCTGGTCACGGTGCGGCACAGGTGACACGTGGCTACTGTCTCGTTGCCGCCTGGAAGAATGAACGCCCTAAGTGGCTCTAATTCAGCCTGCATGGCATCTATCCACTCCTCCAACTTGGCTACGTCGGTGGCGGTTATCCAGTCGTCCCCTTGTGCGTCGGCTAACAGTGCGCCCAGATTGAACAGTTTGTTCTGTATCTCGCCCAATTGGTCTTGGTATGCATTATCGGTACGCGCACGCAAGAGACCGACCCAGCTGTTCAGCTCGTCTGCTGTGCCGTAACACTCTAAGCGGGCATCTGTTTTCTGTACGCGTTTGCCGTTGGCAAGGGAGGTCTGTCCCTTGTCGCCTGTCTTGGTGTAAATCTTCATTGTATCAAGTGTTTGGTTATATTCTCAGTCTGTAGTGTTTGTGCAGGTAGGCGGGGTCGAAGAAGACGAGTCCCATGTCATACAGATCCATCGTGCACGCCACACGTTTGTCCTGCTGGATAGTCTGCCATGCGCGCCCCATCTCTTCGCTCCAGTGGATATCGTCGAACACAATCACCGACTTGCTCCCCGTATAGGGCACTATGGCCTCCCAGTAGCGCAGTGTGGCTTCCTCTGTGTGGTTGGCGTCAACGAACGCCATATCAACGTGTTGCAGTTGCTGTAATGCTTGAGAGAGTGTCTCGTCGATGTTCCCTTCGATGGCGGTTATGTTAGTGAGTCCCAACTTGTTCCAGTTGCCGCGGGCAGTCTCTATCAACGCGCTGCTGCCTTCTAATGTAACCACTTTGTTCTTTGCCGAAGGGCTGGCCAGATAGGCGGTCGTGATGCCGAGACTGGTCCCAAGTTCGAGGATATGCAGTCCTTTGTCCTGCGGACGGCTGTTCCATTCCCTGTCGCCGAGGAACTGCACAAGCCGGAACAGTATCTGGGCGTTCTTAGGTTTCTCGAGCGAGGACGCGGCTATGTCTTTGACTGTCCGTTGGTTGTTTCGCCCCTTCCCTGTCCCGTAGTCGTTGACCGTCAGCACGTTGGAGGAGCAGAGCATAGCGACGCGTTGTCGTTCTATGGAGGCAAACGCATAGTATCGGTTATCGTCATAAAGGCAATGGCGCACCCAGTAGAACAGGTATGGCGAATGAATACCTTCTCCGCCTGTATGCCATGCGGTCAGGTGGTGACGGAGGTAACTGATTATTCGGTATGCTGTCTGTTTCAGTTCCATTGGATGGATAGACGTCTGCCTAAATTGCCGCAAAGGTACACTAAACTTACAGAATGTTCAAATGTGTATCTAAAAATGTTCAAATGTGTATCACAAAATATTACATGTATAGCTAAAATGGTCCCCCAACACGCAGTGACTACATGAAAGTCCGGTGGACTTTTATGGTTGCGGGAATGGCGAGGATGGCTAACATCACCAACAGCTGTAGTAGTTAGTATTTTCTCAATTATCAACTATCAATTGTCAATTATCAATTAACAGCGCAGCTCCCTAACACGCAGCAAGCAACTACGGCAACGAGACGGCAACGACACGACAACGACACGACAACGACACGATAACGACACGATAACGACACGATAACGAGCACTCATTTTACCGATACCTCACCGAACACCTCACCAAACCCCAACCGTCCGAATGATACTATATACCTATAATAAGACATCACCCTGCGCATTCCGCAGGGTGATGCTTTATTTACGGTGTGAAACCTGTGTGCTTGGGGTTGTTACAGACTTTCGCCGATGCGGGTTAGATACATCCGTAGGAAAACGTCATACACCACAAACTGTTTCTCATCATCCTGCGTCACCATATCGAGGTCCAGCAGATGCTTGATGGCATTCTGCACTGCGCTTGACGATAGCAAGTGATATTTGCGTAGAAACGGTCCGCTCATAATCCTCTTCACTCGTCCTTCTTTTGCTATAGCGAACAATAGGTTCTGCTGACGTTCAGGCACATGAGAGAGCTGTCTGGCAAAGCGAGGTGCATCTTCCTCGATGATGTTGTTCACTGCCTTCAGCAACAATTGTCTGTCCGCTTTCCCGTTCTCTCTTACCATGTCAAACAATTCATGGCTGATACGTTGCATGGCATACGTATTGCTTTCCGCTGTCTGATAAATCAGACTGATTAGGTCCGGGTCAATGCTCTTATGGTGCTGTTCAAACCAATAGGTTACAAACGATGTGTATTCTTCTTGCGGAATGGCATCCAACTCCATAAACGATGCGCTGTTATAGAATGGATGGGAGGATGAATTGAACATCTCTTCCAGCATGTGACGTTCACTGCCGGAAAAAATGAAATGTGCATTACCCATGTGCTGAATATGACTGCGAAGAAGGGCTTCCACATTCCGCTCTGGATACTTGTTTATTTGCTGGAACTCGTCAAAACAGACTATACATGGTTTTTCGGCTGTTTCTAAGTAACGGAAGATACTTTCGAACGTATATTCGATTTGCGTGTTAGGATTAAGCGACAAACCGAACTGAGGCATCATGCTTATCGGATCGACCGACATCGTTACAGTCATTGATTGAACAGTGGTAAGAAACCGACGGGTAAATTTCTCCCCTTTGGTTTGCAGCGTATCGAACACGCACTTCCCGAAAGCAAAAGCAAAATCACGTAGCGAAGACGTATGGAGCAAATCAACGTAAAAAAGGTGATAGTTGTCGCATATTTCCGGCAATTGATAGCAATGCTTGATCAAGCGCGACTTGCCCATACGGCGAGGGGAAACAAGACACATGTTTTCGCCTCCTTGTATCGCTTTCACGAGACGTGCTGTTTCACGCTGCCGGTCACAAAAGTAGGGAGCAGGGATATCACCGGCTATAACAAAAGGATTGTTTAGCGTATGCATAAGCATCTGATTCTAAGCAGTTAATCCTGTTATTGTGCAAAATTACCAGAAACCAATTATTGAAAACTGGTAAAAATTACAGCTTCCTTATCCGCCATTCGTTCGGATACAGGTTGTTCAGGCGGTTGCCTACGTTCTTGACGAACCCGAGCGGCACGTCCTCGTAGGTCAGCAGAACAATGCCGGCAGGCATACCGTCCTCCACTTCCAGCGTGTCGGAGCGAAGGTATGCCAATGCCTTCTCTAAACTTAGGTCTATGCAGGGAAAAGCGTCCTTTCGGAATGCTTTTGCCATACTCAGGCTGTGCTGCGGAACCATCGATACGCGTTTCTTCTCGCTGATGCCGAAACCAAGCGATATACAGGTCAGGCAACTGGTCAGGTAGTCTATCAGTTCCTTGTGGATGGCGGGATAAGCGGTGACGAAGCGGTCGCCCTGACGGAACACCCAGTCCTGCGGATAACGCAGCCATCGTTGCAGTTCTTCTTCATCTTCCACTTTCTGTAGCGGCTTTTTGAAAGGCGGTATGCGGAACGGAGCATAACTATCTTCTTCTTTCTGCAGAACGCAGACATACAGTCCTTCACCGCGTACCTTGTGCGGGTAAAAATGATAGCCGGGGTTACCTTCTACGATACCCCATTCGGGTTCATAGTCAAGGTCAAGTATCTCTGCCCCGAGGCATTCTGCTGCCCAAAGTATGTTGTCCTCGTTCTCCTCCCTGTTGAACGTGCACGTGGAGTATATCAGTATGCCGCCTGGACGGATGGCATCCCATACATCCATCAATATCTTGCGCTGACGTTCAGCACACATCTTCACATTCTTGCGGCTCCATTCAGCACGGGCATTCAAGTCCTTACGGAACATTCCCTCACCCGAACAGGGAGCGTCAACAAGCACGCAGTCAAACAGATTGCGACACTTGTCGCCGAAGTCGCTTGCCTGATTGTGAGTGACAACGGCGTTGCCGTTACCCCATTTCTGTATATTCTCGGACAGAATGAATACGCGCTGCCTTACTACCTCGTTGCTGACCAATAGTCCGTTCTTGCCGAGAAACTGGCTGATGAGAGTGGACTTGCCACCCGGAGCGGCGCACAGGTCAAGGATGAGACTGTCGGGATTAACGTACTGGTCAAGGGCTTGCTGGATGAACATACTGCTTGCCTCTTGAACGTAGTACGCGCCCGTATGGAACAGAGGGTCAAGAGTGAATTGGGGACGCTCGCTCAGGTAATACCCTTCCAAGTGCCACGGCACCTCATCGATGTCGCAGTCAAAAGTGAGTGTGTTCACCTTGTCATTCAAGCGGATAGCTGTAGTAGGCTCACCGTCTAAGGCACGAAAGAGAGACTCTGCCTCTGGGCCGAGCTGCTGACGCATATCCTCAATGAAATCAAGAGGCAACACGAGTCTGGTGCGTTCTTTATCCATGGTGTAATCGTTTGAAACAGTCTGTTGTGTTCTCCATCAGCATACAGATGGTTAACTGCCCGACACCGCCGGGTACAGGAGTAATCAGACGGCAGCGGTCTGCTATTGCTTCTGTGTCCGCATCGCCGCACATCTTGCCCGTTACAGGGTCGGTATTGATGCCTACATCCACTACCACGGCACCCTGCTTCACCATATCCGGTCCTACGAACTTGGCCTTTCCTATTGCTGCCACAAGCACATCGGCTTCACGAGCGATAGCAGCGAGGTCCTTTGTGTGACTGTGGCAGACGGTAACGGTCGCATTCTCGTTCAGCAGCAGTTTGCTTACCGGCATCCCCACTATATTGCTCCGCCCTAATACGACTACGTTCATGCCGTCTAACTCTATCCCTGACTCTTGCAAAATGCGCATTACGCTTCTCGGTGTGCAGGGTACACAGAAACGCGAATAGTCGTTACGCTTCTGCTTCCACAGTTGCGACACGTTCACATCCGTCACACCGTCCACATCTTTCTCTGGCGCAATAGTTTGTACAATGCGCTCCTGACGGATGTGTTTAGGAAGAGGCATCTGCACTAATATGCCGTCCACACTTGCATCATCATTCAGTACTCGTATGGCTTCTACTACCTCATCTTCGCTGCTCTGTTCAGGCATACGGATTACTCGGCAGTCCAATCCTGCACGTTGGGCGTTCTTCTCGCACGAGGCGACATAACGGGTGCTACCGTAATCCTCGCCCACCAACAGCACGCTCAGACACGGAACACGCCCGTACTCTTCCCGTAACCGGAGACTCTCTTTCTCGAGCGCTTGCAGCAACTGTGCCGCGGATGACTTACCGTCAAAAACCATAGTCGTTCTATTATGAGGTTGTTCTTACAATATTATTCCTTTACTATCTGGTTGAACAGCGACTGCCTGTACGTGTCCTGCATCAACAGATTGAACTTGAACTGCCCGTCGCGGAAACCGTCTTTAAGACACTTCTCTTTAAAGAGAGTATAAGCATTTGGCTGGAGCAGATGACCGGTTGGTTCTTTCAGCCGCAGCGAAGCGCGTTTGCATTCGTACTCCATGTTGATTTGTTGCAGACGGGCATCCACCTCGCGGGTAAACAGGTCTAATAACTGGGGTGCCTGTTTCTCGCTGCGCTTGCCGAACTCAAAGTAGAAGTCGTATGCCGACTCCTCTGCATTGGCAAACCCTACGAAGAACGGAACGCTCGCATTGTACATCTCTGCCACTTGGTGCACCGCACGGATGAACTGCGCCTCATACAGCTTCTCACCTGTCAGCGACACGATACCGTTAACCTTTGAGATAAAATGCACAGTAGGCGAATTGACGAAACGGCCACCCACTTCTACGATGTCGTTCATGTTGTAGCGGTACAGACCGCAGTTCGTCGTTATATAGACGCAATAACGGTGCCCGTGCTCTAATTCGCTCAATTGCAGGAAGTGCTTGTTGGGCAGGTCTATTTCCTGCTCGTCCACGAACTCGTAGTAATGGTACTGCGGGAACAGGACACTCTCGCGGGAAGCGTTCACGGGATGACCGAAACGGCATTCCGTTGCTATATAGCCCAACTCCGTATAGAGTGTCTGACGCCAGTTGAAACGGTTCATGAACTTCTCTATATAGATCTTTGCATTCCCGCACTTCCATGTACTGAGCACTTGCAGATGAGGGAAATAATCTTTCGGAGAGATAGTGGCATACCGCTTCTTCATCTCGCGTAGTTGATTGGCACGCTCTGCATTGGCATGTAGATAGGGGGCGATGACGTCTAACAGTCGGGGTTCTATCTCCACAGAGAAACTGCCATGCTCAATGTCATCTGCCATCTGGTCAAGGCGCTCATCTACCGTATGGAGCAGTTCGACGATAGTAGAGGGATTGGCTGTTGCCCAGAACGTTAGATCTTCCCACTGCAAGGCTAATGTCATGATGACGTAGTTGCGGGTCTGCGGGTCGCCGATGTTCATTACCTCGGCGGGAGCAGTGTAACGCTTGCGGAGGATATTCGGTATCTCTTTGACTAGCATACCGCTGACCGAACCGTATATAGTCCCGTCGGGTGCGTAGCCTTCCACGTCCTTGCCTACAATCTGCAGGATATGCCCGCCGAAGGCACGCGGACGCTGACGGACAAAGATGTACAGCCAGTGTTCCGACATATGGTGGTACAGCGTACGTAAGTAGGAACGGCTGATAGGTATCCACTTCGGTTTACCCGTTGTCCCGGAAGTGGTTGCGTACATAATAGGATTACCCGGAACCAGCACATCCCGTTCGCCGTTCTTCTGCCGCTCAACGTATGGGCGTAGCATCTCGTAGTCATTCGGGCGGACAGCGCGTTGGAAACGGACAAACAGTTCGCCCGGTGTCTCTGCCTGAAGAATCTCTGTGAAATGGTGCGCCCTGCCGTATGCGGTAAACTCGTTCTGACGAAGGATACGGTGCAGAGTCTTGAACGCCTCCATATACGGGAAACGTGACGCGACACGCAGTTTGGTATGCAGGAACAGACCTAAAAAGCGGATGCCGAAATTCAGAAAAAAAGGAATATGCGGTTCGTTGTGTTTCATCTTCTTTCTCGTTCATTGCTTTGTGTATGGGAAAGCGTAACGCATGAACGTGGCAAAGTCATTGCGCCATGCTTTCCAGTCGTGTCCGCCCTTGCTGCTGACCAATACGCAGGGTATGTGTTTCTTGTGCAGCAGTTCACAGTAACGGACACCGTATGAGCGGAATATGTCCGCCTTGCCTACGCTGACGAAGAAGCGTGTTCCTTCGGGCAGTTCGGGTGTGATACACCAGTCTTCATCGGGCTCGGGTGTCTGACTGCCGAAGATGACAGGTGAGAACAACCCTACCCAAGCGTACTGACCGGGATGCATATTGGCTATCGTAGCCGCTTGGTACGACCCGTTCGACAAACCCGCTACAATACGGTCCTCTGCCTGTTCACTCACCCTGTAGCGTGCATACGCCAGCATCACTATCTCGTCGAAGTAGTCAATGAAATTCCCCTTCCTGTTCTTGAAGTACCCCAGTATATTGCGAGTGAGGCTATGGGTCTTTATATCGCGGTTGTCCTCCATACCCTTGTAGCGCTTGCCCCATATATACTCGCCTGCATTTGTGTTCGGCATCACGACCACGCAGGGACGCACTATCCGGTGACCAATCAGGCTGTCCATCACGTTCTTGATGGCCCCGTTTCTCGGCCACGAGTACTCATCGCCGTTTATCCCGTGTAGTAGGAAAAGGACGGGGTAGTATGTCGTATCGCTGTCATATCCGTCAGGCAGGTAAAAGACCACGGGACGGTTGTTCTTAGCGGACAGGGTGGGCATACTCACAGTGTCCATCCGGCTCTCCCCGTACACCATCCCTGCACACAGCACGAACCCTATGACTACCCTGACTATGCGGTACATATTATTCCTTATACACCAGCCGTATATTATCTACCCACAACGTATTCCCCGGATGCCCTACAAACGCTTCATAGCAGCCCGACGAGCAGACGATAACCATGTGGGTCGGGTCCTCTTCGCTGTAACCTTCCTCCTCAACCAATGTCATCTTCCCCTTTGAGTTACGGGACTTCATCACATGGGCGTTCAGCCCCATATAGTCCTTGTAACCGCTCTGGCGCGTGATGGCATCTCCCCAGTAGATGGGTATGCGGTAATCGTTCTTCCACGGCGTTGAATGATACACCCTTTCGTAGCCTGTTGCCACGCGCTTGGCGTGCAAACGACCGTCCTTGTCTTCCCATCGACGCTGAAGAATAATGTACATCTCTGCGGCGTCACGACCCTGTTTCTTCGTTATCTTTTTTGAGGCGTTCGCAGACACTATCTCGTCCGACTCTTCCACTTTCGCTTTGTAGTCTAATAGCATCGCCACAGGGCGCTTCGTGAACGCCACGCCCATATCCACTACCCCGTACGGGTCGTCCGCCGAGGTCACAGGCTCCAGCGTCACTCCCGTGAATATAGTGCCCGCTACCATGACGTACATCTTGATGAAGCCTATCGCTATCACGCTGTCCATCTTGTTGTCCAACCGGCAGCACCAACCGTTGCCTCTCCGCTCGGGACTGACCGAACCGGACGCTTTCTCCACACCCGACACGCGGGCGTAGGCGCTGCTCACCGTCCACGGACTGCCGCTCTTCTCGTAATCAAAGGCGACATTTTTGCGAATGGTGTCTGTCGGCGCAATGGCATACAGCACACGGGGCTTGCCGCCTATGATACGCGACTCTTTGATATAGCGGACAACCCACTGTTCCATATCGCCGAAGGCGACAGGCTCTATGCGCTCCTGACCGACGGCTGCAAGCGACAAAAAAAGAAAGACAAAGAAGGAAACACGTTTCATAGTCGGTCTATTTGGATTTCCTTTTCGCCGTTTCGTCTATCTCCATCTGAAGCATTTCCTCGAATTTGCATACCGAATCCTCTATCTGGTAGTGGGAGGCAAACTCGGCGTACTGGTGTTCCATGCGCTTGCGCTCGTCGGTATGTGACAGCCAGTAGTCTATCTTCGACGCAAGGTCGTTCGGGTCGCCCACATGGAACAGACTGCGCTCGTCTAATGCGAATTGTCGGGTCGCGGATAGCGAACTATCCGATATGACGGGCACAAGCCCCATCGCAAAGCCCTCTATGCAACCTATCGCCTCACTCTCCATGTCGCTCGTATGAACATACAGGTCTGCCTGCGACAGCAGATCCTGCAGTTCCTCTCGGCTGTAGTACCCGAAGATTGGCTTGTTAGGCAACTGACGACCCATCTTCTCATACTTGTGCAGTTCGGGACCCTTGCCTGCAAATACCAACTGTATCTGGTCACTGTAGCGGGAGATACCTACGGCGCGAAGCAGCAGGTCCTGACGCTTCTCGTTCGCCAAACGACCCGTCATAATCACTAACAACTTGCCTTCCCATTGCTTGTCCTTTGCACGTTTCGTATAGCGGAAACTCGGGTCGATACCGTTCGATATGGGATGAAGCTGCCCCTTGTAACCGTGCTTGATCAACTGGTCGGCCATAAACTGGCTTGGGCAATGGATATGTCGGAAATTGCGGTAGATATACTGCCACCACAGTTCATACACGAACGAAGTCACAGGCTTCACCTTGTTCAGCCGTATGTTACTCGTGATGTTCTCCGGCTGGATATGGAACGCTGCCGTAGCGGGCTTGCCCTGACGGTCTGCCTCGCGTTTCACAACATGCGTCAGCACGAAAGGAGTCATACAATGAACCACATCTGCCCATGCTATTGCCCCGCGGATGACGGTTCTGTCGCACCGGACGAAGCGGTATCCGTGCTTGTGAATCAGGTCATCGAACGGATGGATGTGCATCTCCGGCAGCAGATAGGTGTCATCCTTCAAGCCCCTTTGACCGGGATAACGTTCATCGGTGGCGAGTATACGCACTTCGTGACCGTGTCGGCGTAGCACCTCCGTGAAACGCTGGGCTGATATCGACGTGCCGTTGTTATTGGTACGGTACGTTTCGATAGCAATTAGTATCTTCATATCGAATAGATTATAGTTTCTTCTCCGTGCCGTTCCTTGCACAAATTGGTGCCTTGTGCAAAAAAACGCGGCAAAGATACACACTTTATGTCGCAGTACCAAATCTTTTTTCGTTTGCCCCATTAACACAAATCCACTACCTTTGCCGCGTGTTTGAAATCGCATCACGCCGCAATGCATAAAGCGTACTTTTTTGATATGGATGGCACCCTCTTCGACTCGATGCCTCACCATGCGCAGGCATGGGACGAAGTCACACGCCGCCACGGACTCTCTTTCACTCCGCAGGAGTGTTACCGCGAGGAGGGACGCACGGGGATTGACATCCTGCAGGAACTCTTCCGCCGCGAACAAGACAAGGGACGTCCCACGGAAATTGACTCCCTCAGCCCCGAAGAGCAACTCCTGCACATACGCTCCATCTATCAGGAGAAGAGCGACCGCTTCCACTCCCTCGGATCCGTACTGCCCATACGCGGAGCATACGAACTGTTGCAGTACCTCCGTTCACTGCCTGACACGCAGATATGGATTGTCACAGGCAGCGCACAGCAGACCCTCTTCAACCAGCTCGACACCGCTTTCCCGGGCATCTTCACCCGCGAACGCATGATCACCGCCAACGACGTGCAGCACGGCAAACCCTCACCCGAGCCGTACCTCACCGCATGGCAGCGCACCAACCTGCCCAAATCCGACTGCTGCGTCATCGAGAACGCTCCGCTTGGAGTCCGTTCTGCCAAGGCCGCAGGGCTGTTCACTTACGCCGTCAATACAGACAACCTGCCCGTCAGCGCATTGCAAGAGGAAGGTGCCGATTGCGTCGTCGGCAACATGGATCAACTGCTACAAATCATTTCCAAAACTCATACATTATGACAGTCTTCATTACGGGCGCATCGTCAGGAATAGGAATGGCATGCGCAAAGAAATTCGCCGCCAACGGCTATCGACTCATCCTCAATGCACGCCGCCAGGAACCTCTCCGGCAGCTTGCTGACGACCTCCAAAAGCAGTACGGAACGCAATCCTTGCTGCTTGTCTTTGACGTACGTGACAGGCAGGAAGCGCAGAAACAGATTGCTAATCTGCCGGCTGAATGGCAGGACATCGACATCCTCGTCAATAACGCAGGACTCGCTCTCGGACTCGAAAAAGAGTACGAAGGCGACTTTGCCGACTGGGACACTATGATTGACACCAACGTCAAAGCCCTGCTCAACATCACGCGCTTTGTAGTCCCGGGTATGGTGGCACGCAACCACGGGCATATTATCAACATCGGCAGTGTTGCCGGAGATGCTGCTTATCCCAACGGTGCGGTCTATTGTGCATCCAAGGCTGCTGTCAAAACGCTCAGTGACGGACTGCGTATCGACCTCGCGCACACGCCTTTGCGCGTCACTACTATCAAGCCCGGACTCGTCGAAACCAACTTCTCCGTTGTACGTTTCCATGGCGACAAGGAGCGTGCCGATAATGTCTATAAGGGCATCAAGCCTCTCACGGGTGCCGATGTGGCGGATTGTGTCTTCTTTGCAGCATCTGCTCCTGAGCACGTACAAGTCGCTGAGATACTTGTCCTTGCCACTCATCAGGCAAGCGGAAGCGTCATCTGCCGCCAATAAAGAAAAACGCACGCCCGATATTCGGCGTGCGTCCTGATGGCTTACGTAAAGAGGGTCTTCATTCGCCGGAGACCCTCTTCTAATTGTCCCCTCGGGCATGCTATGTTGACGCGCATATAATCCTCGCCTTCTTTGCCGTAGAACGTACCCGCACTGACCCGCACGTGCAGTTCGTTCATCAGTTTGCGTTCCAGTTCCGCCGATGTGTAGGGATAGGCTCCGTGCCATATCCAAGTCAGGTATGTACCTTCCAATGGCGTAACCCGCAGACGCGGCAGTTCGCGGCGGACATATTCGCACAGGAATCGGTAATTATCTCCTATATAGTTGTTTACGGCGTCCAACCATTCTTCGCCCTCGTTGTAGGCTGCTTCCAATGCCGTTACGCCGAACACGCCCACATCTGTCACTAACATTGCCTCCAATGCGCTCTTCACACGCGCACGGAGTGACGGATTGGGCACTATTAAGTTGGATATGCCTGTGCCCGCAAGGTTGAACCCTTTGCCTGGAGACGTGAACACTATCAGCCTGTCGCGGATGCGCTCTATGGTCGCCATCGGGATGTACTGACCGCCCAACGGCATCACCTCCCCGTGTATCTCGTCCGAAATCAGCAGCAGGTCGTATCTTCGGCACAGGTCTGCCACGTGCTCCATCTCATCCCGCGTCCACACGCGCCCTGTCGGGTTATGGGGATTGCAGAACAGCAGTATGCCGCCTGTCTGCTCTTGTGCCTTGCGCTCAAGGTCGTCCCAGTCGATCGTATAGTGTCCCTCCTCGCAACGCATCGCATTGTGTATCAGTTCCACACCGTTATCCGTCAGACAGTGCAGAAAGCCGTTGTATGCAGGCATCTGCATAATCACCTTCACGCCCTCTGCGGTCGGTACCCCCTGTCCGTGCAGCAGTGTATGTCCTCTGTGTAGGATAGCCACTAATGCGGGCAGCAGACCCGTCGCAGGCAGTATTTCCTCACGCGTCATCTGCCAGCCGTGGCGGGTGGCGAACCACCGCACCACCGACTCATAGTAACTGTCCGGCACATGCTCGTAGCCATATACGCCGTGCGCCACACGCTCCGTCAGCGCACGCTGGACGCAGGGAGCGGCAGGAAAGTCCATATCTGCCACCCACATCGGCACAAGGTCCTCGTAATACTCATCGTCCCATTTCACGCATCCCGTCTGCCGCCGGTCCGTCCGAACTGAAAAATCATACTGTTCCATATCCTTGTCTGTCTTATTCACCATTTATGTGCAATCATTATCTGTCTTATCCCCCTTCCATCCCATTCCGCAGCGAATCAGCCACCCCGTAACACCTTCTCCCTTTCCTGTCTGCGCCGCAAAAGTATAGCAAGGCGTCTAATTGGCAAAGAAAAAAGCACCCTCTTCTTCTCCCCAACCCCATTCTCCCCTAAAACCTCCCGTGCTGACCAACACGAAGTCACCAACATTCACTGACCAACACGAAGTCACCAACATTCACTCACCAACACGAAGTTACTAACACGAAGTCAGCAAGCAACTACGGCAACGACACGGCAACGGGACGGCAACGAGACGGTAACGGGACGGCAACGAGACGGCAACGAAAGCAAACCATACCGAAGGATCACCGTATCCACACCGAACGAAAATCGTATTTTCGCACAGGATTTGCACAGATAAAAAAGATACCCTACTTTTGCCGCCGCTTACAGGAGGAGCACAATCAACAAAGCGTATGAGTAAGAATTTAGTTATAGTCGAGTCTCCCACCAAAGCGGGGACCATTGGCAAGTTTCTCGGAAAGGATTTTCTCGTCCTGTCCTCACGCGGACACATCCGTGACATCGAGAACGAAGGGCGACACGGTATCGGTATCGATTTTGATAACGGATACGCGCCTCACTACGTCATTGACGAGCAGAAGCAGCACCTCATCAACACCCTCCGGCAGGAGGTGAAAAAGGCCGACAAGGTCTGGCTCGCAAGCGATGAGGACCGCGAGGGAGAGGCGATTGCATGGCATCTGCAACAGGTGCTTGGCTTGCCCGAAAACGAAGCCAACCGCATTGTGTTCCATGAGATTACGAAGACGGCGATTCAGGAGGCGCTCGAGCATCCCCGCACGATTGACTACCATCTGGTCAACGCACAGCAGGCGCGACGCGTCGTGGACCGTATCGTTGGTTACGAGTTGAGTCCCGTATTGTGGCGTAAAGTCACGTCGGGCTTGAGCGCTGGACGTGTGCAATCCGTTGCGGTGCGGCTGATTGTGGAGCGCGAACGCGAGATTGACTCCTTCGAGACAACCGCGCAGTACCGCGTTACGGCGGACTTCACGGGCAAAACAGCGGAAGGCAGGACGGCGACGTTGCATACCGAACTCAACCACCGATTCAACACAAGGCAGGAAGCAGAAGCGTTCTTGCGCTCGTGTATGGCGGCGGAATTCATGGTATCTTCTGTCACGCACAAACCCGCAAAGCGCACGCCGGCTCCGCCTTTCACTACATCCACCTTGCAACAGGAGGCAGCACGCAAACTGCACTTCACACCGAGCCGGACCATGCGCCTTGCGCAAGCGCTGTACGAAGCGGGACATATCACCTATATGCGTACAGACTCGGTGAACTTAAGTTCTTTGGCACTGAATACGGCGAAAGAGACTATCCTCGCTACATTCGGCGCGGACTACCACAAGATGCGGCAGTACCACACTTCGACCAAAGGCGCACAGGAAGCCCACGAAGCAATACGACCCACCTTTATTGCTACCGAGCAGGCAGGCACCACGGCTGAACAGCGTAAACTGTACGAACTGATTCGCAAGCGCACCCTGGCAAGCCAAATGGCTGACGCGCAGATTGAGAACACACGTATCGAGGTAACGGGCAAAGGACAGCAGTATATCTTTGCCGCTACGGGAGAGACTGTCGTCTTCGACGGATTCATGCGCGCTTACGTACAGGACACCGACGAGGAAAAAGAGGATAGCAAGACCTTGCCGAGGATGAACAATAACACTCCCGTAGCCACAAAGACGATTCAGGCTCGCATGGCGTTCACCAAACCGCCTATGCGCTATACAGAAGCATCACTCGTCAAACGGATGGAAGAACTCGGTATCGGACGTCCGTCAACCTATGCCACTATCACAGATACTATCCAACAAAGGCAGTACGTCAAGAAAGGCGACATACAGGGCAAGACACGCAAAGTGGATGCGCTGACGCTCAAAGCAGGCAACATCATCGGGGAGACACAGACAGAAACATTCGGACAGGACAAAGACAAACTGCTGCCTACCGACCTCGGACGGTTGACCAACGACTTCCTTGTGACCACCTTCCCCGAGATTATGAGTTATGATTTCACGGCAAAAGAGGAAGAACAGTTCGACCGCGTGGCTGAAGGCCGAGCCGATTGGGTTAAGACTGTGGATACCTTCTACAAGACCTTCCATCCCGCTATAGAACGCATACCCAAAGGCAAGATGGAAGCACGACTCTTAGGTACCGACCCCGAATCAGGACAACCCGTCTTCGCGAAAGTGACTAAGGTCGGACCTTGCATTCAGATAGGCACAGCGGAGGGTGACAAACCCCGATTCGCTTCGCTCGAACAGGGACAGTCCATATTCTCCATTACGCTGGAGGATGCGTTGAAACTGTTCCATAAACAGCCGACGGGACCATTGATGCAGATTGACGGAAAGGACGTAGTGAACGGCTCAGGACGTTTCGGACCCTACATACGCTACGACGGTAGGTTCTATTCTATCCCGAAAGGCAAGGACGCTACAACTATGACAGAAGAGGAGATACGACACCTCATGGCGCAGAAAGACAACCGCAACCAACCCATTCACGAATGGGGAGACCTGCAGGTACTGCGCGGACGCTACGGACCATACCTGAAAGACGCTTCCGGCAACTACCGCCTTCCCAAAGGTGTGGATGCCGAAACACTAACAGAGGAGGAGTGTCGCGCTATTATCGCCTCGTCACAACCCACCAACAAGAAACGCTGACAAATACTGAACACAATGTTTCTGCAAATACTGAAATCGAAGATACACCGCGTGACGGTTACTGAAGCCGACCTCAATTATGTCGGCTCGATTACTATTGACGAAGACCTGATGGACGCCGCCCATATACTGAGCGGAGAGAAAGTCAGTGTAGTGGACGTGACCAACGGAGCACGACTTGAGACATACACCATACCGGGCCAACGCGGAAGCGGCTGTATCTGTATGAACGGAGCCGCAGCACACTTGATGAAGAAAGGCGATGTGGTCATTATTATGGCGTATGCACTGATGACAGAAGAGGAGGCACGTACGTTCAAACCTGCTATTATCCTGCCTACTGATAACCGACTCTGATATGTTTTTCTTTCTTGAACATACCGACACCAGTTCGTCCGCACGCGCGGGCATAGTACACACCGACCACGGCGATATAGAGACCCCTATCTTTATGCCCGTTGGGACTAACGGAACGGTGAAGATGATTCACTGCCGCGAACTGGAACACGACATAAACGCACAGATTATTCTCGGTAATACCTACCACCTGTATCTCCGTCCCGGTACAGAGATTATACATAAGGCAGGCGGTCTCCATCGTTTTGAGAACTGGACACGACCCATACTGACTGATTCAGGAGGATTTCAGGTATTCTCATTGGCACAACTCCGCAAGATGACCGAACAAGGAGTGCATTTCTCATCCCACGTGGACGGAAGAAAACTCTTTTTCACACCCGAGAGTGTGATGGACATAGAGCGGGAGATAGGTGCGGATATCATTATGGCATTCGATGAGTGTTGTCCGGGTACAGCGGACTATACCTACGCAAAAGCAAGCATGGAGCGTACCCACCGCTGGCTGGACCGTTGCATTGACCGTTTCGACTCGACACGCGACCTCTACGGTTACCGGCAGCACCTCTTCCCGATTGTACAAGGGTGCGTATATACTGACTTGAGACAGGAAGCCGCTAAGCGGCTGCGTGACTTGGACAGGGATGGCTATGCCATTGGCGGACTCGCAGTAGGAGAACCTACTGAGGTGATGTATGATATGATTGAGGTGGTCAATGACATTTTGCCGCAGAACAAACCACGATACCTCATGGGAGTCGGTACGCCGTGGAACATTCTGGAAGCCATTGAGCGCGGAGTGGATATGTTTGACTGTGTGATGCCGACACGTAACGGACGCAATGGGATGATTTTCACGATGAACGGGGTAATGAATATGCGTAACCAGAAATGGGCGGACGATTTCACTGAGCTTGACCCGGATGGCACATGCTTTGCCGATCACGACTACTCACGTGCCTATGTAAGACACTTGATTCAGGTAAAGGAAGGACTTGGACTCTCCATACTGAGCCTGCATAATCTCACCTTCTACCTGCGACTGGTCACGGAAGCACGCGAACATATACAGCAGGGAGACTTCAAGCGCTGGAAGGACGCACTCGTACCCAGACTGCAACAGAGACTGTAATAATCATAATTCTACCTATATGAAACGAATCGGAATCTTATTGCTGTGCCTCTGCACCCTGACAGCGGTGAAGGCTGAAAAGTACAGCATCAGCGTTGAACGCATTTGGGAAGGCGATTATTGTGCCTTCACATCGTTGGTGCAATACAAAGGAATGTACTACTGCACCTTCCGTGAAGCGACTGCCCATCATTTCAATGCCAAAGACTGGACTACAGCAGGACGCATACGGGTGATTGCCTCTAAGAACGGCAAGAAATGGCAATCGGTGGCTGAATTCAAAGAGGAAGGTATCGATTTGCGTGACCCTAAACTGCACTTAATGCCTGACGGACGTATGATGTTGTTGTTCGGAGGAGCATCTGTGGACGAGCAAGGCAAACGCCACCTCGTACCGAAGGTGTGCTTCACCGAAGACGGAAAGACGTACTCTGCCGTACAGCCCCTTGTAATGGACCAACGGGTGGACCCGACTAACGAATGGCTATGGAGACTGACGTGGTATAACGGAATAGGCTACGGCGTGGTCTATGGCAGTAAGTTCGCACTGATGAAGACAACAGACGGCATCCACTACGATATGATTACCGAACTCGGACTGGACCATTTCCCCAACGAGACTACAATACGCTTTCTCTCTGACGGGACTATGACGATGATGGTCCGCACCGAAGAGGGTGACAAACATGGTATGTGGGGAGTGAGTCGCCCGCCTTACACCGAATGGGATTGGACGGAAATGAATCTTATATTGGGAGGTCCCGACTACCTTGTGCTCAACGACACGACGCTGGTGGTTGGCACACGCTCATTGTACGGCTCGGAAAAGATGATGATGCTCAAAGGTAAACCCGACGGTAAGTTTGAGGAAGTGTGTCTCCTGCCTTCAGGTGGGGATGACAATAGTTATCCTGGAATGTTGGTAGTGGGAGACGAGATTTGGGTAACATACTACTCGCGCCATGCTACACCCAAAGCATCTATCTACCTTGCACGTGTACCTCTGAAATGGTTCCTCACACCTCGTACGAATAGATACTACGAGAAAAAATGGTAAAAAGGTTTGTACACCTGCCCTTTTGATAGTACCTTTGCGACCGTCCGAAAAAGACATCTATTATGAAGTACGAGAGCCACATAACACAATCCACGTCAAGCGCATCAAGCATCTATCACGTATTGAGTAACCTCAAGAACTTGGAGCGTGTACGTGACAGAATACCACAGGACAAAATACAGGAACTGGAGATAGAGGAGGACTACGTCCGCGTGAAAGTAAACGGACTGGGACAGAAGATAGGCGTTTTCATTGCCGACAAGGAAGATAGTAAGGTCGTTAAATACGGCGTGGAGAACAGCCCTATACCCGTCACGATGTGGATACAGATGAAGGAAGTGGCTCCCGCTGATACGCGCCTGAAACTGACTCTGGAGGCTGATATTCCCTTTATGTTCCGGATGATGATTGAAAAGAAACTGCAAGACGGACTGAACCAGGCGGCTGATATGCTCGCGCAGTTCCCCTATGAAGAATGGGAGAAAGGAGAGATGGTATGAGAACACATATCCACCGCGAAGGCAGACGTATGCTGCTGATTACGTTATTTATTCTCGCAGCAGTCAATGTGGTGGTGTTCTATTACACAGCCCATTGGGTTTTCGCTATTGTACTATTGCTTTCCATGCTGCTTAGCCTTTTTATGACCTACTTCTTCCGTAATCCTATGCGCGTCATAGAAGTGGACGACCCCAACTATCTGATTGCGCCGGCTGACGGACGGGTTGTGGTAATAGAACCGGTGATGGAGAACGAGTACTTCCATGACGAAAGACTACAAGTAAGCATCTTCATGTCCCCCTTTAACGTTCATGCCAACTGGTATCCCGTTGAAGGCAAAGTACTGGTGAGCAGTCATCAGAGAGGAAGACACAAAGGCGCATGGTTGCCTAAGTCATCCATAGAGAACGAACGCAGTTTGGTAGTCTTGGAACATGCCAACGGAGAGCAGATTGCTGTCCGACAGATAGCAGGAGCTATGGCACGACGTATCGTAACCTACGCCAAGCCGGGGATGGAAGTCAAACGCAACCAGCACATGGGCTTTATCAAGTTGGGCTCACGCGTGGATATGTATCTGCCGTTGGATACGGAGATGGAAGTGGAAGTAGGAGACCTCGTTCACGGCAACGAGACTATCATGGGCAGACTGGCTGATTAACACAACAGAATAACACAGGAATAATTATGAATAAATTTGAAGAACTGTTTGCCGCTTATCCGTTCTCGATGAGCAATGAACAAGTGAAACAAGCCGTTGCAGAACTACTACAGGCACACAAAGAAGAGAATAACAACCCGCAAGTATGGGAACAATGTCTCAGTCAGATTGACCTCACCACACTCAATGTGGATGATACAACGGAAAAAGTTTCCCTTATGGCAACGTGCGTCAATACATTCTCACAGCATTTCCCTGGACTGAAGAATGTAGCCGCTATCTGTGTCTATCCCGCTATGGTGGAAACGGTAAAGAAGACTCTGACCGCTAATGTGGGAATTGCTGCTGTAGCAGGCGGATTCCCCTCTTCACAGACTTTCCCCGAAGTTAAGATAGCAGAAGCCGCATTAGCGGTGAAAGAAGGCGCTACGGAAATAGATATTGTCCTGCCCGTAGGCAAATTCCTTGAAAAACGATACGCAGAAATATCCGATGAAATCAGCGAAATAAAGGCGGCAATCGGCACTGCCCATCTGAAAGTGATTCTGGAAACAGGAGCATTGCAGTCGGCAGAGAACATCTACCGTGCTTCTATCTTGGCTATGGCTTCCGGTGCAGACTTCATTAAGACCTCCACTGGTAAGATTGCCGTTAATGCTACCCCGGAAGCAAGTTACGTGATGTGCCGCGCAATACGTGACTGGAAAGCGAAAACAGGACAGAAAGTCTGCTTCAAACCTGCCGGCGGTGTTAGCACTACCGATGAAGCAGTTTCCCATTATACGATCGTTAAAGAGATATTGGGACAGGATTGGCTTAACAACAGCAGTTTCCGGTTTGGGGCGAGCCGACTTGCTAACAACCTTCTATCTTCTATCAAGGGAGAAACAGTCAAATACTTCTGATTCCCGCTTATGTACAGGATTGTCCGCAAACGTTTCTTCTCACCGCAGGTGGCTCAGATAGAGGTAGAGGCACCCCGTATTGCACGCGCCCGTAAGGCAGGGCATTTCGTTATCGTAAGGGTGGATGCCCAATCGGAACGGATGCCGCTAACGATTTCCGACGCTGACCTACAGAAAGGAACCATTACGCTTGTGGTACAGAACGTAGGTGTTAGCAGTGCCAAACTCTGTAAGAAAGAAGAAGGCGACTGCCTGCATGATGTAGTCGGACCCTTAGGAAAAGCGACAGACATACGTTGTTTCGGTACAGTTATCTGCGCTTGTGGAGGTGTTGGTGCTGCACCGATGCTTCCTATTGCACAAGCTTTGAAAAAGGCGGGCAACCGCGTTATTACAGTATTGGCGGCACGAACAGCGGATTTGATTATACTGAAAGACGAACTGGCACAATGCTCCGACGAGGTAATTGTAATGACAGATGACGGCACGATGGGACAGAAAGGAGTCGTTACAATAGGAGTGGAACAGGTGGCACAACGGGAGAAGGTGGACAAATGCGTGACGATAGGTCCCGCTATCATGATGAAGTTCGTGGCATTGACTACGGCTAAATATGGTATCCCTACAGAAGCAAGCCTCAATACCATTATGGTAGATGGCACAGGGATGTGCGGAGCCTGCCGCGTAACGGTAGACGGGAAGACACGTTTCGTATGCGTGGACGGACCTGAGTTTGACGCACATAAGGTGGACTTCGACGAACTGCTCAGCCGACTTCGCTCATACAAACCCGAAGAAGCGGCGGCATACGAGCAATACCAGCAGTCTATTCAACCACTGACGGGCAAGGAGCGTGCCGCTATACCAAGAGTACGTATGCCCGAACTGCCGCCCGAGATACGTATCCGTTCACTCAGACAAGAGGTCAATCAGGGCCTGACTTACGAACAGGCTCTGACAGAGGCGCACAGATGCCTCAACTGCAAGAATCCTACCTGTATGGAAGGATGTCCCGTGCATATCGAAATACCTCGTTTCATCAAGCATATAGAACAGGGTGAGGTAGAGAAAGCCGCAGCCGTTATTCGCGAAGCAAGTTCGCTACCGGCAGTATGCGGACGTGTTTGCCCACAGGAAAAGCAGTGCGAGGCACATTGTATTCATCGTAAGATGGGCAAGGAAGCAGTGGCTATCGGTTACTTGGAGCGGTTTGCAGCCGATTATGCAACTACTGAAACGCAGGAAACGACTGGAACAGGTAAGAAGCAACACTCCAAAGTGGCAATAGTAGGTAGTGGTCCTGCGGGATTGAGTTGTGCAGGCGACCTTGCCAAATGGGGGTACGAAGTGACCGTCTTTGAGGCGTTACACGAGATTGGCGGTGTACTCAAATACGGAATACCCGAATTCCGCCTGCCCAATCGGATAGTGGATAAAGAGACAGAGGCATTGCGAAGGATGGGGGTTTCTTTTGAAACCAACACGATTATCGGCAAGACACTGACCACTCAGGATCTTTATGGAATGGGGTATGAAGCCGTCTTTGTAGGTTCAGGTGCAGGACTACCACGCTTTATGGGTATCGAAGGTGAAAACCTCAATGGCGTACTCTCATGCAATGAATACCTGACACGTGTCAATTTGATGGACGCTTCAACTACGAACAATGACACACCGTTGCTCTATGGAAAGAAAGTAGCCGTCATCGGCGGCGGTAATACAGCAATGGATGCGGTACGTACTGCCAAGAGATTAGGAGCCGAACAGGCAATGATTATCTATCGTCGCAGTGAAGAAGAGATGCCTGCACGCATAGAGGAAGTACGACACGCCAAAGAGGAGGGAATAGAGTTCCTTACTCTGCACAACCCTATTGCTTACCACGCAGACGAACAGGGACGGGTCAAAGAAGCGGTTCTGCAGGTTATGACACTCGGTGAACCCGACGAATCAGGCAGACGAAGCCCCGTTCCCGTAGAGGGTAAAACAGTGACCATAGAAACCGACTTGGTTATTGTGGCAGTAGGAGTGTCGCCCAACCCGATTATACCCCAATCAGTGGATGGGCTTTCTATCAGCAAAAGAGGCACCATTGAAGTAACGGAAGACACCTTGCAGTCATCCATTCCCACTCTGTTTGCGGGCGGTGATATAGTTCGCGGAGGTGCCACAGTTATCTTGGCTATGTCTGACGGAAGAAAAGCAGCAAAAGCCATTCACGAATATCTGCAAAACAAACATCAAACGAAAGAATAAACTTATCTGTTATGACTAAAGACCTGTATATCGTTCTTATTTACATTATTCTCATCAATGCGGTGACACTGATTCTGTTCTACGTTGACAAGCAGGAACACAAACGCCACCACCACGCACACGGTATAAGTTCGCACACGTTTCTTACCTTGGCTATCTTGGGAGGTAGTCTTGGGGAAATACTCGGTATGATTTTATTTCACCACAAACGACATCATAAGGAGTTCAAGGTACTGCTGCCCATCATACTATCAGCTCAAATCATTATTGCAATCTTGGTGCTGAGAATGTATTTCTCCACGGAGGTAGTGGACAACGGTACGCTGCCGCCGGCTTAGGATAGGACAACTAAAAGTCTGTCCAGTTGTTCTTGTCAAGCACGCGGTAGTTGATAGCTTCCCATATATGGATTGATTCAATATCCTTCTTGCCGTCAAGATCGGCAATGGTGCGGGCTACTTTCAGAATACGGTCATAGGCGCGAGCCGAAAGACCGTTTTTTGTAATGGCTTGTTCGAGTAAAGCGGTACCTGCCGCATCCAAACGACAGAACTGCCGCACCATTTTGGTCGTCATCTGCGCGTTGCAATAGACAGGCATTCCACGGAAACGTTCCTGCTGTATATGCCTGGCCTTCATAACACGCTCTCTTACCACGGCGCTTGACTCGCCGGGTTCCTGCTTGTTCAACGTCTCAAAAGGAACCGCCTGCACATAACATTGGATATCTATGCGGTCAAGCAATGGACCGCTGATACGGCTTTTGTAACGCTGGATTTGCGAAGGAGTGCAAGTGCAGACGTGCTGCGCATCACCATAATGCCCGCACGGACAAGGGTTCATCGCAGCTACAAGCATAAAGGAAGAGGGATAATCCACCGTATGCTTTTGACGGGCTACTACTATATGTCTGTCCTCCAACGGCTGGCGCAATACTTCCAACGTAGCCCTTTTGTATTCAGGCACTTCATCAAGAAAGAGAACACCGTTATGTGCCAGACTGATTTCCCCTGGACGCGGGTTATTACCTCCTCCTATGAGAGCCACATCTGTTACCGTATGATGAGGAGAGCGGAAAGGACGGGCAGAGACAAGTGCTTGATTAGGTGGCAACAGCCCCGCCACCGAGTGGATAGCTGTTGTCTCCAAAGCTTCGTCCAACGTAAGTGGTGGTAAGATCGTAGGAAGACGTTTGGCAAGCATTGATTTCCCCGACCCGGGAGGACCTATCATCATCATGTTATGACCACCCGCAGCAGCCACTTCCATTGCACGGCGCATCTCATACTGTCCGCGAATATCCGCCATATCCTGATCAGCCGCATATGTATAACGAAGAAACTCCTCCTCTGTATTGACAGACATCGGCGGTATGTCCTGTTCTCCTCGAAGGAAATGTACGACATCCATCAGCGTTACTGCCGGTATCACTTCCAATCCGTCCACTACCGCTGCTTCTTTGGCATTTCCGGCAGGGACAATAAGCCCTCTATAGCCGTTTGTCTTGGCACAAAGAGCCACAGGCAACACACCATGCACAGGCTGAAGAGTGCCATCCAAAGAAAGTTCACCGAGCAAAAGATAATGCTCCAACCGCGTTGACTTCAGATGTTCACCCACGCACAGGATTCCGATAGCTAAAGGCAAGTCAAAAGCAGTTCCTTCCTTGCGCACGTCGGCAGGAGCCATATTGACCGTCAGTTGCTTGACAGGCAATGAAAAACCATTAACCTGTAAAGCAGAACGAATGCGCTCGCGGCTTTCTTTCACCGATATATCAGGCAACCCGACCATGACAAAATCAACCCCTGGCACAGCGTGCATTTCTATTGTCACTACCTCGGCGCGGATGCCTTGTAAGGCTGCGGAAAAACATTTAATCAGCATCGTATCCTGTAGTTTTTGTATGGTTATTTATTTGATTGGAGCGTTTCTGCGATGAACGTAACTGTTTTTGTCTGTGTCTTGCCGCGGCTTTGCGTTTAGCATCCCCCCAGTTGAAATCGTGGCGGTAGATAAGACCTAATCCCTGCACTGTATTAGCTTGCTTCAGGGAATACTTGTCCACAGTATGGGTGAAGCCCTTGATGCGCAGTTTGCCGTCTTCAGTCAGTTCATACTCAACATCGACATCGCCGAAGAACGGACGGTTGCTCAGATCATTATAACGATACCCCACGTTCCCATTGATACTCAATCGGCTGATAGGATGTATCTGGAACTGCGTCTCGTATTCCTGACTGGCGGATGCCCCTTCGCCATCGGTACGGAAATTGAATCCGATAGTTACCCTGTCGGTCAGCCGTGAGAGCCACGAGTTAATCTGTCCCGTAACGGTGGAAGAGAGAAGCGAATAGGTATCATTCAGTCCGGAGGCTGTATTCTGCATATATTCGGGCGTAAAGAAGCGGTTGAAGACAAGCAGATAGATAACCTGCCGCATCAGCATCTCATCGGTATTGATAACGGATTTAACTTGTGAAGCCACTGTTTCGTCCGAATGTGGGAGTTCGATACCGAAACGAAGGGTGGGATTAGTCAACCTGTCGCTCATATAGACAAGACACTCCACCGGTAAGGATGTGCGGTTGGTTGCCAATTGGGATACATCATTGCCGAACAGATCTCGCAGAGAGGCTGTGACTGCATACCGGGCTGTCACATCTAACATGGGAGCTACGGGATTCCCACTCCAGATAATAGTAGAACCTTCACCTATGCGGAAATCACGACGGATGATATTGGCAGCCGTATAGGAAAACAGCCCCTGTTGCAAGGTATATGTGCCAAAGAGTTGCACATCATCTTGTGAAGTGTCCCACCGCAGACGCAGATTCCCATCGCCCTTGCCTGTGATACCATCTCCCGAACGTGAATCAAAAAGCAGATGAACCGTAGCAGCAGGAGTGACATTCAAGTTGAGATTCATCAGGAACGGGTTGCTCTGCGGGGACGGCAGTACGGCATCTTCTGCCACCATTTGGTCATCATCTGGTCGGACGAAGTCAATAAAACTATTGTCCGCCGCCTCGGAAGCCACACCCGTATTGAAATAGAAGTCGGATTTGCCCCTTGTAACGGCATTGGCATCCAGATGTGTTCCCGTTGCTTCATCACCATACAAGTGAACATCCCCTGTAGCATAAACCTTGCCATAGACGCGCTGCTGCGGCTGATAAGGCAGGTTGAGCGTCATCATATCGCGTGCCCTGATACGTAGGTCGTAGGCATAATGGTCGATGAAACTCCTGTGGGTAACTAGTCCGTCTAACGTGCCTGTATGTCCTTCGTCATCGCGAACGAGGATATTCGGAAAGGCTATATATGCTGTGTCAATCAGCACAGAGTCGGTAAATGTATAGCGGACTTGTGTTGCAGGAACGGTAAGGTGCGCTCCCTTGCCGAACAGACGGGCGCGCACCCACGTAGTATGGTATCGGCCATATACACCGAGCCACCCATAACCTCTTCCGCCGATGTCAGAAAGGATATGATGAGTCCAATGGTTAATCAGGTGAAGGTTGGCGGAATCTAATTGCATATCTAATTCCCAGTACTTTTCTTCCGGGATGACCTTGCCCTTTAGGTCCACAATAGTGCGGTTGTCTTGTCTGGCAATGCCGCCGATAAGAATCCGCTTGTTCTCACGGTCAAGAGATGCAGTAGCATCCAGTTCGCCTAATAGGGTGTTGTTGAGGTATGCCTCCGGCAGATGCAACTTAGCCTCCAACATAGGCTGTGACAACAGAGAGTAAAGCGTAACCCACCCTGTCATGTCACCATCGGCGGTAATGGCTTTCTCAAGGTCGAAATTGCGCATCAGATACCCGAGACTGAAATTGCGCATATCAATTCGTACTGAATCTGTCATACGCGTAGAAGCGACCCCTTCGGCACGGATGAACTGGGTCGGAGAGGAAAGGTCGAACCCCCTAATGGAGAGTGCCGTGTCGGCTGCCGCATACTCCATATAGGTATCCCGCAGCGTCCACAACGTATCCCGCATATAGAACGATGAAGGCAGTACGTGAACGGCGGCGAAAGGTCTGCCGGCATAGCGGTCAAGACGGGTGCGCATCTGTATCTCCGCTGCAGGACGGGCGGCATCCGTTTCCGAGAAACGGCACGTCAGCTGAACCGAGTCACGGTAAGCGTCAGCCAGAAAACCGACTTCCACATCTTCTGCCTTGAGACGAGTAGAATCGTTAAGCAAAGGATGTCCGATAAGCGAAAGAGCAAGCGTGGCTTTGTCACGTTTCTGAACCATCGAAAGGGTTATGTCTTTAGCTTCTAATTTTCCACTGACAAACGAAGGAACGAACAACTGCACACCCTGTTCTCTCTTTGTCTCGCGGACAAATCCTTTGATAGTCTGTTTCTCAGGCAAGTGTATATCCTTTTCGGTCAAGGTATGGATAACGCTGTCCGCCTGATGGAGATAACAATAGAAATCAAGGTCGTTGGGTTGATGCTGTTCGGGCGGCGTATGCATCATCTCCGGAAAGAGCGAATAAGCAAACTGATAGAGAGTCTTTGGCAGGGTGGTCCAGCGGAATTGTCCTTTGACATGGGCATGAACATAGTCGGACATACATTGTAGGCTGTTCTCCTTCCCTTTATTCTCCATTCGGATAGTCATCTCCTTCATGGCAACACTGTGGCCGTAATTGGACAGATACAACGAGTCTATAGAAAGTTGTCCATTGAGGTGATCCGCCCAATCGGCTTTTTCTCCCCATGCAGATAAGCGCAAGGAGGCTTGCATTTGTATATCCTGATTTTGTACATCCGAAAGAAGATGCAAATTTCCCAACCGGAGGTGGTTGACCTGTAGTCTGGCGTTGACCGTAGGACGGTCAGCATTCAGATGCACCTTGCTGTTAAGAGAAATATCAACATTCGGGTCAAAGGATGTAACATCGGCTTGAAGGATATTGTCAAAGAGCGAAGCTTGCAACCGCACATCCTGATATGTATAGTCCTTATAGACAAAACTTTGTATATTCACATCCCCATCCGCTTCTACAGGTAGATCCTTCCTGTAATGCACATTGACATTGCTCTGCATGGACAAATCGCCAATGGAAATTTGAGGTAGCAACTGATGTAGACGCAAGTTCTGAGTCCCCACTTTGCCGACAAAACGGATGTCCGAAAAAGTGGTATCGGTATGAAGCCGTGCGTGAGTGGAAACAGAACCTATCGCGGTCTGAAAAGCTCCCTTGAGAGCCAAATTGTCCAACCGTCCGCCTATGTGTCCGCGATAATGAATATCCCCGAGATGTACCAATTCACAGGGAAGTTCAACAGGATGATGCAGGAATTCTGACAACAAATCCTGCAACAGAACGTAGTTACAATATAAGTCCTGACACTCAACGCCGACCCTCATTCGTTCCGGCTGAAGAGGATTCTTTACATTGAACTGCCCTGTAAGTATCGGTATATTGCGATAGGAGAGACGTATTCTGTCCGCACTTAACGAGTCAAGCGAACCGCAGAAAGAGGCTTCTACAGCAGCATCCTTCCCTTCCAACCGTGCACAAACGGACAAGTTATCAACGGCGGCATCTATACTGTCATTCGACAAGACAGGCAGTCGTAACTGCAAATCCAACGGGGAGATACGGACATCGTAACCGGCAGGCAGATAGTGGTAACGAACACGGGCATTATTGATGGCTATGCTCCTGACCCGCAAGGGCATATCCAAAGGCTGGCGCGCCGAATCGGAAGAGAAAGCATCAATAAGAAAATCGCAGTTAGTACCGCAAGTGTCCTGCCATATCGATATATACGGTTCATCCATGCGGACGGAGATGAAATCAATTTCTTTCTTCTTCAACGCCAACGGATTGAAACGAACATCCATCCGAGGCATCCACATAAGTGTATCACCCTGTTGGTCACTCATATAGACACCTTCCAACCGCAAAGAATTGAGAAATCGGAATTTGACACGATCTATATGAATGTCGGCATCAAGATTTGTGGAAAGTTCCTCGGTAAGCCGTTGGATGACAGCCGTCTGGACGCGACCGCTGCGCAACAGAAGTGCCACTGTTCCTATCGGAATACTGACAAGCAACAGGATGATTCCTATTATACGCAACGCCTTTCTCATTCTGCCACAAAAACAGCTTCAGGGTACTCCACTTTCACTAAATATAATCCTTCCGCCGGAGCCGACTGCCCCGCAGCGGAACGATGCCGGGCAGCAATAACATCGGCAAACTGCTCTACAGTCATACATCCGCGCCCCACCTCAAAAAGCGTACCCACTACAGCTCGTACCATATTCCGTAGAAAACGGTCCGCTTGAATGGTAAATACGGCTTTCGCGTCACCTGTTTGCTCCCAGAATGCCTGCCGAACGGTACAAAAAGTGGTTTTGACATCCGTTTGTACCTTGCAGAAAGAGGCAAAATCGTGTCTGCCAAGAAGCAGTTCTGCCGCTTTGTTCATTTGCTCGAAGTCTAATCCGGGAGCCACCCGCGTGCTGCGTTTGACAACAAAAGGGTCTTTGCAGGTGGTAATATGGTATTCATATGTTCGAGCAACCGCATCATACCGAGCATGAGCTTCAGGGCGGACAGGAACAATCTGCTGCACGGAAATGGAACTCGGCAAGAAATTGTTCAACCGCGATGTCAGTTTCGGCAAGGAGAATGGCGTACCGCCTTCCGGTATATTCCAATCCCAATGCGCCCACATCTCACGGGCATGCACTCCCGCATCCGTACGTCCGGCAAACGTAAGCGATACAGGCTTGCGTAGGAGAGTCGTCATCGCACGCTCCATCACCTCCTGTACCGTCACACCATTCGGTTGCACCTGCGAACCGTGGTACTCAGTGCCTACGTAGGAAAAACGAATGAAGTACCGCATTGATTTCCTCCGACAAATAACTTTTATACGCAATCACACAGAACCCTCCTATCAAGACCACGCTCCGCACTACACTGCTTATCCAGACATTAACCACAGGTAAATACCGTATCCACAAGAAGTTGATAACCAGCACGCCAGCCAATAGGAGAAGCGTTTTAGCCTCTGTCCGGCAGAAAGGCGATAAACGCATTCTGCCCATAACCACCCACAGAACCAATATACTATATACTGAATACGATATCAGGTTGCTCCACGCAGAGCCTTCCATCCCGTACAAGGGTATCAGGTAGTTGTTAAGCACAATCGCCGATACGGTCAGCACTAACGAAAACAGCAAGGTATAACCGTAATACGCCCCGTATGTAAGAGCCGTTACCGACACCTGCACCGTAGCAAAAAGAAGTTGTGAAAGACCTAAAATGAAAACCGTCTGTTTTGCCACTGCATAGGTTTCTCCATTGGGCAAAATCTGAAAAATCAGATCAATGTTCACCCATAGGAGCAGGAAAATGAGGCTTCCAATCAACAGCATCGAGTTGGTCACCTGCTGCATCAAATGTCCGGCATCGGTATGATTTCTGTCTTTGAGTGCGGCTGCCAACTGGGGTGAAGCGATGGCGGTAAGCGAACGATAAGGGATAGACACCATCACCGCCATATAGGTGGCAATCGCGAAGATGCCCGTGTAACCAAGTCCCATCTTGGCTGTAACAAAGAAAGACGACAGCATCGGTGCAAAGACCGAAGCCAAGGCGGACAGTACCAGAAACACCATATAACGGAAGTAGGACCTGACCAAGGGCTGATTGGCACGCAGAAAAGGCATATCGGGCATAAAACGGATATGTCCGATACGGCACACATAAACGATATTGATTAGACTGGCTAATGCATAGATGACACACAGGGCGACAACAAAGCCGTCCATTGACAGCACACGGAAAGCATACAGCAGATACGACACCAACAGCCCGAGACGCACACCCGCTTCACGAACGGCACGAGGGACCACTATCCGCATCAGCACATTGGCATTGCTCTCAAACACCGTTTCATAGAGCATAAAAAACGCTAACGGAAGAACAAAATAGTAGTAATCGACAAATAGCGGCGACTTCTCGCCGAACCAGTGTTCAATCGGCGTGCGGCAAAGCCAAAAGACATGTGCAAAGAAAAGAAAACCAACCAAAGGGATTATCAGCGTCCAGAAGAAAAAACCGTGATAATTGGTGTCTTCCTTTTCTTTGAAGTAAGGGAAAAAACGGATGATAGCGGACGTACTGCCCAATTGTGCCAAGCCGACCAACAGGGTCGCGGAATCAATCAGGACACGTGCCAAACCTATTTCTACCGCAGTGAGGAACCGTGTCAGCACAAAAAAAGTCGTTACGAAACCTATCGCCACGCCTATATAAGTGGCGATAGTGCCTCGCAACGACTGTCGTGCTATGATTCCCATTGCGGTTACATCAGCGAAAATACTGCCTTATTTCTCAATTTCCAGCAGCTCCACATCAAAGATAAGCGTGCTGTAAGGAGGTATCTTGCCTGTGGCGCGGCTGCCATAACCTAACTCCTGAGGGATATAGAAGCGGAACTTGGAGCCGACGGGCATAAGTTGCAGACCTTCTGTCCAGCCGCTGATAACCTGGTTCAGACCGAAGGAGGTCGGTTCGCCGCGCTCAACGGAACTGTCAAACACAGTGCCGTCAATCAGAGTGCCGTGATAATGAACCTTCACTTTGTCTGTAGCTTGAGGCTTCGGACCCTTACCCATTGTCAATACCTCGTATTGGAGACCGCTTTCAGTTACGATGACTCCTTCTTTCAGTTTGTTGGCTTCAAGGAAACTTTCGCCTTCACCTTTGGTGTCGCCGTACTTGAGATTGTTGATAGTATTCTGGATATATTCGCCGGCTGTCTGCTGGTCAAACTGCGTATCGTGCCCCTTCATACCGTTGATGAAGCCCTGTTTGATAAGCGCGAAGCGGGTTTCCAGTTTGGGTTCGCCTATTAGACCGCTGGCTTCCTGCTCTTTGATGGTCTTGCCAATCTGCTCACCCATGTTCATCAGTTGAGGATTGATGACATTCATCTTGAGAGTCTTGTTCACTTGATTGATGAACGCAGTCTGCTCCTCGCCTGTCGAATCGGAAGCCAATACGTACATCTTGATGTCGCTGCCGTTCATCAGACCGAACGCGTAGTTGATACTGTCCGTAAAGTTCTTCAGTTCAACCGTCTTAACTTTGGTCGGGCATTTAGCGCGAATGGCTTTGCCTGCGGGAACGGAGTCGGAAGCCATCATCGAAGCCTGGTACTGCGACTGGAAATACTGCTTGGCATCTTCGCTCTTCATAACGGTGGTGTCACCGCTCATCCCGTTCACCATACCTTGGAACAGCATCTTCTCATTCAGTTGCCATGTTTTGTTTTCTGCCAGACCGCCTTTCTCGAACGACTTGACTGCCATACCGAGGTTCTTGCCGAGGGAAGCCGCTTCGCTTAACTCTTCCACTTTGCCGTCATATCCGCGCTGGAGAGCATCGATGAACTCTGCGATGACTGCATCACTGCTGTCCTCTTGCAGTTGCTGCATCTTCAGCATTGCACCGTTCACATAACCTAACGCAAAGTTGACTGAGTCTTGCATGTCATTGAGCACTACGTCCTGTGCTTTGTACGAACTGCCGCAACTTACCATTGCCACTGCGGCTATGAACAAATAAATTGTCTTTTTCATTGTTGTTTTGTTGTTATAATGTTTGTTGTATTCTGTGTTTTCTGATACGTTGTCTGCTTATTCTATCCCCAACAGTTCAACGGTAAAAATGAGTGTGGCAAAGGGAGGAATACTTCCTCCGGCACCCTGCTCACCGTAACCTAATTGGTAAGGGATATAGAGTTTGTACTTTGAGCCGACAGACATCAGCTGCAGTCCCTCGGTCCAGCCTTTTATTACTTGGTTCAAGCCGAACTTGATGGGTTCGCCACGGCGGTAACTGCTGTCAAATACAGTTCCGTCTATCAAGGTGCCTTCATAGTGTACCTTAACGGTATCTGTTGCTTTCGGTTTCTGCCCGAGAGTGCTTTCCAACACCTCGTATTGTAGGCCGGATGCAGTGGTTTTGACCTCGGCACGCTTGGCGTTGGCCGCAAGGAACTTCTCGCCTTCGGCTTTTGCGTTCTTTCCCGCATTGAGACCCTGCTCTACTCCGCGACGGAACGCCTCATAATCAAGCTCAGGAATACCGTATTGCTGCATCACGCCGGCAACCTGCAACCCTAATTGATAACTAACTTCATTCATATCTGTTCTTGTTTCTTTTAATGTTTCTCTCTTATTTCTCTCTCGCTTCTCTCTCTTAACACCTTATTTCATAGAGAAATAAACCGTAAAAAAGTGCGAGAATTATTATGTGATTATTATGTGATTATTATGTGATTATTATGTGATTGCCCTATCCTGACAATAACCTGAAGCGAACAACGCCGCAAAAATACGATAAAATGCTGAAAACGACACGAAAGGTTCAAAAAAATCTTGCTTACTTGAGCAGTTGGTTCATCCGTGCAAGATACTTGCCTATGATGTCGAACTCGATATTCACCATTGTTCCGGGCTTGATATACTGGAAATTGGTAACTTGATAGGTATAAGGGATGATACATACGCTCACGTACCCTTTACCTTCTTTTACATCTGGTTCGCACACTGTCAGACTGACTCCGTTGATGCACACTGAGCCTTTGTCCACGCAGAAGTAACCACGCCTTATCATCTCTTCGCTGCTGTCGTAGCGGAAACGGTAGTACCAGCTGCCATCTGTTTCCCGAACTTCGATGCACTCCGCCATTTGGTCCACGTGTCCCTGAACAATATGCCCGTCAAGGAGTTTGTCCATCGACATCGCACGCTCCACGTTCACCCAGTCACCTTCTTGTAATAGGTCCAGATTGGTGAGCCGCAGCGTTTCTTGCATTGCCGTCACGGTGTACAGACCGCCTTCGTTACGGACAACGGTTAGACACACACCGTTGTGTGATATGGACTGGTCTATCGACAAATGCTCTGATTGTGGGGACTGACCCGCTTCCTGTACAAAGGGATTACGAAGCGTAAAATGCTTGTTTCCCTGTTCCTTTTCGATGCGCACTACCTGCGCCATCTTTTCTACTATTCCGCTGAACATATATCAATGGTTTTGTTTGTACTCGCAAAACGGCGGCAAATGTACACTCTTTCCTTCATTTACACAAAACAAAAAAGTCCCCTGCAAGGAAACAACCTTGCGGGGGACTTTGAAAAACGGTTCCTCAACGTTTATTTGCCGTACAGCACTTTCTGTCCGTTGTGGATATAAATCTGCTGCGGCTGCGGTTCTGCAACTTCGCGACCGAGGATGTCATAGTATTTGCCATCTCTGTCAGCTTGTGTCTCATCCACTGCCGTACCTTCCTCGCAGGCTTCGCCACGCATTGTGAAGAAGCGAGGAGCGACATTCATACCCGAAGGAATCTCTAAATAAGCCTTACCCGCACGGTTGATGAACGAACCGACACCACGATTCGTACCCATAGGCCAGAACAGACCGGCGAGACCCTTTTCTTCATTATACGTCAGGATATAATGAACATTAGCGTTGTCAATCGGAGTATCTGTCAACGTGCCTTTCAGCATATTAGTCGGATAACTTTCGGTCGTTACCGTCTCATACAGCGTGTAGGTCGTGTTAGCCTTCGCATACAGAACTACGCCCGTATAAGCAGGGATAACGGTGAGTTTCTGATAGGTGAGGTTCTTGCCATCTACACCGGTATAGATAATCGCATTCAAGTCAGCAGGAACGGTGTAAGCCTTGTCCGCATACAGCGACAAGAATCCGTACTGCGACATCGTAACATTGATAGACGGAGTGAACGAATAGGTCTGCGGCTCAAAGGCAGGATTTTCAAACGTCGCCGTGTAAACCGTAGTAGAACCAGATGTAGAGGGAACTGCCGTAACGGTTTCCACGATGTCGTGGTCATGGTCTCTGCCGCAAGGAAGTGTTGCGGTGCAGGTCAAATGGTCTTCACTCCATGTGTAAACAGCTGCCTGCCAGTCATGACCTAACGGCTCTATAATAATAGCCTTTTCTTGTGCCAAGAAATCCGGATTTACAAAGGTTGCTTTATAGGTCACAGAGCCTGGCGCGTCACATGTCGGTTCAGCAGTTACAGACGTGCTGTTAACAGTTTCCGTTTCTACATGAGATGCATCTTCTGTGCATGTACGTGTAGCAGTGCACTGCGAATAGTCACCGTTCCATGTGTAGGTTATCTCGCCCCATGTATGCTCATGAGTCTTCTCTCTGAAGTTAGCTGTCAGGATGACATCCTCAGTTCCCATCGTAAACGTGATGGATGAACTTGTAGAATAAGCAGATGTTATGCCGCCTACGGTAATATCCCAACCGATGAAATCATAATTTGTAGCTGCCTCGGCTATCAGAGTCTGGGTATCATTCTCTTTCATCGTATAGGAAGCGGCTGCTGTATTATCCGCATTCTCTTTCACTATACCGCCTTCTGCAATATTTACATTCACTGTCAGCGTGTAGAAATACTCGTTATATATCTGTGTCTCAAAGGCAGAATTCTCGAACTGGGCAGTGTAAACCTTTGTCGTAGTGCCTTCCATGGTAACGGTTGCCGAAACAGTCTCTGTTTCAACATGCGAAGCATCTCTATTGCATACACGCGTTGCTGTGCAGGTCGTATGGTCTTCGCTCCACTCATAGGTTGCCTCACCCCAATCGTGACCAAGTGGCTCGATGGTCTCTGTTGTGGTTTGAGCCTCGAAAGCGGGATTTTCAAAGACTGCCGTGTAAGTAGCTGTACCGGTTGTTTCGCAAGTCGGATCAACGGTAGATGTCAATGTGGCAGGCTTTGTTTCCGTTTCTACATGTTCTGCATTATCTAGGCAAACACGAGTAGCCGTGCAATTGAGACCGTCCCACTCATAGGTTACTTCGCCCCAGTTGTGTGTATGTTCCACTGACGTAGCTTCGAAGTTGGCGGTCAGGGTAACATCCTCCTCTCCCATCGTGAACGTGATTTCCGCGTCAGCCGAATAAGGTTCTGTCCCACCGCCTACGGTGATATCCCAACCGGCAAAATTGTAACCTGTAGCTGCTTTGGCTATCAAGGTTTGTGTGTCATCCTTCTTCATCTTATATGAAGATTTTGCCATATCAACCTCATTCTCTTTCACTACACCGCTGCCGTCAGGATCCACCTCGATAGTGAGCGTAAGTTCTTCCTCCTCCGTATATTCCTTCACAAGACGGACAGAATGACCCGCTTCCCAAGGAGTTGAGAACTTGGGGCGGAAAACAGCATTATCAAAACGGAGTATAAACACGTTATCGGCTGAGTTGTTCACATCTTCAGTGGAAGACATATAGTAGCCGGCGGCTTCGAGGTCGGAACATTCCTTGTCATTATTACCGCTACGCACACCGGCTGCGGGAAGGAAGACGGCGCCCGCTGCCTCCATTTGTTGCCACGACTGGTTGGAATATGTGTTGTGGCTATACACCGTTTCCGTATTCGTGCTGGTGTATACACCGTCGGACAAGGTCATCTTGCCTGCGGCGGGAACGAACTCCAACGAAAAATCCCAGTCATCGGGCAGGACAATCATGCCGTTCACGCCGTCCACCTTACCAAAGCCGAACAAACCATTGGCGTTCTCACGACCGGTAAACAGATACTCCCATTCGTCAGCTGTCATCGTGCGCCAAGTGTCGTTGCCGCCGTTGGCAATGGGGTTGTTGGCTGTGCCAAATTCCTCAAAAGGAGGCACATTTTCACCCATCGGAGTGTTCCTGCGTGAGGGAGAGTCGAACTCATCGTCTTCATCCATCTGACCGCATTGTTCAAAGCAATTCCCGCATACCATGGTCGGATTCTTACCCAAGCCAAAGTTATACAGGTCAATCCATCCCTCGTACATGCAACTGGTATTGTGATTACCCTCGCCTATATACTCATTCTGCTTAGCGGCAAAACGGAACGCTTTATCCGGTTTCGGCTGATACTGCAGGTTGCCTTGTGAGAAGGACACCTGACCACCATCTCCATTTACCGTGAAGGGGTGGAACTTGAAATTCGCATTGATTTCAGTAGCAGGCTCATCCTCGTCTTCTTCCACATAGGGGGAAACCAGACGCACCGCCTGTCCTGATGCACGGGGCTCGCCTACCATAGGAGCAACTAATGACTCGGTGAAGCCCAGACTGTAAGCCGTACCTTCCTCCTCGGGAGTGGACGACCAGTAGTAACCGTACTCGCCTATGTTGCTGCACTCCTGCCCGGCACGTGAACCGGCTGCCGGAAGGAAGACAGCTCCGTTGTCCTCCATACTCTGCCATTGGATGGCGGTATAGTTGTTGGTCGTGAGCGAGTAGCCATTTCCCGTAAAGGAATAGTAGCCTTCCTCATAGGCAATCAGTCCGGCATCAATAGCGCTGGTGAATTCCAGACTGGGTGGATTGTTCTCCCAATTGTCAGGCAGCAGAATCAAACCGTTCACACCGTTCACTTTGCCCAAACCGAAAAGGTCGAGGTCGCGTTCGAAGAACAAGTAGTTCCATTCAGCAGCCGTCAGCGTGCGCCATGTGACAGACTCGTTGGACAGGTTCTCTCCCCAATCCTTAAACTCAGTGTACTCCCCGTCCATTGGGGCGTTACGCCGACCGGCGGCATCCCACGTCCCGTTGTTCTCGGGGTCATTACCCGCCATCGGGAAAGAGGTAGCGCAGGAAGCGCAATTGTACTGGATTGGGTTCAAACCTGTACCCCAACCGAACAGGTCAATCGCACCGCCATAGGTGTTCTTGCCTATCTTGGAGTTGTCCGCACCGATAATATCATACTGGTGCGTGGCGAAACTCCATGTGCTGTTTTTCGCCGTGTACTGCAGGTTGCCGTGTGCAAAGACAACCTTCGACTCTGCGCCTACGGAGAACACTCCCCGTACCGCGTCAGCGGGAATGTCGGCACGAACAGAGTTCAAACCAAGTCCTCCCAACAGAGCCGCGAAAACAAGAATAATCTGTTTTTTCATATTAGTTTATTTGGTTAATTGTTTGTTGTATGTTCTTTGTCTATTAGTTTGCCTTTCAGTCCGCCAACGCGCCCTGCGCGGTGTAGCGTCTGCCGTTTCGCTCGATGTACAGCACACCGTTCTCTATGTACTTGCGTACCGGCTCTTTCTCTTCCAGCGAGCCGTTGACCACCTCCAGTTCGCTCACCTGCTCACCGTCTTCCGTCTCCACAACGATGCGCACACGCGGCACATTGATATCCACCGTGCTGCGGAAGATGCCTCGGTAAGCGAGCAGGTTGGTTCCCTCCTCGGCGTTCGGGTAATAGATCTTGTTGTTCTTCAGCCCCATATAGCGGTTGCCCGTTTCCGAGCCTATGAGTTTGCCCGTGCGGAGCGTACCCACCAGATAGACATCGCCCTGCGAGTTGTAGCCTTCCACATTGGTGATGTCAAAGCCGGAGTTGATGTCTGCTTCGGTATTGATGACCACGGCCGGGAATACGAACTGCGTCATCTTTGCCAGATTGGCGTTCGCGTTCACTATGTAACCCTTGCCTGCGGTCAGCATCTTTGCCTGCGCGAAGTACAGGGTCAGACCTGACTCCTCGTCGCCTTTCGTGTACTTGAACTCATACACGCGACCCGTCATCTTCAGTGTGCTGAGCAATGCCGTGTTCACATTTAATGGCAAGCACAGGGTGGACCACTTGCTCTGCGTGAACTGGCGGTTGTAGGTCACAGTGGCGGCTTTGCGTCCGTTGTACCTGTTCGAGAAGTCGGTATAGTAGTCGGCATCCTTGTCCTCATAGAGGATGATATGCAACTCGTCGTCATCCGGTTCTTCGGGATCCACAGTTATCTCTTCCCACGAAGCGTATAGGGTAATGTCGCTTGTGTAAGCGGTGGCTCCGAGTGTCGTGACGGCACTGCCCGAGCAGTCCGCCGTAAGGAACCAGCCGAGGAAGTTGTAACCCTCCTTACTTGCACCGACAAGCGTAGTCGCCGTACCGTAAGTATGAACCGTCGGATAACCGGCTGCGTGCGTACCGCTGAAGGTTTGGTCGCCTTTGTCCTTATATATGATATTGTACTCCTGCTTCGCCTGCTTGAACGTTGCCGTATAGGTCATGTTGCCCGTAACGGTGAACGTGCGCACGGCTTCGGTGTTGTTGTCCTCTGTCCAGCGGTCAAACTCGTACCCCTCGTTCGCAATGGCGGTCACAGTCACGTTCTGTCCGTCCTGGCAGAGGTACGTGTACTGGTATCCTTCCACATTGATGGTCAGTGTGCAGACCGTGAACTGCGGCACATAGATGGCGCGGACGGGCATTCCGTAACCCGGAATCATCGCGTATGTGTCATCCTTATCATAGTTGCCTATATAATACTTATCTTGACCGTTGCGGGCAAGCACATAGCAGGAATGGGTATTAGCCTCGTCCGCTGCACTGTACCCGAATGTTGCATATTCGCGTGTCCAGTAATACTGATAAGCTTGGTCATACGTACCGTATGCTCCCTTGTATCCGTATGCGGGCAAAAGAATATAAGACTCCGGTTCGTGATTGTTCGTAAAGCGGTCATTATTTGAAATCAGCGCATTATCTCTTAACGCTTGCGCTTCATCGGCATCGGGTGTGCGCCACGATTCTCCCATATTGACCACTGCCGCATCTTTGTTAGCAGGCAAGACAGAGCCTGTGCTGTAATCATGGATGTCGCTTATCACCTGCGTGAACGATGTCCTTGCTTCGGGGTCGCCCCAACGGAAGCGGCTGCCCAAGTCGGTAGGCGAACTTGCTCCGATGTTGCGGTCTGCCCATGCTACGCCGTACCCCATATCCACAGGCGTGTACCACAGACCGTCCTTGCCCTGCTTAGGACTCAGGTCATACAGTATCTTCATTGTACTCTCCGTTACCGACTGATAGACGCTGACGTTGGCATCGGGAGACATCTCCGGCGTTTCGGGTTCGCTATTGTCGGTGAAGATGGCAGTATAGACCATATCGCCAGTCATCGTGAAGGTGCGTACGGCATCGGTCAGTCCGTCTTCCTCCCATTTCACGAACTCCGCACCCGTCTCGGTAGCGATGGCTGTGACGGTGACTTTCTGTCCCTGCTGGCATATATAGTGGTACTCGAAACTGCCCACGCGGATAGTCAGCGTATAGGTGACGAACGGCGGCGTATAGACGGCGCGTACGGGAGCGGCAAGGTGGATGTACCCCACCGACAACTCCATCGTTCCGTCAAAAGCATTGGTCGCCATACCGATGTTCGTCGTCCCAAGTTGTCCGCCATAGAGTTCAAGCACTTCACTCGTCCATAAGAAGGCTGATGTAGAGGCGTTTAACCACGGATTGACCTGATATGAACCGTTGTAGTAATCATAGTAACCCGTAGGAGGCATATTGATGTAAAGGCTTTCATCATCAGGGTTGTTCAGGCGATTGGTACCATTGACCGCATTGGACAGCAACACACTCCATTCATCATAGGTAGGCGTATGCCAGTCCTTACCCATTTTAACCGTCGCCACATCGTTAGCCGCAGGAAGCGTGAACCCTACATAAAGACTCCCTCCTGAATAGCCCGTACTGCTCATAGGAAGCGGACCGGGTTCGGTCTTGCTCCAGTTGTAGTAGTCGCCTGTTGCATTTGCCGAAGCGGCACCCACGTTGCGGTCCGCCCAAGCGATGCCGTAGCCCATATCGGTGGGTTTGTACCACAATCCGTCTTTGCCCTGACGCAGGTCAAGGTTATAGAGAATCTTGGTCGTTGTCTTGCTTACGTTCTGATAGACCGTCACATCCGCATCAGCCGAGACGATGGGGGTCTCAGGGTCTTCCGGGTCATCGGGGTCGGGGTCATCCGGCATGCCTGGGTCATCGGGATCCACCGGGTCGGGCAGCTGGTCCGCCAGACTCTCGTCACCGGCGGTGAAGTCAATTACATTGTTGGACGATTCGCCGTTGGTGCGGGTGGCGTCCGTAGTGGCATGGACGTGGATATAGTAGTTGCCGTTGTCGTTCACCCACTGCACATACCCGCCACGTAACAGCCAGTTGTCCTTTAGAGGAATGCCATATTCGTCTTCATAGTAGTGCATTATCCACGATGCATCGCCACCGCAGGCAAAGTTCAAATTGTTGCTGCGCGCTATCTCCGCATTCGTACCGCAAGGTATGCTCCCTATGAACACCGTACCGGGCTTCAACGTGCTGTTGATAGGATAGTAACCGGTCGGAATGCCCGCTTCACCATTAGCAACCACAAAATTGATCAGAATCTGGCAATAGTCAAAAGGATTTGACGATCCGAAGAAGTACCGCCATGTCTTGTTGGTGCCGTCTACCACAAAGTTATTGGGCAGGTGGTTGGTCTCGTTGTACTGGAACTTGCGGCCGTTTACCCAGCTTGACTCAATCGGAAGAGTTGTCTTATAATACTCATAACGGTAATCCTCCTTGAACGTGGCGTAATTGAGCAGTTCGTTGGTATAAACCTCTATATTGTAGGTACGCCCATCCGCATCATAGACCGTAGCCTTGAGGTGAGCGGCGCGCACATAGTCTCCGTAGTAGAGCAACTGTGCCTTTTGAGCGGAAGTAACGGCGCGCTGCGTCCCGTCCTTGAGTTCCACATAACTGTCCGCCGGAGAAAGATTAGCGGCAAAGTCCTTGTAATCCACTATGGCATCGGATATGTTTCCGTCAAACTGCAGACGGATAGTCATACCGTCTTTCTCTATAATGACTGCAAACTTGGATGTCTGACTGAAAGTAGTGTATTGCGGGAAGTCAAGAACGCCTGTGGAACGGTAGATGTTGTAGGTTGTCTCGTCCTCCGGATTGTCACCTCCGCCTTCGCCGCCATCATCGCCGCCCTCACCGAACTGCGCGTAGTAGGTCTGCGCGGTCGTCTGCTGAAGAATAGTGGCTTTGTCCACCTTCGTGCCGCCTGTCGGAGCGGTGTACCAGCCCTTGAACGACACCCCTTCCTTCACCGGGTCGGCGGGAACGGTCTTGGCGGTATAGTCGCTTCTTACCACGCGGCGCAGGTCCGCATCGTACGAACAGTTCGTTTCCCACGTGCCGCCGTTGGTCTTGCAGTCAAAGGTCAAGTATGTGAACTCGTTCTCCTTCAGCGTGCACGAATACGGGAACAGAGAGGACATCGTGGTATATGCGTAGTTAGTCTTCGGCACTTTGGTCAGCGGATCAAGACCTTTCTGGTAATTGAACGTGCAGTTAGAGTATAGGAAGCCTGTGAACCATCCGTATGTCGGGGCGGTCCCGGCATCGGTGTTGCCCCAGTCTGTCCAGTACATCCGCGTATTGAGCGCGCCGCGACCGAATTGACCGGCATTCTGGTTCATTATGTTGTAGTTCAGCATCTGCTTCATACAGTTCTCTATGTCATTGCCGCAGCGGTCCTGCAGCGAGGTCGCCATTATCTCAAGCGACTTGAAAGAGCGGTAATACTGATTCCTGTACGTGCCGAACATGCCCTCGTAGCAGTGAGGTGCCAGTTCCTCCGCCGGCAGGCAGTACCAGTCGTTCTCCCCGTTGTAGATGGAGGGACACATGTTGAACATGAACGCATAGCAGCCTTCCGCCAACTGCTGGGAAGGCAGATTAGGCAGTCTGGTCCCCGAATTATAAGCCGTCTGCGAGCAGAAATTGTTCATACAATACTCGAACATGTGGGCGTAGCAGTAAGGCTGCATTACCAACGCGGGCAGCACCGGCGAATCATACAACCCCGTGTTGTATGCGAACATATAAGCATAGCAGTAGGGCTTGAGTTCCATCGCGGGCAGCACCATATCCTTTGCATGATAGAGGCACGTGGAAGAGGAGGTCGAGTGGTAGGTTCCCGTTGTTGAGAACTTGCTCGGCGGATTAGGGCAGAACAGGCCGTAGAAGCAGTAGTCACACGGGATAGCGGTCAGCGAGGAGAAGTTGTCCCCGCCAATCAGCGACATCACATTGCCCTTCAGCGAAGGGTTTCCGCCGGTTATCGTAATGGAGAGGTAGTCCGTGCTGCTGCGGTTGAAGCCCGCAGGGTTGTTTCCCTTGAAGCGCACATAGCCTGTCAACGGGTGGGAAACCGAATTTCCTTGAACGTCAATACGTATGTCCGCTTCCGTTATCTTAATCCATTCGCCTCCGTCAAGCGAGTACCAGAAATCGGGCCACTCGGTCACCGTACCGGTCATTTTGACATTGACGGTGGCGCTTCCTTCTATCATCAGATACTCGTCCACCTGCGCCGTAGCGGGCACGGCGAACAGCATCATAAAGGCAATCAGACTGCCGAAAAGAGATAAATGTTTTTTCATAGTCTTCGGGGTTGTGTTGTTATTACCTTGTCCGTGAACGGATAGAAACACTATACGTGGCCGGACATAAACGCGGCAAAAATAACGTATTTCTTTGTAGTTAGCAAATAATCTGTCTCTTTTTTCTATTTTGCCTCGTTTTTTAACTATTTTTTATAATTCATGTTGGTCATTGCATGATGGTGTTTTATGGTTTATGAGTTTAGGTGTTTATAAGTTTATGGGTTGTTGAGTTGGTTATTTATAGTTGAGAGTTTAGAGTTGAATGTTGAGTGAAGTTGGAGAGTTGAGAGTTTAGAGTTTCAAATTTATGATTTCAAAAGGGACACCGGGCTTTTATGCATGCAAATATACTATAGCGGGGAAATGCGGTATGGGTTATTGCAAGGAATCGCGGCAAATTGTGGGACATAGCGGCAAATAAGAAGTTTATGATTTATGATTGCAAATTTATGGTTTATGATTTATGGTTTATGATTTATGATTGCAAATTGCAAATTGCAAATTTTTGTTCCGGGCTTTCATGTCATGCAAAGATACTATAGAGGGGAAAGTCATTTTCCCATTGCTTCCCACTGCTTCCCAATAATTCCCAATTATAGTTGAGAGTTGAAAGTTGAAAGTTGAGAGAAGTTAGTTAGTTTAGAGTTTAGAGTTGCAAATTTATGATTTATGGTTTCTAATTGCAAATTTATGTTCCGGGCTTTCATGCATGCAAAGATACGATAGCGGGGAAAGGCACTTTCCCGTTGCTTTCCACTGCTTCCCAATTATTCCCAATAATTCCCACTGCGTCACATTTCAAGTTTATGAGTTTAGGTGTTTAGGAGTGGTTTAGAAAGTTGAAAGTTGAAAGTTGAAAGTTGAGAGAAGTTAGTTAGTTTAGAGTTTAGAGTTGCAAATTTATGGTTTATGATTTATGGTTTATGATTTATGATTGCACGTTGCAAATTAAAAAGCAGCAGGCTCGTTCACGGCATGTGTCCGCGGACGAGCCTGCTGCTCTGTTGATCTAAGGATCCTTATCAATTGACTCTTCGTCCGGTAGCGTCGTAGAGAACGCCGTCGTGTTCGATGTAGAGGATACCGTCTTGAACGAACTTGCGGGTTTCGCCGGCTTGCTGCAGCTCGCCGTTGACTACTTCAAGTTCGGTAACGGTCTCACCCTCTTCGCCTTCGACCACGATACGGATGCGCTGTGCGCCCAGCGGAGTTGTGCTGCGGAACACACCGCGATAAGCCCACACCGTGCTGCCAGACTCAATGTTCGGATAGTAGATCTTGTTCTCTTTCAGACCCATATACGTATTGCCCGATTCAGTGCCCTTCAGCGTACCGAGACGCAGCGTGCCTACCAGTTGGATTGTTCCCTCGCCGTCGCTGTAACCCGACAGTTGGTTGTACTGTCCTACCGAGTTCAATGGAGCCACCTTGTCTGAGTCGGTGTTGATGGTCACATTCGGGAAGACGAACTCTGTCCTTCCCGCCAGTTTGGCGTTCGCGTTCACGATGTAGCACTTGCCCGCCGTCAGCGATGCCGCTTGCGCGAAGTACAGCGTCACCTTGTCACCTTCGGTGGCAGTACCGGTAGCATGCTTGAACTCATACACGCGTCCTTTCATATTCAAATTAGTCATCAGACCGGAGCTAACTTCAAACGGCAGACACAATGTTGCCCAGCGGCTTTGCGTGAACTGGCGGTTGAGCGTCACTGTTTTGGCAGTCTCGCCGTTGTACCGTGCGGCAAAGTCATCATAGAACTCATCGCCGTCCTCCGCATGCTCATCCAGCACGAGATTCAGTTCGCGTGTGAAGTTGGCGCGGACGGTCAGATCCTCCGTCACTGTTTCCGGCAGGGCGTTGCCTTCACCGTCGGTCCAGCTACTGAAAGCGTAGCTGTAACCATAGGACCCCGCAGTAGCGGTGGCGGTAACGGTCGTTTCGCCGACAGTAAGCGTGTTGCCCGATACGGTAATAGCTGTACCTTCCTCCACATCATTGATGGCTGCCACACTGACCGTGCCGTAACCTGCGTTGCCGCTCTCGATGGTGACATCATAGGTTGTTTCCGACAGAGTCCATTGAGCCGTGTAGGCTGTGTTGGCGGCAGGCATGGTCTCTGCCACGTCGGGAGTCCAGCCGTTGAAGGTATAACCCGTCTTGGTCGGGTCAGCGGGTGCGGTGATGGTTGTGCCATATTCCACTGTACCGTGTGTGTAATCCTCCTCTGCTGTAGCCGTTGCACCACCGGCAAAGTCCCATGTCAGCGTGTAAGAGCGCGGTGTGGACGAGAATGTGGCAGTATAGTCCTGTGCGCCTGTCACCGTTGTTATGGCAGGATCCCAACCCGAGAACGCATAGGTGTATTCGTCTGTTTGCGCCTTAACGGGTTGCTCGCCTGTGTAAGCGGGTGTCTGACCGTACTCCACATTGGTGTTTTGCAGTACCTCTTCACCGTTCAGGAAACGGACAGCGTAACTGTTGGTCGTGCGGGTGAAGTTGGCGCGGATGTTGAGGTCGCCTGTCACGGTGGCGGGAAGGGCGTTGCCCTCGGTGTCCGTCCAGCCGCTGAAGGTGTAGGTGTACTGCGCGTCGTCCGTCGTCTTGGTGGCGGTGACGGTCGTGCTGCCGATGGTCAGCGTGCTGCCCGATACGGTGATGCCCGTGCCGGACTCCACATCGTTGATAGCGGTCACATCCACCGTACCGTAGTCCGTGTTGCTGCTGGCGACGGTCACATCGTAGTACTGCGTTCCGAGAACGAAGGTGGCGGTGGTGGTGATGTTACCAGTCATCGTGAACGTGCGGACAGCGGTGGTGTTATGGTTATCCGTCCATTCGCTGAACGCATAGCCCTCGTCCGGCACAGCCGTCACGGTGATGTTCTGACCTGACTGGCAGATGTACTGATAAGCCTTGTCGCCCACGTTGATGGTCAGCGTGTAAGTCGGGTACGCAGGCTCATAGATGGCGCGGACTGGCATACCGAGATAGTACTCATTGCCGTAATAGTCATCCTTGTCATAGTTGCTCGCATAATACACATTGTCCGTACATCTTACGAATGCGAAACAGGTTCTTTCGTTGGATTTGGACTTGCTGTTGTAACCATACATCGCATATTCCCTTGACCAGTAGTACTGGTAATCCGGGTCATAATGACTTTGTGCCTTGTAACCACCTGCAAGGAATACGATGGACTTGGTGTTATCCGTCTTGTTGGTGAAGGTGTTGTTGTTCGACAAGTCGGTATTACCCTTCAATGCCAGCAGTTCATTCTTGTCAGGCATGTGCCAGCATGTTCCCATATTGACGTATGCGGCATCCTGCTCGTTGGAGAGTTTGTCACCGGTGGAGAATCCGCTTGCATCAATATGAATAGACGAATTAAACGTATTGCTTGCAACCGGGTCGCCCCAGCGGAAGTAACTGCCGATTACGTTGGTGCCTGTCGCGCCGACGTTGCGGTCAGCCCAAGCCACGCCGTAACCCATATCCACGGGGATGTAGGTCAGTCCGTCGTCGCCGGTGCGCGGGTCAAGGTTGTAGAGAATCTTCGTGCTGCTTGCCGCAACATTCTGATAGACGCTAACAGCCGCATCCGCCGACTCAAGCGAGAACTCTGCCGTGTAGGTGATATCCCCTGTCACGGTGACGGTGCGCGGGTTCTGTGTGTTGCCGTCGCTCCAGCGCAGGAACGCGCTTCCCGTATTGGCTGCAACGCTCATCGTAACGGACGTGTTCTCCGCATAGTAGCCGCTGCCGGTCTGTGCCAGGTAGCCTGCTGCTGTCAGCGTAACCGTACCGCGTCCGCCAGTCTCGGTGGTGAGGGTGTAATGCGGACGGGTATCCACCGCGAACACAGCTACGATATTCGCTTCGGAAGCACCAACCGTGTAACTGTAGGTGAAGTCCTCACCTGCAACAGGTGAGCCGTTCACCTCCCAGTGGTCGAACATATAGCCGGGCTTCATTGCCGTCAGATCTAATGTGTTGCCGCTGAAGAACGTATGGCTGCCTTGCCCTATCGCCACATCCGTCCAGTTGCTTGCGCCTGACAGAGTTGCCGTCACAGCATCCGTCAGCGCCTCGCCGCCTGTGGTACGTGCGTCGATGGTGATGCCGACAGGAGTCAGCGAAGAAGCCGTCGCACCGCCCGCTGTGAAGTCAATCACTGTATTCGGCTGCTCGCCCAATGTCTTGTAGCCGTCCGTGTAGGCGTGTACGTGGACATAATAGGTCTCATCCACGTTCACCACTTCCACATATCCGCCGCGCAGCGTCCAGTTGTCAGTATAGCGGATTTCATACTGTCCCGACGTGAAATCATGGTAAATCCACGAACCTGTGTTGGTGTAATATGCAGGCGTACTGGTCTGGCGCGCCGTCTGGTACTGGTAGTTCTGCGGGATACTACCTACATAGACTGTTCCTGGTGCGCCTGTACTGTTGATAGGATAGACACCTGTCGGGATTTTTCCTTCGCCGGTGGTCAGCGGGTTGAACTGCAACCAGATATGGCAGTAGTCATACGGACTGCTCGTTCCGGTGAAGAACCGCAATACATTGGTATGTACGAGACTCGGTATTCCGATATAATTGATATGATTATTATCTCCGTACTCAAACGAGCGACCACTCATCCAACTCGATTCTGTATAACCCGCATTATAGTTGGAGTTATATCGGTAATCCTCTTGGAACGTCGCGTAGTTGATACAGTAGTTGGTGTAGATGTCGATATTGTACTTCCGTCCGTCGGTGTCGGTCACTTTCGCCACGAGGCGAGCGGCGCGGAACAACTCGCCCGCGTAGGTTACGGTCGCCACAGTCGCCGAGGCAATCTGCCGCTTGCTTTCTCCCACAGGCTGTATGTAGCTGTTCGCAAGGTCGGTGGAAAGGTTGGCAAGGTGGTTGCCTGTGGAGATTGCCGCGCCGAAGTGGAGCCTTACCTCCACTTGCTCGTTCTCGCCGATGATGGCAAACGAGTTCTTCGCGTAGGTCGGGAAGTCAAGCGTGCCCTCGGTCATGGTGATGTCTATCTCGTCCATCGCATCGAACTGCGCGGTGTAGGTCGCCGCCGTGCTGCCGACGGTTATGGTGCGCGGGTTCTGCGTGTTGCTGTCGCTCCAGCCGGTGAACGTATAACCGAAGTACGGAGTCACGCTGATGGTCACCTGCGTACCTTCGATGTAGCTTCCGCTGCCTTCGGCATCATCGTAATGGTCCGCCGTCAGAGTTGCCGTACCCATAATGCCGGTGTTGGCAGTAATGAGGTAGGTGGGCAATACCTGCCAGATGGCGGTGTAGATGAGGTCGGTGGCAGGCATCACGGTAGCCACGGTGACGGGTGTGTTGTCCGCAGGCTGGGCCGATGACCAGCCCATGAACGTATAGCCGAAGCGTGTCGGGTCGGCGGGAGCGGTGATCGGGTCGCCCGCTTCCATCACGCCGAAGGTGTATTCAGCCTCCGTGGAGGTGGTTTCGCCGCCGTTGAAATCCCAGAGCAGCGTCGGGTTCGTGCCGCTCAAGCGGACATAGATGCGCTTGGTCTCGGCGGTCTGCTGTACGCTGAGGTCGGCTTTCACGGCTTCCTCCGTGGTCGCTTCCGTGCAGGCGGCGTTCAGATACCAACCCTGTATCAGGCTGTTGTCTTCCCCGTCCACCTGCGCGGCGATGAAGTCGTCAATGTCGCTCTTGTCGGTGCGCCATGTGAACTGCTTTTCCGTACTGGTATTGTCCGCCCACTTGCCGCCTACAGGAATGAGGGTGATGTCGTAAGAATAGACGGTCCAGTTGGTGGGGATGAACGACGGCGTGCTTTCGCTGCCGTTGTAGCGGCGTTCCAGTTCAGGCGGGCAGTAGAACGAACCCGTTGTGTTGATGCTTCCTGTCCAGTTCGAGCAGAACGACATCGCCCCCCAAGCAGTGAAATAGGCGCGTATCTTCGTCAGAGCCGTAGCACTGGAGAACATATACTGCATCTTGGTGTTGGAGGACGCGCCGTTGATGTTCGTCACGAAGATGTCCGGTCCTTCGGTCAGCGAAGTGCAGTTGTAGAACATGTGACCGTAGGTCAGGTTGTTGGTGACGGTGGTCGGCAGCAACCGTGACGGAGCCTTAGTCAGGCTGGTGCAGCTTGCGAACATATTGTCGCACGCCCCCATTCCGGGTACGGCATCGGCTGCAGCCATAATCTCCGGCGCGGTGGTCAGAGCCGAGCAGCCGCTGAACATGTATGCATAGCAGTTCGCGGGCAGGTTGGTGCCGGGCAATGCCTCGGGCACACCGGTCAGCATGGTGCAACCTTGGAACATATACTGGTAGCAGCCTTCCGTCAGCGTGGTGGCGGGCAGTTGCGGCGCGGCCGTCAGGTGCGTGCAGCCGCTGAACATATATTGATAGCAGTTGTTCGCTAATGTCATCGCAGGCAGTGCCGGACCAGCGGTCAGCGAAGTGCAGCCGTTGAACATGCTTGCATAGCAGTATTGCGCCAATGTAGTGGCGGGAAGAACCGGCGTGGCAGTCAGATTAGTACAGTTGATGAACATATTCTGATAGCAGTACGCACCCAAAGTAGTGGCAGGCAGCTTAAGTCCGGATGCATCACGCATAGAGGTGAAAGCGGTGTACGAACCCGAGCGGAACAGACTATAGAAGCAATAGTCAGACAGCGGGTATTCGCTGTGTATGCGGTTGTTCTCTTCGTCATACGCGGCAAGCGACATCACATTACCGGAAACCGTGAAACTGCCGTTAGTGGATGTTATATTCCAATAGATGCTGCTGCTCGGACTGAACTTACATTTCGTAACTCCGCCTTCAATCACGGTGTTGTTGCCACGGAAGCGGACATTCTGACCGGCAGGAACGGAGATAGCAGCATAATTATCATACTTGTATGTACGCGGGTCAGACCATGCGCCGCCGTTGATACTCCACTCGATGTTAATCGTGTTGGAGTTGTTGCCGCTTTGTCTGCGGAAATAAACGGTGGCATTGCTGGCAGATGTGTTTGTCAGCGTCAGGTAGTCGGCATCATACACATACGTTGCCGTATAGACCGTTGTGCCGCCGACAGCAGGCAGAGCCGCATCTTTGGAGACGAAGTTGTCCGCGCCGTCGGTCCAGCCGGTGAAGTTCCATACATAGTCGGGGTCGGCAGACTCTTTCACAGGAATGTCGCCCGTGAACGTCGGTACCACGCCATAGTTCAGCGTACCGCTCTGAACAGTGTTGCCCGCCGCATCCTTGAAGGTGACGGTGTAACTGTTCAGCGTGTTGCTGTAGGTGGCGGTGTAGGTGGCGATGCCGGTCACGGCAACCACCTCGTTGTCCCAGCCGTTGAAGGTGTAGGTGTACTGCGCGTCCGCCGGACGGGTCGGTGTGCCGGAGTAGGACGGGGTCTGACCGTATTCCACATCAGTTGCCTGCAGGGTCGAGCCGTCCCAGTTGAGGAAGGTGACGGTGTAGCTGCGGCGCACGGGCGTGAAGGTGGCGAAGTAGTCCATATCCTCCGTGGCGGCGGGCAGAGACGTGTTCTTGGCGTAGAAATTGTCGTTCGCGTCAGTCCAGCCTGCAAACGGATAGTCAAACTCGGCGGTGGAGGCTTTCGTCGGCTCCTCGCCGTCATAGACGGGTACTTCGTTCTTCTCCACTTCCATCCAAGTTATCTTCGTCAGTCCGTCCTCGCTCATGAAGTTGATGATGGGATTCTCCGATTTCTTGGCGAACTCGGCGGTGAGGGTCACGTTGCCGGTAACGAAGAACGAACGGGTGGCATCCACATTGTCGTCACTCCACTTCGAGAATATATATCCGTCATCGGGGATGGCTGTCACTTTCACGGGCTGTCCGCGCTGCACGAGATAGGTGTTCGTGCGCGTCACAGACTCGCCGTTGGTATAGCGGACACGCACGGTGTCGGGCGTGAACGAAGGCACATACACGGCGCGCACCGGCATACCGTAGTTGCAATAACCGTTGGCCGGCACATTCGTTCCGTATTTGACTTCACCATCGTAGAAGCAGTACGGCAGACTCTGCCAAAGTGTGCCTGCTTTCGATTGCAGCGTGCTGCTCCAATAGTAACGGTGAGTGGTATTGGAAGCAGAAGGATTTCCGCCGCTACTGTTCGTGGCTGTCGGTATCTTTACACCTGCGGCGGGCAAAGTGATTTGTTTGGTTGCATCCGTTTTACTGGTAAAGGTGCCGTCGGAATAATCGGCGTTGTCAATCAGGTCTTGCCATTGCTGCTTGGAAGGCACGCGCCAGTTCGTACCCAACTGGTTCATCGCTATATCGTATGTCGTATTGGCGGGCAAATCATCTTCCGCCGACATACTGCTTAAATTGGCACAATAGAACGTTGTTGAATTATAGTTGCTGTATTTGGTTATCGATCCGTTCTTGCCCCAAATGGTATAGTAGCCTGTCAATGTACTGGGAGCGGTAACACCTACGTTATAGTCGCACCACGCCGTACCTGTACCCATATCCACAGGTGTATAGAACATGCTGTTCTTGTAGAGGACGGGCAGCGGATAGAGAATCTTCGTGGTGTCGGCGGTGGCCGCCTGCGCGATAGTGGCTTCCGCAGCCTGTGACAGATCCTGCTCGAAGACGGCAGTGTAGGTGGCGTTGGCCGAGGCCGTGAAGATACGGTCGGGGTCGGTGTTACTGTGGTCATCGTCCCAGTAAGCAAAGCGGTAGTTCTCCGCCGCCTTGACAGGAATACGCACCTTCGCACCATCATTGTACTGACCCACAAACGATGCAAGGTTGTTCACAGTACCCGATGAAGCGGGCGACACATTGAAGGTCAGCGTCCGCTTGGTGGTATAGGAACTTGTGTATGTTACCGTCAGCGTCACATCCGACAAGGCGATGAACGAATAGGTCTGGTCGGTGCAGACGGTCACATTGTTCTGGTCCACCCACTTGTCCACACGGTAACTCTGATTGGTAGCCGTGGCAGCACCGTAGAAAGCGGTGATGGTGATGCGCTGACCCACCTCACACATATAGATATAGGTCTTGCTGTTGGTCACCACCTTCACGGAGCAGGTCTCGAACGGCGGCACATAGACGGCGCGGACGGGTAGTGCATGCCATGCGTAGTATGATGTGGAACCGGCTGAATAACTTCCGTCTTTGTAATAAGACGGGCGCGAGGATTGACTGCTGATTGTACCCACAGTACTGCCCCAGAACATCGTTACATTGGGCGTAACATTACTTGACCCGGAAGTGCTCTTACTTCCTGCGGCAGGTATATAGATATGTTGTGTCGTGTTTTCCACATTGGTATATCGGTATCCTGCGGAAGCCTGTCCTTCCTCGGTGGAACCGCTGCCGATAACGCCCTGCAGGTTGTATATCTCCGTGCAGTTCGGAATACGCCACCGCTCGCCCATAATCTGTGTGGCGGCATCCGCCTCGGCAGGCAGGGTGTTCTGCGGAACGGCATTATACGCCGAAGTGATCATGGATGTAACTCCCGCATAATAGGTTCCGGCACTTCCGTTGCTGTTCACCGTGGTGGCGGGAGAGGTCAGACCCCATACGAAGTAGTCGCCCGCCTTGGTGGAGTCAGCGGCGCCGATGTTCTTGTTCGCCCATGCGACTCCGACCCCCACATCCACAGGACGGTAGCCATTGGCGTCATAGCCCGGCAAATCATAGCGCAGGTACGTCCCCTGATACGTTCCTCCATAATATACTTGCGCGAAAGCGTCTGCCGAGGTGACAGAAGCGAGGTCGTAGTCAATCTCCAGTACCGCCGTATAGGTGCGGTCAGCTGTCACGGTGACGATACGTTCGGGGTTTTTATTATTTTCGTCGTCCTCCCAATGCAAGAAGCGGTAGTGCGGGTTGGGATGGCAGATGAGTTTTGTCACCTGTCCGTCCTCATATACGCCGATATGATTAGTTGAGTTTTTCAGTGCGCCATCGAAGGTGGCTCCCTCAAGCGGTGTACAGCCGAGAGTGAGCGTGCGGGTCGTGACACGAGTGGTATAGAACGTGGCATACAAGGTCATGTCTCGGTTTACCTCCAGTTCGACCGTCGGGTCGTAACTCATGATGTCGTAATTGGCGTTCGTCCAGTGCAGCAGCGAATAGTTGGCGGTGTTGGTGAACGCGCTCACCGTTACCGTCTGCCCTTTCTCACAGACGTAGTTGTAAGTGGCTTTGGCGGTGTTCGACTGGTAGGTCTTGACCGTGAGCGTGCAGGTCTCAAGCGGCGAGCCGTCGTAGAGCGTCTCGGTGGTGGTAGTGGTAGCCTCGTGCCATACATTCACATACTTGTGCGCCGAAGCCGCCGCCTCGCCTGCGCGGGTGAAGACGGCGTTGTAGGTGGCGTGTCCGTTCACGGTTATCTCGCGGTAGGGGTCAGTGGAATTGTTGTCCTCCCAGCGGACGAAAGTCCATCCCTCTTCCGGCACGGCATGCAACTTCGTTGTTACACCGTTCTTGTAGCGGCCTGTTCCGTACACATAGCCTGCCGAGCGGGGTTGTGGCAAAGCGTGAATGGTGGAGAAGTTGGAGGTCGTAGAGGCAAACGTAGCGGTGTAGTTGGTATTACCCGCGATGACGAAGTCGATAGTCGGGTCCGTCCCCACCACGGCACTGCTATTGTCATCGTCGGTCCACTGCGTGAAGGCGTAGGTAAAGCCCGTAGAACCCACGGAGTGCGGTTGCGCGGTGATACGCACGCGCTGTCCCACTTCACAGATATAATAATAGTAATGGGTGCTCGTGCCGCTACCATCTACTTTTAATCCAGTCACCGTCACTTTCAATGTGCAGGTCTCAAACGGCGGCACATAAACGGCACGGACAGGAAGTGCGTAATACACATAGGAGTTGGGGTACGAAGTGGTATAGTAGTAGTTGGCACCTCCGTTGTAGTAGTGAGAAGCACTGCAGTTACATCCGTTTGCATTGAACGAACCGACCGTACTGCCCCAGAAGATGGTACAAGCTGTTTTCGATGTACCACTCTTGTAGCATCCCGCAGCAGGTATGAACAGTTGTTCGCCGCTTAGTTTATTGGTATAGGTGAAGCCTGTGGAGGCAGCACCTGCTTCCGTGGCTCCGTTAGGATTGGCGAGGTAATAGATTTCCGCATAATTCGGCATACGCCACCGCTCACCCATATTCACCGTGGCGGCATCCGAATCGGCAGGCAAAGCATATTGCGCACTGAGAGTCGTTGAGGTGGTCAGCGGTATATCCATTGCGCCTGCATAATAAGTGCCTGTGGCCACCGATGTGAACGGAGAGGTCGTGCCCCAGACGTAGTAGTTACCCGAAGCGGTTGAGTCGGCAGCACCGAGGTTCTTGTTAGCCCAAGCCACGCCATTACCCATATCCACAGGACGGTAGCCGTTCACCTCTGATGGCAGGTCGTAGAGAATCTTGTAGCAGTTGGTGTTGGCGGTGTAGGCGAACACCTCCTCGTTGGCAGTTGGGGACGTAACGCCCGTAACATAACCTTCAAACTCCGCCGTAAGCGTGACAGCCGCATTTGTGGTAGTGTAAGTACGCGGATTGTCGGTATTGCCGTCCGACCAGCGCACAAAGCGGTAGTTGGCATTAGGCGCAGCGGTAAGCGTAACGCTTGTACCGGTTGGGTAATAACCACCGCCATCCACCGTTCCGCCCTTGAGCGGAGAGGCTTTGGTGGTCAGCAGATAGGTGGTGGCGGAGATGTAATGCGCCGCTATCGTCTGGTTCCCTGTAAGCGTCACAGTATAACTATTGTCCGTGGAGAGTTCGGTACCCGAGTAAGTGTTCTCCCTCCAAGCCGACAATTTGTATCCGTTTGCGGCAGGATGCTGACGGATGGTGACGGTCTGACCGACCTCACAGATGTAGTTGTAAGTCCATTTCAGCGTTGATGCCCAATAGACAAGCACTTTCAGCGTGCAAGTTTCGAATGACGGAACATAAACGGCACGGACAGGCATAGCATAGTAGGCAAGTGCATAGCCGGTAGATGTGGTATTACCTCTTATTGCATGATTATAATATACATAGGGTTTGCTGCTTGCTCCGTTTTTAGCGGCTACAGTACTTGTCCAAAGGTATGCAGCACCTTTGGACAAAGAGGTTGCATATCGTCCTCCGGCAGGAATAAAAATCTTATCGTCTGTGTAGTACTTGTTGGTAACTGTATAGTTATAATTAACCTGCGCGTTGGTTGTGTAAGTGGAAGAAATGAGGTTATTCATTTCATAGTAAGTAGGCATACGCCATTGCCCGCCAATCTTTTGCGTTGCGGCATCGGCTTCAGCGGGCAAGGGATACTGCGAGGCGACAGCAGTTGATGTGGTTGCCGTCATATCTGCCACCCCTTTATAGTAGTTTGCGGTTGATACCGTTGTGTAACCGTCTTCGCCGTAGGCCTTTGTTCCTCCCCAATAGAAATAGGAACCGGACTTTGTCGGGTCAGCAGCACCGACATTCTTGTCCGCCCATGCGACACCCGCACCCATATCCACGGGGGTGTAGGTGATGCCGTCGTCTCCCACTACGGGATCCAGATTGTACAGGATGCGGTAGTTGCTGGTGGTGATTGTGCTGGCGCAGGTCCGTGTCACACCCGATGCATACACATCCACGGTGGCGGGAGCGGACCAGAGGTCGCCGTCCAAGTCGAACTCCGCCTCAAACGTGGCATCGCCCAATACGGTGTAGGTGCGGACGGGGTTGTCGCTGTCGTTGTCAGTCCATTTGACGAACTTGAACATCGCGTTGGCAGGTGTGGCGGTCAGCGTCACCACCGCGTCGATGTCATACGTGCCGCTGCCGGTCTGCTCAGGGTAGCCGTCCGCTGTCAAAACAACCGAACCGTTACCTCTTCCGGTCTTTGTACCGGTGACGGTGTACTGCGGCTTGACGAAGGTCGCGCCCACGGTCACTTCGTCCGGGGTCAGGGCGGTGATGGTGTAGGTGCCTGTCACCGTCTGGTCATAGACGTAAGGAGCAGCCGTCACATTGCTCAGTTCCGTGCCGGTGAAGCCTGTGAAGAGGCGGTGTGTGGCAGGTGTGGCAGTGAAGGTCAGTACCTTGTTGAGGTCCAACTGGCGGTTGAAAGTGTATGTGGTGCCTGAAGCATAAGCGTTCACGCCGTCGGAGGCTGCCAATGTGCCGTACTCGGCGGGCGTTTGGATGGTCACGGTGCACTCGTCGGCTTCGAAGGTGGCACCTACGGTGATGTCGTTCACAAGGTAGTAGGTGGTGCCATTGTCTTCAGCTGTTTTGATAGTGGCGGCATCGCCTGTCCATGCTTTGAAGCGGTAGCCTGCATCGGGTACGGCAGTGATGGTCAGTTCGGACATATTGTGCACCGAAGAGGTGGTGGTATAAGTAGCAGTCGGTTCGTTGTTGCGCGTTACGACTACGTGTCCGTGTTCGCCGTTGGCGATGGTGATGGTGTAGTCCACATCATTAGGTATGAACTGCGCGTAGTAGGTCTGCGCGGTTGTCTGCGAAAGGATAGTGGCGTTGTCCACTTTCGTACCTCCCGAGGGGGCAGTGTACCATCCGAGGAACGTGCAGCCCAGTTTGTGCGGGTTGGCAGGTACGGTCTTTGCGGTATAACCGGCACGAACTACGCGGCGAATATCAACGTTGTAGTCATCATCCGACTCCCATGTGCCGCCGTTGGTCTTACAGTCGAAAGTGAGGTAGTTATAATCTTCAGGCACCCAGAAACTCGTACAATTGTTCGTTTCACAACTATATGCTCCATTGGGGAACTGCGATTTTACTCCACCCGAACCTAACGAAATAGAGGAAGCTACCCACGGAAGATTCGTATCATAGAAGAAGTAGTTGTAGGCGCAGTTGTAGTTGCCACCGAACCAGTTGTATGTAGGACAGGTACTTTTGCTGACATCTCCCCAGTTAGTAAAGAATATTTGCAAATACCATCGTATATTTTTGCCCGAAGTGGACGATAAAGCCACTCCGAAATAGAACATCTCTTTGAAGCAGTTCTGTATATCCTCACCACGGCGGTCTTGCAACGAGGTTGCCATAATAGTGATATACTGATTGATTGTGCTATTGGTATTGTACAAGCCGAACATGTGCTCATAACAATGCGGAGCCAATTCTTCAGCAGGAAGAATATATTCTATCGGGGTTGTGGGATAACTCGTGCGCAAATCCAACGATATGCAAGTATAGAACATTTTATAGTAACAATACTCGGCAAGATGCTGTGCGGGAAGTTGCGGAGGCACTTTAATATATGTCCTCTCGAACATTGAGGCGTAGCAGTACGGAGTCAGATTATCTGCCGGTAGCAACAAGTCGCCTGCATTCCAATAAACAGGGTGATAATTGCTAGAAGCACCCGCTTTGTCGGTAAACAACGAATAGAAGCAATAAGAATTCGGAATGGTAGAATAGTTTGTAGCAAAATCATTGGCATTGACCAACGACATGATATTGCCTTCAAGATAGTAGGTTTGCGAAGAACCGCTTGCCAAGAAATTCACATAGTCCGTTGCACTCTTGCTGAAGCCGTCAGGGTTATTACCACGAAAATAGGTTTTGTTGTAAGTCGGAATCGTGGTTGTTTCGGTAATCTTCGTCCAGCTGACTTTGTCGGTTGAGTACTCGATGTCAGTGCCCGGATTACCATTAAAAGTGACAGTAGTCTGTGCACCACTCCACGCACTACTAATGGAGAAATACTCGTTAATCTGCGCCCTTGCGGGATGCGGAGCAAGAGTGAGAAACAATGCCAAAAGCGGCATCAAAAGAGATAAATGTTTTTTCATAATATGTGTAGAAGTTAATGTTAGTTACTGCGTTTTTACTGCGTGTTGGTCAGCCTTCGGCTGTTGGGGACTGCGTGTTGGTGAGTGAATGTTGATGACTACGTGTTGATTAGCTGCGCTGTTGGTGAGTAAATGTTGATGACTGCGTGTTAGTTAGCTGCGCTGTTGGTGATGTTAACCATCCTCGCCATTCCCGCAACCATAAAAGTCCACAGGACTTTCATGTTGTCACTGCGTGTTGTTGCGAAAGTATGCATAGTTGTCTATATATTGAAACAGCCATAATAAATGTCATCAGTCCCAGAAAAGACCGCATGTATATTGTCAGCTGATTTTGCTGATGAGTTCGTTAGCCGTAAAATCACGCATCAGCGTGAAACTGCACCATCGTTTGCCAAGGTCTTTCACCGACGCACCTATCTGATAGACGGCATTGTCAATCAGCAGAAAACGGTCGTGCGCCTTGGTGAAAGTCATAACCTCAACCGGCGCATACTGTGCGTTGTGACGGGCAATGTCTAATTGCAGGCGTTTGGAAATCTGTTTGGTATAGATAGTAGCTTTCACACCCTTGTTCCGCTTGTCAAGCAGGGTCAGTACCGTATCATCCACATAGTTGTCTATCAGCACGATGCGTTTCTTTGCCTTGCGCACAAGTTGGGCAACAAACTGGTAGGCGTCATACACCTGATTGTCGAAGAAGATGCCCTGTGCCGGCGGAGCCTGACTTTCGTCCAATCGGCGGAAGACCTCCGCTAATCTGTCATCCGTGGCTTCCTGATGTGCGGCAAGCGACAGTTGATGGTGTTCTATCGTTTCTAACCGCCGTATGATTTGGGTGTTGGCGGCTAATGTGTGGCGCATCTCGACAAACGCTTCGATAATCTGAATACTGACGCGGACGGCTGCGGGTGTATGCAGCACCGCCGAAAGCATCGCAACACCCTGTTCGGTGAAGCAATAAGTGCCGAACGGGCTGAACTTCAAATCTTTAAGGTGGTCGCAAATTGCGACCACCTCGTCGCGTTCTATTGCTGTCAGTTGAAAACGGAAATGTTCGGGGAAACGCTCTATATTGCGCTTTACCTGTTCGTTCATACGCTTGGTAGGAATTCCGTACAATTCTGCCAAATCGCTGTCAATCATCACTTGTGTGCCTCGGATAGTAAGTATCCGGCTCTCAATCAGCTGCGGTTGGATAATCTGTACGGGAACGATGTTTTGTGCCATAGTCGTGTCGGAGTTATGGAGTATGTCGTATTGTGCGGTCGTTTGTTCAGGTGGCAAAAGTACGGCAATACTTCTGATTACCAAAGCTTCAGAGGCAGTATCCGCTTTTTTTGTCAAGGAAGGTGGTCGCAATTTGCGACAACCTTACCAATCTTGTTCTCTGTGTGTTATGTCTGTTTCAATATGTCAAAGGCCGTTTTGCGACTTTATGTAAATCACTGCGTGTTGGTGACTCTGTGTTGTAAAAGGCAGTCATGTGATTGACCATTCTGTACCCCTCCTGTTGAACTTGTAAGAAATCCTTACATACTGAATTTTTCTCCAACTCTTGTTCCTTGAAGATATCTTTTGCCATTGTATCTTTTCTTTTTTGCGAGGGTAGCGCAAGAGTTGCTGATTGTCCGCGAGTTTCCGTCTTGTCAAAGTGTCATTGTTTCGGGCATTTCTGTGACATTGCCGCAAATATACTACATTTTAAGACGATTTGCAAATTTTCTGCCACTTTTTTTTATTTTTACTCACAATCGTTTCATTTTGTTCGATTGAGCACAAGAAAACTGACACTTCATTATTGCCAAACAGCAGCCTGCAACACAAATGGTCAATGCACAGCGTAATTCCGCGTTCACTTGTTGTGAAGACAGCAAAAAATAAGGTCGCGTTGCAATGCGACCTTAAGGCGGACTGGAGAGTAATCGGAGCAGACATGATCGGCTGTTTTTTCGTAGAATTTTGTGCAATATGACACGTTTCTGATTAAAAAACAGAGAAATATGCGAAAAATTTTGCTCATTTGTGTGATATCCCATATATTTGCCGCAATGGGTGAAAATTGCGCCATCAGCGGATGGCTGGCGGCAAAAACAACACACGACATTTGACCATGTGAAATTTTTGCGTAAATACGCATTTTTTCAAATCGTTGTCCGCAAATAACCAACAGCTGAAGGCTGATTAACACAGAGTGACTAACACATAGTCACAAAGCGATCTTTGACGTATTGAGAAAATCATAAAAAAGAGCAGGGACGTGTCCCCGCTTCGATACTAAGCCAAAGAAAGAATATGCACTAAACTGACGAAGCATCAGTCTTTCAGACATCCGATAGGGACGACCAGAGTGCCGTCTTCGAGCGGATAGGCGTATTCGCCGACAGCGGTCAGCACCATACGGAAAGCCGGTTCGCCCGCTTTGCCGGTGTCAATCTTCTGCGCCAGTCTGTTGAGCGACTTCTGCGCCTCCCCGATGGCGGTCGTGCCGCCGAGTTTGATTTCCACCAAACCATATCTGCCGTTGCGCAGTTCGATGACCGCATCGCACTCCAAGCCGTTCTTGTCGCGGTAGTGATACACCTTTGCATCCAAAGCATCGGCATACACGCGCAGGTCGCGCACCGCCATGGTCTCGAACAGCAACCCTAATGTCTCAATGTCCTGCATCAGGTCGGATGGGGACGTGCGCAAAGAGGCAACCGCGATACTCGGATCGACAAAGTAACGTGTGTTGCTGGTGCGGATGGCGGTTTTCGAGCGCAGATGAACACCCCATGCGGGCATATCCTCCACCACGAAGATGTTCTCCAACGCCGACAGATAAGAGGCGATGGTGCTTTCCGAGAGTGTGGAGTCGTCATTGGCGGTCATGTCGGCACGGATGACGCTTATGTTCGTCTGTGTGCCTTGCAGCCGTGCCAACGAGCGCATCAGCCTATAGACACGTACCGGACTGCGTAATGTGCGGTCCACACGCGAGATGTCCGATTCTGCAAGAGCGTCCAAGTAGTTGTAAGGTGTCCGCAGAGCCACCCGTTCTGAACTGCCGATTGCATCGGGCCACCCGCCGCGACAGAGTATAAAGGCTATATCAGGCAGTTCCCATTTGTTGTTGCCAAAGATGTCCTTCTTTCCTTCAAACAGGGCTTTCAGACTGACCTCGCCTGACGATTCGCCTGATTCCCACAGGCTCATAGGACGCATACGAAGCCTTGCATATCTGCCCGCGCCGGAATGGTTGAGACGCTTCTCCTGCTCGTTCTCCTCGCGATAGGGGACGGCGGAGCCTGTCAATAGAAACTGCCCTTTCCGCTGCCGCATATCCACTTCGTAGCGGATGCCATCCCACAGGTCGGGTATTGTCTGCCACTCGTCGAACAAACGCGGAGTGTTCCCCGCGAGCAACGCGGACATGTTTGTTTCCGCCAACTGTCTGCAGCGGCGCAGAGTGTCCGGATGAGCGAGCAGCACCATGCTGCCTGCGACGCGCATCGCCGTGGTGGTCTTGCCGCACCACTTAGGGCCTTGAACCAATACCGCACCGGCTTCTTCAAGCCTGTCTTTGAGCAGCCTGTCGGCTATACGGGGTCTGTAATTAGTTTCTGACATAATCCTGTGTTTTTTTGACACCGCAAAGGTAATATGTATTTTTCATACTGCCAAAGGATTATGAATAAAAATACGGAGTTTGGCTATAATTCATTACGGAGTTTGGCTGCTTTTTGTTACCCGCAATAACTGAAATAAATTACCGGATATTGCTACTATGTCATAAACAGTCAGAGCAGTATGATTTTCTCAATATGAACACATCGTAGGGGCGCACCTTGTGTGCGTTCCGCCGATAGAAAAAAAGAACGGGCAAGATATCACAGGGCACGGAACGCCGCAACCGGGTACGCAGGCATCCTGCCTGCAAAGAGATTGATAAAGATAAAAATCCGCTTAATCTGCGGACAACAATAATATCAGCGCAGCTGAACAACACGCAGTAATCAACAGCGCAGCTGCCAAAGCGACCTTTGACGTACTGAAAACAAACAACATTTACAAAAACGGTGTGAAGTACACCGGCACGCAGACGGTTTGCCCGTCGCTGGCATAGTCCTTTGTGTAGAGCAGTATCCGCCCGCCGACGCGGGAGGAGTACTTCTCGCAAAACACATCCAGCGACTTGTGCGTCTTGTAGCCGGACGACTTGACCTCTATCGGTACCAGTTTGTTGCCACGCGATAGCAGGAAGTCAATCTCGTAGTTGGTGTTGCCTTTGCCGGTAGGGAAAGTGTGATAATACAGCTGGTTGCCACTTGACCGCAACATCTGCGCCACGAGGTTCTCATACACATACCCGAGGTTGGCTTCCAGTTTGTCGGACAGCAGTTTCTTATAAATGACATTCTCGGTGAAGTCTTTGTCCCAGAAAGCGAGGGTTACGAAAAGCCCCGTGTCGGCAAGAAACATCTTGTAGGAATAAAGCGAGCGTGACATATTCATTCCCACATTCGGGTCGGTAACATTGTATGACATCAGCACGGTTTTGCTGTCTTCTAATCCGGCAACTACATCTGCCACACGTTCAGCAGTCTGGTTCTCAATCACGCTGCCTATCTGATAACGCGAGGCATTCGTATTGAGCTGACTTGGAACAGCGGCAAAAAGTCTGGCGGCTCTGCCTGTAGAGTCAATGTGGCGGAAATCGTTGAAATAGAGTTGCAGAATCTCGCGTTTGACCTCATCCACCGCCTGCAGATTGTTGTGCTTTATGTAAGCCTCCACTGCCTGCGGCATACCGCCTACCAGCATATACAAACGCAAGTCGTACATCCAGCGGCGATGAACAGCCTGTCCCATAGGCGTTTTCATCTGAAACACTTCAGAGAGTTGTCGGGGTGTGGTTGTGTTACCGACAGCCCAATAAAACTCTTCCAAATCCATCGGATATAGGGTCTCTGAATGCTCCTCACTTGGTATGACGATATTCTGAACGTTCTTTTTGATGCTGATAAGCGAACCTGTTTCGATATAATCATACCGTCCGTCTTTCACTAAATGCTTGATTGCCTGCCGCGCTAACGGCTTATTCTGTACCTCGTCAAAAATGATTAGCGACTCACGCTTGTATAGTGTGACCCCGAACAGGGTTTGCAAACGAATAAAGAATTTATCGAGGTTCATCATATTTTCAAACAAAAAGTCTGTCTCTTTGTCAATGACGGAGAAATCGATAAAGATGTATGACTTGTATTCTTTTTCTGCAAAGTCTTTTACCAATGTGGTTTTACCTACGCGCCTCGCACCTTCTATCAGCAGTGCCGTTGTTCCTTGCTTCTCTTTTTTCCAGCGAAGCATAGAGTCGTACAATTTTCGCTTAAAAATCATAATGATATACTTTTATGAACTGACAACCTTTAGATTTCCGGCTGCAAAAATAATACGCATGTCGGAATCCCGCAAATTTATTTCATTAAAAATGCAGAAATCCCTATTTTTTGATTCTAATTATATGCACATATTCCTAAAATCTTGTTTGTTTTCAGTAAAAAACATCGTAGGGGCGTACCTTGTGTACGTTCCGACAAAACAAACGAAATAACAGCGGAGCTCACCAACACGCAGTGACTACATGAAAGTCCGGTGGACTTTTATGGTTGCGGACAATGGCGAGGAGGGCTGACTAACACGCTGTCATTAACATTCACACACTAACAGCCGAAGGCTGACCAACACGTAGTAATTAACACACAGCGCCTCATTCCGGCACTATAAATAGGAATGCATGACCTTTGACATACTGATATTACCGTAAAAATATTGGATCGGTGTTACAATCCTTGTGCAAAAATTCGCGGATTGGTGCATAATCTTCCAATAAAAAATTTAGGAATGGTGTAAAATGTTTGTTCATTTGTTTGAAATGCAGTACTTTTGCCACGCAATTTACAATAAGGGAAAATGAAACGCAAGATTTATCAGGATTTGCTTCGGTGGAAAGAGACCGAGAGCGGTTCGGTGGCTCTGCTTATTGACGGTGCGCGGCGTATCGGCAAAAGCTATATTGTAGAGCGGTTTGCCAGAAATGAATACAAGTCGTATCTCTTGATTGACTTTGCCCGTGCGGAAGACGAGGTAAAACGTTTTTTCCATGACTATCGCAATGACTTGGAGGGTTTGTTCACTCATCTTAGCCTGTTCTACCATGTGTCGCTTGTGCCGCGTGAGTCGCTGATAGTCTTCGACGAGGTGCAGTTTTGCCCCGAAGCCCGCTCTATGATCAAGTATTTAGTGGCTGACGGCAGGTTCGATTATATAGAGACCGGCTCGTTAGTCAGCATCAATCAGAATGTCGCGGACATACTGATTCCTTCTGAAGAGCGCCGTCTGAAGATGTATCCGATGGACTTTGAGGAGTTCTTATGGGCGATGGGAGATGAACAGATGATGCCTTTTATCCGGCAATGTTTCGAGGCTCACCGGCCGCTTGGCGCGGCTCTTCACCGCCGTGCGATGGACTGTTTCCGCCAGTATCTCATTGTAGGAGGTATGCCGCAGGCTGTGCAGAAGTATGTTGATACAAAGAGTTTTGAACAGACGGACAGACAGAAGCGGGACATACTTTCCATCTACCGTGCCGACATACGCAAGTATGCCAAAGGCTATGAGAGCAAGGTGGCAAGGATTTTCGACACCATACCCGGACAACTGCAGAAGCACGAGAAACGCTTCCGCTTGTCGGCTCTGAGAGAGAAAGCGCGTATGAGGGATTACGAAAGCTCGTTCCTGTGGCTTGAGGACTCGATGGTGGTCAATATGTGCTATGCCGCCACCGCGCCGGACATAGGGCTTCGGCTCAAGCAGGACGACTCAACGCTCAAATGCTATTTCGGTGACACGGGGCTGCTGCTGAGTCTTGCTTTTGACGAAAAGACAACGGCATCGGAAGAACTGTTCCGCCGCATAATGTTAGACAAATTGGAGTTCAACAAGGGAATGATTGTGGAGAACGTTGTGGCGCAGATGCTAACTGCCGCAGGCCATCAGCTCTATTTCTATTCATCTTACAGCAAGCAAGATGCGAAAGAAACGATGGAGATAGATTTCCTTATCCGCAAACCTGTCGTTAGCAACAGGCACAACATCTCTCCTGTTGAGGTCAAGTCAGGTAAGAACTACACCACGTCTTCGCTTGACAAGTTCCGCGCCAAGTATGCGCAGCAACTTTCCACTGCCTATATTATCCATACTGCCGACTTCCGACAGACAGAAGATTTGGTGTTCCTGCCGATATATATGACTCCCTTGCTGTAGCGATTAGAGAGTCATCATCAACTTTTAGCGGTAATATCAGTAAACACGGTATTGCCGCTTTTTGTGTGCGTCAGTAAAACAACACACATTTACTGACCAACACGCAGTAAATAACATTAACTTAAAATCCCAATTATTATGAAAAAACTATTTTCTCTATTCGTGCCGCTGATGGCACTGCTCCTCACGCTTTCGCCGCAGACGGCGAAAGCGGCTCCAATCAATCCGGCTTCAACTACAACAGCCACTCCGTTTACAATCTACCATACCGGTTCCGAATCCAGCAATAATGGCCGGTTTGAAATATCGTATGAGGGGACATGGGGGAGCGATACGAAACCGATATTTCAATATCGAATACTCAAATTTGACGGAACTCAGTCACAAACATGGACCGATGCTACTGTATCGGAAACCAAAGTGAAGATAACCACTACAAAGTGTACCGGCGGTAACACTTATTTCATACTTGCATCTCCTACATTGTCACCATCTTATCCATCCGGTTGGGCTATCCAGTTCCGGCTGAAAAGCGGATATACATGGAACGTGAACAAAACACACTGGATTACCTTTAAGTTCAGATATAATTCTACAAATACCGCAATAGGACTTACAGGAAACATCATGTCACTGGTAGCGAACGATTTTGAGAATGTGACAGAAATACCTTCGGCCGCATGTTTCTACAAGTTGTTCAGCGATGACACAAGTTCGTCAAGTAATGTTGATATCCAGTGCAACAACCTTCTGTTGCCGGCAACAACCCTTAAAGACAACTGTTACGAAAACATGTTCTCGCAATGTGTTAGTTTCTTGAAAAAAGGACCTAACATTATGGCTTTTAACCCTGAATCGGATTGTGCAAGTGCCGCATTCAAGAATATGTTCAATGGTTGCTCCGGGATGACGACTCTGACTACCAATTTCATGACTTGGGGTTCGGGGGCCGGCACAGAAAACTGGCTCAATGGTTGCTCTGCTTGTAAAACGGTTAATTGCCCGTCTGGTTTGGATGTTTCAACGAAAGATGCCAGCCATATCGGTACAGCGTACACTTCCGGTTCCGGCAATGTTTCTCCCAGTGTATATGTGTTCAATGTATCGGAGAACAGCGGCACATGGGACGGCACCTGTCAAGCCGACAAGTACTATACTACGGCAGCACCCACCGTTCCTGACCCCAATGAAGACGGTTTTGCAGGCTGGTACACTGCATCTACGGGCGGCAGTGCTGTTACACCGGGTTCTTTGTCCGCTCCTTCAACCGTAACAAAATACTATGCACAATTCAGTTCCGCAACAACCTTTAATGTTGCAATCGCTTCTTATAATTCCGATCATGGTACGGTAACAGTCGCATGGAACGATGGTAGTGCCCAGACTTTGACATCCGGCAATACGGATATTCTAAATGCCACCCCACTGACCATAACCGCCGTGCCGAATGCAGGATACAAACTGACAGGTCTGACTATAACCCCGTCCGGCGGCGTAGCGTCTGATTTCACATCGGGCAACACCCATACCCTGACAGCAGCAATCACTGTTACTGCCACCTTTGAAGCCAAGTCATTCACATTGGCAATCAATTCCACATCGCACGGCTCGATTACCTGTAGCGACGGCACGTATGTGCAGGGGGCTGCGGCACAACCAATAGCAGTAGGTACTACAGTTACTTTTACGGCGACACCTGATGCTCACTATGAATTGACAGGCTGGACAGGCGCAGTGTCCGGCACAGGATTGGAAAAATCGCTTACCGTTGGAGCAGGTATGGACGAGGCTCTTACTGTCGGTGCAACCTTTGCCTTGGAGCAGTTCACCATCAATGCCGCATCCGCCAATTTGTCAATGGGTAGTGTTACCGGAGGCGGCACTTATAGTTATGGCGCGGCAGTAACATTGACAGCAACCGCCAATGACGGCTATCGTTTTGTGGAGTGGAGCGACGGCAACACCAGCAATCCGAGAAACTTCACGGCTTCCGAGAACCTGAACCTGACAGCCACTTTCGGTTTGGAATCGGTGGATCAGACAGTGAAAGTGTATCAGGGTGCTACAGCCGACACAACGAAGATACTGTATGCTCTCACAGCCAAGACCGTTGGCGGAACGACCTATACCCCGATTGACTTGGGCTACGGCATCGCGTGGTCGGACAAGAATATGGGGGCTACAGACCTGAAACCCGCAGGCAACTACTACGCTTGGGGCAATCTGTCATCCGGAACATCGTTCAATGCAAATACATATTACAACGGTTCAACCGGTACGGCACAAGGATGGGCTGCAGGCGCGACACTGCCCAATGACCATGATGCAGCCAACCAGACAATAGGTTCGTACTGGCATATACCCAGCCCTGCACAATGGACGGCTCTGTTGAACAATTGCAGCGTTTCGTCATACACATACACCGGTGCCAACGGAAACAGCATAACACTGCCCGCAACCGGTTACTACAACACCAACGGCGGCTCTGTTTCAGCACTTTCTAACACCACACATTACTACTATTGGACGAATACAAAAGGATTCTATTCCTCTACAACAGGCAACAACTCCGGCACTATTTTTGAGGACGGAGCAATAACAGGAGACGGAGGATGGGATTACGACGGTCGTCTGGGCAACGGTTTGGCAATCCGCCCTGTTTATGTGCCGACATTCACCATCTACACCCTGACCATCAATGTAGGCTCTTACAAGTATGTTTACAAGTGCCAGTCGGGACAGAGCATTACTGTGAATGCCTGCGCAACGGAACTTGGCGCCACTTTCAACGAATGGAGCGAAGATCATAACACGAATGCCACCCGTACCTTCACCGTGACAGCCGATGCCACCTACACCGCCACCTTTGCCGCCGCTCCCACCTACTCACTTGCTTGGGTATCCAGCGGTTCTGCTCCGGCGGGCGGCACGGCAGCAGGCAGTTATATAGCAGGGACAACCATCACCGCTCCGACTACATCGAAAACCGGATATACGTTCAGCAAATGGCGCGATGAGACCAACGGCGTTGATTTCGACGGCACTATGCCTGCTAACAATGTCACCTACACCGCCCAATGGACTCCCGTCACCTACAACCTGACCTACACAGGTCTGGAAGGTGCCTCCAACAGCAACCCTGCCACCTATACTATTGAGACGGCGACCTTCGCTCTCGCCAATCCGGGTACACGTGCAGGCTACACTTTCACAGGCTGGACTTGCGGCGGCAATCCCATTACGCAGATAACGCTCGGTTCCACCGGCGACAAGACCATCACCGCCAACTGGAGTACCAATACGCACAATGTAAGCTGGGTAACGGACGGCAATGCGCTGACAGGCACTTACAGATTGTTGCTCCTAACACCCCGACCAAGAACGCTACGGCTGAATATACCTACGCTTTCAATGGTTGGTCGCCCGCTGTAGATGCCACCATGCCTGACAACGATGTGACATACACCGCCCAATGGACTGCGACACCTGTCAACTACACTTTGACATGGGACTTTGACGGCGGGTCGACAGTGACTACGGTTGGCGACTATACCAACGGCACAGTGGCATACGGCACAACGATTGTTGCTCCTGCTGACCCCACAAAGGAAGGATGCACCTTCAACGGATGGGATGTAACTCCCGCAGGGACGATGCCCGCTGCCAATACAACCTATACAGCGCAATGGACAGCCTGCGCCACCGAGTTGCATATCGTATTGGACGAACACGCTGAAGATGGTGATGACTACTACGACGATTTCCAGAAGTATAACGGCGTAACAGCCACCACGGTTACACTCAACCGCCAGTTCGGTAAGGGCAAGTGGGCAACGCTGTGTCTGCCGTTCGAAGTGAGCGGCGGTCAGATGACCAATCTGAGGATGAAAGGACGCGTATATGAGTTCAGGCACGCTGAAGGTAATGCCAACGATGGCAACCAAGTGACATTGTTCTTCGCACAGGCGGAAAAACTGACGGCGGGCAAAGCGTATATAGTGAACGCGAACGCCAAACTGGCGGAATTGACACAGTTCGTATTCCACAATGTGACTATCAACACGTCAGCCGACCAGATTCAACCGCTGAACTCGATTTCCCAATACAATGATTTGGCTGATATGGTTGGTTACAGCGACGGTACGGGAACAATCCAACTGGTAGGTACGTTGCGTCTCGGCACGCTGAAAGGCTCTAATTCGGGCAACACGTACATGGGTCTGAAAGACAACAAGATCTATTATCCAAGCACATCCGAACCGGGTAGCACGGTGTGGGCTTATCGCGGTGTGTTCCGCAGCACATCACCGCTGGGCGCGCAGCGCATCCGTATCGTGGTTGAGGGTGATGAAGGCGAGGAAGTGACCGAACTGGAGGTAATCAACGGCGAACTGCAGCAAGCCGGCGCGGCGAAGAAGTTCGTTCAGGACGGCGTACTGTACATCGAGCGCGAAGGCGTAATCTACGACGCAACAGGAAAGTTGATAGTTGAGAATTGATAGTTGAGAGTTGACAATTGACAGTTGAGAATTGAAAGCAGGCTCGTTCGCGGTAGGTGTTCGCGGACGAGCCTGCTTTCATAGTTGAGAGTTGAAAGTTGAAAGTTGAGAGAAGTTGGAGAGTTTAGAGTTTATGATTGCAAATTGCTAATTTGTTGGTTTTGTGCGGGAAAAGTACGGTGATGGTACGGTGCGCCTTCGGTATGAATAGCACTATCATACGGCTCCTCGCAATATTCCGCAACCATAAAAGTCCACAGGACTTTCATGCGGTTATCTTTCGGTTATCCTTCGGTTATCTATCGGTTATCTATCGGTTATCCTACGGTGTTGCTTGCTGCGCTGTTAATTGATAATTGACAATTGATAGTTGATAATTGATATATAGTTTAGGAGTTTAGGTGTTTAGAAGTTTAGGAGTTGTTTAGTTGGTTTTTATAGTTTATAGTTTATAGTTGAGAGTTGAGAGTTGAACGAAGTTGGAGAGTTGAAAGTTTATGGTTTATGATTGCAAATTGCAAGTTTATGGTTTCAAGTTTATGATATATTCAAGCAAAACATGTACTTTTGCGGGCGAGCATTGCGAATTTATGATTTCAAATTGCAAATTTATGGGTTATGGGTTTAGGTGTTTATGGGTTTATGGGTGGTTGAGTTGGTTTAGAGTTTTAAGTTTAGGATTTATGGTTTCAAATATATGATATTCGTATGACAAAGGTAACATTGATAGGCGCCGGGAATATGGGCGGCGCACTGGCTCACGGCTGGCTGAAAGCAGGACAAACAAGTCTCACCATAGCCGACAAGAACGAACAGATACTGCGGCAACTGGCAGAACAATACCCCGCAGTAAAAACCACCACAGACAACAAAGCCGCAGTACGCGAAGCAGACATCGTGGTATTAGTGGTCAAGCCGTGGCTGATGGACAAAGTATTAGACGAGATACGTCCCGACCTCGACCTTGACCGGCAGATCATCGTTTCCGATGCCGCCAACTACGGCACGGACAAGCTGTCCGCCAAACTCGGGGGCGCCGGACAGTACTTCTACGTCATCCCGAACATAGCCGCCGAATACGGGAACAGCATGAGTTTCGTGTCACACAACGGCCAAGCCACACAAGCGAACATAGACGCCGTGATGCACCTGTACGGGCAGTGCGGCGCCGTGATGGAGGTGCAAGAGAAGCAAGTAGAAGCGGGCATGATGATGGCATCGTGCGGTATAGCCTACGTGATGCGTATGGTGCGCGCCATGACAGAAGGCGGCGTGGAAATGGGCTTCTATGCCCATGAAGCACAACAGATAGCGATGCAGACCATGCAAGGGGCAGTGTCGCTGCTGCGCGAATCGGGTCTGCACCCAGAAGTGGCTATCGACAAGGTGACTACGCCCGGCGGCGTGACCATCAAAGGACTGAATGAATTAGACAGACAAGGCTTCAATGCCGCCGTGGTGAGCTGTCTGAAAGCAGGAATGAAATAAAGACAGAGAGATGAAACGCATAGTAGTAAAAGTAGGCTCAAACGTGCTGACAACCGCCGAAGGGCGCATCGATCTGACCCGCATATCCGCCCTTGTGGACCAGTTGGTGTGGCTGCGCGAACAGGGATACGAAGTGATACTGGTGTCCAGCGGTGCCGGAGCGTGCGGCAAGACCCTACTCAAGGTGGAAAACCCTCTCGACTCGGTGGAACAGCGGCAACTGTACTGCGCTATCGGACAGGTCAAACTGATGAACCTCTACTTCACCCTGTTCCGCGAACACAACCTGCACGTGGGACAAGTGCTGACCATGAAAGAGGACTTCGAACGGGAGGAGCAGTACAACAACCTCAAACAGTGTATGGAGGTGATGCTGCAGAACGATGTGATACCCATTGTGAATGAGAACGATACGGTGTGCGTGACCGAGCTGATGTTCACCGACAACGACGAACTGTCGGGTCTGACAGCCAAGATGATGGGCGCAGAGACACTGGTCATCCTGAGCAACATAGACGGCCTGTACAACGGCAATCCTGCCGACCCGCAGAGCCGTGTGGTGCGCACAGTACATGCCACGGACGATATGTCGAAGTACATCCAAGCCTCGAAGAGCAGCGCCGGCCGAGGGGGAATGCAGTCCAAATACCATACCGCCACGCTCACCGCACAGACCGGCACCCGCGTCATCATAGCCAACGGCAAAACAGAACATATCCTGCGGGACATCTTCGTGAACCCCGACCAGACCGTGTTCACAGAGTTTGTCGGATAAGTGAATGGCTGACCGGCAACCGATATTCACCCGCAAACAAGGAACAGGACTGCTTCTGTTCCTTGCTTTTATCGTTGTGATGCGGGTGTTTATACACTTTCTGCCCGCTCCTGAAGCGGCTGATACGCCCGTAGGCGACACGTTGGCAACAGTCGCGGTACAGTGTGATACCGTTGTTCTCCGGCTCTTTGACCCCAATACAGCCGACAGTCTAACGCTCAGGTCGGTAGGGCTGAAGCCGTGGCAGATACGCAACCTGCTGCACTACCGCGAGAAAGGCGGACGGTTCCGTAAGCCTGACGATTTCAGGCGGCTGTACGGCCTGACAGACAGCGCTTATCAAGCCCTGCGGCCGTACATAGCCATCGACACGATGCCGTTCTTCCTGGAGCGACAAGAACGCATTCTGCGGGACAGCCTGCGCCGCGACAGCATACGGCAACGCTACAACGAACGACATGACAGCATAGAACGTGCGTACCAAGCACGCCGCGACAGCCTCGTGAAAGCAGGAGTCATCCATCTGAAGAAAGATACCGTCATCGAACTGAATACAGCCGACACCAGCGATTTGCAGTACATACGCGGCATAGGCAGCTATACAGCCCGTCAGATAGTCCGCTACCGCGAGCAGTTGGGAGGCTACTACAGCCCTGACCAGCTGCGCGAGATAGAGCGTTTAGACCATACGAACTGGGATTCGGTGATGCCGCACCTGACAGCCGATGCCTTACTGATACGACGGATCAACGTGCAGACAGCCTCCGTGGAACGGCTGACACACCATCCGTACATCAGTTTCACACAAGCCAAAGCCGTCTATGAGACACGGCGCAGAAAGATACGACTGACGGGAATGGAAGACCTATGCCCATCGGTCTTCACACATGAAGAGGCGGCGAAAATAAGCCCTTACCTCGACTTCACTCCACCTCCAAAAGACGGTCGCCGTCAGGAAGTACGCTGAGGCGGACACACACGGTATCGTCCGGCAGCAGAGGCTCAAGCACCTGCGGCCACTCAATCAGGCAATAAGAGCCCGAATCGAGATAGTCCTGCGCACCCAGATCCAACGCCTCCTGCAGGTTCGTCAGGCGGTAACAATCGAAATGGTACATCTCCTCCGTGCCTTCACCCGCTCCGCCGGGAAGACGGCTGCAGGGTACATCATAGACATTGACGATAGCAAAGGTCGGACTGTTGACCGCATCGGTCACGCCCAACTGCGAACACAGCCACGTGACGAAAGTGGTCTTGCCCGCACCCATCTCTCCATAGAACGCCAATACGCGGCGAGGAGCGAACGTCAGCAGCCAGTCGTGTGCGGAAACCGGTGCGCCTGCCTCGTTCAGGAGCAAAAGACCGTCTGTAGGGTCCATTTTTACTATATATCTGTCCATCTCTATAACAAATATCGTATTCTCAAAGGGATAAAACGCCACGGAAATGCTCGTAAACCTTTGTGCCTAAGCTATTTCCGAGCACTTGTCGCAGTTCGTCCAAATCAGCCGATTTAGCGCGTGCCACAGAGCGAAAATGGCGCAACAGTTTCTGCTTTGCAACCTCTCCAACTCCATGAATATCATCCAGTTCACTGTGTGTTTGGGACTTGCTGCGCTTCTGCCGATGGTAGGATATGGCAAAACGGTGTACTTCATCCTGAATCTGGACCAACAAGCGGAACAATTCATCGGTCACCTTCATCCCGTACTCTTGCGGAGGCGTTCCATACAAAAGAACATTCGTGCGGTGATGGTCATCTTTCTTGAGACCCGCCACGGGGATATGAAGACCCAATTGATTCTCCAGAACCTCGCGTATGGCGTTCATCTGCCCCTCTCCGCCATCGGCAATGATGAGATCAGGCAAAGGCATGTTTTCATCCAACAAATCCTTATAACGGCGGTGCACAATTTCGCGCATATCGGCATAGTCGTCAGGGCCGCTGACAGTACGAATCTTGAAGCGCTTGTATTCGCTCTTGGAAGGACGTGCCTTACGGAACACAACGCAGCCCGCTACTGCATCTGATCCTTGTATATGCGAATTATCAAAACTGTCGATGAACACAGGAACAATTGGTAGCCCCAAAAGCGACTGCAATTTACCCAAGATACGCATACTGCGCTGGTCGGGATTGAGTTTGTCCGCCTGACGGAGACAGTCTTCGCGGTACTGCTGTACGTTCTTCATAGCAAGGTCAAGCAGCCGCTTCTTATCGCCTGAAATAGCAATGTTCACCCGCAGATTTTCATCGATTAAATCAGGAAGAAAAGGAACTATCACATCTTTAGTCGTGCTGCCGAGCATCTCGCGCAGCCGGTGCATAGCCATAGCCAACATCTCTTCCCTGCTTTCCTGCAACTGGCGGCGGAACGTGACGGTCTGTCCCTGGACGATAGAGCCGTTATGTACGTGGAGGATAGAGACATAGATATTCTGCTCTTCCTCCGTGTATCCGAACACGTCCAAATCACCTGCCACAGTATTGGTAATCACTGTCTTGCTACAGAACTTATCCAATAAATCCAACTGCGCTTTTACTTCACCTGCCTCTTCATAAAGCATCTGTTCGGACAAGTCGTTCATGCGCTGTTGCAACTGGCGAGTAAGCAGACGGGCATCGCCACGTATGATCTTACGAGCCATCTCTATGTACTCGCCGTACTGCTCCTTGCTTACCTTCTGCTCACAGATACCGCAGCAGGTATGAAGATGGTACTTGAGACAGACCTTGTATCTGCCTTCATCCACTCCTTTCTCCGTCATCAGCATCTGACAAGTGCGTACGGGACACAAGCGGTGAATAAGTTCCAGCACAAGGTCCACGGTATTTCCGTAGCTATAAGGGCCGTAGTATTCACCGACGTTTTTCAGCAGTTGGCGTGTCTTAAAAATGCGCGGATACGGCTCTTTGGTTATGCAGATGCTCGGGTAAGACTTGCCATCCTTGAGCAGGATGTTGTAGTGAGGCTGATACTGCTTAATGAGGTTGTTTTCGAGAAGAAAAGCATCCTGTTCAGAGGGTACGACCACATAGCGTATGTCGGCTATGTGGCGTACCAGTTGCCGTGTCTTGAGCCACTCGTGTTCTTTCTGGAAATAGCTCGCTACGCGTCGGCGCAGGTTCTTCGCCTTGCCGACATAGATTACCGTTCCGTCCTTGTCGAAGTACTGATAGACACCCGGTTCTTCGGGTATCTGTCGGAGCAGTTGCCGTATGTGTTCGCTTACCCTGACCACAATGCTCAGAGTCGGATGAGACTCGTCACTTCGATATCGTCATCAATGGCTTTGCGACCGTCCAGTCCGTCCAACTCTATCAAGAAATTCACATAAATCTTCTTGACGTTAGCCTTTTTGACCAAGCGAATGGCTCCTTCGATAGAACCACCCGTAGCCAAGAGGTCGTCATGGATAAGCACAACGTCGTTTTCGGTCAATGCATCCCGATGCAGTTGGATAGTGTCCGTGCCATATTCTTTCTGGTAAGTGGCACTGATAACGTCGGCAGGCAGTTTGCCAGGTTTGCGTGCAAGCACAAAACCTGCACCCAAATCCATAGCAGCCGCCGGTCCGATAATAAAGCCGCGGCTCTCCAATCCGACTACCTGCGTGATTCCTTTGTCGCGATACAAGCGTACTACTTCGTCGCGCATCCAACGGAGGCACTCGGCATCCTTAAGGGCTGTGGTGATGTCCTTGAACTGTATGCCTTGCTTGGGGAAATCAGGCACGTTGCGAATCAGTGATTTGAATTGTTCTTTTGTCATATATGAGGATTGTTTTGGTTTTCAGTCTGGTGCTTTAGCGGATACCGTGTGCGTCCTATCGTTTCACGTGGAACATTATCTTCCCATCAGAAGCAGCAAGACACTGATATCATTGGGGCTTACTCCCGGAATGCGGCTGGCTTCTGCAATAGAGGCAGGTCGTATAGAAGAGAGTTTCTGCCGCGCTTCAGTAGATAGGGATTGGACAGATGTATAGTCGAAGTCGGCAGGAAGTCGGATAGCATCGAGACGGTGCAACTTGTCCGCCAACTGTCGTTCACGGCGGATATAGCCTTCGTACTTTATCTCTATTTCCACCTCTTCTATCAATTCACTACGAAAAACACTCTTCTGCTGCGGAGAACACGAAGTGAGTACGTCGGAATCAGCCACATCGAATATAGTTTGCAGCCCATCGTTGTTCGTCACCAGTTCGGAAAGTGCTACTCCCGGGCGCGCAATGAGTTCGCTGTAATGCGCAGGACGGGAAAGAGGTGATGAACCTATAGAGGCAAGATAGTCATTGATGTGAGCCGGAGTTACCGTAGTCTGCTGCAAGTATCGGATAGCGTCTTCGACAATCGAGCGCTTCCTATTATAGAGCAGATAACGGCTACCCGAAGCGAGTCCTATAGAACGGCTCTTCTCAGTGAGGCGCATATCTGCATTGTCCTGACGGAGAAGAATACGGTATTCAGCTCGGGAAGTGAACATACGGTACGGCTCATCCACGCCCTTTGTTACGAGGTCGTCAATGAGTACACCGATATAACTCTCATCACGGCTCAAAACAAGTGGCTGTTCGCCTGCTATAGCCCTATGGGCATTGATACCTGCCATGAGACCCTGACCTGCCGCTTCTTCATAACCAGTAGTTCCGTTAATCTGTCCCGCGAAAAAGAGATTACCAACTATCTTTGTCTCCAACGAATGAAAAAGCTGCGTCGGGTCAAAGAAATCGTACTCTATAGCATACCCAGGCCGGTAGAGAACTACGTTCTCCAAACCCCGTACTGTGCGCAGTGCATTCCACTGTACGTCCCACGGCATACTGGAAGAAAAGCCATTAACGTAGTATTCGTTGCTGTTCTCACCCTCCGGTTCGAGGAAGAGCTGATGAGCGTTCTTGTCAGCAAACGTAACTATCTTGGTCTCTATGCTTGGACAGTATCGTGGACCTATACTATGTATCTGCCCATTGTACATAGGTGATTCGTCCAAGTGCTCCCGAAGCAGAGCGTGCGTCTGCTCATTGGTATAGGTTATCCAGCAACTCTCCTGCCGTAACCTACGCTGTACGTCGGGAAAATACGAGAAATGATGAAAGGTGTCATCGCCTTTTTGTTCGGTGAGCACTGAGAAATCTATGCTTCGTTTATCAATTCGGGCAGGGGTACCTGTTTTCATACGGTCGGTACGGAAACCCAATGACAATAACTGTTCTGTGATACCCAACGAGGCAGACTCACTGATACGTCCGCCAGCAATCTGCTGTCTTCCGAAATGCAGTAAACCATTCAAGAAGGTACCGGCAGTCAGTATAACCGCACGAGCACGAAAAGTAATCCCTAACTGTGTCTTAACACCCTGAACAACATGTTGTTGAGAAGAATCAGAAGAAGGGTTATTGGCTGTAAGCAGTTGGGTAACGGTATCCTGCCAAATAGACAAGTTGGGCGTAGAAGACAAGATACGCACCCACTCTTCTATGTATCGTTTACGGTCGCTCTGGCTTCGCGGACTCCACATAGCAGGTCCTTTGCTCTGGTTGAGCATACGGAACTGAATGGCAGTGAGGTCCGCAACTATGCCCATCATACCGTCCATTGCGTCTATTTCCCTAACAATCTGTCCCTTAGCTATACCTCCAACAGCGGGATTGCAACTCATTTGGGCAATCTTGTTCATGTCAGGCGTAATGAGCAGTGTGCGACTGCCCATGCGTGCTGCCGCTGAAGCCGCTTCACAACCAGCGTGACCGGCACCTACAACGATGATATCATATTCAGTAGGGAGAGAAGTCATTACCAATTCCTTCTTGTTACTTGTTTTACAACGTACGCCGTCTGCCTTTTGTATGCCAACGGTGCTGACCCGAATAGGAACCTGTTGTTACAGTTCTCACCGGAGGAAAAAAGGCATTTTCCAGGTGCTCTAATCGGGCTAATTCGGGCGACGTTGGGTCTGTTATGATGCTTACAATGTCAAAACGGATGTCTTTGGCAATACAGTTGTGCTTGATGTACACCTGAGCGGCACGGCATATATTCATCTGCTTTTCTCTGTCCACATACTGTTCGGGCAGTCGGTCTGCAAAACGGGTAGAGCGAGTCTTTACTTCCACAAAGACCAATGTCTGCCTATCTTGCGCAATAATATCCACTTCGAGTTTCCCAAGATGCCAATTGCGCTCAACTATCTGATACCCTTTCTGCACCAACAGATTGGCAGCCACATCCTCACCCCATTTGCCTATGTCGTTATTTGCTGCCATCCTATAGCGTTCCAGTAATCATAGCGACCACTCAAATCCGTCTTTCTTGTCTTTAATGGAGAAGCCAAGTGCAGTCAACTGATTGCGTATATAGTCGCTTTTCGCCCAATCCTTTTCCTGTTTGGCTTGCTGGCGCATGGTAAGCAGCATGTCCACAGCACCCTTATAGGCACTGATCTTGCCATTATCGGCACCTGCCGTGTCTTCCATACGCAAGCCAAGAATATCCGTTACAAAGGTTTTCCACGTTGTTTGCAGGGCGGTAAGGTCTTCGGAGGAGATAGTGGCTTTACCGTCGTAAATCGTATTGATAGCGCGTGCTGAATCGAACAAGTGGGATATGACAATGGGACTATTCAGGTCATCGTCCATAGCCTCTATGCATAACTCTTTGAGATTAGTCAGTTCGATGGTTGTTTTGTCAGCGGCTTTAAGGCTCATGAGGCGAGTATATGCTTCCTGCATTCTTGCCAAGCCTTTCTCTGCTGCTTCCAATGCTTCGCTTGAGAAGTCCACTGTGGAACGGTAATGCGCCATCAAGATGAAGAAGCGTATCGTCATAGGTGAGAAGGCTTTCGACAATAGCTGATGTTCCCCTTTGAAGAACTGCTGCAATGTAATGAAATTACCATAGCTCTTACCCATCTTCTTACCGGCTATAGTAATCATATTGTTGTGCATCCAATAGCGCACCGTGTCGTGTCCGAGCGCGGCACAACTCTGTGCTATTTCGGCTTCGTGGTGGGGGAAGATAAGGTCCATTCCTCCACCGTGGATATCAAACTCCTCTCCGAGGTACTTACAGCCCATTGCAGAGCACTCCATGTGCCATCCGGGGAAACCGTCAGACCACGGGCTATGCCAGCGCATAATATGCTCAGGCGAGGCTTTCTTCCAGAGAGCAAAGTCGTAGCTGTGTTTCTTTTCATCCTGACCGTCCAGTTCGCGTGTGTCGGTCTGTATGTCATTGAGGTTCCTTCCACTAAGTTTACCATAGTGAAAGTCCTGTGCGTACTTCTCTACGTCCATATAAACGCTACCGTTGCTTATGTATGCGTAGCCCTTATCAAGAATCTTCTGCACGAATTCAATCTGCTCCATTATATGTCCGCTTGCGTGCGGCTCAATGGACGGAGGAAGGACATTAAGGGCTTCCATATCGTGGTGGTAGCGGTTAGCATAGTACTGCGCGACCTCCATCGGTTCCAACTGTTCGAGACGCGCTTTCTTTGCTATCTTGTCCTCACCCTCATCGGCATCGTGTTCCAAATGTCCGACATCGGTTATGTTGCGCACATAGCGCACTTTGTATCCGAGATACTGAAGGTAACGGAACAGAAGGTCAAAGGTTATTGCAGGCCGTGCATGCCCAAGGTGTGCATCACCATAGACAGTGGGTCCGCATACATACATTCCTACACGACCTTCGTGAAGGGGACGGAAATACTCTTTCTGACGAGTAAGTGTGTTGTAAATTTGTAGCATGGTGTTGTTTACTTTGTGTTAGTGACTTCGTGTTAATCACTTCGTGTTGGTTACTACGTGTTGTTACTTCGTGTTGGTCAGCTTCGCTGTTAGGGGATAATGCCCATTTCTTTTGCCTTTTTGAACATGAAGGCTTTGGCAGGCTCATATTCGTTGGGGATGATGCCGTCAAGAATAGCGTCCTTAATGGCAGTCTTGATTTCTCCTACCTGATTGCAAGGGGGTAGGTTGAGCAGGCTCATTATTTCGTCTCCGCGAACAGGGGGTTGGAAATTACGAATCCTATCACGTTCCTCCAGTTCGATCATCTTCTGCTTAAGCAGTTCATAATTGCGGTGGAAGCGATCGACTTTCTCCTGATTACGGGAAGTAATATCTGCGTTGCAGAGAACCATCAGATCGTCTATGTCATCCCCCGCTTCAAAGAGCAATCGTCGTACTGCCGAATCGGTAACCTCTTCCTCAATGAGGTGAATGGGTCGCATGTGGAGATTGACAAGCTTCACCACATAGTCCATCTTCTCGTTCTGCGGGAGTTTCATTGCCTTGAAGATGCGCGGCACCATCTTAGCACCAACATAATTATGGTTGAAGAACGTCCATCCCGACTGTCCGTCCCACGCTTTGGTTTTCGGTTTACCAATATCGTGAAGGAGAGCCGCCCATCTAAGCCAAAGGTTATCACTTACAGCGGATACATTATCTACAACCTGCAGCGTGTGCAGGAAGATGTCCTTATGTCCTCTACCCTCCTTAGTCTCCACCCCTTTCAGGTTGTTCAGTTCGGGGAAGATGAGTGAAAGAAGCCCTGTTTTATCAATCAGCTTCCATCCTACCGAAGGTCTGCGCGAGAGCATAATCTTGTTCAGTTCGTCTGCTACGCGCTCTTTGGTGATGATACGTATGCGTTCGCGATTGCGACAGATAGCATCAAACGTTTCTGTATGCAGGTAAAAGCCCAACTGTGACGCGAATCGCACAGCGCGTAACATTCGCAACGGGTCGTCTGAAAAGGTTATATCAGGGTCCAACGGCGTGCGGATAGTACACTCTTCCATATCCTGTATTCCGCCAAAGGGGTCGAGCAACTCACCGTATCGTTCGCTGTTGAGACAGATAGCGAGTGCGTTCATCGTGAAGTCGCGGCGGTTCTGGTCATCCTCCAGCGTGCCGTCCTCCACGAGCGGGTTACGGCTGTCGCTGTGATAACTCTCCCTGCGGGCACCGACAAACTCAATTTCCGTATCGTTCTTCTTCACCTGCGCCGTTCCATAGGTGCGGAAAACGTTCAGATGTGCGTGCCCCAACCTATCGGCTACGGCTTGCGCCAGCCGGATACCGCTACCGACAACGACAACGTCTATGTCCTTACTTTCACGGTGAAGAATCAAGTCACGTACCCAACCGCCAATGACATAGCATTCCAATCCCAGTTCATCGGCGGTCTCACCGACAAGATGAAGCAGGGGGGCGTCTATTTTCGGGTCTCTGATTATCATTTTTTACCGATTGTATCAAAAGAAAATCGTAAACGGTTCTTTTATCCAGCCCAGACGTATAACAATCCATCCATACAAAGCGACTACCGCCACCGCCAAGAGGAACGCCCACATACCCTTTGCGTCCAATATATGCCGTCTGTAGAACAGGTAAGGCACCACAGGAAGCAGGAACACGAAATAGGGATATATAAATGCTGCTACAGCAATCAACAGGGAGCTCATGAACATCTGTTCGGTATAGTCTCTACCGAACTGCGTAGCGGAAATACGGAGACTACGGTACGCCTCCCGTACGGGCAGTACCGCCAGCCCTGCAAACACGAGAGCCGGCGGCATCCGCCAAGTCAATATGTATTCCCACCAATGGATAGCCGCAACGTATTTATTCGATGAAACCTAATCTGCGCAGCAGGAACTGCGGGTCAGCGGGTTTGCCGCGGAACTCAAGGTATAACTCCTGTGCATCGCGTGTGCCGCCTTGTTCAAGCAGATGACGGAAGCGTTGTGCCACTTCGGGATTGAGAATGTTACCTGTCTCCTCAAATGCGGCAAAAGCATCGGCATCCAATACCGCCGACCACGTGTAACTATAGTAGCCCGCTTCGTAGCCAGTGGTAAAGATATGGTTGAAATAGGTAGAACGATAACGAACTATAATCTCAGGTATCATCGACATTTTTATCATGGAAGCCTGTTCAAAAGCAATCGGATCGAACGTGTCGGTGGAAGTCATCTCATGGTAATCCATATCGAGCAGGGAGGCACAAAGCAGTTCGGTCTCAACAAAGCCCTTATTGAACTTACCGGCAGCGTTAATCTTCGCTATCAGTTCGTCAGGAATGACCTCACCAGTCTGATAGTGGAAGGCATAGGTTTTCATAATGTCGGGGTGGTAGCAGTAGTTCTCCATGAACTGTGAGGGCAATTCCACGAAATCGCGGGGCGTACGTGTGCCTGACAGTCCCTTATAATGAGCGCGAGACAAGAGTCCATGCAAGGCATGACCGAACTCGTGGAAGAGCGTCTCCACGTCATCCATAGAGAGCAGAGAAGGATTGTCCTTCGTAGGCTTGTTGAAGTTGCCGACGTTGATTATAACAGGGCGATAGTCAACGCCGTCCGCATCAACAAACTGACTGCTTATTTCGTTCATCCATGCTCCGGGACGCTTACCTGCACGGGGGAAATAGTCCGTGTAGAGGATACCAATCAAGGCACCTTCCGCGTCGGTAACCTTGAACACTTCGACTTCCTCGTTATAAACAGGCATATCCTTCAGTTCCTCAAAGTTCAATCCGTACAGATTGTGAGCCAATTGGAACACTCCGCGGCGTACATTGCCCAACTCGAAGTACTGCTTGATTTCCTCCTCGTCAAGGTCGTATTTCTCTTTGCGCAGTTTCTCGGCATAGTACCACCAGTCGTAGGGTTGCAGTTTCTCCCCAGGGAGGTCGCGTTCGAGCATCTCCTGCAAAGCGGCAGCCTCGCGTTTGGCTGCTTCGAGACTGGGCTGCCATACCGTTTGGAGGAAAGCATCCACCGTCTTGGAGTCGTGTGCCATACAGTCAGAGAGAATATAGTCCGCGGGGCAGTCATAACCCATCAATTGCGCCTTCTCCACACGGAGTTGCATGGTGCGTACGATGAGTGACTTATTGTCCTTGTCATTGTCGTGGTTGCCTCTCGTTGTGTACGCATCAAGGAGTTCGCGACGGAGTTCGCGGTTGTCGCAATACTGAAGGACGGGTGTAAACGATGTACGCTTGGGCGTAAAGAGCCATGCATCCTCGCGTCCAGCCGCCACAGCCTCTTCCTTCGCAGCCGTCTTGGCACTCTCGGGCAGACCTGCCAGTTGGCTTTCGTCGGTGATAAAGAGCTGATAAGCATTGGTTTCAGCCACCACGTTCTGACCGAACTGCAAACTAAGGAGAGAGAGCTCTTTGTTAATCTCTTTCAGCCGCTCTTTCTTGTCAGCAGGCAGCGCTGCGCCGCTACGAGCGAACTGCTTGTATGTCTCTGTGACAAGGCGCATCTGTTCGGGGTCCAATCCCAGCGTTTCGCGCTCGTCATAGACCTTCTTCACGCGGTCGAACAAACGCTCATTGAGCATTATACTGTCGCTGAGGGCAGACAATAGGGGTGACACCTCATTGGCAATAGCATCCATCTCGTCGTTGCCGTCTGCATCCAAGATATTGAAGAACACGCCTTCTACGCGTTCAAGCAACGCCCCAGAGCGGTCCAATGCCACGATTGTGTTTTCAAAAGAGGTAGGCTCCTCGTTGTTGATAATCGCTTTAATCTCCGCTTCCTGTCGGGCAATAGCCTCCTTAAAGGCAGGCATATAATGCTCTGTTTTCACCTTATCAAACGCCGGTACCCCGTACGGAGTGTTCTGCTCAGTAAGCAGCGGATTGTCTTTCTGACACGCTATCAGACTCATAGCCATAAGAGAATAAATCAATTGTTTTTTCATACTATTGGTTATTTAATATAAAACATACTTTTTCTTAACGCCCGCAAAATTACTACGTTTTGGCAAACCCATGCAAACGGTTTGATTTATTTTTCAATGCGTACCATCAGCGCAATGCCATTGATTTCAATGCGTTCGCCTTCGGTAATGGGAGCAGTAGCCAGTTCGGTAGCCAGCACCTGCGAAGCGATATAGTCGTGGAAATGCTGCACAGCGGCATCTATATCCGGCTGTGAAGAGAGCGTCACGCGGATACGGTCGGTTACTTCCAGTCCCGACGACTTGCGCAAGTTCTGTATGCGGTTAATCAGTTCGCGAGCGATACCCTCCTCGCGCAGTTCCTGCGTGAGTTCGATGTCCAGCGCGATGGTGAGCTGTCCGTCATTGGCAACCAACCAACCGGGCATGTCCTCGGTAGCGATTTCGACATCCTCGGAAGATAGTTGATAGTTGACAGTTGATAGTTGATAGTTGCCATCCTGTTCGAGCTTTATTATCTCGTCCTGGGTCATCTGTGCGATGGCGGCAGCAAGCGCCTTCATCTGTCCGCCTGCTTTCTTACCCAGAACACGGAAGTTGGGACGTATCTTCTTAACCAACCGGATAGCACTGCTGTCGGCATCCACAATGTCAAGTTCTTTCACGTTCACTTCACTGCGAATCAGCGAACTAACGTGGAGCAACGCCTCCTTCATTGCCTCGTCCGCAGCGGGAATAACCGCCTTGCTCAACGGCTGTCGCACGTTCTTTTCGGCGCGTTTGCGAAGCGAAAGTATCATGGACGTTGCCTGCTGCGCAAGTGTCATCTGGCGTTCCAACAGGCTGTCTATCAGCTGGTCATCGGCAACGGGCCAGTCGCTCAGATGGACGGTGTTGCCAGTCAAGTCGCGGTAGAGTCGGTCGGCATAGAAAGGCGCGTTGGGTGCCATGAGTTGCGCAACGGTACAGAGACAGGTATAAAGCGTTTCGTAAGCCGCCTGCTTGTCTGCGTTCATCTCGCCGCCCCAGAAACGTTTGCGGTTGAGACGGACATACCAGTTGCTCAGGTCATCCTGCACGAAGTCACTGATAGCCCTTCCTGCGCGTGTCGGTTCGTAGGCTTCGTACGCCTCTGTCACTTCGCGAATGAGCGAGTTAAGGCGCGAGAGAATCCAATTATCGATTTCGAGAAGTCCCTGCCGAGGAGCGGAAACGTGTCGGTCAGGATTCGCTATTCCTTCGGTTGACCGTCGGCTCACCGTCGGCTCACCGTCGGCTGACTGTCGGCTGACTGTCGGCTGACCGTCGGGAATGCTTGCTGGTTGCCAGCTATCGACATTGGCATAGAGGGCGAAGAAACCGTATGTGTTATAGAGCGTGCCGAAGAACTTGCGGCGCACCTCGTCCACGCCCTCGGGGTCGAACTTCAGGTTCTCCCAAGGGGAAGAGTTGGTGAGCATGTACCAACGCACCGCGTCGGCACCATATTTCGCCAACGCTCCAAAGGGATCGACGGCATTGCCGAGGCGTTTGGACATCTTGTTTCCGTTCTTGTCAAGCACGAGTCCGTTGCTGATGACGTTGCGGTATGCCACGGTGCCTTCCAACATGGTGTGGATGGCATGCAGCGTGAAGAACCAGCCACGCGTCTGGTCCACGCCTTCGGAGATGAAGTCGGCCGTGCGTGGTGCGTCAGCGTTCTCGAAGGGGTAGTGGTTCTGAGCGTACGGCATAGCGCCGGAGTCGAACCAGACATCGATGAGGTCCAGTTCGCGGCGCATAGGTTTGCCCGACGGGCTGACGAGTATGATGTTGTCCACATAGGGCCGGTGCAGGTCGATGACAGAGGGGTCGTAGTTGGCATCCGAGTAGTCGCCCGGGACGTGCTTCTGCCACGGGTTGGCGGTCATAAAGCCCGCCTTGACGGACTTGTCTATCTCGTCGAAGAGTTCCTTGATGGAGCCAATGCACATCTCCTCCTTGCCGTCCTCCGTGCGCCAGATAGGCAGCGGCGTACCCCAATAACGCGAGCGCGAGAGGTTCCAGTCGTTGAGGTTCTCGAGCCACTTACCGAAGCGTCCCGTGCCAGTGGATGCGGGCTGCCAGTTGATGGTTTGGTTGAGGGCAATCATCTCGTCACGCGCCTGCGTGGAGCGGATGAACCATGAGTCAAGGGGATAGTAGATGACAGGCTTGTCGGTGCGCCAGCAGTGAGGGTAGTTGTGGACGTGCTTCTCCGTGCGGAAACTGCGTCCGTCCTGCTTCATTTCGATGCAGAGGCGTATGTCGAGGTTCTCGGCTTTCTGCGCCGCCGCCTCGTCGTACTTGCCATCCACGGTGAACTGGGGGTCAAAGGCGTTCTTCACCCATTGGCCTGCATAGCGGCCGTACAAGTCGGTATTGACCCTTGTGCGGACAAACTCCTCGTCCAAGTCCTCTATGCGCCAGTACTTGCCGGTGAAGTCCACCATGGGCCGCCATCCGTACTCGCGGGTCAGCAGGTACATGCCGGGCACGCCAGCAGCTTCCGCCACACGCTTGTCGTCCGCACCGAACGTGGGGGCTATATGCACGATACCCGTACCGTCCTCCGTGGTGACATAGTCGCCGGCAATGACGCGGAACGCACCCTCACCCGGGTTGATCCACGGGAAGAGTTGCTCGTACTCCATGCCCACGAGGTCCTGCCCCTTATACTCGGCAATGACGCGCACTTGGGCATCGTCGCCTTCGCCGGTGGTCAGTTCCTTGCGGTAGGCATCGACACGTGCCTTGGCAAGAATGACCGTGCAGCCGTCCAGCTGGACCTCCACATAGTCAATCTTCGGACCGACACAGAGGGCCGTGTTGCTCGGGAGCGTCCACGGCGTGGTGGTCCAAGCGATGAAGTAGCGGTTCGGCTGCGATGAGCGGATACGGAACCGAGCGGTGCAGGTGGTGTCCTTCACGTCACGGTAGCAGCCGGGCTGGTTCAACTCATGGGAGGACAGACCCGTACCCGCAGCCGGACTGTAGGGCTGGATGGTGTACCCCTTGTAGAGATAGCCTTTCTTGTACAGCTCCTTGAGCAGGTACCAGAGGGTCTCGATATACTTGTTGTCGTAGGTGATGTAGGGATGGTCAAGGTCCACCCAGTAGCCCATACGGCGGGTCAGTTCGGTCCATTCCCTGGTGTATTTCATCACTTCGCGGCGGCAGGCGGCGTTGTATTCGTCCACGCTGATTTTCTTGCCGATGTCCTCTTTGGTGATGCCGAGCATCTTCTCCACGCCCAGTTCGACGGGCAGTCCGTGGGTGTCCCAACCGGCTTTGCGGCGGACAGTGTAGCCCTGCATGGTCTTGTAGCGGCAGAACGTGTCCTTGATGGTGCGCGCCAACACATGGTGGATGCCGGGCATACCGTTAGCCGAAGGGGGTCCCTCGAAAAAGATGAAGTCGCCCTTCTTCCGGCTGTCCATTTTAGACTCCTGACGCTCTGCCCTGCGGAACAGATCCTCCCTGTCCCACTCCTTCAGCACCTCCTCGCTCAATGCGGGAAGGTCCAACTGCTTGTACTCGGTAAACTTTTTCATTCCGTATGATATGTTTTTCTTATATGTTCTAACAAAAACGCGCAAAGGTAGGCAATTTTTCAGTAAATCGCGGATATTTTCCATCAAAATGCTGTATCTATGTTATTTTTACTATTTTTGCGCGTTTTATGAAAACCTATACCGCATTATGAAAAACCCTGTCGCCTGTATATTTGCCCATGTGTCCCGCACACTGTTGGGGCTGGTGTTCCTGTTTTCGGGAAGCGTCAAAGCCATTGACCCGCTCGGCACAACCTACAAAATAGAGGACTACCTCAAAGCCTTCGGAGGCTTCTTTACCGACCTCCTGCCATTGGCGCAGACCGCTGCGTTCGTGCTGATTGCGTTGGAGTTCGTCCTTGGTGTGTGCCTCGTGCTGAACATCCGGCCGCGCTTGACATCGTGGCTGACGCTCGTCTTCTACTTAGTTATGACACCTCTGACGCTGTACATTGCCATACAGAACCCCGTGAGCGACTGCGGCTGCTTCGGCGATGCCGTCATCCTGACCAACTGGCAGACCTTCTGGAAGAACGTCGTTCTGCTGACGCTCGCTGTTGTCTGGCTATGCACAAGGAAATCCGCCCCAGGTCGGTGGATATGGCAGGCAGAGGCAGTCATAAGCCTGCTTGCCATCGGAGCTGTCGCAGGCTTTATGGTATGGACACTGCACCACCTGCCCGTTATGGACTTCCGCCCATACAAGGTCGGGAACAACCTGCCCGCGCTGATGGAGTACCCCGACGATGCCGAGCAGGACGTATATGAAGTGACGTTCGTGTACGCCAAAGACGGCGTTGAGCAGACCTTCACATTGGAGAACTACCCAAAAGGCGACTCCACATGGACGTTTGTGAGCCAGCAGTCCAAACTGATAAAGAAAGGCTACGAACCGCCCATCCACGACCTCGACATCCTCAATGCCGAAGACGAGAATATCACCGACGACCTGCTTGGGTCGGAAGAACCCGTAACGCTGGTCATCATGTACGACCTGAGGAAAACGGAAAAGAGTAATCTGGACCGGATTGCCGCCTGGCAGGCTGAAAACAAGCACTATCTGACTGGCAGCGGGACGGACGACATACTGGCGTTCTGCCTCGAACACCCGCTGTTTGATGCGGAAGATTTCTGCACCTGCGACCCCGTGACGCTGAAAACCATCGTGCGCGCCAACCCGGGTATAGTGGTGCTACAAAACGGCGTGGTTCAGGCTAAATTCAACGCCCGCGACTGGAAATAACAGACCGGTTCATCATCCATACCGCGCCCGTATAAACCATAATAAGACCTGTTCCGGCTGCCATACGGAGCCACGTGTTCATTCCGCCCAACGCGTAATAGACAGCCAGCACGAGCAGGCAGACCGCCGTAGCCGCAGCGATGCGCTTCATGTCATACGGTATGGCGAGATACCGCCTGCCGACGACATAAGACAATATCATAATCACAAAGTAGCAGACCAGCGACGACGCGGCAGAAGCCATATACCCGTACTTCGGCACCAGAACGACCTGCAGCCCCAGCGTAATCAGCATCCCGAGAAAAGAGAACCACGCACCCCACTGCGTCTTGTCGGTCAGTTTGTACCAGAAGGAAAGGTTGAAATAGATGCCCTGGAAGATGTAGGTCCACAGCACCACCGGCACCACGCGCAGACCATCCCAGTAGGAGGGCGCGATCAGGTACTTGAGCAGGTCCAGATACACCACCATCCCCAGCATGATGAGGTACGAGAAATAGACGTAGTATTTCATCGCGTCCGCGTATGCGCCCAATGCGTCCTTCTCCTTCTGCTTGGCGAACACAAACGGCTCATAGGCATAGCGGAACGCCTGCGTGAACATCATCATTACCATCGCCACCTTGAAGCACGCGCCATAGATTCCCAGTTGCGCCTGCGCGTCATCACCCGGATAAAGGAACGGGAACAGGATACGGTCAAGGGTTTGGTTCATAATGCCGCATACGCCTAATACCAGCAACGGCAGCGAGTAACGCAGCATACGTTTTAACAAATCCCACGAGAAATTGTGTTCCGTTCTGCCGCCCGCCAAAACTTCCGGCAGGAGACACAGCGTCTGGATGCCCGTGGCGAGTATGTTCGCCACAAACACGTACCCCACTCCGTAACCGGGGTCATACCAGCTGTCTATCAGTACACTGCCCTGCCAGCGCGGACACAGCACGAGGAAGAAGATGTTGAGGGCGATATTCAGAATGACGAACAGCAGTTTCAGCACCGCGAAACGGATGGCTTTTTTCTGATAGCGGAGGAAGGAGAAAGGAATGCAGGCAAACGCATCCATCGCCACCACGATAGCCAGCAGACCGACAAACTCCTGATGGTCAGCATACCCCAGCAAGGCGGCTATAGTCCCCCGGAAGATCCAGCACAACAAGGCAAACAGCAACGAGGTGGTCCCCACACTCGCCATCGCGGTACGATAGACGGTGGTCGGATTGGTCTCAGCGTCATTGGCAAAACGGAAGAACCCCGTCTCCATACCGTAGGTCAGGATGACCAACAGCAGGGCTGTCCACGCGTACAGGTTGGTGACGATGCCGTAGTCTGCCTGCTGCGCTAACACATACGTGTACAGCGGCACCAGCAGCCAGTTCAGAAACTTGCCTATGATGGACGAAAGACCGTAGATGGCGGTCTCTTTCGCCAGTATCTGCATTGCGCCGCTCTTACCTTTCATCGGGCTTGAATTCTCCATATTCCTCAAATGTGTAGTTCAAAAAGTCGTTCATCGGCTTGGCCGCCCGGGCTATGTCTAACGCCAGCTCCACAAAGTCCCTTCTGCACACCTGTTCGTCGGTGAGCGGCGTGGAGAACGTGAACGCTTTGCGCTTGAGCCAGTCGATATGGACGAAGTCCGGCGGAAAACCCGCAGGAGCTTTCTTCAGCATCCAGTCGGTGTCAAAATCGCCGAAATACCGCTTCCAGTCGCGGCTCCCCATAATCGCCTCCACCTCCTCGTAATTGGCATAGACCTCCTGCCGCAGGGCTTTCAGCAGGTCGCCCGGCGGACACCATATTCCGCCCGCGAACAGGCAATGCCCCGGCTGGATATGGATGTAATAACCGCCGCGCATTGACTTCCTGCCGCCTGTCCAGGGCCTGCCCGGAGCGGGCGCGGCGGGAAACGCGCCGAACCATTCCTTGTAGGGACGCTTGTCGTGCGAGAAACGCACGTCCCTGTATATGCGCCAGATGCAGTCCTTCGGCTCTAACGCCGACAGCTGGCTGTCCATTTCGCTCAAGCCGCGAAGGTACTCCTCCGTGAACGCCACAAAACGCTTTCTGCACGTCTCATACCGACTACGGTTGGCCTCAAACCACTCGCGATTGTTGTTCACTGCCAGTTCCGACAGGAATGTCAGAATATCCTCCATTACGATTGTTTTTGTATCATTTGCTTTAGACACTCGTTCAGGCTCTCCGTCCAGTGGGGTATGCCGATGCCGAATGTCTGTTTCACCCGTTGCTTGTCTAATACGCTGTAGTGCGGACGCGGTGTTTTGTAGGCATACTCGCTTGAAAGAATAGGCGTAACCCGCGCCTTGTACCGGTTGTCACCCGTTATTGCGTTCGCCTGACGCAGTATCTCCACCGTAAAGTCGTACCACGAGCAGACGCCCTCGTCCGTGAAGTGGTACGTCCCCGCGTGCCATTCGTCCGCGTCCAATGCCGCATAAACGGCTTTCGCCAGACCGCCCGCATATGTGGGTGAGCCCACTTGGTCATACACCACGCGCAACTCGTCCTGCTCCTCGCCGAACCGCAGCATCGTCTTCACGAAATTCTTCCCCCACGGCGAGTACAGCCAAGCCGTCCGGAACACAATGGCGTCGCTACACAGCGCGCGCAGCCGCTCCTCGCCTTCCAGTTTGGTGCGCCCGTAAGCCGTCCTCGGCGCAGGTTCATCATCCTCCTTGTAGGGCAGCCATCCCTCGCCGGAAAAGATATAGTCCGTCGATATATGGATGATCCGCCTGCCTGTCCGCGCCAGGTTCTCCACGGCGTCTGCATTCACCCTCCGGGCGGCGTCCTCCTGCTCCTCCGCCCCGTCCACATTGGTGAACGCAGCGCAATTGACTATCACATCAGCCTGGCACGCATCGGCGAAACGCTTTACCGCCGCGCCGTCTGTCAGGTCCAGTTCGTCTATATCGGCATACACATAGCGGTGCTTGGGATGACCGCCGCTCAAACGCCGCATCTCCGTTCCCAGCTGCCCTTTGCTGCCTGTTACCAGTACGTTCATCGTTGTCAGAATTCAATCCGCGCCTCCCGCAGCGGAAGATACGCCTTGTCCTTGTCACTCAGTATGCGGTCAGCTTCAGGCACGCGCCAGTTGATGGCGAGGTCCGTGTCGCTGAGCAGGATACCACCTTCCGACTCCTTGTGGAACAGTCGGTCGCACTTGTAGGTGAACAGCGCCTTCTCGCTCAATACGGAAAAACCGTGGGCGAATCCCCGGGGGATAAACACCTGCCGGTGGTTCTCGCCACTGATCTCCACTCCGTACCACTGCCCGTAGGTGGGCGACCCCTTGCGCAGGTCCACCGCCACATCCAACACGCTGCCGGCGGCGCAACTCACTAATTTGGCCTGTGACCACTCGCCCTTCTGGAAATGCAGGCCGCGGACCACGCCGTACGAACTCATCGACATGTTGTCCTGCACGAAACGGGAACGGATGCCCGCCGCCTGATAGCGGTCCTCATTATAAACCTCGCAGAAAAAGCCCCGCGAGTCGCGGAACACATCCGGCTCAATCACCAGCAGCCCTTCAATCGGTGTTTCAATAACATTCATATTCTGTGTGTTTAATGTGTCTCTATCTGTGCGTCAAGCGACTGGAACAGCTGCGACATATACTCGCTCTCCCGCAGTTTGTCAAGATACCACTGCAAATCCTCCTCTTTCTCGAATCCGCTGATGATGACCGCGCTGTAGCCTGACTTGTAGTTCACCACCGACTGCAGGTCAAAGTCGCGTATCAGGAACTGGCTGAAGTTATAGACCGCCACCTCATACAGCAGGCTGTTCAGTTTCTTCTCGTCCTGAGCTATCACGACGGCTATGGTGTTGTCCGGTCCGGCCTGCAGTGACTCCGTTTCGGCGGCGGACTGCTCCTGTTCCTCCTGCCGCGCCTCTTCCAATGACGCGGGACTACCGCCCTGCTGCGCCGTCTGCCCCTCGCCCATCATGGCGAGCATCGACTTCGCCATCGCGCTCAGCTCGTGTTCGGGGTAACGCTCCACCAGTTCCTGCAGGCTGCCCACGAACGGCTGCTGGCCTTCCGTGCGCGCCACGCCCACCGCGTTAAGGAACAGGAAACGCGGCATCAGGTACGACTGCGGGAACTCCGACTCCGCATACTCCTTGTTCGCCTTGACTATGTCGTAACGCCCCGCGCGGTAAGCGGCATACGTCTCCGCATACACCGTATCCTGCTCTTTCGCCATCCTCCGCAGCGACTCCAGGTACTGCGGGTCGGACACGATACGCGCCTGCTCGCTCTTCGGATAACGGCTCACTAACAGTTGCTTGCAACGCTCCGCCTCCTTCTTATCATCCAGTTTCATGGCCGTCAGATACTGCCTGTAAAGCAGTTCGATGTTCTCCTCGTCATTCGGGAAACGGGTGGCGTAATCCTCCATCGATCCGCGGCTCAGCGACAGGTCTTCCAGCCGGTCGCGGTAGATGCCTGTCAGCATATAGAGCGCATCCGCTATCTGTTCGTTTGACGCCGCTATGTCCTCCTCGGTTTTGGGTATCTGGCGCAGGTAGTATTCGGGCTGGTACTTGTCAAGCGGGGCTGTAGCTGCGGCTGTGGAAGTGGAGTCGCCTGCCACCGAATCGGCGGCAAGTCCTTCTGCACCGACTCCCGATGTCTCTTGCGAAACGGGTGCTACCGACTTGCTGTTGCGCCGCCAGTTGTCCTCTAATGCGCGGTTGCCCCACTGCTGGCGGAACAGCCGCTTGCCCTTCTGAAGCAGGTCGGCGTTGTAGAAGTACCAGCTGTTGTCGCGGTTGCCACCTATTATCATATCCGTATTGACCGACAGCGGCTCCTGGTTCAGTTCTGCCTCGCGGGCCTCCTCAGCCTGGCGTATGCTGTCCGCTGCCTCTTGCGCCCTGAGGTCGGCAATGAGTTGCTCCACTATCTTCAGCTGCTCCTTCTCGCTCAGGGAGGCAAGGTGTTGCAGCGAGTCCTGCAGACGGATGGTCTGCACCTGCTGCACAAGGTCGGTCAGCACGTCACGACGTTTGGACACGCGCTCGTAGGCCTCATGGTTGTGCCCGATGAGCTGGATGGCCTCCTCGTAACACGGCGCGGCCTTCTCATAGTCCAGCCGCTCGTAGTACAGGTCGCCCGCTTTCACCAGTATCAGCGCCTTGTCCGTGCCGCCGTTCTTGCTGCCGGCTATGCCTTCCTCGTAGCAGCGGAGAGCCTGCACCGTATCGCGGTTGGCAAGATAGATGTTGCCCATCGTGCCATAGATGACATCCAGTTTGTCCTTGTTCTTCTCTTTCTTCGCCATGCTGCGCAACCGCTTCATCGTGCGCAGCGTGTCGCCCTGTAGTTCGTAGTAGCGCAGGTGCGCCTGGAAGTTCATCTCGTGGTCAGGCTGCATGTCGATGGCACGCTTGTAAGCGGCCTTAGCCTGGTTACGCTGACCCGCTCTCTGGTACAACTGGCCCAGCACGAACTCGAAACGCGGCTTATAGACACTGCGTTTCTCGCCGCGCTCCGCTATCTTCACAAACGGGATGGCCTCCTGGTAACGCTTGGCTTTGATATGGATGTCGCCGCTCACAGCCGAATAGAACGGCTGGTTGCGGGGTTTGAGGTTGTCGGGCTTCACTTTCGACAGCATATCCTCCGCATCGTATATCCAACCCATCTCCGCGTAGGCGCGGGCGACCCACAGCTGGCACATCGCCACCATGTCAGGGTCGTTCTCATACTGTTTGGCGACGTAGTTGAACGTCCCTATGCTCCCGAGAAAGTCGCCCTTGTGGAACTCCGCTTGGGCGAGCATCAGCCAGGCGCGGTACATCTCGGGATTGAACTCCTTGCTCTTCAGCCAGCTCTTGTAGGCGGGGTCGCTCATGCGCTTCGGGTCTGGCACAGGCTTGGCGTGGATGGAGTGCAGTTTGATGCACTTCCTGCACTTCTCTATGCACTTCTCCATATCGCTTACTGCCGCCTGTTGCGAACCGCTGTTGCTGATCGGGTACAGGGGGATAACGTCCGAATAGTCGTCCTTGTTAGCTTTGTTGATGGCCTGCAGACCGTCGTTATAGGCGATCCGGCCGTTGAAATACACGTTATGCACCACACGCATCCCGTGGTACGCACGCGTGCCGCCTGTGTTCTTCGTTGTCGAACAGCCGCCTGCTGCCAACAGGACGGACAGCACACCCGCTAAAAGAAATACTTTTCTCATTCCAAACCTTTTATATGCGAAGGGGCAGCCACAAACTCTTTCAGGTAGAAAGGCTCGAAATAGGCTGTATCCGCTGTTTTGCCTTCGTTTATGTACCGGGCAGCTAACCTGCCCATATAGCGCGCGTCCGTCTGTATGCCGTCTATCGCACGCGCCTTGTCCGACTCCATCACGCCCCTGCACTTTGCCGCACCGTTGCCGAAAAACAGCACCTCCCTGTCCGGCAGCCAGTCCCCGTTCTCCACTACACGCGCATGGACACCCGTCACTTCCCGCAACGCTGTGTCATACAACGCCGTGTAGACCTCCATCCGCCTCGCGTCCATCATCGGACAGAGTAGCGCGCCTGCGGGTATGGTTTCTGTCTGCAAGACCCGCTCGCATAGGATTTCTAAAGTGGGCACAGCCACCAACGGCACGCCTAAACCGTATGCTAATCCTTTCGCAGTACTCACGCCGATGCGCAGACCCGTGTAACTCCCCGGACCGCCGCTTACTGCCACTGCGTCAATCGCATAACCCCTGTCACGGCACTCCTTTGTCAGTTCGTCTATGTAACGGGGCAGCAGCTGCGAGTGGTTCGACCCGCTTTCTGACAGACGGTACAACGCCACACCGCCGTCCTTGTACACGGCAGCGGAACACACGTCCGTACTCGTCTCTATGCAAAGTATTGTCCCGTCCATAACCTAATAGTCCTGTTCATAATCAGGGATAGCCCCGTCTATAACCGGCATGCTTCCTGTGCCCTCAGCACATGGTTCATCCGTCTCTTCTTGCGGTAAAGCACACCCCTCGTCATTCTCTTCTTACGCCAATGCGCATGAAAAGCGCGCAAAGGTAACAAATTTATCATATACGCACAAAAATACTTTTACATATCGCAAAATATGTCCCAACGCACATCAAAATCTAACACCGAACATATCAAAATCTAACACCGAACATGTCAAAAAATATGCTACCACCCACCTATCTTTTCCAAAGGTCGCCCAAAGGTCGCCCAAAGGTCACCCATAGGTCGCCCATAGGTGGAGCAAATGTCCCCCATAGGTCATCCAAAGGTCAAAGCACCTCCACCCGTACTCTCATCGTACTGTCATCATACTACCATCATTCTACCATCATACTCCCATCCTTCCTCGGTTATTTCTTTGTTGGGTCAGAATCTTATTCTGACATCGGCTTTGCCGAAAAAGGTTCTGCTCTCGCGGCTACCCCCGCGAGCAAGTCTTCGTCCATTTCGTCTGAATTGAATTCAGACATCGGCTCACCAGTCGGCACAGCTCTTTCTTCCATTCCGCCAGATACAATCCGGCTTCCCTCCCGCGAAAAACAGAAAAACATTTGCATACACCAACAAAATGCCGCAACTTTGCAGACCCAAAACCAAAAGCATCTAACATGGACATCCGCAAGAACAACAAGCACCAGCGTTCCCGTTGCAGGGCGTTGGACAAGTGTTTCCGCAACCGCACCGGACGCTTTTACATCGAAGACCTCATTGAGGCTTGTGAGAAGGCGTTGGAAGACGAGTACGGTGAACCGATTAGTGTCAGCCGGCGGACGGTCATCAACGATATGAACTATATGGAAAGCAATGCCGGATACCAGGCTGACATTGAACGGATTGCAGACGGAAAGCGCAAGTATTACCGCTATGCCGACCCGGAATTCTCCATCGAACAGACTCCGCTCACCGATGACGAGATGCAGAAACTGCAAGAAACGATCCTGATGCTTTCGCGTTTCCGCTCGCAGTTCCCGTGGATGGAGGATTTGCTGCTTGAGTTGCAGACGCGCTTCCGCCTGGACGGTCATACGGAGAGCGTCATCGGCTTTGACAGTAATATCGACATCCGGGGCTTGGAGTGGATTGAGCCGCTGTTCCGCTATATACTCAACCGGCAGGCAGTGGAAATGACCTATCAGCCTTTCGGCAAGTCCGAATGTCAGTGGACGCTGCACCCCTATTATATCAGACAGTATAACAACCGTTGGTTCCTGTTCGCACGGAACGACACAGACGGCAGGATTGTCAATACCGCTTTGGACAGGATAATATCCGTTTCGCCATCAGGCAAAAGGTACATCCCGAACACGGACATTGACTTCACCGAGTATTTTGATGACGTGATTGGCGTAACCATCCCGCAGGACACACAGGCGGAGCATGTGCTCTTGAGGTTCTCGCCTGCGCGTCTGCCTTATGTGCTTTCCAAGCCGCTGCACTTGTCCCAGAAAACCAAAGACCGCGGGCAGGGCATTGTTGAGATAACGGTTATCCCCAACCGCGAACTGGAGTCACTTCTTCTCTCCTTCGGCTCTGATGTGGAGGTTCTCGCCCCCGCGCCTCTCCGCAATCAGATACAGACCAAAATCCAAAAAATGCACGATTTATATTACGAGTGCAAGTAGGTTGCACAACAGCACCGTTCCTTTGCGCCGTCAAACAAAAAGGAGGACAATACTATGAGTTATTACCATAATTGTTGCGATGATGAATTCGCAGGAACATACGCCCACGATGAGGCAGGATATTCCGATGATGAGATTTGGGAGATCTTCGACGGAGAACCAGATGCTTATTGGAATATAGACTGATTTTTTCAACGAGTGCAAATAGATTGCACAGCAACGCCGTACTTTTGCACCGTCAAACAAAAAAAAGTGTTCTTTGAAAGGCTGTGCCACCAATATTGATTTAGGTGCATATTGACTTGTCAGTGTGCATCTTCGTGAACTGGCAGTATGTTTTGCATATTGCAACGGCAACCAAATTGCTGACATCGGTTCAAGTATTTCCGAGAGGAGTACGCCAAAATGTTACCTCAATATCGTTAGGTAAAGTTTGTTACTTATTATTTATGTTTATGATATAAATAATAATAAAGTAATGAATATTAAGTAAAATTCATGCTTTTTCATACTCAAAGAATTGAGGTGGCACAGTCTTTCTTTGACACATTACAAATGATATGAACCAACAGAAAGCCAACATACAAAAAATCATCCGCAATGAGTTTCCGAAAATCACTACTGAGGCGGATTTGTTGCAATTACTGAACGGTATCAATTCAGAGTTGCACAAAGAGTTTTTTGCTGCCAAAGGTAAAAATGTTCCACAAATCAAACTCGCTACTCTTAAGTACTACAAAAACTATAAGGTGTCTGGTGCAAAAAGGTATAAAACCTTTTCCATAAAGAAAAAATCAGGGAAAGACCGTATTATCAATGCGCCCGCCAAAGGTTTGAAACTAATCCAGCAGTGCCTGAACGAAATACTGCAAACATATTATCAAATCAATGATAACGCCTGTGGGTTTATCCCCGACCGTTCTATTGTCTATGGAGCAAAGTTGCACACAGACAAGCCGTATGTGCTGAATATTGACCTTAAAGACTTCTTTGATACAATTACATTCCCACGTGTTAAAAAAGTCCTCACAATACCTCCGTTCAACCTAAAGGGAAACAAAGAGCCTATAGCATTTATCATAGCTTCTCTATGCTGTCATCCAAAATCTGTTGCCAAAGTCGGCGAAAACGGAGAAAAAACAACCGAAATAAGGCAAGTCCTACCGCAGGGTGCCCCTACATCGCCTATCTTGACCAATATCGTATGCCGCAATCTTGACCGTCATCTTGCCGGACTTGCCAAGCGTTTCAAAGCTAATTATTCGCGCTATGCGGATGACATTACTTTCTCTGCACACAAAAACATCTTTCAGCAAGACTCCGTTTTTATGCTTGAATTGAAACGGATTATAGAAGACGAACAAGTTTTGACTATTAACCCTGAGAAGACGAGGGTGCAATCTAAACGTCAAAGGCAGGAAGTTACAGGTCTCGTTGTAAATAAGAAAGTAAATGTTTCGCAGCGTTATGTCAAACAAGTGCGATTGTGGATACACTTTTGGGAAAAATTCGGCATCGAAAAAGCACAACATTTTTTCTTGCAACAATATATAACTCAGAGAGGTAACGTAAAGTCACATAAGTCTCACATCGAAAATGTAATTGGCGGAAAATTGGATTATATGCGCATGGTTGTTGGCGAATCAAATCCGGCATATAAGAAACTTCGTCAACGCTTTGATAATCTTATTCAAATCGAAGAGCATAAAAAATCTACCTCCGCACCACAACAGACATCACCGTACAAACAGAATCAATGCGCCAAAACAAATAAAGAATACATAGCTGACGGCAATGGGATTCTGTCATTATCATCGGAACAATTACCTTTCACACATAAAGATGATCTTGAAGTTTTGCTTGACGGACTGATTAATGATCTTAGTAAAGAAAATCAATCGCTGTAACATTATAAAAGAACAACCCGTTGGCGGAATTAAAAAAGTGTTCTTTGAATAAAATTTATTAACAAAAAAGTTGCACATGTCATTGATTTTTAGTAACTTTGTAGTGCCAACAA